>DASYPP010000075.1:0-7321 GCA_036006525.1 Gemmatimonadales bacterium
CGAAGCCTCGCTCGGTGAAGGTCGGGGCGCCGGTGCGGTGGATGTAGAGGCCCCAGGTCCGCAACGACACGCGCTCCACTCCGTCGCGCACACTTACCCCACCTACCACCGCGGAATCGAGCGTGAGGCGTGCCAGCGTCGTGCTGTCGCCACTGGTGAGCGCCGCGAGCACGGAGTCAGCAACGGCGACGGCCGCCTTCCCCTCGGCGTCGCTGGCCTGCGCCTGCGCGTATCGCGCCGAGGCAGCCATAATGAGCACCGTGACAAACGAACGCATCATGGCGCGCAAGGGGGACTCCTCAAGAGCAGGTCAGCGTAAAATTGATATGAAGCGTGTCGTCCAGCGGGATAACTACATCCTGGGGATTGGACTCCGCCACCAGGCAATTGGCGCCAGCACCTGTGAGTCCGATGCTGTGGGCGCCCGCGGGGACGTATGGAAAGCCCAGGCCAGCTGTATTGGGATCGGCCCCACCGATCGCAACACCATCGAAGGTGATGATAAGAGGACTGGGCTGGTTGGGACCACTGGTCGGGAGACCCACGGCCAGGAACCCCCAGTTGACTGCACAGGACACATTGAACTGGACGGCGGTCGTATCATCTGCGACGACATTGGTGGCGATGGAAGAGTCAGGAACCGAGCACTGAGACCGGAGGAGACTGATATCGGTGCTGTGAGTCCCGGCAGGAACCGAGTCAATGGTGAGAATCGAGTCGGTGCGCAGGATGCGTGGAATGGCGCCGTCCAGGACGACATGGAAGTAGAACGGACCGGGTATCAGGGGTCCGGTCGTGGTGTTGCTCACCTGGATTGATCCGAACTCCGGCGGATCGTTGGATTGAGAATCATGACAGGCCAGACTAAAGGCACCAGCGGCCAGCGCGGAAAGCAGGATGCGGGGGTTCATGGCGAACAAGCCTCAGCCTCTGTCACCTGGCCCCGGCCAGGCAGTGACACCTTCCACCCCTTGGCCCGATCCGGCACAAAGGATCCCGTGCTCGGCGCGGCCAATACGATGGACCCTGAGGCGGGAATGGTTCCCAGTGAGACTGCGTCGCCGGTGGTCCAAGAGAAGGTCGTGGTGTCCGGTCCACCTATCACGCGGAAGATTGCGCCGGGTGGAAGGGTGAGACAGGCGGAAGGGGTGGTGACGAGACCCAGGTCGATTGACCAGTTCCCACCGGGCGTGCCAGGCTGCTTGTCGGGAAAGGCGAGAACCCGGATCGGTGAGCAGTTCATCAGCTGACAGCTGTCGTTGGTGACCAGCAGGGTCATCTCATCAGTCGGGGGCTCCTCCGATGAAGAGCAGGCGACGAGTGAGAGAAGCAGGGCCGGGACAACGGCCGGCAGTCCGGGGAAGCGTGCCATGGGACCCTCGACGGTGTGTTTGGCGACTGCGGTAACGTGGAGGCGGATGGGAGACGAAGCAAGCCTGGAGGCTCACACCTTCCTCCTACCGCCCATCCAGGTCGTACGCCTTGATCTTCTAGACCGCAGATTTCCCAGATTGGCGCAGATGACCCAGATTTGTCGATGAGCAATCTTGTAATCTGCGAAATCCTCAAAATCTGAGCAATCTGTGGTTCTACGCCCGTCCAGATCGTACGCCTTGATCTTCTAGACCGCAGATTACCCAGATTGGCGCAGCTGACCCAGGTTTGTCGATGATCAATCTTCTAATCTGCGAAATCCTCAAAATCTGAGCAATCTGTGGTTCTACCGCCCATCCAGATCGTATGCCTTGATCTTCCGGTATAGCGTCCGCTCTCCGATCCCCAGCACCTCGGCCGCCTTGCGCCGGTTGCCCCGGTACTCCTCCAGGGCCGCCTGGATGGCGGCCTTCTCAACATCCGCCATTGTCATCCCGGGCCGGTACACGACGGTATCGGGCGGCGCCGGCTCCGAATCCACCACCTCGGCGATGGCCGGCTCCCCCAGGTCGATCACCTGCACCCGCTGGGGCCGATCTTCGAGGCGCCGGCGCAGCTCTTCCACCTGGAGCCGAAGCTCCACCAGCGAACGGAGGATGAACTCCAGCTCCTGGGCCGGGACATCGCGGTGGGTACCGCCCAGGGTGCCGATCCGCATGGGGAGCATGCGGCCGGGACCGTCCAGGATGTCGCGCGGGATGTCGCTGGCCCGGATCTCGGTGCCCGGCGCCAGTACCACCATGGATTCGATCAGGTTTCGAAGCTGGCGCACGTTGCCCGGCCAGGGCGCCTCCACCAGCAGCCGCATCGCTTCGGGGGTGATGCCGCGGAACTTGCGATCGTGCTCCCGGGCGAACTCCAGGATGAAGCGGTGGACCAGGAGCGGAATGTCCGCCCGGCGCTCGCGGAGCGGCGGTAGGTAGACGTTGAGGACGTTGAGCCGATAGTACAGGTCGTCGCGGAACTCGCCCAGCTCGACCCTTTCCTTGAGATTGGTATTGGTGGCCGCCACCACCCGCACGTCCACCTTGATCGGCTGGGTGCCGCCCACCCGGAAGAAGTTCCGGCTCTCCAGCACCCGGAGCAGCTTCACCTGCACGCTGGGCGGGATCTCGCCGATCTCGTCCAGGAAGATCGTCCCCTCGTCCGCCAGCTCGAAGCGGCCCAGCCGCCGTTCGGCGGCGCCGGTGAAGGCGCCTTTCTCGTGGCCGAACAGCTCGGACTCGAGCAGGGTCTCGGGCAGCGCGGCGCAGTTCACCGCGATGAACGGCTTGCCGCGATGGGGCGACAGGTCGTGCAGCGCCTTGGCGACCAGCTCCTTGCCGGTCCCCGACTCGCCCTGCACCAGCACCGTGCTCGACACCGGCGCCATCTGCTCGATCTTGACCAGCAGCTCCTGGATGGCCGGGCTCTCGCCCATGATGCCGGTGCGCTCCTGCAGTTTCCGGCGATCGATCATCCGCCGCGCCGTCGAGAGCACATCCTCGGTGGAGACCGGCTTGGTCATGATCTCGGTGACCCCGAGGTCGCCTTCGATCCGGCCGGTGTCGGTGGGCTCCAGCAGGGCCAGCGAGGAGATCGCCGAATCGCGCGCCGCCGCGGCGAGCTGGCGGGTGTGGGTCTCGTGCAGACCGCCGGTGAGGATCACCAGGTCCGGGGTGTCGCGCCGGAGCGCGGCACGGCCGTCGTCCACCGGCGCCACCATGGACGTGGCAAAGCCCGCTGCCTCAAAGGCGGCGTTGAGACGGACCGCCGTCTCGATGTCATCCATGGTGATCAACGCGCGCTCAGCCATTTAGTGACAAGTGACAAGTGACAAGTGACAAGTGCTCAATTTGTCATTCCGAGCGTAGGGAGGAATCTTGTTTCGGCGGCTGGTAATCGGCTACCAGGCTGGGTGAGAAGATCCCTCGCTATGCTCGGGATGACATCCTGCAAATGCTGGATGACATCGTGCTAATGTTCGGTTTTCCCTCTCAGCAGATCCACTGCGTGTTCCACGACCTTCTCCAGCACCGCCAATCCATCCTTCACCCCGCCTGGGCTGCCGGGAAGATTCACGATCAGGGATTTCCCCCGGGTCCCCGCCAACCCGCGCGAGAGGATCGCCGCCGGCACCCGGGGCCAGGCGCCCATTCGCATGGCTTCGGCGATTCCGGGGAGAGGTTTCTGGATGACGCCGGCGGTGGCTTCGGGAGTGATATCGCGGGCCGAGACGCCGGTGCCGCCGGTGGTGATCACCAGGTCGGCAAGGTTCTGGTCGCACCAGCGGACCAGGTGGGAGACAATGTCTTTCGCTTCGTCGGCCACGATCTCGCGCGCCGCGATCTCATAGCCGCGCTGCTTCGCCCACTCGGCGATGGCGTCGCCTGAGGTATCAGCCCGCCCTCCACTGCTGCCCCGGTCGCTGACCGTGAGTATCGCAACTCGAATTGGCATTCAGAACTGCTCAACGCAAAGACGCGAAGTCGCAAAGAACCACATGATTGTCTTTTCTTGGCGTCTTGGCGCCTTCGAGTTGGCAGTTTGGCAGAGCCATCCGTCACTTACCTTTCTTTACGGAACCGCTCTTGTAGAACGGCATCTTGACGACCTCTGCCTCCTGCTTCTCTCCCCGCACATCCACCTGGAATTTCGTCCCCGCCTTGGCCGCCGCGGCGGGCAGGTAGGTGGTTCCGATCGCGATACCGAGCGAGGGACTCACGGTGCCGCTCCGGACCGTGTCCACCTGGCTCCCCTCGTAGAACACCGGGTAGCCCTGCCGCGGAAAACTCTTCCCGGCCATGGTGAACCCGACCATTCTCCGGGTGACGCCATGCAGCTTCTGCCGCCGCAACGCCTCGGCGCCGGTAAACGGCGAGCCCTTGTCCAGCTTCACGATCCAGCCCAGCCCGGCTTCGAGCGGGGTGCTGTTCTCGTCGATCTCGTGGCCATAAAGGGCATAACCGACCTCGAGCCGGAGCGAGTCCCGGGCGCCGAGGCCGATGGGCTGGGCCTTGCCGGGTCCGGTGAGCGCGTTCCACACGGTCTCGGTGTCGCGCCAGCGGCAGTAGATCTCGAACCCGTCTTCCCCGGTGTACCCGGTGCGGGAAATGAAGCAGCCGCACCCGGCCACCTTGCCGCTGGTGTGATGGTAGTAGGGGATGTAGGAGAGCTGGGTCTCGGAAACGGCCTGGAGCAGCGCTTCGGCGCGGGGGCCCTGGAGCGCCAGCAGTCCCACGTCGTCCGAAATGTTCTTCAGCCGGATATTGGCGCCCTGCTTGTGTTCCACGAAATGATCCCAGATCCGGTCGGCGTTGGACGCGTTCACCACGACCATGATCTTGTCCTCGAAGCGATAGACCGTGCAGTCATCGAGAAAAGTGCCCTCCGGCGAGAGCACGGCCGAGTACTGCACCTCTCCCGCTGCCAGCGCGCCCACGTCGTTGGTCGTCATCCGGTTGACGAACGCGTTCCGGTCCGGGCCGGTGACTTCGATCTCGCCCATGTGGGACACGTCGAAGATGCCGGCGTCGGTCCGCACCGCCTTGTGCTCGTTGATGATCCCGGCGGGGTACTGCACCGGCATTTCCCAGCCGGCAAAGGGGACCATCTTGCCGCCGAGTTTCTTGTGGACTTCGTAGAGTGGCGTGTGCTTCAGCACATCAGACATTGAGATCCTCGTCAACTGATTCACCACGGAGCCACGAAGTTCACGAAGGTTGCACGGAGAACCGATAGACAATGTTTTCTTCGTGCCGCCTACGTGGTCTCCGTGACTCCGTGGCGAATTGGTTTACTTGATGTTTCCCATAAGCATTGCCATCAAAGCTTTTTGCGCATGCAACCGGTTTTCCGCCTGGTCCCACACCCGCGACTGCGGACCTTCCAGGACTTCTTCCGAGACCTCTTCTCCCCGGTGCGCGGGCAGGCAGTGCAGGAAGATCGCCTTGGGATCCGCCTGCTTCATGAGCTTCGCGTCCACGCAGTAGCCCTGGAAAGCCTGGAGCCGCGCCTCGGCTTCACCTTCCTGCCCCATCGACGCGAACACATCGGTATTCACCACGTGGGCGCCGGCCACCGCTTCTTCCGGCAGCTCGGTGATCGTGAGCTTGGCCTTCTTGCTGTTGGCCTCGAAGATGTCGTGGTTGGGCTCGTAGCCTTCAGGGCAGGCGAGGCGAAGCTCGAAGCCGAGCAGGCCGGCACACTCGATCCAGCTGTTGGCCATGTTGTTCCCGTCGCCGATCCAGGCCACGATCTTTCCCTCCAGGCTGCCCAGGTTTTCCTGGATGGTCATGAGGTCGGCGAGCAGCTGGCAGGGGTGCAGCAAGTCGGTCAGCCCGTTGATGATCGGGATGCTGGCGAACTTGGCCAGCTCGATGACGTCATCCTGGGCAAAGGTCCGGATCATGATCCCGTCGAGATACCGGGAGAGCACCCGGGCGGTGTCCCGAATTGGCTCACCCCGCCCGAGCTGGATGTCGCGGGCGGAGAGAAAGAGGGCATGGCCGCCGAGCTGATACATCCCCACCTCAAACGAGACCCGGGTCCGGGTGGAGCTCTTCGCGAAGACCATACCTAAGGTCTTTCCTGCCAATGGCTTATCGCGGTATTTGCCGCTCTTCATTTCGAGCGCCAGCTGGATCAGCCTGGCGTTCTCGGCTTTGGAAAGATCGGTGTTGGCGAGGAAGTCTCGTTCGGCCATGAGTCTTGAGTGCTAGAGGGGGAATGACATTTTGGCAGGGATAGTAATCTGGAAAAGCGTAAGCGGTAAGCCGTAAGAAGTAAGCGGGACTTGGTCGCGGCATTCCATTGCGTGGCGACGCCATGGGTACCAGAAACCGGTCCCGCTTACTGCTTACCCCTCCGGGGTCTCTTCCAATAGAGCCTTCGCTTCCTCAGCGTCCTCCTCGTGGACCCCCAGGCGCACCTCGGCCAGCAGGTGGAGGGAGGGCAGCATCCCGCCGGCGTCATCCCGCATGATAATGGATGAGATCCCGTTGGCCTCGAGCACGGCCTGGCCGAGCTGCGCTTCGAGCTCGGTCGGGTAGTGTCCCACGACGACGATGGCCATGCTCAGGCCTTCAATCCCTTCAATCCCTTCAATCCCTTCAATCCCCTCAATCCCATCAATCCCCTCAATCAGTGAGTCCCAGGATCTTCTTCTTGAAGTCCTCGCCCGGCCCCGGCTTGGGCCCGATCCACGCCTTGAACAGCGCGTCGGCGAATTCCTTCCCCTCCAGGGTTCCCTTGTTCTTGCCGTTGACGTCGATCCGCGTCCCGTGCCCGGGAAGATAGGTGAAGACAAACTGCTGGCCTTTCTCGATGTCTTCCATGTAGCTGCACAGGGTCACGAATTGCTGCTTGAGAGCGGCCGAGGCGTTCGGAGTGTTGTTCTCCAGGGCTTCGTCCCAGGCGCCGCACATCCGCTTGGCATCTACGCCGCGCAGGAACTGGAGCACGATGCGGCGGGGCGCATCGGCCGCGAGGATCGCCTCGGCGTTGCTGCTCCGCTGGGGAAGGTACAGGCCGGCGACGTAGACCTTGAAGACCACTTTCTTGCGGAGCGCCATCCCGTTCAGCACCAGGTCATTGCCCTCGACCTGGATGTGCCGCTTGTAGGTGACGTCGTTCAGGGTCATGGTCGAGTCCTGGGCGACGAGCGGTGCAGTGACCAGGCTCGCAGTCAGGGCCATCAGGACAGCAAGAGTGCGCATCTTGGATCCCAGGCTAGGGAAGTTAAATCGTGGTGTATTCAGGCTTTGCAAAGCTCCTCGCGGGGGCCGCGGTGTACACGCGGCGGCCGCGGCGGCCCCTTCTTGATGTCAGATCAAGCAAGAAGAAGTCCGGAACTGAACTAAGTAATAACAGTTGAACAAAGAAGCTGGAATGGGCAGGGAGCGCACCG
>DASYPP010000076.1:0-48235 GCA_036006525.1 Gemmatimonadales bacterium
GGCGTCTTCTCCGAGGCCGACGCCTGGACTTCCAACCCCACGGACGATCGCACGCTGCTGGTGATGCGGGTCTAAACCGGAAGCGGTGAGCAGTAAGCAGTAAGAAGTAAGCGGGACCGGACGCGGGCACCGGAACTGGCAATGGCGTTACACTCACCTCTAGTCCCGCTCACCGCTTACCGCTTACTGCTTACTATGACGAAGAGGTCCCTAGGCCAGCATTTCCTTTTCGATCCCCGCATTCTCGCTCGGATCGCCGCCGCCCTGGAGCCGCGCCCCGGCGAAATCATCCTGGAGATCGGGCCGGGGCGGGGAACCCTCACCAGGCAGCTCCTGAAGCTGGGCCCCCGGGTCATCGTCATCGAGAAGGATCGCGAGCTGCTCCCGGTGCTGGAGCGCGATGTGCCAGAGGCCATTGTGGTCCAGGGTGACGCGCTGGAGCTGGACTGGCACGCGGTCGCGGGCGGCCCTTTCATAGTCATCGGCAACATCCCGTACAACATCACGTCCCCCCTGATCGACCAGGCGCTCACCCCGCCCCGGCCTCGCGTGGTGGTCTTCCTGGTGCAGAAGGAAGTCGCCGAGCGGGTGGCCGCGAAGCCGGGAGGCGCGGAGTACGGAGCCCTGAGCGTGGGAGTCCAGTCGGTGGCGCGGGTGGAGCGCCTGTTCAACGTGGCGGCCGGCGCCTTCTCGCCGCCACCCAGAGTGGATTCGTCGGTGCTTCGATTGACACCGTTGGAGCAGCCCCTCATCCCGGATGAGGATGGGGCGGCATTTCGCCGGATGGTAGTCGGGCTGTTTGGATTCCGGAGGAAGCAGTTGATCCGCGGGGTGCGGGAGCTGACCGGACTGCCGGCGGCGGATGCCGGTGCCCTGTTGGCGAGAGCCGCACTGAAAGAATCGGTGCGGCCCCAAGAGCTGTCGGCGGCGGATTTCGTCCGGCTACTCAAGGCCTTGAGGGGGTGAGTGTTGCCTCGCCCGGTCCCGCGAAATAGATTTGTGAATCATTTCACAAAGTCTCATGCGCAAGATCGCCGATTCAACGGTCCGCCGTCTCTCCCTGTACCTTCGATTCCTCGAGGAATTCGAGGACCAGGGCATCGCGACCGTCAGCTCCGATGCCCTGGCGCTGCGCGGCGGCACGACGTCGGCCCAGGTCCGGAAGGACCTGTCGTTCTTCGGCTCCTTCGGCAAGCGGGGCCTGGGCTACGCCGTGCCCGAACTGGCCGGGCGGCTCCGGGAGATCCTGGGCCTGGGCCGGAAATACCGGGTCATCCTGCTCGGCGCCGGCAAGATCGGCAGCGCCCTGGTGCAGTACCGCGGGTTTCAGAAACGGGGCTTTGAAATCGTCGAGATCTTCGACGTGGACCCGGCCAAGATCGGCAAGCGGTGGAATGGTGTCGAAGTAAGTGACGTCGCGAGCCTGGAGGCGAAGCTCCGGGACCAGGGGATCGACATCGCCGTGCTGGTTACTCCCGCAGAGGTCGCCCAGGTACTGGCCGACCGGATCGTCAAACTCGGCATCAAGGCGGTTCTCAATTTCGCGCCGGTGCAGTTGGCGGTGCCGGAGGACGTGGCCGTCAAGAATGTGAACCTGGCACTTGAGCTGGAGGCGTTGAGCTACGCATTAACCAATCGATAGTACTGAGTACTGGGTACTGAGTACTGCGTTCTCAGCGTATCTCCGCTCAGTACCCAGTACTCAGTACCCAGTACCCATCACCTGTTAGATTCTCTCTATGACTTCTCTCGACGTCACCTCTGAAATAGGCCGCCTTCGATCCGTCCTGGTCCACACCCCGGGTGCCGAGCTGGAAGCCGTCACGCCCGGGACCCGGGAAGACTACCTCTACGACGACATCATTGATCTCGACATCGCCCAGCGGGAGCACCGCAAGTTCTGCTCGGTGCTGGAGCTGTTCAGCGAGGTGCACCAGGTCGGCGACCTGCTGAGCCAGGTGCTGAGCCAGCCCGAGGCGCGGGAGTTCGTCATCACCAAGACCATGGACGTGATCCCCTCCGACGCGCTGGCCCAGACGCTGAGCAAGCTGCCGGCCGAGGCGATCGTGAAGATGCTGATTGAAGGGGTGGAGGAGGAGTCGGGCCCGATCGCGAAGAGCCTGAACGAGGCGGGCTACGTCTTTCCGCCGCTGCCCAACCTGTTCTTCCCCCGCGATATCGGGTTCGTGGTCGGCCGGCACGGCGTGGTCGGTTCGATGCGGTACGGTGTCCGGTGGACCGAAGAGCTGCTGATCAAGGCTCTGTTCCGCTTCCATCCCAGCCTGGCCAACGCCGGGATTCTCTACGACGGCTCCGAAGAAAAGCGCAGCAACTATACGATCGAAGGCGGCGACGTCCACGTGCTCCGGGACGACCTGCTGGTCCTCGGCTTCAGCGAGCGGTCCACCCCCGCGGCGCTGGACCAGCTGTGCGACGTGCTCTTCAGCCGCGGCAAGGTGACCGACGTCATCGTGGTGGTGATGCCCAAGGAACCGACCGCCATTCACCTGGACATGCTGTTCAGCCAGGTGGATCGCGAGCTCTGCGTCATCTATCCACCCTACTTCGCCGGCCCCGAGCGGCTGGCCGTGCTGCATCGCAAGAAGGGCAATGCTGGAGTCCGGGAGATGCCTAATTTCTTCGCGGCGCTCCAGGCCGTGAACAATCCGCTGGAGCCGATTTTCTGTGGCGGCTCGCACCGGCCTACCCAGGAGCGGGAACAGTGGGCCAGCGCCTGCAACTTCCTCACCGTCGCTCCCGGCGTCATCCTGAGCTACCAGCGGAACGAGGGAACCCTGTGCGAGCTGGCCAACGCCGGGTTCCGGGTGGTGCCGGGCAGCGAAGTCCTCGCCAGCGGCGAGCTGCCGGCCGATGGGCAGCGGACGGTGATCACGATCGAGGGAAGCGAGCTGGTGCGGGGGGGCGGGGGCCCACGCTGTATGTCCCTTCCGTTGCGAAGAGATGCGATCTGAGGCCGCGGAGGACAGCGTGCAAGGTGTAAAGTGGAAAGTAAAATGCTACCGCATAGCCTTTGCCGCTTTCGTTGAACCGGGTGCTTGTTTCACGCGGTTTGCCAAACGTTGTTAAGTGACTGACTTCAGAGCACCAATCAATCGGGAGGTCGAGATTGCCAGGGTTCTGAGTTCTTCGAATTGCCTGGCAGAAATGAGATCTGCATCCAGGGCTTCGTAAAGTTGCGATCTCACCTCTCCGCATGACCCTTTGGCGTACCCGAGGAACTGATTCAGCTCGGTTAGGGTCCCTCGTTCAAAACCCTCGGCGATGTTGGACATTACTGAACTGCTTGCGCGACGAATCTGACTGGAGAGCGCGTAGTCTTTCCGAAATGCCCCTGCACGAGCAACCAGTCGTACGGTCCGACTTAGTGCTCTAGCTTGTTGCCAGGCTTTCTGGTCCTCAAACGAACGTACTCCAGCCATTCGAGGAAACTACGCCAACGAGTCCAGGTAATTGTCATCAATTCCACCCGCGCACTGCTCAAATAACGCACGCCCCCTTTAGACTGTCCGATAGTAGTCACTTAAGTTGAAGCGCACCCACGTTATACCTTATACATTACACTTTATACGCTTTTTCTCACCTTATCCGGATCCAATTTGATCGGTCTCAACGTCTACCCCGACCGCACCCTCGGCGATCGTGCGCTGGACCACATGTTCGGCGGGCCCAGGAGCGCGCTGGAACTGGCGCGCGACATTCTCGGCCTCGCCTCGGTCTCTCCCATCATCGCCGAACGACTCGCTATCGCGCTGCTCGGGGCCGACCCCCGGGTGCGGCAGCTTCCCGACGGGCGCTGGGCCGCGGTCACCTCGGCCCGGGAAACTCCCCGCCTGGCGGACTGCACCTTCGCGGTGGTGGACGTCGAAACTACCGGTGTCAGGTCCCGCTCCGACGATCGAATCACCGAGATCGCCGTGGTGGTGGTGAGCGCCGGCACGGTCGAAGTCGCGTTCGATTCGCTGGTCAATCCCGACCGCTACATCCCGGCCAGTATCACCTCGGTCACCGGGATCACCAACGAGATGGTCGCCCGGGCCCCCCGCTTCGCCGAGGTGAGTGATGCGGTGCTGGCGGCGTTGTCGGGCCGGATCTTCGTCGCCCATAACGCCCGCTTCGACTGGAATTTCGTGGACGCCGAGCTCCGGCGGACCCGCGACCTGGTGCTTTCGGGTCCCCGGCTCTGCACGGTGCGGCTGGCGCGGCGGCTGGTGCAGGGGGTTCAATCCTGCGGACTCGATTCCCTGACCCATTGGTTCGGCTGGGAGAACCAGGCCCGGCACCGCGCCTGCGGTGACGCGATGGTGACCGCCCAGCTCCTCAACCGGCTGATCCAGCTGGCCGGCGATCGCGGGGCGACGACGGTGGACGATCTCGTGGCCATCAGCACCATGCCCAGGCGCCGGTTCCGGGAGCTCTGGTCGTGACCGTCCACTCCTTTCATGTCGGCAACATGCGTTGCTTTACCCTCGAGGGTGGCAAGCAGAAGCTGGACGGCGGCGCCATGTTCGGCGTGGTCCCCAAGCCGCTCTGGTCCAAGCGAATCCCGCCCGATGAGCGAAACCGGATTCCGCTCGCGATGCGCTGCCTGCTGGTGGAGCATCCCGACGGCCTGGTGCTGATCGACAGCGGGCTGGGCAACAAGGAAGACGCCAAGTTCATGGACATTTACGGAGTGGAGAACGCGGGGATCGGCGGGGGAACCCGGCTGGAGGACGCGCTGCGGGAGATCGGCTATCAGCCGGAGGAGATCCGCTGGGTCATCAATACCCACCTGCATTTCGACCATGCGGGCGGAAATACCAAGGTGGTCGGGCGGTATGGCGGGAATGCGGTTGGTGATGGATCGACGGATCAGCCGACGATTGAGCTCACTTTTCCCAATGCGACCTACGTCGTACAGAAGGGCGAGCTGGAGTTTGCCCAGCACACCAACGAGCGGACTAGGGCCAGCTACATCCCGCATAACTGGCAAGCCGTCACCCGGGCAGGGAAATGGCGGTGCCTGGAAGGGGACGAAGAGATCCTGCCCGGAATCTGGTCCCACAAGACGCCGGGACACGTCCCCCACCACCAGTCCATCATAGTTCAGGACCGGGGGGAGACGGCGTTCTTCCTGGGTGACGTGATGCCTACCGCGGCCCATCTGCCCCTACCGTGGATCATGGGGTACGACTTGGAGCCGCTCCGGACCCTGGAGAGCAAGCGGGCTGTCTTAGCCCGGGCGGCGGCCGAGGGTTGGCGGCTGGTGTTCGAGCATGACCCGACGGTCGCCTTTGGGACCGCGGCCGTGGATGGAAAACAGGCGGCGCTTCGGGACGTGGTGACAGTATAATTTTGATCATGCCGTCGGATTCCCTCGATGCACTGAACGCCGGACTCGCCGGCCGCTACCGGATCGAGCGCAAGATCGGCAGCGGTGGCATGGCGACCGTCTACCTCGCCGAAGACCTGAAGCATCAGCGCAAAGTTGCGGTCAAGGTTCTGCTGCCCCAGTTGGCCTCGGCCCTGGGGCCCGATCGGTTTCTCCGCGAAATCGCCATCGCCGCCAATCTCAATCATCCACACATCCTGGCGCTCCACGATTCCGGAGAGATCGCCGTGGGCTCCGGCGACCAGTCCGCCCGATTGCTGTTTTATGTCATGCCCTACATCACGGGCGAATCTCTGCGCCAGCGGCTGGCACGGGAAAAACAGCTGTCGATCGAGGAGACGGTGCGCATCACCCGGCAGGTTGCGGCCGCGCTGGATTACGCGCACGGTCGCGGGGTGATCCACCGGGACATCAAGCCGGAGAACATCCTGCTGCATGAAGGCGAAGCAATGGTGGCCGATTTCGGGATTGCCCTTGCGGTCACCGTGGCGAGCGATATCCGGCTCACGGGCACCGGGGTTTCGATCGGAACCTCGGAGTACATGAGTCCGGAGCAGGCCATGGGCGAAGGCCACCTGGACTCGCGCAGCGACATCTACAGCCTGGGTTGCGTGCTCTTCGAGATGCTGGCGGGAGAGCCGCCCTATACCGGGCCGACCGCGCTGGCCGTACTGGCCAAGCGGCTGACCGATCCGGTCCCCAGCGTGCGCCGGCTTCGTTCCACGGTTTCCCCGGTCGTCGAGCAGGCGTTGCAGAAGGCGCTGGCCCAAGCCCCGGCCGATCGGTTCGATTCCGCGCGCGCCTTTGCGGACGCACTAAGCCAACCGCTTCCCGGCAAGGCAGCCCGGCGAGCCATCGCGGTCCTGCCGTTTGTGAACCTGACTGCAGATCCGGAGAACGAGTACTTCGCCGATGGCATGACGGAAGACGTGATTGCGCAGCTGGCCAAGATTCGGAACCTGAAAGTGATTTCCCGGACCTCGGTGATGCAGTTCAAAAAGCGGGAGCAGAGCCTGCGTGAAATTGCCGGCCTCCTGGAGGCCTCGACGATGCTGGAGGGCAGTGTGCGCCGGGCCGGCAACCGGGTACGAATCGTCGCTCAGCTGATCGATGCGGATAACGACCAGCATCTGTGGGCCGAGACCTACGACCGGGATATTACCGACGTCTTCGCGATTCAGAGCGATGTTGCGTTGCAGATCGCCGCGGCGCTCCAGGCGGAATTGTCTCCTGATGAGCGCGCTCGAATCCGAAAGGAGCCGACCAGCGATCTTCGGGCCTACCAGCTGTACCTGCAGGGGCGCCACAGTGTCATCCGATACACTCCTGAGAGCGTTCGCAAGGGAATCGAGCTCTTTCGCCAGTCGATCGCGAGAGATCCCAACTATGCTCTGGCCTACACCGCACTGGCCCAGGTCTATACCGAGCTGGCGGAGACCGGGATGATGAGCCCGGAAGAGGCCTATCCGGCAGCCCGCGACGCGGTCGCGAATGCGCTGCGGATCGACCCCGAACTGGGCGATGCCCACGGCACGTCGGCGTTCGTGAAGTTCGTCTTCGAATTCGACTGGATTGGGGCGGAGCGGGGCTTTCAGCGGGCACTGGAGTTGAATCCGAACGGCGCGGATATCTACGATCTCTATGGACGGCTGTGCTCGGCGCTCGGCCGGTTTGACGATGGGATCACGATGCAGCAACGAGCGTACGAGCTCGATCCGATTGCCCACCGGACCGACATCGCCAACGCCTACCTGCGGGCGGGGCGCTATGATGAAGCACTGCAGGCGGCTTCCCGGGCGACCGATCTGGATCCGGGGTACAGCCGGGCCCACTCCACCCTGGGTTGGGCGCTCATCAAGAAGGGAAGGGTGTCGGAAGGACTCGGACAGTTGGAGCTGGCGGTCAGGATGAGCGCCGGTGAACCCCTGTTCTCCGCTCAACTGGGCCAAGCCTACGCCGAGACCGGCCAGCCCGCGAGAGCCCGGGAAATCCTTCGCGAGCTCGAGGAGCGGGCATCCCGCGCGTTCGTGTCTCCCTACAGCCTGGCCTACGTGCATACCGGGCTGGGCGAGCACGACCGGGCGATGGATTACCTGGAGCGGGCCTACCGGGAGCGGACCGGCGCCGTGTACGGAATCAAAGGCTCCTTTCTCTTCGCCCCGCTGCGGACCCATCCGAGATTCACAGCGCTGCTGAAAACGATGAACCTGGCGTGAGCACGGAGCCCGGATGATCAGGCTATCACGGCCAGGGTTGACGAATACTCAGCTGCGTTCGCCGATTATGTCGCCCGCATTGGGTCCAACGAAGACCTTGTGAGCGTGTTTAATTAGTCAGCTCGACGGGGTCCTCGCCGCTCTCAACCGGATTCCGGCGCCCCTTGGCTCCGGCGATCGGGCTGGTTATCTTCTCCCCGCAGTCTTGAAGCGGGGCCCTCGGGCCCCCACCCTCCAACCGCCGGCCTCCAAGGCCTGAGCGCGTGACCGGGTCCGAAGCAAGCTCCCTGGGCGATCGCCGCCTCGTGGGGGCATTGTCGGACATCCGGGTTCCGGGTGTCCGTTTTTCTTTTCTCCAGGCCGGGAGGTGGCGCTGTCCACAAACGAGCGGGAAAAAAGAGTCCGGGTCAATCGCCAGATTCGGATCAGTCCAGTGCGCGTCATTACCAATACCGGGGAACAGCTGGGAGTTCTCCCGATTGACCAGGCCCTCGCAGCCGCCGAAGAACGCGGGCTCGACCTGGTAGAAGTGGCGCCGATGGCGAGGCCGCCGGTGGTCAAGATCATGGACTACGGCAAGTTCAAGTTCGAAGAGGCCAAGGCAGCGCGAGCGGCAAAGAAGAAGCAGCACATCATTCTGCTCAAGGAAGTCAAGTTTCGTCCGGGCATCGACGATCACGACTTTGATTTCAAGACCCGGCACGCCCGGGAATTCCTGGCCGATGGCAACAAGGTCAAGGTGACGATGATGTATCGCGGCCGGCAGATGGCCCACATCGAGCTCGGCAAGGCCGTGCTCGACCGGGTGGCCGCCGAGCTGGCCGATATCGGGAAGATCGAGATGGACGCGAAGCTCGAGGGCCGCAACATGACGATGGTGCTGGCGCCCAAATAGGCGGTAGGGCGGTAAGGCGGTAAGCGGAATACGATAGCTGAACTGTCGAGTGGCGAGGAAAGCGCAGGATGGATCGCGGTAAACCTACCGCCTTACCGCCCTACCGCCTTACCGCCCGAGGAGACCGAAATGCCAAAGATGAAAACCAAGCGGGCGGCCATGAAGCGCTTCAAGAAGACCGGAAGCGGGAAGCTCAAGCGCTGGCACGCCAACCACAGCCACATCCTGACCAAGAAAAGTCGGAAGCGGAAGAACAAGCTGCAGAAATCCGATCTGGTCAGCAGCGCGGACTACCCCCGCGTCTCCCGACTTCTCCAGGCCTGAGGACGGACCATGCCACGCGTAAAGAACGGCCCCGCGCATCACGCGCGCAAAGCCAAGATCATGAAGGCCGCCAAGGGCGCCTGGGGCGGACGCAGCAAGCTGTACAAGGCGGCCAAGGAAACGGTGGAGCGCGGCATGCGCTACGCTTACCGCGACCGGCGCAAGAAGAAGGGCGAGTTCCGGATGCTGTGGATCACCCGGATCAACGCCGCCGCCCGGCTCCACGGCTTGTCCTACAGCCGCATGATGAACGGCCTCCGCAAAGCGGGGCTCGACATCAACCGGAAGATGCTGGCTGAACTCGCCGTCCATGACGAGGCGGCGTTTGCCAAGTTTGCTGAAGTGGCCAAGAGCCAGCAGAACTAGGGCGAGCCAGCGCGTCGCCCGGTCTCCGGGGCGAGAGACGCAATACGACAGGGTCGCCCGCTCATCACGGTCGCGACCCTTTTTGCTGGAAGACTGCCAACGCGAAGGCGCAAAGAACTGCACACACCATATAAGTGTCATTCCGAGCAGAGCGAGGAATCTTGCCTGACGGTGCTCGGAGCCGTTCTACCAGGACATTCTGAGAGGATTCCTCGCTGCACTCGGAATGACATTTATTTCAGTCTTTGCGACTTTGCGCCTTCGCGTTGAATTGTTGAACCGAGCCAATCCAATGTCGCACCAGTTACTCGAAGATCTCAAACCCAGGTTGGCGAAGATCCCGGCCCTCAATCACGAGGAGCTGGAGGCGGAGCACGTCGCCGTCCTGGGCCGCAAGCAGGGCGTCCTCACCGGGTTGCTCAAGAGCGTCGCGACCCTGGCACCGGAGGAACGGCGCACGGTCGGCGCCGAGGCCAACCAGATGCGCCAGGCGTTCGAAACCGCGATCGACGCCCGGCGCGAAACGCTGAAGCGGGAGCAGGAGGGACAGCAGCAGGGGGTCGACCTCACCATGCCGGCGCGGGAACGCTGGCTGGGGGCGCTGCATCCCGTCACCCGGGTGGTCGAAGAGATCGCCCAGATCTTCCGCGAGCTGGGCTTCGCCCGGGTGGTGGGTCCCGAGGCGGAAACCGAGTGGTACAATTTCACCGCGTTGAACTTCCCGGCCGATCATCCGGCCATGGACCTGCACGACACCCTGTACCTGGAGACCGGCGATCGTCGCCACCTGGTGCGGGAACGGAGGCGGGGCCGCACCTCGGGCGTGGCCGAAGACCACGAGCGCCGGCGGGCCGACCGCCGGACGGAGACCGGCGGGAAGGTCCTGCTGCGCACCCACACCTCGCCGGTCCAGATCCGGACCATGCTGGCCAACCATCCACCGATCCGGGTCATCATGCCCGGCCTGGTCTACCGGAAGGACGCGTTCGACGCCTCCCACGCCCCGGCCTTCAGCCAGATGGAGGGACTGGCGGTGGACGAAGGGATCAGTTTCGTGGACCTCAAGGCCACCCTCACCCACTTCGCGCAGCGCTTTTTCTCCGCGAAGACCCGGGTGCGCTTCCGCCCCTCCTACTTCCCGTTCACCGAGCCGTCGGCCGAGATGGACGTGAGCTGCACCCTGTGCGGCGGGTCGGGCTGTCCGGCCTGCAAGCAAACCGGGTGGATGGAGATCCTGGGCTCCGGAATGGTCCATCCCAATGTGCTGGAGCTCTGCGGCATCGATCCGGAGAAGTACACCGGGTTCGCGTTCGGCATGGGGCCGCACCGGATCACGATGGTTCGCCACGGCGTGCCGGACATCCGATTGCTGTATGAAGGGGACATGCGATTCTTGAGTCAGTTCGACCGATGAGCCGTCAAGACGGCGTGCGTGCCGCAACGCGGGAGACCAGTCGAGCTTCGATGCGCTTCAACGCAGAGATCGCCGAGCAACCGCGAGGCTCGCAGAGGAAACTCGGCGTAACTTGCAGGTGCTCTGTTTCCTCGGCGGTAAGGCGCGGCGACGCTAATGATTCTGGGATGGCAACGCACGCATTGTCAGGCCTGAACCGAAACGAGAAGCGAATTCCATGAACGTCTCCCGCAGCTGGCTCGAGGCTTTGCTCCGCCGCCCGCTCGACGCCCGCGACGTGGCCGACCGGCTCGCCATGCTGGGTGCCACGGTGGATGCCATCGAGCCGCTGGCTCCCGGGCTGGGCGACATCGTCATCGGACTGGTCGAGAACGTGGTCCCCCATCCCAATGCGGACCGGCTCCGGCTCTGCACCGTGAACGACGGCTCGGCCCAACCGCACCAGGTGGTATGCGGCGCGCCTAACGTGACCGCCGGCAAGAAGTATCCCTTCGCGCCGCTGGGCGCGACCCTGCCCGGCGGCCTCACCATCGAGAAGCGCAAGCTCCGCGGCGTCGCGTCCGAAGGCATGCTCTGCTCCGCCCGCGAACTGGGACTGGGCCAGGAACACGACGGCATCATGGAGCTGGACACCCCGGCCGCGCCGGGGACCCGGCTGCTCGAGGCGATGCCACTGAGCGACGACCGGCTGGTGGTCGACGTCACTCCGAACCGGCCCGATCTCCTGGGGCATAAGGGCATCGCGCGGGAGCTGGCCGCGTCGTTCCAGACCGGCTTCCGGCTTCCGGATATCCCCGGCTCTCGCTCGACGCCGGCTCCCTCGCCCCTCAAGGTCGAAGGGAACCAAGCCGTGGTGGGCGGCGCTACCATCAGGATCGAGCACGAGGAAGGCTGCCGCCGCTTCATGGCCGCGGTGATCCGCGGGGTGACCGTGGGCCCCTCTCCGGCTTGGCTCGCCCGCCGGATCAACGCGATCGGCATGCGGCCCATCAACAACGTGGTGGACGCGACCAACTACGTGATGTTCGAGCTGAACCAGCCGCTCCATCCCTACGATCTCGCCCGGTTGCGGGGCCCCGCGCTGATCGCGCGGCGGGCCGGCGAAGGCGAGCGCCTGGTCACCCTGGACGACGTCGAGCGGAAGCTCACGGCGGACATGACCGTCATCGCCGACGCGGCCGGATCGGTCGGGATCGCGGGCGTGATGGGCGCGGCGCACGTGGAAGTGACGGCCGAGACCAGGGACGTGCTGCTGGAGTGCGCCTGGTTCGAGCCCCGCGGGGTTCGACGGGCTCGCCGGGCCCTGGGCATCTCGAGCGAGGCGAGCTATCGGTTTGAGCGCGGGGTGGATCTGTGGAACACCCCGGAGTGCATCCGCCGCTGCATCGAAATCATCCTGGCGACGGCGGGTGGAGAAATCAGCGATGCGCCGATCGACCTGTTTCCCCAGCCCTTCCATCCACCCCGGGTGTTTCTCCGGCCCTCCCGGGTGGCGCAGGTGCTGGGCATCGACCTTCCCTGGAGCGCGGTTGAGAAATCCCTCACCGCCATTGGCGCGACCGTGCTGTCCAAGCCGGCCGATGGCCGGATCGCGGTGGATGTGCCGGGCTGGCGGCCCGACATCACCACCGAGATCGACCTGGTCGAAGAGATCGCGCGGATTTACGGCTACGATGCCATCCCGACCGAGTTGCGGCCCTTCCGGGTCGGGTCGCTGCCTGATGCGCCGATCGAGCTGGTCGAGCTGGATTTGCGTCGGGGACTCGCGGCGTGGGGCCTCTACGAAGTCTCCACCCTGCCCATGGGTGGCGAAGGACCGAACCGGGTGAAGCTGATGAACCCGCTCTCCAGCGAAGAGGGCTGGTTGCGCGACCGGCTGGTGCCCGGCCTGGTGCGCCAGGCCGAGGTCAACTGGCGAGCCCATACCCGGTCGGCCCGGTTGTTCGAGATCGGCACCGTGTTTCGCGACTCCGGCAAGGGACTGCTGCCGGAGGAGTCCCGTCATGTCGCCGGCATCATTACCGGGGGCCGGGCACCCGACCACTGGACCGCTCCGACGCCCGATTTCGACCTGTGGGACCTCCAGGGTCTCTTCGCCCGGGCGCTCTCCCTAGCGGTTCCGGGGGCAACGGTGCAACTTCAAGGCAACTCTTGGGTTGGCCGAACCCCGGATGGCCGGTTCGTAGGGCGCGCTGAACGCCTCGACGCCGACAGTCCTCCATGGGCAGCACCGCTCTTCGGATTTGAACTCGAAATCGATCCTGCGCCCCGGCCGGTGCCGAAGGCGAAACCACTGCCCCTCACCCCGGCATCGGAGCGGGACCTCGCCCTGCTGCTGCCGGCCGGGGTCACCGCCGCCCAGGTGACTGTGGCGATCACCGGGGCCGCGTCGAGGATCCTGGAGCAGGTCCGGGTGATTGATGAGTATCGCGGCAAGCCGCTGCCGCCCGAGGTGAGAAACGTAGTCTTCCGCCTCGTGTTCCGTGCCCCCGATCGCACCCTGGAAAAGGCGGAAGTGGACCAGGCCTGCACGCGGGTGGTCAAGACACTGGAGAGCGAGCTTGGTGTACACCTACGAGAGGCCTGATTTCCGGGCCCTGGATGAATTGGAGCAGCTCCTCCGCCATGTCGGTGAAGAGCTGGCCGCCTGGCGCCGCCGGTCCCTCAAGGCCGAGGCGGAGCTCCAGGAATTCAAGACCAGCGGGCGGGGGCCGGCCGGGCCCGAGATGGTGCAGGCCCGCCAGCGGGTGATTGATCTCGAGCTGGAGAACCAGCAGCTCCGGGATCGGATCGAGGCGGCGCGGGAGCGGGTCGCCACGATCGAAAGCCGGCTCACCTTTCTCGCGCAGGAGCGCGAGGACGGGGCGGCGTGAACCCGAGCAAGCACGCGGTCAAGGTCACCATTGGGGGCGAGGAGTACACGGTCAAGTCCGAACTCCCTCCCGAGTACACCAAGGAAGTGGCCGCTTACGTGGACGCCGCATTGAAGCGGATTCGCGAGATGGTGCCCCTGGTCGAGTCGCACAAGGCGGCGATCCTGGCGGCGCTGGCGATCACCGATGAATTGTTCCAGGCCCGCCGGGGCGACCGGGAAATGTCGGCCCGGTTGAACACCATGGCCGACGATCTTGCGCGGTTGCTGCCACCGTCCAAGAGAGGGAACCGGACATCAGGCACATTCTCAATCAACGAGTAAAACCGTATAACGTCTAACGCCTGACCACGTCGCACCTTTCACGGTAAACGTTTCACGTAGTTTGGCTTAACCAGGCCGGGGGGCTGGCCTGTTTGGAGATACAGCATGGAACCTTTCGTCATTCCCCTCCTCGGGGGCATCGTGGGCGGTCTCGTCCTCGCCACGATTGTCTCCATCGTGTATCACCGCGCCAAACGGAAGACCGCTTCCGACCTGCTGACCGAGGCGCGCGCCCAGGCCGCTCGGCTCCAGGCCGAGGGCAAGCGCGACGCCGAGCGGCTCATCGCCGATTCTCAGCGCGACATCGAGGCTGCCCGGGCTGCCGCGGTGCTGGAAGGCAAGATGGAATCGCTCAAGCTCCGCGAAGAGGTCGAGCGCGATACGCTCAAGCGGCGGGAAGAGCTGGAACGGCTCGATCGCCGGGCCCAGGACCGGGAGCAGTCCCTGGACCGTCGCTCCACCGAGCTGAAGGAGCAAGAGTCCCGTCTCGCCGGCCGCGACAGCGAGCTCAAGCGCAAGACCGGGGAAATCGAAGCCCGCCAGGTCGCGCTGGAGAAACTGGAAGGCGAGGAGCGGCGGAAGCTGGAGCGGGTGGCCGGGATGAGTGCGGAGGATGCCCGCCGGGAACTGATGCACAAGGTGGAAGACGAGGCCCGGAGCGATGCCGCCGCGCTCGCCCGCGACATCAAGGACCAGGCCCGCAAGGGCGCCGAGAAGGACGCCAAGCGGATCATCTCGATGTCGATCCAGCGGATCGCCGCCGAGCACACCGCCGAGAGCACGGTCGCCGCGGTCACCCTTCCCAATGACGAGATGAAAGGCCGGATCATCGGCCGTGAAGGCCGGAACATCCGCGCCTTCGAGACCGCGACCGGGGTGGACGTCATCATCGACGATACGCCGGACACCGTGGTCATCTCCTGCTTCGACCCGGTCCGCCGCGAGGTCGCGCGCCGGGCGCTGGAAGCGCTGATCGCCGACGGCCGGATTCATCCGGGCCGGATCGAGGAAGTCGTCACCAAGCTCCAGGCCGAGCTGGAAGCCCAGCTGGTGGAGATGGGGGAGCAGGCGGCCTACGAATGCGTGGTGAGTGGCATCCACCCCGAGTTGATCAAGCTGATCGGGCGGATGCGTTACCGGACCTCCTACGGACAGAACCTGCTGGAACATTCCAAGGAAGTGGCCTGGCTGGCCGGCATCATGGCCGCCGAGCTTCACGTGGATGTCGTGCTGGCCCGGCGCGGCGCCTTGCTCCACGATATCGGCAAGGTGCTCACCCACGATCACGAGGGCACCCACGTCGAGCTGGGCGTCGAAGTCGCCCGGAAGTACGGCGAGTCGGCTCCGGTCATCAACTGCATCCACGCCCATCACGACGATGTCGCCCACGAGAGCACCGAGTCGGTCCTGGTCCAGGCCGCCGACGCGATCAGCGGCTCCCGCCCCGGCGCCCGGCGCGAAGCGTTCGAGAGCTACGTGAAGCGGCTCACCCGGCTGGAAGAAATCGCCAATACCTTCGAAGGCGTCGAGAAGACCAGCGTGATCCAGGCCGGCCGGGAGATCCGGGTGGTGGTTCGGCCGGAGAAGATCGACGACCTGGCCGCCGCGACTCTCTCCGAAACCATCGCCCGGCGCATCGAGGGCGAGCTGCAGTATCCGGGGCAGATCAAGGTGGTGGTGATCCGGGAGACTCGCGCGGTGGACTTCGCCCGATGACGGCACGAGTGCTGGACGGCGCCGCACTCGGCAGGATCATCAGGCAGGAAGTGGCGGAGGAAGTCGCGGCGCTTAAAGTGAAGGGGATCGCGCCGGGCCTGGCCGTCGTGCTGGTGGGGGAGAATCCGGCCAGCGAAGTGTACGTGCGCAACAAGGGCAAGGCGTGCATCGAGGCCGGCATGTACTCGGTCACCCGGAAGCTCCCGGCGACGGTCAGCCAGGCCGAGCTGCTCGCCACGATTGACCAGCTGAATGCGGATCCCTTGATCCACGGTATCCTGGTGCAGCTGCCGTTGCCGCCTCACCTCAACGGCGAGCTGGTGCTGCGGCGGGTCAATCCCGGCAAGGACGTGGACGGCTTTCACCCGGTCAACGTCGGCAAACTGGTGCTCGGCGATACCACCGGGTTCCGGCCCGCGACTCCCGCCGGGGTGATCCAGTTGCTGGTCCGCTCGAAGATCGAGACCAAGGGCGCCCACGCGGTCGTGGTCGGCCGTTCGGCCATCGTGGGCAAGCCGATGGCGAACCTGCTGATCCAGGACGCTCCGGGCGGCAACGCCACCGTCACCGTGTGTCACTCCCGCTCCCACGACCTGCCCAGCATCACCCGCTCGGCCGACATCCTGATCGTCGCCATCGGCAGACCCGAGTTCGTCACCGGTGAAATGGTGCGGGGCGGTGCGGTGGTCATCGACGTCGGGATCAACCGGGTGGACGATCCGGTAAACCCCAAGGGGTACCGGATCGCCGGGGACGTGAAGTACCGCGAGGTGGCCGAGGTGGCGGGCGCGATTACCCCGGTGCCGGGCGGGGTAGGGCCGATGACCATTGCGATGTTGCTGAGAAACACCCTGCAGGCAGTAAAACAGGATTTAGTGATTTAGTGAATTAGTGATTTAGTGATTGAAAGACCCACACCCAATCACCCATCACCCAACCACTAAATCACTAATTCACTAAATCGCTAAATGGAAGCATGACTCAGCCTTCTCTCTTCCCCTCTCCCATGGACGGCGCCTGGTCCGTCACCGCGGTCGCCCGCGCGTCCAAGCATGCGATCGAAGGGCACCTGGGCGCGCTCTGGATCCGGGGCGAGATCGCCGGTCTCAAGACCTACGCCAGCGGGCACTGGTACTTCACCATTCGGGACCCGGAAACCCAGATCAAGTGCGTGATGTGGCGGACCTATTCCCAGCGAGTCCGGCCCAAGCCCGCCGAGGGCACCGAGGCCTTCATCTTCGCCAGCCCGTCCCTGTGGGAGGAGAAGGGCGAGTTCCGGCTCAACGTCACCCAGATGCTGCCGACCGACGGGCTGGGCCTGCATCACCGGGAATACGAGCGGGTGCGGGCACTCCTGGAGAAAGACGGGCTGTTCGATCCGGCCAGCAAGCGCCCGCTGCCTGTCCTCGCCACCCGGATCGCGGTAGTCACCAGCCTGGAAGGCGCCGCGCTCCGCGACATCGTGACCGTCGCGCGTAAGCGCTGGCCCGCGGTGCGGCTGCTGGTGGTCGGTGCCCGGGTGCAGGGGGAGACCGCCGAGGAGGAGCTGGTCAACGCGCTGGCGATCGTCAACCGGATTCCCCGCCTCGATGCCTGTATCATCGGCCGCGGGGGCGGCAGCAAGGAAGACCTGCTGATTTTCAACCGCGAAGCGGTCTGCCGCGCGCTGGCGGCGGTGCGCGTCCCCACCGTCTCTGCCGTGGGCCACGAAACCGATGTCACCCTCACCGACTTTGTCGCCGACCACCGCGCCGCCACCCCGTCCGCTGCTGCCGAGCTGGTGGTGCCCGATCGCGACGACCTGGAACGCCGGGTTTATTCCCTGGCTTCGCGGCTGGCGCAGGGGCTCACCCGCCGCACCCGGCTTTCCACCGAACGATTGTTCCGGACTTCGGATCGGCTGGTCCGCGCGATGACCGCCATGCGGGACGATCATCGCCGCCGGCTGGAGCAGTTGGGCGGCCAGCTCCATGCGCTGAGCCCGCTCCGGATCCTGGAGCGGGGCTACAGCGTTGCGCGAGGGCCCGGCGGCCAGGTCCTCAAGCGAATCGAAGAGTTCCGGCCCGGTGACCAGTTCCGGCTCCGGGTGCAGGATGGCGAGGTCCCGGCGCGGGTGGAGTCGTCATGACCGCCCCCGATTCGCTACCGCCCTCTCTGGGCGACGAGCTGCGCCGGCTGGAAGAGATCGTGCGCCGGCTGGAAGCCGAGGACGTCGACCTCGATGCCGCGCTGGCGTTGTTTGAAGAAGGCGTCACCCGGCTCCGCGCGGCGCGCGAGCGACTGCAGGAAGCCGAGGTGAAAGTGCAGCGGGTGCTGGAGCGGGCCGATGGGAGCCTGGGAGTGCGGGACATCAAGCCTTGAATCACGCCGAACGCCTCCTCGCCGAAGCCCGCACCGCCACCGATGCCATCATGGAGAGTTGGGCCGAGCGGCTGCTCTCCAGCGGCGACGGCGACGGCCCCGCGCTGGCCTATGCGCTCCGGAGCCCCGGCAAGCGGGTTCGCGCCGCCCTGGTGATGGCCAGCTATCGGGCACTGGGGGGCACATCTCCGGCGATCGCGGCGGTCGCCGCCGCCGTCGAAACCGTCCACACCTACTCGCTGGTCCACGACGATCTCCCCTGCATGGACAACGATGACCTCCGCCGCGGCCGGCCCACCACCCATCGCGCCTTCGATGTCGGCACCGCGACCCGGGTGGGGTATCGCCTGGTGCCCGCGGCCGCGCTGGTGCTGGCCGAGGCAGCGCGCGAGCTCGACCTCGACGACGACACCCTGGGCCATATGGCCGCGGAGCTGTTCCAGGCCAGCGGCATCGAGGGGATGGTCGGGGGCCAATGGCTGGACCTGGAAGCCGAGCAGCGAGCCCTCGACCTGGCCGAGCTGACGGCGGTGCACCGGGGCAAGACCGGGGCGCTCATTCGTGCGGCGTGTATCCTGGGCGCCTCGGCCGCGCGTCCCAGTGCCGCCGCGCAGGCCGCGCTGGCTTCGTACGGTGAAGAAATCGGACTGGCTTTCCAGGTCGCCGACGACGTGCTGGACGTGACCGCCACCAGCGATGTGCTGGGCAAGACCGCCGGCCGGGACGAGGCGCTCCAGAAGTCCACCTTCGTGCGCCTGATGGGAGTGGATGGAGCTCGCGCGGAGGCGGCCCGGCTGGCCCGGGCCGCGGTCGACCACCTGGACCGGGCCGGGATTCGGTCGGAGTCATTGCTCGCCCTGGCCGACTATATTGTTAACAGGAAATCGTAGCTGGTAAGCAGTGAGAAGGAAGCAGTAAGCGGGAACGGTTTTGAGGCCCGAGTGCATCGGGGAATCGGAATCCAGTCCTGCTTACTGCTTACCGCTTACTGCTCACAGTGATCCCGGATCTTCTATGAGTTTGCTTCAGGCAATCAAGGCGCCGTCAGACCTCAAGACGCTGTCGGTTGAAGAACTGATCGCGCTCGCCGCGGAAATCCGCGAGCGGCTGATCGAGTGCTGTTCGGTGACCGGCGGGCACATCGGCGCCAGCCTCGGCGTGGTCGAGCTGTCGATCGCGCTGCTCCGCGAGTTTGACTCCCCGCACGACAAGATCGTCTGGGACGTCGGCCACCAGGCGTACGCCTGGAAGCTCCTGACCGGCCGCAACGAAGTTTTCCCCACTCTCCGCCAGACCGGCGGGATTTCCGGGTTCCTCAAGCGCACCGAGAGCCCCCACGACCAGTTCGGCGCCGGCCACGCCGGTACCGCGATGTCGGCCGCGCTGGGCATGGCCACCGCGCGCGACTTGAAGGGCGAGAAGCACAAGGTGGTGGCAGTGGTCGGGGACGGCGCGCTTACCTGCGGGCTCTCCTACGAGGGCATGAACAACGCCGGCCACTCCGATCGCGACATCATCCTGATCGTGAACGACAACGGGATGTCGATCTCTCCCAACGTCGGCGCCATCAGCAAGATGCTGGGGCGGATCGTCGCGGCGCCGGCCACCAACAAGGTGCGCGAGGGCATCAAGAGCGTCACCCAGAAGCTGTCCGGCGTGTTCGGGTCCGGCGTCATGGAGTTCGCCAAGAACGTCGAGGAGAGCGCCAAGAACCTGTTCTCCAACGGCATGCTGTTCGAGGAGCTGGGCTTCCGCTACTTCGGACCATTCGACGGCCACGACGTCGCCAAGCTGGTGGAGACCCTCCAGTTCGTCCGGCCGCTCGCCGGTCCCCGGGTGATCCACATCATCACCGAAAAAGGGAAGGGCTTCGCGCACGCCGAGTCCAATCGGGAAAAGTGGCACGGGCTGGCCGCCTACGACCCGGTCACCGGCGAGGCGCGGAAGAAATCGAGCGGCCCGCCGACCTGGACCGAGGTGTTCGGCAACGGGCTCTCCGCCGTCGCAGCCGACCATCCCGAGCTGCTGGCGATCACCGCCGCCATGCCGTCGGGCACCGGCACCAACATTTTCCAGAAGGCCTGGCCCGAGCGGTTCTTCGACGTGGGCATCGCCGAGGGTCACGCGGTCACCTTCGCCGGCGGCCTCGCGACCCAGGGCTACCGGCCGGTGTGCGCGATCTACAGCACGTTCCTCCAGCGCGCCTACGACAACATCATCCACGATATCGCGGTGCAGGAGCTGCCCGTGGTCTTCGCCATGGACCGGGCCGGCCTGGTGGGCGAGGATGGGCAGACCCACATGGGTCTCTACGATATCGCGTACATGCTGGCGGTGCCGGGGATGACGGTGACGGCGCCCAAGGACGGTGACGAGCTGGTCGGCTTGCTGCGCGCCGCGATGCTGCATACCCGGGGGCCGTTCTGCACCCGCTACCCGCGCGACAAGGTTCCCGCCGTCCCCCGGCCGCCGGCGGAAGTGCCGGCCGTGCCGTACGGGACCTGGGAGAAGCTGCGGGACGGCAACGACGTGGCGATCCTCGCGGTGGGCACCATGGTCTATCCCAGCCTCGAGGCCGCCGGCCTGCTCGAGGCGCAGGGAGTCGATGCGGCCGTGGTGAACTGCCGGTTCCTGAAGCCGATGGACGCCGTGATGCTGGAGAGTATCGCGCAACAGCATCGCACCGTCGTCACGGTGGAAGAAGGCACCGTGGTGAACGGCTTCGGCGCTCACCTGGCCGAGGTCATGCAGACGACCTACCCCGATGTGCGGGTGATGGCGCTCGGCGTTCCCGACCGGTTGATCGAGCAGGCGCCGCGGGTGGAACAACTGGCGGCCTACGGGCTCACCGGCCAGGGGATCGCCAATCGCATTCTCGCCCTCCATCGTGAGGAATCGCTCGAGCGGCGATGAACATCGGCGTCGTCGGTAACCCGCGCTACGCCGATCTCAAGGCCGTGCTCGACCAGGTTTCCGCGCTGGCCCGGGTGCGCGGCTTCACCGTCTTTGCCGAGCCCGGCCTGGCCCAGACCTGGCCCAGTGTCCCCTCGCTCGATGGCGTCCCCCTCACATTTTTGCTGACCCTGGGCGGCGACGGCACCCTGCTTCGCGGCGCCCGCATGCTGCAGGGCAGGGAAACGCCGGTGCTGGGCGTCAACCTGGGGCGGATCGGGTTCCTCACCACCGCGACCCGCGACCAGCTGGAGCCGGCCCTCGATGCCCTGGTCACCGGTTCCTATACCGTGGAACGGCGGCTCGCGCTGGCCGCCTCGATCCTGGGCGAAGACGGCGTCGCCCGCTCCCAGCAGCTGGCGCTGAACGATGTCGTGGTGCACAAGGGCGGCGTCGCCCGGGTGATCCGGATGAGCGTGGTGATCGACGGCGAGGAGATCGGGCCCTATTCCGCCGACGGCATCATCGTCGCCACCCCGACCGGTTCCACCGCCTACTCGCTCTCCGCCGGCGGTCCGATCCTGGTCCCCGGGGTCGAGTCCATGGTGATCACGCCGATCTGCGCTCACACGCTCGCGGTCCGTCCCATCGTCCTGCCCAGCCGGCTCTCCATCGTGATCGCGCCGATCGCGCCCTGGGCCGACGACCTGCTGGTCTCCTACGACGGCCAGGTCGGCACTACGCTCTCCAGCGGCGACCGGGTCATGGTGCGGAAAGCGCCCACCGGGGTCCACCTGGTGCGGATCGGTCCCGACGGCTTCCTCACCCGGATGCGGAAGAAGCTCCAGTGGGGAGATCTCTCCGGTCGCGAACGGACCTCGTGATTCACGAACTGCGAGTGCGCGATCTTGCCACCATCGCCGACGTCAGCCTGGAGTTCGGCGAGGGCTTGAACGTGCTGACCGGCGAGACCGGCGCCGGGAAGTCCATGCTGGTCGATGCGCTCGCTCTCCTGGTTGGCGAGCGGGCCGATACCCAGCTGGTCCGTCCCGGCGCCGGCCGCACCATTGTCGAAGGTGTCTTCGAGGTGACCCGGCCCGCTCTCCGTCGCGAAATCGAAGAGCTGGGCCTCGACCTGGAAGACAATCGACTCATCGTGCGGCGGGAAATCCAGGCGGCCGGCCGTTCCCGCGCCTGGGTCAACGGCAGCCCGACCACGGCGCAGGTGCTGTCCCAGCTGGGCGAGCTGCTGGTGGATCTTCACGGCCAGCACGAGACCCAGTCGCTGCTCCGGGCGCCGGCGCAGCGCGACATTCTCGATGCCTTTGGCCACGCCGAGGCCGAGCGCCGGGCGGTGGCGGAGTCGCATGCCGCGCTGGCCGAGCTGGAACGGTCCGAACGGGACCTCGCCGCTCGCCGCGATGAAGTGCGCCGGCGGGCCGACTATCTCCGCCACGTGGTCGAGGAAATCGACAAGGCCAGGCTGCGCTCCGGCGAGGATGAGTCGCTGCAACAGGAAGCCCGGCGACTCTCGCATGCGAGCCAGCTGGTGGAGTTCGCGCGGCGGTTAGCGGATTCGCTGGATGGCGAACCGGGCAATGCGCTGGCCGCCCTGGCGTCCGCCGAGCGCGCGCTGACCGGCCTGGAGAAGATCGACCCGGTGACGTCGGGATGGCGCGAGATGCTGGACAGCGCGTATGCCAACCTGGGCGAGCTGGCGCGCACGGCGGGCGACTACGCCGCGGGAGTGGAGGACAATCCGGAGCGGTTGGCCGACATCGAGCGGCGCCGCGATGTCCTGTCCCGGCTCACCCAGAAATACGGCGCGACTCTCGAGGCGGTGTTGGTCACCCGGAACCAGTCGGCAGGAGAGCTTGAGCTGCTCGACACGGCGGATACGGATCTCCGGGCGATCGCCGCCCGCCGCGACGCAGCCCAGGCCGCTCTCAAGGCCGCGGCCGATCAGCTGACCGCGAAGCGGCAGGACGCGTCGGGGCGCCTCGCACGGGGAGTGAACCGATTACTGGGGAACCTGGGACTGCCGGGCGGCAAGTTGAGCGTGGCGCTGACGGAGACCGAGCCCGGCTCGACCGGCCAGGAGACCGTGACGTTCATGGTGAGCTTGAATGCGGGCATGGAGCCGCGTCCCCTGGCCAGGTCCGCGTCGGGTGGCGAGCTTTCGCGCCTCATGCTCGCCCTCAAGGTCGTCCTGGCCGGGCACGATACCGTGAGTTCCCTGGTATTCGATGAAGTGGACCAGGGCATCGGCGGCGAGACCGGAGCCCAGGTCGGTGACGCGCTCTCCCAGGTCGCCGCGAAGCACCAGGTGCTGGTCATCACCCATCTGCCCCAGATCGCCGCCCGCGCCGACCGCCACCTGGTCGTCAGCAAGGGAACCCAGGGCGGCATGGCCACCAGCGGGGTGCAGGTGATTCATGGGGAGGACCGGGTGAACGAGCTGGCGAGGATGCTGGGTGACGCGGACGGGGCGGAAGCGCGGAAGCACGCGCAGGCGATGTTAAACAGCGTAAGCAGTAAGCGGTAAGAAGTAAGCAGGACAGGACGCAAGCAAGCTTTGCGACCGGTCCCGCTTACTGCTTCTGTTTACTGCTTACTGCTTACTGCTTACTACTTACGCTGTTCAGACGGCCAATTCGGCGTCGTCGAGCCAAAGGACCGACGCGGAACTGCGGAACCTGCCACTTGCCACCAGCTTGAGTCCCGGCTGCGTGAGATCGATCGTCGGGTAGTTGCCGGGAAACACTTCCAGGAACACGTCCTCTCCCACGTCCGACGCTACCAGGTCGATCAGCAGCTTGCCCGACGGCAGCTTCACCGCCGACTTCACCTCACCGGGACAACTCACCGGATACCCGAAGAAGCTGTCGATCAGCGCTTCCCGCTGGTGCGCGGGCGCCCGGCGGAGCTTGGTCAGGATTTCCTGGAGCGGCGGCCGGGTTCCTCCCAGGGCGAGGACCGCGAGGTCGGCGCGGGGCTGCGACGGAAGCGCCATGATCGCTTCAGGGCGGCTCAGGCCGGGCGGCGTCTTGCGGAGCTGGGTGACAGGGGGCAGGGGGGGCACCGGGTCCGGCTGGGCGGCGCGCGGCGGGGTCTTGCGGCGGGTCATTCGGTACCCGATAAACCCGACGATCGAGGTCACCAGCACGATGCCGGCGGCCAGGATCACCCACTCTTCGTACTCCCTGAGCCAGGACTCCATGGGGTCTAATCTATCCCCGTTCGCAAACGGGGCCAGATGATCAGACTTCCCACTCCCGCTGGATCTCCGGGTGCCCGTACCGGGCGCCTCCCGTGATCACCTTGAGGTTGGGAAGCACCGACACCTCGCCCGGGCTGTGGGTGTGGCCGCAGAGCACCAGCAGCTCGCGGTCGGGGTGCTGCTCCATGGTCTCCTTGAGTACCACCCCGGTGACCTGGCTCGCGAAATGGGGCAACCAGTCCTTGTCCGAGATCTTCCCCATGTGCCAGGCGGCCTCGGCGAACGGCGGGACATGGGTGAGGACGATGACCCGCTTCCATCGCGACAACGCTCCTGGCAATTCGGCGCGGAAGAAATCCGCCGCACCCTGCGCCAGCGCCTGCATCAGCAACAACCGGTCGGCGGGTCCCAGACTGATGAAGTCTTCAATCATGCGATAGTCGTTGAGCAACACTCGCGAATTGACGTAATCGCCGAACCGGCCATCGGCCCACCCGTCATGACCGAGCAGGCCGCAGTCGTCGCTCAGGCCGACCGCACCCACCGCCGGGAGCCAGCGCAGGACCGGCGATGCCGCGCTCATCGCGGCGATCCGCTCCCGGATGTCCGCCACTTGCCCGTGATAGTAGTCGTGGTTGCCGAGGACGAAGTAGACCGGCCGCTCCAGCGCGCGTTCGAGGATGCGGAGATGCTTCTCGATTCCCAGCGCCTGGTTGATATCGCCGCCCAGGAGGAAGGCGTCCGCCTTCGATCGGGCCAGCGTGACCACGAAACGGCTGAGCCCGGCCGGAGTCAGGAACTCGAGATGGATGTCCGTAGACCAAGAAAGACGCATAGATCTCAAGAAGGGACTAAGGACTAAGGACTGAGGACTAAAGACCAAGGACTAAGGACTCTAGGATTCCCGGTTTTCGATTGTCCGGCTGGAACCCAGAATCATTGAGTCCTTAGTCCTCAGTCCTTAGTCCCTCAGGCCGCAGCTAGGTCTAGCGAAAGAGCTTGGTGTATAGCCTGAGTTGAAATCGCATCGTCCGCTCCTTCGCCACGACACCCCGCGAGCTGCTGAGCGGTCCTTCGATGGTCCAGCTCGCCTCGATCGGAAAACCGGCGCTGCCGGGCGCGATCGCCGCGGGGCTCTGATAGCTCAGACCGGCCAGGAACGTGGTGAGCGTCCAGTCGGTGCCGTCGGCCAGCACCGACGCGGATACGCCGGGAATCGAATCGGCGGCGTTGACGTAACTCACCTGGTCCAGCCCGTGCCGGCGGAGCCGCACGCCGCCGAGCAGGGCGATGGACGGCACCAGCCGGAAGAACGGCGTCGCGGCGACGTCGATCAGGTCTCCCGGGCGGCGGCTGACGGTCCGGAGCCGGCTCGCCGGAACGATGGCCATCAGCGGGCTCGAGACGCGCCGGTTGACCTCGCGCGCGAACGAACGCTCGTAGCCACCCCGGATCCGGATACCGATCCGGCCGGTCCCCAGGTCCACGGTGCCCGCGCCGCCGATCGCCAGGTGCCCCGAGCCGGTTCCCACGTCGATCAGGTCGTCGCTGCGATCGATCAGGCCGGTCGGGAAGCGCATGCGGCCTTCCACCACCACTCGCAACCCGCCGGGATGCTTCTCCCGGTTCCACCGGTCCACCAGCGTGTACCCGATACCGCCCTCGATGTCACCGAGCCGGCTGATCGCCACGTCCTCCAGCGGAAACGCCGCGATAGGGCCACCGGGATTGGCGAGGAAATTCTGAAAGCCGGTGGAGTCCATCGGCTGGGAGGCCAGCGCCGGCTGGCTGGAGAACCCGGTGACGCTGAACGTGGCCAGCGTGTTCTGGTAAGTCGTAATGGAGTCCATGATCCCGGTGCCGGCCGTGCTGGATCCGATCGGGACGAACGGGGCGTCCCGGTTGGCGAAGATGTTCGTCAACTCGTCCTTGAGGATGGCGCCCTGGTCGTGGGCCTCCTGCGCGGCCTGCTTCTGCGCCGGATTAGCGTCGTACACTCCATTGTTGATATTGGTCTGCAGCTGGATGAGCGCGGCGTTAAAATCGTTGAAGAACCCGTTGGTCTGGGTCTGGCCCAGGGCGGTGCCGTATACCGGGTCGCCGGGGTTGAACCCGGCATCCGCGCCGGTCGAGTCGAATACCAGGTGGATCTGGCTCCGGGTCTGCACGATCGGCACCGTCACGAACAGGGAGATCCGGCTGGTCAGTCCGTAGGATCCGCCGACGTACCCGGTTCCGACCTGGATCAATCCGTTGGCCTTGCTGGTTCCCGCGTTCAGCTGGTAGTTGACGTTGCCGATGATCCTGCCGATCGCCGACTCGCCGGCGGCCAGGGGACCGTAAAACCGGCCACCCAGGGTACTGGTGGTGAACGACTCCGAAATATCCTCGGTGCTTCCATCCCGGAACCGGGAATCGTCGTGGCTGAATTGGCCACCCAGCTCCAGGCGGAAGACGCCCTTCGGCAAACCCACCGGCGGCAGCTGCGCCACCGCGGGGTACGCCGTCATCATCACCAGGGCGAACAGGACCCAGCCGCCGCGTTGCTTCAAACCGCCTCCAATGCTGCTGGTTTACAGAATGGCGTAAGGCTTATGGCGTATGGCAAATGGCAAGTCGTGGTGCCTTGAGCCATCGGATACCTTATGCTTAACCACGACACCCAGCCATCGGCTATCTGCTATCCGCCAATGACCACTTCTGCCCGCGACGCCATCGCACTCTTCACGACCCGGTTTGCCGCGCCTCCAGCCGCGGCGGCGTCAGCGCCGGGCCGGGTCAACCTGATTGGGGAGCATACCGATTATAACGGGGGACCAGTGCTTCCCATGGCCATCCGGGTGCGAACCGCCGCCGCCGCCGGACCGAGCGACACCTGGGACCTGGTGACGACCCTGGAGCCGGATCCGGTGCGAGTCGACCCCGCCGCGCCGCTCCAGCGGGCCTGGTCCGACTACGTCGTCGGCGTGATCCGGGTGCTCCGGTTCATGAACGCCGCCCCACCCGGCGCCCGGATCGCGGTGGCGAGCCAGGTGCCGGTCGGCGCCGGGCTCTCCTCCTCGGCGGCGCTCTGCGTGTCGGTCGTGAAAGCGCTGAGCGTCCTGGCCGGCGTCCGGCTGTCTCCGGTGGAAATTGCCGAGGCGGCTTACCGGGCCGAACACGATGAGGTCGGCATCAAGTGCGGGCGGATGGATCAGACGGTGTCCGCCATCGCCCAGCGCGGTTCCGCGCTGCTTTTCGAAACGGCGTCCGGCGTGATCAAGAAGGTGCCCATGCCGATCAAGGCATGGGTCGCGGAGACCGGCATCTCCCACCGCCTCTCCGGCGGGGACCTGAACCGGCGGCGACAGGAATGCGAACAGGCGGTTGGAATCCTCCGCGATAAGGGGTTCCGGATTGCCGCGCTGGCCGAATTGCCGCCCAACAAGCTGGAGCGGATCCTGGCGGTGCTGCCGCCGCCACTCAACAAGCGGGTGCGTCACGTGGTGACCGAGACGGCCCGCACTCGGCGCGCCGCCGACATGCTGATGCGGAAGGATCTCAAGGGATTTGGCAGCCTGCTGGTGGAAGGACACAACTCGCTCAGGGACGATTACCAGTCCACGGTTCCCGAAGCGGATTTCCTGGTCGAGTCCGCGGTACGCCACGGCGCCTACGGTGCGCGCTTGAGCGGCGCGGGGTGGGGTGGGGCGGTGGTCATCCTCTCGCCCCAGGAAAAGGAACGCCGCATCGCGGCCGAAGTGTCAGGGGACTTCGAGCGGGTGTATGGCCGGACACCGGAGATGTGGTCCACGCCGGCGAGCGGTGGGGTGAAGCGGGAGCCGGTCCCGGAGAAGGCCTGAGACGTGCGGATCTCGCTGGCGGTCTTCGCGGAACGATTCGAGCTGTTCCCCAACGGCAATCTCAATGTTTTCGGGATCTACGAATCGATCGCGGCCGAGCAGTTCCCCCTGACCCTGTCAGCGCTGCCCCTGATCTTCCGGATTCAGCTCGGCTACGAAGACTGGAGCGAGGAGCCGCACAAGCTGCGCCTCGAACTGGTCAACCAGGATTCGAAGTCGACGGGCTGGATGGAGGTCGATGTCAAAGTGGCCAAGATCGCTCCCGGCAAACGCCACGTGGAGAGCAAGGTGGCGACGCTCAATGGCGTGGTCTTCCCCAGGCCGGACGAATACAACCTCATCATGAAGTGGAACGGCCAGGAAGTGCAGCGGGTGGCGCTGTCCGTCACCCGGGCGGAGCCGCAGGCGCCGCCGGTTCCCTGACCGGGGCGTCGGTCCGGCTATCTTCCAACCTGGGCCCGGGTGGCGAAATTGGCAGACGCATGGGACTTAAAATCCCAAGGGAGGCAACTCCCGTGCGGGTTCGATTCCCGCCCCGGGCATCTGATCCCTCAACAGGGGTTAATGTTCACTCGCAGGGTCGCACGACCGGGTATCTATCTCCACCAGGAGGTCCTCATGCCGACCACCCACCGCCTGTACACCATTGCGGTCCTGCTGGCCGCGGCTAGCTCCGTCGGTCTCACCGGCTGTGCAACCAAAGCTCAAACCGGGGCGGTCGTCGGCGCCGCGGGTGGCGCCGTCGTCGGTGGTGTGATCGGCCGGGCGGCCGGCTCCACGGCCAAGGGGGCCATCATCGGCGCAACCGTCGGCGGGATTGCCGGCACGCTCATCGGCCAGCAGATGGACAAGCAGGCAAGGGAGCTGTCCCAGAACATCAAGGGCGCCAAGGTGGAACGAGTGGGCGAAGGCATCCAGGTCACCTTCGAATCGGGACTCATGTTCGACTTCGACTCGGACGCGCTTCGGCCCGAGGCTCTGACCAACCTGCACGAGCTGGCCGTGAGTCTTGACCAGTATCCCAAGACCGACATCGTTATCGTGGGCCACACCGACCAGCTCGGATCGACGACTTACAACCAGGGTCTCTCTGAGCGGCGTGCCAACAGCGCGGCGAGCTACCTCATGACGCAGGGGGTGAGAGGTTCCCGGTTGGTGACCCACGGGATGGGTGAGACCGAGCCCATCGCGACCAACGAGACCGAGGCCGGGCGGCAGGCGAACCGCCGGATCGAGGTGGCGATCTTCGCCAACGCAGAGGCCCGGGCGGAAGCGGCGCGCGGTCAATGAGTTCGAAGCGGCGGGTCCGGGCGGGAATAGCTCCATGCCTGATCACGATGATCGTGGCCTGTGGTGGCAAGGAACCGCCGCAGAAGGCGGCCGACTCCGTCCCACCGCCGGTCGCGATCGATTCCACCGGACCAGCTTCCACCTCCGACCTGATCCACGTCACTCAACCCCAGCGGAACGCCATGGTCAAGAGCCCGCTCGCCGTTTCCGGCGAGGCCCGTGGCACCTGGTATTTCGAGGCTTCCTTCCCCGTCATCCTGGTCGGCGCCAATGGGGACACCCTCGCCGTGAAGCCGGCCCAGGCCCAGGGCGAGTGGATGACCGAGAACTTCGTTCCCTTCACCGTCACCCTCGACTTCACCGCGCCCGCCACGCCGGAGGGGACTCTCATTCTCAAGAAGGACAACCCCTCCGGACTCCCCGAACACGACGCCGAAATCAGGATCCCGGTGCGGTTCACCCCGTAATTCCACCACTCGCCCCACTGCTCACTCGATAATCGGTTCCCCGGCGGTACGCTTCGGTCGACTCGAAGTTGTCTACTTCCCGGGGAGCTTATGACCATCAAGCACGGAGTGAGCACGCGCAGGATGTTGTTGATCGCCTTGACCGCCCTGACCGCCCCAACCGCCGCCTTCGCACAGGCCTGTCGCCGCAACGGCCCATCCGAATCGGCTGACGTCTGGCTTTCGCGCGCCGTGACCTCGGTCGGGATGGAAAAGGCCCGGGGCCGTATCCTTCACATTCGAGGCGTGGAAGCTCAGGAGCAGAATTATCAATCCGACCGAACCTACCCGCCCTTCTTTTCCGCGTTTCAGGGCTGGGAAGGCTGGGTGGAACCGGCCACCGGGGACACTCGCTTCACCACGAAGATCACGTATCCCGGTTTCGAAAGTCCCGCCGGGCTGACGGTGATATCCAATGAGCGGGCCAGTTACGCGGAACGGGACACCCTGCTCATGCCGGTCCCGCCACTGCACATCCAGACCCTGAGCCAGCGTCCGCTCGATCCATGGGCGGTGCTCCACGATTGGGCCTCGGATTCGGCGGTGTCGGTCTATGGTCACTGCTCCTATCGCGAGTATGACCGGCTGGTCCTCACCCGCCAGGGTCGGTACGGTCTCGAGCGGCTTTCGCTCGATGCCAAGACCGGTTTCCCGGTGCGGCTGGAACGGACCGAGCCTCACTACCTCTGGGGACAAGTCAGTGTCGAGTATCTCTATTCCACCTGGATTCTGGCCGACGGCGTGGCCTATCCCGGAGCAACCTTCCGTCTGGTGGATGGTGCCACCGAGGGTTCCCGCACGGTGGCGAGGGTTGAGCTGATCTCGGCCGACAGCGCGCCTCGCCTCGCGGTTCCCGGCGATGCCCCGGTCATGCCGATCACCTTGCCCGCGTTTCTCCAGGCGACGCTTCCCGACACAGTCCGGGTGAGCGACGCGGTCTACACCCTGCGCAATCGCGGTTACGGCGAGGCCGTGGCGCTCCTCCGTGACACGGTGTTCGTGTTCGACGCCACCCAGTCCGAAGCTCGGGCCCGGCAGGACTCGGTCTGGATTGGCAAGCTGTTTCCCGGGCACCATCCCATCGTCGTCGTGGTGACCGATCTAGCCTGGCCGCATATCGCTGGCGTGCGTTTCTGGGTAGCGAGCGGCGCCACGATCGTCTCCCACGCCATTTCACGCGGCTTCCTGGATTCCGTAGTCGCCCGCCGCTGGACCCTGGCGCCGGATCAGCTCGAGAAGGTGCGGGCCCGCGCTCGCTTCCGGTTTCGTCCGGTTACCGGTGTGCTGGACCTGGCGGGCGGAGACATCCAGGTCCGCGCGATTGATGGAATCGGCAGCGAAGGGGCGCTCATCGCACTGATCAACCCGGCGCGGTTTCTCTGGGCCAGCGATTACATCCAGACGATCCAGGAGCCCAGCCTCTACGCTCTGGAAGTGTTGCGCGCGGTAGAGCGCGCGAAGCTCGAACCGGTGGCCGTGGCGGCGGAGCACCTGCCTGTCACCCCGTGGGCCGAAATCCAGCGGCTGGTGGGGACCCTGGATGTTGAGGTGGGTCGAGAGTGAGCTTAGCATAGGCGTATGCCCCGCGCGGATCGACGCTCCAACCTGGTACTGCTGGTCCCGGCGATCTGGACCGTCGTCGGGATTCTGGCTGCGGGGCAACTGTATCTCCTGATCGGTGCGGAAGGGCAGCACATCTCCTTTCCGCGCGCGCTTGCCATCCAGCTTCCACTGTGGTGGTTCTGGGCCGCGATCACTCCCCTGGTCCTTGCCCTGGGCCGGCGCGCCCCGGTGGACCGGGACCACTGGTCCCGCAGCGTTCCACTACATATCGCCGTGGCGGTGCTGATCGCCATCATCCATTCGGTGTTGTACGTCGGCATGAACGTCTGGCTGTTTCCGACCGACCGGCCGCTCCCCGAGCTCGGGGTGATGATCAAGAATCTGCTCTACAATCGGCTCATCTTCGATCTTGCCATGTACGGCATGATTCTGGGAATCGGGTACGCGATGGATTCGAGCGACCGGCTCCGGCTCCGGGAAGTGGATTCAGAGCGACTCGAGACCGAGCTCGCCAAGGCCGAATTGAACGCGCTCAAGATGCAGCTGCATCCCCATTTCCTCTTCAACACGCTCAATACCATCGGCGTCCTGGTCGAAGAAGACCCCGCCGGCGCCCGGGAAATGATCACCCTGCTGGGCGACCTGCTCCGGGCCACGCTCGACCAGGCCGGCGTGCAGGAGGTGCCGTTGCGGCGGGAGCTGGAGTTGCTGGAGAGTTACCTCGCGATCGAACGCATGCGGTTCTCCGACCGGTTGGCGGTGTCGTTCGAGGTGGCGCCGGAAACGCTGGCCGCCGTCGTTCCCAATCTGGTGCTCCAGCCGCTGGTGGAAAACGCCGTGCGTCACGCCATCGCACCCCGGCTGGCCCCGGGCCGGATCAGGATCTCGGCGGCCCGCGATGGAGATGTGCTTCGCCTGCAGGTGATCGATGATGGTGCCGGTGTGGTGCCATCCGCAATGTCGGCTCGCGGGTCCGCGGGCCTTGGACTCAGCACCACTCGCGCGCGCCTGGAGCGGCTCTACGGCGCCAGGGCGCACCTCGACCTCGCTCCCGGCGCGGAGGGAGGAACGGTCGCGACCGTGACCATGCCCTGGCGCGCCGCGACCGATGTCTGAGCTCAGGGTGCTGGTGGTGGACGACGAGCCGATTGCGCGGCGCGGGTTGCTCAAACTGCTTGGCCGGGAGACGGACGTCGTGGTGCTGGGCGAGGCGCGGAACGGGCACGAGGCGATCGCCGCGATCCGGTCCCTGGCTCCCGACCTGGTCCTGCTCGACGTTGAAATGCCCGAGCTCGACGGGATCGGCGTCGTTCGCGAACTGGGAGAGGGCCCGCTTCCGGAAATCATTTTCGTGACCGCCTACGATCGCTACGCGATCGCCGCTTTCGATCTGCACGCGGTGGACTATGTGCTGAAGCCGGTGAATCCCGCGCGATTTCACACTGCCCTGGAGCGGGCCCGGACCCGGATCGAGCGGGAGACGCCCACTCAGCTCACCCAGCGGATCGTGGGCCTGCTGCGCGAATACGGGGGTGACGGGGGCAGTGGAACGCGTCTCCTGGTCCGGGCCGGCGACCGAAGCTACTTCGTTGCGTTCGAGGACATTGACTGGTTCGAGGCGGCCGACAACTACGTGCGAGTGCACGCCGCCGGCCAGCGACACGTGATCCGGGAAACCCTGCGGCGCCTGGAGGAAGAGCTACCCGCGCGCTTCGTTCGAGTGCACCGGTCCAGCATCGTCAATCTCGACCGCATCAAGGAGATCCGGTCCTTACCCAGCGGCGACGGCCTCCTGGTGTTGCAGAACGGCGTGTCGCTGACCCTGAGCCGGGGGTATCGGGCGGAATTCGAAAGGAAGGTCGGGCGGCCGCGGTAGCAGGGTGCGAGGCTCGATTCCCTGCACCCTGCACTCTGCACCCTGCACGCAGTTAAGTGATTACGGTCTCCCGATCGACGCGGGGCCATTGGTCGTTACCGCTCGCACCGGCGCACCCCCGTGCCCCAGCGTGGTGTGGATTCGTTGCGGCGCCCGGCCCTGCAACGTCACTGTCAGCGGGAAGTTCACATCGAGCGGACCGTTCACCGTACCGGTCTCCAGCTCCGCCGAATAGTCCCGCGGGATCTGGATGCTGAGGGGTCCATTCCTGGTCTCGGCATCCAGCCCGGCGCCATCCCACCGGGTGCCAGACAACTCGACTGAGAGGGGTCCGTTTTCGGCTCGCGCATGCACATCCCCGCCCAGGCCGGAGAGGCCCAGCGGCCCGTTCACCACCGAGAGGTTCATGGTGCCGGTGACATCCTGGACCGAGACCGGCCCGTTGTGCGCGGTGGCTTCGATGTCCATCCGCCGGGGGACCATCACCAGGAAACTCACACTCCACGAGCGGTCCCGCATCGACGGTCCAGTGGCTCCCAGCGCCGCGCCGGTCGAATCGATCTCGATCCGGTCCGCCAGCTCCCGCGCTTCGCTCATCGACTCATCCCAGGCCTGGATCCGGGCGTGCACCTCGATACCGGGTTCGTCCCAGGCTTGCACCTCGACCCCGCCGTTCATGCCGGCGTTGATACTGAGGCTCTTGCGGGCCGAGAGTTCGAATACCCGGACCGAGCAACTGGTCGAGCGGTGATGGTCGTCGTCGCGGTCGTTGTTCTCCCGGCAGTCGGTGATCCAGCGCTGGTCGCTGGCCTGGGCCCGGGCCAGGGCCGGCAGCAACAACGGGGCGGCGGCCAGGATGGCCAGGAGTCTGACTTTTGTCATAGGTCCCTCGAAGGTGGCGGAACAAGCGGGGATCGGCGCGGGTTAGGACACCCGGCGGTGCCAAAAGGTTGCTCTCAACCCGCCCCAAGGAGTCCTTCAGGACCCGTGGCGCATCCTGTCGCAAGCACGACAAGGCGCCATTATCTTTTTCGTCCATTCTACTCGACCCAACCGGATCTTTCCAATGTCATCCGCTCTTGTTCGAATCTCTCCCGTTGTGCTCACCCTGGCCCTGGCTTGCGGCCCAGCCGGCGAATCCGGCCACCGGCCCGATGCCACGGTCCCCCGCTGGCAGGGCACGGTGGACCTGGTCATCGGCACCCTCGACGGCAGCCACGACCAATTCGGGGAACCGTCCGGGGTCGCGGTGGACCGGCAGGGGCGGATCTACCTCGCCGATCAGCAGTACAACAGCGTCCGGGTCTTTGATTCGACCGGTCATTACCTCTTCGGTATCGGCCGCCCCGGACAAGGGCCCGGCGAGCTGAGCGGGCCCTGTTGCCTGGCCTTCGACAAGGCGGGCGACCTCTGGGTTCGCGATGAGACAAACCATCGATACAACCGCTATCGGATCCAGGATACCACCGCGCACTTCGTGGAGCAGCGGCAGATGTCGCATAGAGCCGGAGGGCATCTGATACCGCTCACCTTCGACGCGGGCGGTCGTTTGGTCGACGTCGGTCTCGAGGATACGTCGTTCGGTCCCAACACTATCTTCCGACTGCACGTGGATTCGACCGGGCATGCCACCCAGGTCGACACCATCCCGGCACCGCCGCTGGACAGCCTGGGCGAGAAACAGCTCGGTGGAGGCGATATCATCGCGCTCCTGCGCCAGCCCTTCGGTCCCAGCTTCCTGGTGGGGCACGCTCCCGGGGGTGGATGGGCGAGGGCGGTATCCTCCCGCTACGTGGTACACTGGATCGTCGATGGAGACAGCGCGCGGACGGTAACTCTCCGGCGCGATCTCATCGGTCCGGCGCTTTCGGCCCGGGAACGGGCGGCCGCGGAGTCCACCCTGGCTGCCGGCGCGTCGCAGGTGGGTCTCACCGGGTCGGCGGTGCCCTTCGGCGTTCCCGGAGCCAAGCCGCTGCTGGTCGCCCTCCTGTTCGATACCGCTGGACATCTCTGGGCCCAGATGAGCGTGGCCGATGGCGAATTGAATCGTGCCGATATTTACGACAACACCGGCCGCCGGATGGCGATGGCCGAGTGGCCGAAGGACGTGGACCTGGGAGGGGGACTCATCGGGGATCACGTCGCGTACGGCGTGCGGCAGGACAGCGCCGGGGTGCCGCAGGTGGTGCGGGTGCGGTTTCGCTAGATTCTAGCCTTCAACGTTCGGGAGCCGGAGATGCAGCTTGGCTTGATTGGACTCGGTCGCATGGGTGGCAACATGGCCCACCGCCTGGTAGAGGCGGGGCACCAGGTCGTCGGGTTCGACCTCCAGGCTTCGAACCTCGCGGCGGCGGCGGCCGTCGGGGTGACCGGCGTTACCACGCTCCCGGACCTGGTTGCCGGGCTGCGGGCGCCGCGCGCCGTCTGGGTGATGGTACCGCACGGCAAGCCGACCGAGGACACCATCGCCGGCCTGCTGGAGTTGCTGTCGCCCGGCGACCTGATCGTGGACGGCGGAAACTCCCACTACGTCGAGTCGATGAGGATCGCGACGGTATGTGCGAAGAAGCAGGTGGACTTCATCGATGCCGGGGTGAGCGGCGGGGTCTGGGGCCTGAAGGAAGGCTACTGCATCATGGCCGGTGGAACCCCGCAGTCCATCGCCCGGCTGCAGCCGGTGTTCGACGCCCTGGTCCAGCCTGGCGGTTTCGCCCACGTTGGCGACGTCGGCGCGGGCCATTTCGTGAAGATGGTGCACAATGCCATCGAGTACGGCATGCTCCAGGCGTTCGGCGAGGGGTTCGAGTGCCTGGAACGCTCCGACTTCAAGCTGGACCTGGAACAGGTCACCGAGATGTGGCGCCACGGCTCGGTGGTGCGGAGCTGGCTGCTGGATCTCCTGGTTCTCGCCTTCCAGCACGACGGCAAGCATCTCGACAAGATCGCACCCTACCTCGAAGACTCCGGCACCGGCCGCTGGACCATCGAATACGCCGTGGAGCGCGCCATTCCGATTCCCGCGATCACCGATTCGGTCTACGCCCGCTTCCTGACCCGGGATGACACGCATTTCTCGGCCAGAGTCATCGCGGCGTTGCGGAACCAGTTCGGCGGGCACGCGGTGAAGGCGGCACCCTAAGTGGATCATCTCGAATCCGACTGCATCGGCATGGAGACCGGCACGCCGCCGGAGCCGTCGCTGATGGTGATCTTCGGCGCCGGCGGAGACCTGACCCGCCGCGAGTTGATCCCGTCGCTGTACCAGCTTTTCTCCGAAGACCTGCTGCCCCACCAGTTCGCCGTCATCGGGTTCTCCCGCGGGGACTGGAACGACGACGAATTCCGTCGCCGCATGCTCGAAGCATTCGAGCCCAAGCCGGATCCGGCGACCTGGCAACGTTTCGCCCAGCTCCTGCACTTCTCCCCCGGTGACTTTGACAACGCCGAGGCCTATCAGCGGCTGAAAGGCCGGATCGCGGAGTTGCAGAAGGCGCACGAAGTCCCCGATAACGTCTTCTTCCACCTGGCCTGCCCGCCGGCCTTTTTCCCGGTGATCGTGGATCAGCTGGATGCGGCCGACATCGAGAAGGGCCAGGGCTGGCGCCGGCTGGTCGTGGAGAAGCCGTTCGGAACCGACCAGGCCAGCGCCCGGGACCTGGACCAGCGGCTCCGCCGGGTCTTCCCCGAGGAATCGATCTACCGGATCGATCATTTCCTCGGCAAGGAGACCGTGCAGAACATGCTGGTCTTCCGCTTCGCCAATCCCAGCTTCGAGCCGATCTGGAACCGGAACTACATCGACCACGTGCAGATCACGGTCGCCGAGGACATCGGGATCGGCACCCGGGCCGGGTTCTATGAAACGGTCGGCGTCGTGCGCGACATGGTGCAGAACCACCTGCTCCAGTTGCTCTGCATGACGGCGATCGAGCCTCCGGTGCGCTTCGATGGCGCCGCGCTGCGCGACGAAACCGTGAAAGTGCTGCGCTCGATCCGCCCGATCGACCTGCAGCAGGACGCGGTGCGGGGACAGTACGGTCCCGGGGCGCTGAATGGCGCGGCGGCCCCCGGTTACCGGCAGGAAGCCGGAGTGGCTCCGAACTCCGCCACGCCGACCTTCGTGGCACTCAAGTTCGTGCTGGACAACTGGCGCTGGGCCGGCGTCCCGTTCTATCTCCGCACCGGCAAGCGGATGGCGAAGAAGCTCACCGAGGTGGCGATCCAGTTCAAACCCACGCCCCACGTAATGTTCCCGGTGAGCACCGCGAAGCTGCACCAGAACCAGCTGACCTTCCGGCTGCAGCCCCAGGAAGGCATCATCCAGACCTTCGCGGCCAAGCGGCCCGGCCCCGAACTCATCATCTGCCCGGTCCGGATGAACTTTCTTTACATGGACACCTTCGCCCTCAAGGAAGCGCCCCGGGCCTACGCCTGGCTGCTGCGTGACGTGATGCAGGGCGATCAGACCCTGTTCGCCCGAAGTGACTGGATTGACGCCGCATGGGGGATCGTGGATCCCATCGTGCAATACTGGGAATCCCATCCTCCCACCGGCTTCCCCAACTACGCCGCCGGCGACTGGGGCCCCGCCGAAGCCGACCAGCTGCTCGGCTCCAGCGATCGTCATTGGGACGTGATTTAGCGGTAGGTCGGGCGTCCCCGCCCGACCCGTCCTCGCCGGCCATGACCATGGAACTCCTGATTCTTTCCACCGATGACTTCGCCTCGCTCGCCGCTGACCGGATCGCGCGCGAAATCGCGGACCTGGCGCAATCGCGCAAGCTCCTGAGCCTCGCCCTGTCCGGCGGTAACACCCCCGGGCCGGTGAATCGCATCCTCGCAGAGCGCGCGGATCTTCCCTGGGATCGTGTCGTCGTGTACTTCGCCGACGAACGGGCGGTTCCTCCCGATCATCCCGAGAGCAACTATCGCATGGTCCGCGAGTCGCTGCTGGACCGGCTGCCAGTGCCGCCCCGCGCCGTGCACCGGATGGAGGCGGAGCGCGAGAACCTGGACGCGGCCGCGGCCGAGTATGCCCGGCTCCTGCCCGAGCGGCTCGACCTCCTGCTGCTCGGCCTGGGCGAGGACGGCCATATCGCATCGCTCTTTCCCCAGCAGACCGACGCCGAGGATTCCCGCCGGGTGTTCCCCGTGATGGCGCCCAAACCGCCGCCCCTCCGGATGACGATCGGTCCCCGCGTCGTTCGGGCAGACCGGACGCGTCGCCTCATGCTGGTCCAGGGCAAGGCCAAGGCGAACGCGGTCGCTACCGCATGCGAAGGACCCTGGAACCCGGCCGACTGCCCCGGCCAGCTGGCCCGTGAGGCGCTGTGGATTCTCGACCGGCCCGCGGCCAGCCGCCTGGAGCGCGCTCGCGCATGAAAGTGCTCGCCGGGGACGTGGGCGGTACCAACGCGCGCCTGGCGCTGGTGAACGTCGAGGGCGACCGGGCCACGATCCTCGATCGCAAGGACTTTCCCAGCGCGCGCTATGCCGGGTTGGCGCCCATCGTCCTGGAGTATCTGGCCACCCTGGACCAGCTGCCCGACAACGCATGCTTCGGGGTGCCGTGTCCCATCGATGAAGGCAGCTGCACCCTGGCCAACCTGAACTGGGTGCTGGACCTGGCGGAGTTCCAGCGGGAGACTCGACTTCCTCGCGCCCTGCTCATCAACGATTTCGCCGCCCTGGGCCATGCCATCGGCTGGCTCCAGCCCGAGGACGTGGTCACCATCAGCGCCGGTACTCCTCGTCCCATGGCGGCGATGGGAATCATCGGGGCGGGAACCGGCCTGGGGCAGGGCGCGCTGATCTGGGACGGCGAACGCTACCGGGTCGTCGCGTCCGAAGGCGGCCATGTCGACTTTGCGCCCCGGAACGAGGAAGAGATCGCCCTGCTCAAGTTTCTGCTGCAGCGGTATCCGCGGGTGTCCTGGGAACGGGTGCTCTCCGGCAAGGGCCTGGTCAACATCTACGAGTTTCTGATCGCGACCGGCTACGGGCCCGAATTGCCCGAGGTCAAGCGACTGATGGCTTCCAGGGACCCTGCGGCGGTGATCTCCGCCCAGGCGTTAGGGTCCACCGATCCGGTCTGTGAACACGCCCTGGATATCTTCGTCTCGGTGTACGGCGCACAGGCCGGCAACCTCGCGCTGGTCTACCGCGCGCGGGGCGGGGTATACCTGGCCGGAGGAATCGCGCCGCGCATCGTTCCCCGGCTGCTCGACGGTGCTTTTCTCGCCGCGTTCCGGGCCAAGGGCCGGCTCTCACCGATCCTCGAATCGATCCCGATCCACATCATCACCCACTCCTCTCCCGCCATCCTCGGCGCGGCGCGGGTGGCCGCCGATCCGTCGCTCCTTTAGACGGCTGCTAAAACCGGATATTCAGTGCGCGGGGCCAGACGGTACCGGATTGGAGGTAGGCCAAAACTGGAACACGAAGCGCACGAAGCAACTCCCGAGATCACGAAGAACGACAAGCAATAGTTCTTAGATGTTATTCGTGCACTCGCGGTTTCTTCGTGTTCTCCGTGTTCCAGTCGGGGCTGAACTAGAAACCAGTACCATTTCACCGCTCCTGTGATCGCCCTGGCTTGCGGTCATTTTCGTTCAGCAGCCTGATAGGAGATGCCATGCTCAAGCCCCTTGCCCTCGGCGGCACGGCGGATCTTTCGGACGAGGCCGCCCGTCCACCAAGCGGGCTTCCGGACAAGGCAGAGCTGCGCGACCGGCTGGGAAAGCTGGTCGAACGGATCGACCAGCTGCAGGTCGCCCTATTTGCCGAAAACCGGCGAGCCCTTCTGGTGGTCCTGCAAGGCAGGGATGCTTCCGGGAAGGATGGAGCTACGCGCAACGTATTCGGTCCGCTCAACGCGCAGGGGTGCGTCGTCTCGGCATTCAAGCGGCCCAGCGAGCTGGAGCTGGCCCACGATTACCTGTGGCGGGTCCATATGGAGATGCCGCGGCGGGGCGTCATCGGAGTGTTCAATCGCTCCCACTACGAGGATGTGCTGGTGGTGCGGGTCCACGAGCTGGTCCCGGCCGACCAGTGGCAACAGCGTTACGACCAGATCAACGAATTCGAGCGGATGCTGACCGAGAACGGGACGACCATTCTCAAGTTCTTCCTGCACATCTCCCGGAAGGAACAGAAAGAGCGGCTGCTCGGGCGGCTGGAAGATCCGACCAAGAACTGGAAGTACAATCCCGGCGACTTCGAGGAGCGGAAGCGCTGGGACGAATACACCAGTGCGTACCGCGATGCGCTCCGCCGCTGCAGCACGGCCTGGGCGCCCTGGTACGTCGTGCCGGCGGATAAAAAGGCCGCGCGGGATGTCTTGATCGCCGAGGTGGTCGTCCAGGCTTTGGAAGCCATGAATCCCGAGTTCCCCCGGGTGGATCCAGAGCTATTGCGTAAGGCGAAGCTGATTGACTGAGTCCTTAGTCCTCAGTCCTTAGTCCTTCTTAAAGTTCGACCAGCGCAAAGGTCGAAGAATTCCCACTGGTAAAATGCAGCGTGGAGTGGCCCAGCTTGAGGAGGATGAGGTTGGCGAGGGCGGAGTCACTGGTGGTGATGGTGAGCGCGATCAGCATGCGGCTCTGGGGAAACTGGGGCAGTCCGCTGGGGAGCGCCCAGTTTTCCCAGTCGATCGAGTACTCGTCCCGGTCGAAGCTGAATCCTTCCGGAAGGTCAGGCGCCAGTTCCGGCGGCACCAGGCCCGGACCGGTTTCGGCCGGCCATTGCTGGTTCTCGGTGTGATACGCATAGGCCGCGAGCTTGATCGCGTTGAAGTCCCCCGCCGCCTTGGCGGCGATCGCCTGCAGTTTCATTTCGTGGTACCGGGGCAGGGCGATGCGAGCCAGCAGGCCGATGATGACCATCACGACCAGCAGCTCGAGAAAGCTGACTCCGCGTCGGGTCATGGCTGATTTCCCCCCAGCAAGGTCATGCTTCCCCCCAGGAAGGTCCCCAGCGAATCGCGCGAGGAGTAGCGAATGGCCGGGTCCCGTTCCGAGCTGAGCGCGTAGGTCTTGTCGCTCAGCAGGTCGTACCTGATGCCCGGCATGGGCTCACCTGCTTCGGACAAAGTGGAAGGCAGCCGGCCCGTGGTATTACGAAAAGACTCGATGCGTTGCGCCTGGAGATAGATCGCGAAGCGGTCCCCGGCCGAGCGTTCGGCTGGAGTCGGTGGCGGAACCGGCTGGGGCTTGAGCCAGCTCGGCGGCTTGAGCGACAGGTAGGCCGTGATTGCCAGTGCGGCGGCCAGGGTCACCGCCCGGCGAAGCTTCCGCCGGCGACCCGTCTCCACGTGCGCCACCTCGTGCTTTTCCTTGACCGATTTGAGCGTTTGTTCGTACTCGGCGACCAGCTTCCGGCTTTCGCTGGCCGGTGATGGCCGTGGTTCCGGTGGGGGAGACCCCATTCGCGGCTCCAACCGATGAGGAAGCAGCAGGAAATGTCTTCAATCAGGAAACGGCTTCAATATTATAACATGCGCCGGTCTAACCGTCGGTAACCAGCTCCCCGGCGAGGGCCCGGTCGACCTGGGAGGGAAAATTCCGGATCTCCAGCGGCTTGGTGATGTAGCCATCGAAGCCCGCCTCCAATGCCTTTTCCCGGTCTCCCGCCATCGCGTGCGCGGTCAGTGCCAATACCCGTAGCCGGGCGAACGGTGAAGCGCGGATCTCGCGCAGCAGCGCAAACCCATCTTTCTCGGGCAGCTGGATATCCATCAGGACGAGTTCCGGGTCCGATTCCCGGATAGCCTCCAGCAGGCCCTCGCCGCTGGAAAGGCCGGTGACGGTGTGGCCTTTCAGGCTCAACACCGCGTTGCATAGCTTCATGTTGTCCGCGCTGTCTTCCACGACCAGAATCCGGGCCACGGAACCTCCTGCTGAAAAGGACTAAGGACTCCGGACTAAGGACTGAGAGAATCAGGGACTCCTGCTGGACAGCGGGAAACTTGCTCCGCAAAGTCTTTAGTCCTCAGTCCTTAGTCCTATTGTGTTAAGGTACTTGGATTTCGCTCCGGTCGCCAAGTACAATTCCGCAATGAAGATTGCCGGTATCGTCCGGGTACCCGGAGACAAGAGCATCACGCACCGCGCCTTGATGCTGGCCGCTCTTGCGCGAGGCACCAGCTACCTGGGCGGCGCACTCACGTCCCTGGATGCCGGCTCCACAGCCCGGGTGCTTCGCCGGCTCGGTGTCGGGGTCAGCCCACTCCGGGCCCAGCAGACCGTCGAGGTGCGTGGCCGCTCCCGCTTCCAGTCTCCCGCCCACCCGCTCGACTGCGGTAACTCCGGCACCACCGCACGCCTGCTCCTGGGGTTGCTGGCCGGGCACCGCTTCGCGGCTACTCTCACCGGAGACAGTTCGCTCCGCCGTCGCCCCATGCGCCGGGTGACCGGCCCTCTCGGTGAGATGGGGGCCCGGGTCACTGAATCGAATGGGGACGGACTGCCGCTTACCATCCGGGGTGGTCCCCTTCGACCGATCCGCTACCGGATGCCGGTTTCCAGTGCCCAGGTGAAAAGCGCGCTGCTCTTCGCCGGCGTCACCGGGAAGGTCCCGGTCGAAGTGTACGAACCAGGGGGCCGTTCCCGCGATCACACCGAGCGAATGCTGCAGGGCGCCGGCTTTTCGGTCAGCAGTGACGACGGATGGATTCGGTTCGCTCCCGACAGCCGGCTCGCCCCGTTCGAGATGCAGGTTCCCGGCGACATCTCTTCAGCCGCCTTTCTGATAGCCACGGCCCTGCTGGCCGAAGCGGGTGAACTGACGCTAGCTTCGGTCGGTATCAACCCGACTCGCACCGGGCTGCTCGCCGTCCTCGAACGCATGGGCGCCCACGTTATCGTGGTTCCTACCCTGGAGGAGCAGGGCGAGCCGGTGGGAGACCTCATGATCCGGCCGGCGCACCTCAGGGGCACCGAGGTATTCGCCCGGGAGATTCCGGGGCTCATCGACGAAATCCCGGTACTCGCGGCACTCGCGACCCGGGCCACGGGAACCACAGTGTTTCGCCAGGCGGGAGAGCTGCGGGTGAAAGAGAGCGATCGGCTGGAGCTGATGGCAGCGAATATCCGTGCCCTGGGCGGCAGGGCCGACGTCCACGGCGAGGATCTCTGGGTCGAGGGAAACCCGGAGCCGCCCAGGGGACGGGTGGTGACCGCGGGTGACCACCGGCTGGCAATGGCGTTCCAGGTGCTGGGCACGCTGCCGGGATCGCGAGTCCGGGTCGACGATCCCCGCTCGGCGGATGTGAGTTTTCCCGGTTTCGCGCGGGTGCTTCGATCGGTCCAGGCCCGGAGGTCCCGTGGCTAGCCGGGTGATCGCGATCGACGGACCATCGGCCTCGGGCAAGTCGACCACGGCGCGGGCGGTGGCGCAGGCGCTGGGTTTCGCTCATCTCGATTCCGGCGCGCTTTATCGCGGCGTCACCCTGGTCGCCCAGAGAGAGGCTGCCCGCAATCCGGCCCTGGTCGCGGAATCCATGGACGCGATCAGCGCAGAGACTCTGCTCCGCGCCACCGAGGACCGCGGGCTCCGGCTGCATCCCGACGGTATCGGCTTCGCCGTCTACCTCGAAGGGGAGCCGGCCGACGACCAGATCCGCTCGCCCGAGGTGACCGCACGAGTCTCCGCCGTTTCCGCCATTCCTGTGGTCCGCGAGTGGGTGAACAGCCACCTGCGCTCGATGGTTCGCGCCGGGAGCGACGTGGTGGTGGATGGCCGTGACATCGGGACGGTGGTGTTTCCCGAGGCCGATCTCAAAATCTTTCTGACCGCGTCCCCCGAGACCCGGGCCGGGCGCCGCATCAGCCAGCGGGGCCACCCCCAGGATCCGGAGCGGCTCCGGGAGGAAACCGCCGCGCTGGCTGCGCGGGATCATGCCGACTCCACCCGCGCCGTGGCCCCGCTCCGCCGCGCGCCCGACGCCATCGACCTCGACACCACGACGCTGACCTTCGAGGAACAGGTGGACCGGATCGCCGCCCTCGCGCGGGAGCGCTTTGCCGCACGGGGGTGACAGCGGTCACCTGAGAATCTCCCCGGACCCGGTATCCTCCGTCATGAATACCACAACCGCAGCGCGAAACCTGGGGAGTGTCGGCCGCTGGATCCTGATTCTCCTTGCCGTCCTGCTTGGTTCCACGTTCCTCGCCACCGGTCTCGTGATGTACTGCGCGCCCGAGCAACCCGCTGCCCCCCCGCCCGCGATGGCAGCCGCCCCGCCCGACACCGGCCGCGTGGTGAATGCGGCCATGCGCAATGTCCGTTACCGGATCGATGACGACATCGTCATGTCGATTCATTACCTGATCGGGTCGCTGGTCGCCACCAGCAAGGACTCGCTCCCGGTGTTCGATCAGCCCGGGTCCTTCAGTATCCATGTAAGGTCGGCCGAGATTGCGCTCGACACGGTGAGCCTGAGCCAATTGCTGAACCGCTATGTGTTCGGGTATCGCGGCGCCCCGATCCACGATCTCGAGGTCACGGTGGAGGGCGAGCACCTGAAACAGCACGGCAAGCTGGGCAGCCTTTCCTTCACCATTCTTGCCACCATCGCCGTGACCGACAACGGTTTGATCCGGCTTCACCCGGTTGATGTAAAGGTGCTGGGAATCAACGCCGATGGCTTGATGCACAAACTGGGGATCGAGCTGGATGATCTGGTGAAGGTGCGACACGGGGGCGGCATTCGCATCGAGGACAATGATTTCCTGCTCGATCCGACGGCGATCGTTCCACCGCCGCGGATCGTGGGAGCCCTGAAACAGGTGCGGCTCACACCCGGCGCGATGGTGCTGCAGTTCGGTCCCCCGGATTCCCTGCCGGCCCGGAGTTACTTCGGAGGAACCGAGCCGGCCCGGAATTACATGAGTTTCACCGGCGCCCGGCTTCGTTTCGGCAAGCTGACGATGAACGGCACCGACATGTTCATCGTGGATCCGGATCCCTCGGATCCCTTTGACTTTTCGCTCGCCAACTACCACCGGCAACTGGTGGCCGGACGCCACCAGACCACCCCGGAGGATGGCCTGGTGGTCTCGATGCCCGATCTGGGAGACGTAAAACCGTAGCAGGTCGACAAAGCCGCGAGCCCCGGACTGGGTGCGTGGGGTCAGGCGATATCGGATTGGAGCCTGCCAAAACTGGAACACGAAGGGCACGAAGTACTCCGGAGATCACGAAGAACGACAAGAAATAGTTCCTAGATGTACTTCGTGGACTCGGCAGTTGTCTTCGTGTTCTTCGTGTTCCAGTTTGGGCTGGACTCAAACTCAGCACTATCTGTCCTGCCCACACTAGTCCGACCCGGCGCCCACCGGACCCACTCCCCTTGCCGGAGGAGGGTTCGCCGCCTATTTTGGAAGGCTCTGCGTTACCGTCAGTTAACCTCAACCCCGGGATTCACTTACCGGGCACCTACAGGAAGCCCCTTTTCCGCATGGCAAATACCACCACCGATCCATTCACCTCTCCCACTGGTCTCCGCGTTCGGCAGGACCTGATCGACGAAGAGTACACCTCCGAAGACTATGAAAAGATGCTCCCCATGTACGAGCAGACGATGGCCTCCATCGTCGAAGGGGAGATCGTAAAGTCCAAGGTCCTCCGGGTGACCGATAACGCGGTCATTCTCGACGTGGGCTTCAAGTCCGAAGGCTCGGTTCCTCTCGACGAATTCAAGGACCCCCAGAACCTCAAGGAAGGGGACGAAGTCGAAGTCTTCCTGGAGCATCTCGAGGACCACGAAGGCGCGGTCGTCCTCTCCAAGAAGAAGGCCGACTTCATGCGGGTCTGGGAGAAGATCCGCCAGGCGCACGAGAGCGACCAGCCGGTGGAAGGCACCCTGGTCAAGAAGATCAAGGGCGGCGTGGTGGTGAACCTGATGGGCGTGGACGCGTTCCTCCCCGGCTCGCAAATCGCGCTCCGCCGGGTGCCCAATATCGACGAGCTGCTGGGCCAGACCTACGAGTTCAAGATCATCAAGCTGAACAAGCGGCGGCGGAACATCGTGGTCAGCCGCCGGGTGATCCTGGAGAACGAGCGGGCCCACAAGCGCGAGCACCTGATGAAGGAGCTCCAGGTCGGCCAGGTCCGGAAGGGCGTGGTCAAGAACATCACCGACTTCGGCGCCTTCATCGACCTGGGCGGCGTGGACGGCCTGCTCCATATCACCGACATGTCCTACGGCCGGGTCTCGCACCCGTCCGAAGTCGTCGCCATCGGCAAGGAAGTCGAGGTCAAGATCCTCGATATCGACTGGCAGCGGGAGCGGATCAGCCTGGGCATGAAGCAGCTCATGGCCTATCCCTGGAAGGACGTGGCCAGCAAGTACCCGGTCGGCACCCGGGTCCAGGGCAAGGTGGTCTCGATCACCAACTACGGCGCCTTCGTGGAGCTGGAGCCGGGGATCGAAGGCCTGGTGCACATCTCCGAGATGAGCTGGACCCGCAATGTCCGCCATCCTTCGAAGGTGGTGAGCATCGGCGAGACCATCGAGGCCGTCGTCCTCAAGGTGGACGAGAACGAAGAGAAGATCTCCCTCGGCATGAAGCAGACCGAGCAGGATCCCTGGGTAGTGCTGCCCCTCAAGTACCCGGTGGGTACCATGATCACCGGCAAGGTGCGCAACCTCACCAGCTTCGGCGCCTTCGTCGAGATCGAGCCCGGCATCGACGGCCTGATTCACATTTCCGACATGTCGTGGACCAAGCGGATCCAGCATCCCTCGGAATCGGTCAAGAAGGGCGACACGGTGAACGTCGTCATTCTCAACATCGACGCCGACAACAAGCGGATTTCGCTGGGCCTCAAGCAGGCGGAGGAAGATCCCTGGCTCAAGATCGGCGAGACCTACCCGGTCGGCACCGAGCTTCGCGGCGTGGTAACCCGCCTGATGGACAAGGGCGTGGTGACGGACCTGGGCAACGACATCGAGGGCTTCGTCCCCATGTCGCAGCTCGGGGTGCCCAATATCGAGAACCCGGGCGATGCGGTGAAGGAAGGCCAGCAGCTCGACCTCAAGGTGCTCGAGGTCGACCCGATCCATCACCGGATCGTGCTGGCGGTCGTGGGCTTCGGCGAGATGCTGCCGGGCTACGTCCCCCGGCCGGTGATCGTGGACATCCCCGATGACGAGGGCGCGCCGGCGCAGTAAGGCGGCGGAACTTCGGAAAAAGAAAAGGGCTCCCGAATAGGGAGCCCTTTTTCACGACAACTGCCAACGCAAAGGCCAGGGCGCGAATGATCAGAAGTTGTTCACGACCCGGTGAATTCCCTTCACCAGCGCGGGAACATTGAAATTGAGAAGTAGTCCAAGGGGCAGCTTGAGCAGGCGAAGGTAGGTCAGGACCTGGGCCTCATGGACGGGAAGGACTTGTTCAACGGTCTTCAACTCAAGCGGGAATTCATCCTCGATCAGGAAATCCAGGCGGTATCCGCAATCCAGCTGGGCTCCCTTGTACACCACCGGTATTGACAACTCCCGTGCAAAAGTGATTCGCTGAAGTCGGAATTCGTGGGCCAGGCATTCGGCGTAGGCTCGTCCAAGCAGTCCGGGGCCGATATGCCGGTGGACTTCGATAGCCGCACCGATAATTCGATACGAGAGTCGATCAAGCTCCTCATGGCTCATCCACGGGGCTCCGAAGCAGGGTTTACCCTATTCTACCATTTCAGGTTCACCGGTTCGCCATCAAATTCACGCGATCGGTACCATTTTGTCGCACCGAGAAATCTTTGCGCCTCCGCGCCTTTGCGTTGAGTTGTTTCACCGCTACTATACGGGCCACCCATGCCCGATCCCCGCTCTCTCCTCGACGATCTCCACCGCCGCCAGGCCCAGGCCGAGCAGGGCGGGGGTGAGCAGCGCGTTCGGCAGCAGCACAAGCGCGGGAAGCTGACGGCGCGCGAGCGGCTCGATCTCCTGCTGGATGAGGGCTCCTTCGTCGAGCTCGACCGCTTCGTGGTGCACCGGGCCACCGATTTCGGACTGGCGGACGAGAAATACCCGGGCGACGGCGTGGTGACCGGTTACGGCCGGATCGACGGCCGGCTGGTCTACGTCTTTTCCCAGGACTTCACCGTCTTCGGCGGCTCCCTCTCCGAGACTTTCGCCGAAAAGATCTGCAAGATCATGGACCTCGCCATG
>DASYPP010000077.1:0-55329 GCA_036006525.1 Gemmatimonadales bacterium
CGAGACTCGTGCGGGGCGGCGTTACTTCTTCTCGGTACAGGCCAACCATCACACCCTTCCCGGACGCGTCATCCTGGCCCAGTTGGACAGCGTGGTGGTGGACATGGCCAGGGCAGTGGAGCACTAGTAACCAAATAAACGATCGAGCGAACCAATTCACCACGGAGCCATGAAGAACACGGAGCTTAGGCGGAGGCAACAAGACCAGGTTTTTTTCCGTGCAACCTTCGTGTGCTCCGTGACTCCGTGGTGAATCGTTCAGGCAGCGGAGGCCGAAATGTTGATTCTGATAGTACGACATGCCCAGGCGGGTGAGCAGGATCCAAAGAAGTATCCCGACGACACGTTGCGCCCGCTCACCCGGAAGGGGCGGGAAATCCACGCCGAGGTGAGCCGGATGCTGCGCAAGCGGAAGCTCATTCCCGGCGCCATCTACAGCAGCCCGTGGAAGCGGGCGATGCAGACCGCCCAGGTGATGGCCCGGGAGTTGGGCGGCAAGGGGTTGAAGCCGAAACCGGTCCCGTCCCTGGCCGATGACCCCGACCTGGACGCGATCCGCCAGGACCTGTCGGGCATCGAAGGACTGGAGGCCGTGGCGATCGTGGGGCATGAGCCCTGGCTGAGCGGCCTGGCCTCGCTGCTGCTCACCGGAGAACCCCACCGGGTGTCGATCGACTTCCCCAAGAGCGGGATCATCGGTATCGAGGCCGACGCGATCGAGGCCGGCTCCGGGATGCTCAAGTTCTTCTTGAGACCGAAACTCCTCTAAAAAGACGGTAATAGATGGTAGTAGGCGGTAATAGACGGTAGACTCGGCCATCCGACCGCCTTTGCCGTCCCATTACCGCCCATTACCGTCTATTACCGTCTATTACCGTCCACGACCGCCTATTACATTTGAGGCACGTCCTTTATAGAAGAGCAGGCAGCAATGACCCATATTCCCTCGGCGCCGGCGGGGACCCGTCCCCCGCGTGAGGCCCGCGATGCAGTAGTGATCCGTTTCGCCGGGGACTCCGGCGACGGCATGCAGGTGACCGGAGGCCAGTTCATGGTCGAAACGGCCCTGGCCGGGAACGACCTGTCCACCTTCCCCGACTTCCCGGCCGAAATCCGGGCACCCACCGGGACCACCTTCGGCGTTTCCGCATTCCAGATCCATTTTGGCTCCACCGACGTGACCACCGCGGGGGATGAGCTGGATGTGCTGGTGGCGATGAATCCCGCCGCCCTCAAGATGAACATCCGCGACCTTCGGGTTGGCGGGCTGGTCATCGTGGATACCGCCGCGTTCATCGACCGCAACTTCGTGAAGGCCGGGATCACCTCGAACCCATTGGATGACGGATCGCTGGCGCCGTACCAGGTGCTGAAGCTGGACATCACCCGGCTCACCATGGACGCGGTGAAGCCGTTCGATCTTTCCAACAAGGAAGCGATGCGCTGCCGGAACATGTGGGCCCTGGGCCTCATGCTCTGGATGTACGGCCGCGACCGCGAGGCCACGACCCAGTGGATGAAGAAGAAGTTCGCCAAGCACGAGCCGATCGCCCAGGCCAACGAGGCCGCGCTCAACGCGGGCCATGCCTACGGCGAGACCGCCGAGATGCAGGACATCGTTCCCGGGTACACGGTGGCGCGCGCGTCGGTCGAGCCCGGCACCTACAAGACCGTGAACGGCACCGAGGCACTGGCCTGGGGACTGGTGACCGGCGCCCGCAAGGCCGGCATCAAGAAGATATTTCTCGGCGCCTATCCCATCACTCCGGCATCGGCGCTGCTCCACACCCTGGCCAATCTCAAGAAGTACGGCGTCATCACCTTCCAGGCCGAAGACGAAATCGCGGCGATCTGCGCCGCCATCGGCGCCAGTTACGCCGGCGCGCTCGGCATCACCTCGAGCAGCGGACCCGGCATCGCGCTCAAGACCGAGGCCCTCGGCCTGGCGGTCGCGACCGAGCTACCGATCATCGTGGTCAACAACCAGCGGGCCGGCCCTTCCACCGGCATGCCGACCAAGACCGAACAATCGGATCTCTTCCAGGCGGTCTACGGCCGGAACGCCGATTCCCCGCTCGCCGTTATCTCGACGGCGACGCCGGGTGACTGTTTCGAAACCGCGATCGAAGCGGTGCGGATCGCGACCCGCTACATGACGCCGGTCATGCTGCTCACCGACGGCTACCTGGCCAACGCGGCGGAGCCCTGGGTGCTGCCGGACCTGGACGAGATCGCGCCCTTCCCGGTGGAATTCCGCACCGATCCGGAAGGCTATCATCCCTTCCTCCGGAACCCGGAGACCCTGGCCCGCCCCTGGGCGCTGCCCGGAACGCCGGGATTGGTGCACCGGATCGGCGGCATCGAACGGAACTACGACTCGGGCCACATCTCCTACGATCCCGAGAACCACGAGAAGATGACGAAAACCCGCGCGGCCAAGATCGCGGGGATCGCCAACGACATTCCGGAGCAGGAGGTCGCGCTGGGCGAGGATTCCGGGAGGCTGGCGATCGTGGGCTGGGGCTCGACCCACGGCGCGATTCACCAGGCGGTGCGCCGGGCTCGCGAGGCGGGGGCCGACGTCTCCCATATCCACATCCGCTACCTCTCGCCCTTCCCCAGGAACCTGGGCGAGTTGCTCAAGCGCTATGATCGGATAGTGGTCCCCGAGATGAACAACGGGCAGCTGGTCCACATGCTGCGCGACCAGTTCCTGATTCCCGCCGAGCCGCTCACCAAGGTGACCGGCAAGCCATTCAAGATCAGTGAAATCGAGCACGCCATTCAGGCGTGCCTGGAGGGTATATGACCGCCGTTGCGCCAATGACCGCGAAGGAATGGGCCTCGGACCAGGAAGTCCGCTGGTGCCCCGGGTGTGGCGACTACGCGATTCTCAAGGCCATGCTCAAGACCCTGGCCGACATCGGCAATCGTCCCGAGAATACCGTCTTCGTCTCCGGCATCGGCTGCGCGGCCCGGTTTCCCTACTACGTGGCCTCCTACGGATTCCATACCATTCACGGCCGGGCGCCGGCCGTGGCGACCGGGGTCAAGCTGGCCAATCCCGAGCTCGACGTCTGGGTGATCAGCGGCGACGGTGACGCGTTGAGCATCGGGGGCAATCACCTGCTGCACCTGCTGCGCCGCAACGTGGACGTGCAGTTCCTGCTCTTCAACAACGAAATCTACGGCCTCACCAAGGGGCAGTACTCTCCGACCTCGCGCCGCGGTACCCGCTCGCCCTCGACCCCGATGGGGTCGCTGGAGAACCCGGTGTCGGCCGGCGCCTTTGCGCTGGGCGCGGGCGCCCGGTTCGTGGCCCGCTCGGTCGATACCCAGCAGGCGCACCTGAGCGGCGTGCTAACCCGGGCCCACCGGCACCGGGGAACCTCGTTCGTCGAGATCTTCCAGAACTGCGTCGTTTTCAACGACGGCGTGTTCGACGACTTCACCGACAAGTCGGTCGCGACCGAGCGCCAGCTGCTGGTCGAGCACGGCAAGCCGCTGCTCTTTGGCAAGGACCGGAGCATGGGGCTCCGCTTCAACGCCAGGGCGCTCACGCTGGAGGTGGTGAAGCCGGGAGAGAACGGCGTGACCGAGCAGGATATCCTGGTGCACGACGAGACCAACCGCGCGCTGGCCTCGATGCTGGTGGCGCTGGAGCCGCCCGACTTCCCGGTCGCGCTGGGCGTGATCTACTGCGACCCGATCAGCACCTACGACCAGGACGTGTACGCGCAGCTGGAAAGTGCCGGAGCGTGGAAGTCGGAGCCTGATTTGAACCAGCTTTTCCGGCAGGAGCGGACTTGGACGGTTGAATAAGTGGGACGGTGGGTAGGTGGGTCAGTGGGTAGCGTCGGGAGGTAGGTGCCCGGAGTGCGTTGGAATGATCCCTGAGTGCGGGTTTTTTGGTACCCTTCTTTGCCAATGAGCCAGCTATAGTTGGTCATGGCCCCGCACGATGACCTGAGAGCATTCCAAGTCAGTTACGATCTTGGGTTGGCGATTATCCGCTCGACCAGTCATTGGCCCAAACACGAGTTGTTTGGGCTTTCTGCTCAAGCCCGCCGAGCCAGCAGTTCCATTTCGATCAATATCGCTGAAGGGGTTGCCAAGCGTGGTAGGCGTGAGCTGCGGCGCTATCTGGACATCGCGTTGGGGTCGCTGGCGGAACTCGATGTACTAATTCGGTTTGCGAAGGATCTCAAGTTCATTCCAATTGAAGAGGCTGAGCAACTGGAGCAGAAACGAGCCCATGCCGGTCGCATAACGTGGCGACTCTACGAATCAACCGTGAAAGGAAGCGGCCGCCCCAACTCAGCCGACTAGTCTACAAGATCGGTCCCACCAGCCGGCACCTACCCACGTACCCACTTACCCACTTACCCACCTTCTAGTCGTCTTTCTGCCCGAATATCGCCATGTTCGAGCTGTGCCCCGGCATCACCTTGGCCTTGGGATTGATGTAGTGCACGGCGTTATTGACCGCGATGCAGACTTCGCCCACCCCGGTCGCGATCAGCTTGAGTTTCCCTTCATAGCTAGCGATGTCCCCGGCGGCATAGATGCCGGGGACATTGGTTTCCATCACCCGGTTCACCTTGATGTCGCCCTTCTCGGTGTCCAGCCCCCACTGGTTGATCGCCCCCAGGTCGGAGTGAAAGCCAAGCAAGGGAATGATCGCGTCCATGGCCAGCACCATCTCTTCCTTCGTCTTGCTGTTCACGATCTTCACCCGTTCCACCCGGTCGGCCCCCTCGATCGCCTTGACCTCGGAGAAGGTTCTGAGCTCGCAGTGGCCATCGCGGCAGAGTTGCTCCACCTGGGCGATGGTGGCGGCGTGGGCCCGGAAGCCGTCCCGCCGGTGGATGAGCATGACCGACTCCGCGACGCCCTGGAGGTTGACCGCCCAGTCGAAGGCCGAGTCCCCGCCGCCGACCAGCAACACCTTCTTGCCGCGGAAGAGCTGGGGATCGATCACCTTGTGGTAGAGCCCCTTCTCCTCGAACCGCTCGACGTTCTCCAGCGGTAGCCGGCGCGGCTCGAACGCGCCGATCCCCGCGGCGATGATGATCGTGCGCGAAGGATAGCTGCCGCCGCTGGTCTCCACCACGAAGTGCCCGGTCTCGCCGTCTGCTACCCGGGTCAAGCCGGTGACCACTTCGCCCATGTGCGTGGTGGCGCCGAACTGGAGCCCCTGCTGGACCATGCTGGTCACCAGGTCCTTGGCGAGCACCTTGGGGAACCCGGCGACGTCGAAGATGTACTTCTCGGGATAGAGCGCCATCAGCTGGCCGCCCAGGGCGGGCAGCGCATCCACCAGCCGGCAAGAGGCTCCCCGCATGCCGGCGTAGAAGGCGCCGAACAACCCGGTGGGGCCGGCGCCGATAATGGTGATGTCCTTCAGCTCTTCAGTCGCCACGCGTCCGTCCATTGTTCGACAGGAATGTCTGAATATACATCGCTGCGGATCGACCCTCGCAACAACCAAGGCACAGGCGCCAAGCGCCAGGAAAACATTGCAAGGCTGTGCTTTGCGACTTCGCGCCTTCGCGTTGGCAGTTGCACTCCAAGGGTTGACTGGGAACTCGAACTACCCGAAGATTGGCGGATACTCTCACTCGCTCAGGTGCCATGACCCGTCACATCCGTTCGCTCGTCGTCATACTGGCACTCGGCACGGCTGCCTGCGGAATCTCGCTTGGCAATCTCTTCGAGGAGCGGCCGGCCCACGCGCTGGATCGCTTCACCAGCACCAGCGATGCCTGGGTGGATTCGGCCGGAGGACTTCGGGGCAGCTTCGTGGGCGAAGGCACCTCCCATGCCGTGCACCTGATCTCCACCGACACCGGGCTCATCGCGGACCTGGTCCGCCGCTACCGGCCCGACATCATCCATGGCGACTTCTGGACTTCCTTGAGTGCGGCCGGAACCGTGGTGCTCGATCCGGTGGCGATGCAGTCGCAGAACAATGACTACGAACCGCTGGTGGGGTCACCGGAAGGGCACGTCGAAGTGCAGCTCACCGGGGTCCTGGCGCGCGGCAGCCGCTGCGGCTGGCGCGGGGCCCAGGCTGAGCTGATCGTGGTCTCCCCGCCCAAGGATACCGATGTGCCAGGTCTCCGGGGCCCGGTGGTCGGATCCTTCCGGCTGAAAGGCGAGGTCGGCAAGCGTCAGCTCCGCCACGCACCACCGGTGCCCGGCAACCCGTTGATCGCGACCCTGCTGGACCGCACCCGTCACGCGATGGACTCGATGCTGGATCACCGCCTCTACCAGCGCGACCGGCCGCTCAGCCGGCCGGCAATAGACGACATCCCTATCAATTCCCTGCTCGACGTCGACGCCGCCGACATCGTCCCCCTGCGCGCCACCAACGGCAAGACCCGCTATGCCGTCTCACTCCGGGAGCGCCGGATCACCGCGTCGGGCGACACGACACTCGCCGCGATCGTGATGGTATGGGACAGCGCTGGGCAATGGCAACAGACCGCCCTCGGACCCACCCTGCTCCAGATGCGGCGCGGGCGGATGATTCCCTACGGCGACGACTGGACCGCCGTGTACTGGCGCCGGCTGCAGGCAGTGAGCGGCTTCGAGTACCCCAGGGACTATCTCTGGATGGAGCAGGTCGATCCCCGGGATGGCAGCGTGTTGTGGGGAATCCTGGATCCATCGGGCAACGTCGTGGTCGCAGCAGCGGAGATGCAGGGACCCTGTATTCAGTGACCAGTGGCAAGTGACATGTGACAAGTACATCCCGACTACCACGCCTTGTCACTTGTTACTTGTCACTTGTCACTATGAACTGAGGCTCAATACCGTGAAGATTTATACCAAGACCGGCGACAGCGGCGAAACCGGCCTCTTCGGAGGCGGCCGGGTCCCCAAGGACCACCTGCGAGTCGCGGCCTACGGCGACGTGGACGAGCTGAACTCGTTTCTCGGCCTGGTCCGCGCGACGCCTCCCGCGCATGACTTCGATCCCCTGCTGGAATCCATCCAGCGCGACCTGTTCTCGATCGGCGGCCACCTGGCGACGCCGGACCCCGCCAAGGTGAAGAAGGCGCTGGAGAAAGCCGACCTGTCGGAGCAGCGGATCGCGCTCTTCGAGACAACGATCGACGCGGCGGATCGGCAACTTCCACCGCTCAAGGCCTTCGTGCTGCCGGCCGGCACCCAGAAGGCGGCGGCGCTGCACGTCGCGCGGACGGTGTGCCGCCGCGCCGAGCGCAGCGTGGTTCACCTCGGCCACGAGGCGCCGGTCCCCGACCTCTTCCTGGTCTACCTCAACCGCCTTTCGGATCTGCTCTTCACCCTGGCCCGGCTGGCCAACCACACTGCCGGACATGGAGACGTTACCTGGTGAGAAGTAAGAAGTGAGAAGTGAGAAGGCCGCTCGCCTTGTCCTCTCACCTCTCACCTCTTACCTCTTACGCTGTTATGACCGCATTAACCATCAATCACGCGCTGGGGAGCTACCCGGTCCAGGTCGAGCCCGGGGTCCTGGTGCTGCTCCGTGAAATGCTCGCCGCTGCGGTGCCGGGCCGCCGCCTGGTCCTGATTGCGGACGAGACCGTGGCCCGCCTGTACGACGAGTGGACCAGCGGCACACCCGAAGCAAGGCGGCTGGGTGCCCGCGCCAGCGACGCCGGCGTGCGTCCCAGCTTCACCACCCGGCTGACTTTTCCCGCGGGAGAGCATTCCAAGACCCGGGAGACCTGGCAGCGGCTCACCGACGACATGCTGGCCGCACACATCGGCCGCGACTCGGCGATCGTCGCCATCGGCGGCGGCGTCACCGGAGACCTGGCCGGTTTTGTCGCCGCGACCTACCTGCGCGGGATTCCCTACATCCAGGTTCCCACGACCCTGGTCGCGATGGTGGACGCCGCCGTGGGTGGCAAGGTCGGCGTGGATACCGCGCTGGGCAAGAACCTGGTGGGCGCGTTTCATCCCCCGGTGCTGGTAGTCGCCGACCCGCTCACCCTGATGAGCTTGCCGGAGGCCGAGTACCGGATGGGGCTGGCCGAGGCGGTCAAGCACGGCGTCATCGCCGACCGGGAATACTTCGAATGGCTGGGCACCAATGGCCGGATGATTCGCAGCCGGCAGCCGGGCATCGTCTCTCAACTGGTCCGGCGCAGCATCGACATCAAGGCGTCCATCGTGAGCGAGGACGAACGGGAAGCGGGCCGCCGCGCGATTCTCAACGCCGGGCACTCGGTGGCTCACGCGCTGGAACAGGTCTCGGCCTGGCAGCTGGCTCATGGTGAAGCAGTGGCGATCGGATTGATCGTGGAGTGCCGGATCGCCGAGCAGCTGGGTGTGGCCGAGGCGGGGCTCGCCCAGTCGGTTTCCGCCGCACTGCAGCGATTCGGCCTGCCGGTGGGTATTCCGCCGCGGCTCTCCCGGGCCGAGCTTCTCGAGGCCATGCGGCGGGACAAAAAGAACCGGGATGACACCATTCGGATGGCGCTCCCCCGGGCGCTGGGCGCGATGCACCGGCAAGGGGACGATTGGACGGTTTCCGTGGAGTCCCAAGTCATCCTCGCCGCGATGGATCAGTCGGGCGCCCACATCTCCACCTGAGCGGTTTTCCACTCAGTAACAACTCTATAACTCGATGTATCTCAGGTTCTTACCGACTATCGTGTGGACAAGAAATACCTCGAAAACCGGCCGGCGCGTGGAGAAACATGAGAACGTGATGTTACCAAATGATTTGTGATGTGGACAACAGAATTTTCTTGACCGCCTTCCGTGGTATTCCTATATTGGCTCGCCGTTTCAAACTCACTCCCAGTACAAACTCGCGTCCTGCCGCACCAGAATTTCTCACAATTCGGGGTAGGTATGGCATCTGCCAGGGTTAGCAAGGCTCGCCCGCTTGCGCGATCGGTCCCGTCGTCATCGTTCGACCAGTACCTGCGCGACATTCAACGTCTTCCCATGATCACCGATCCGGCCGAGGAAACCCGGCTCGCGCGGCGAGCCCAGAAGGGCGACCCGGTGGCTGCGGAGCGACTGGTCACCGCCAACCTGCGGTTCGTCATTTCCTACGTGAAGAAATACCAGGGGCACGGACTGGACCTGTCCGAACTGGTCGCGATCGGAAACGAGGGGCTGCTCAAGGCGGTCAAGAAATTCGATCCCGAGCACGGAGTGAAGTTCATCTCCTATGCCGTGTGGTGGGTGCGCCAGGCGGTCCTCAAGGCGCTGGCCGAACAGACTCGCAGCGTCCGTATCCCGCTCAACCAGAACTCGGCGCTGATCAAGATGTCCCGCACCGAGACCTTCCTGTCCCAGGTCCTGGGCCGGGAACCCACCGACCAGGAGATCGCTACCGCGCTCTCCGACACGGTGGACAATATCCGGGCGGCGCGGAGGATGACGGCCACCGAGTTGTCGCTGGACGCGCCGATCGAGCGGGGTGAAAAGGGCGCCACCACCCTGGGCGAGCGCTTCGCCAACCCCGAGGGCGGCGACATCGAAGAGCAGACCGATGCCCACCTCATGCGGGAGTTCATCGACCGCATCTTCGAGCGCTACCTCACCCCCCGCGAACGCAAGATCCTCTACCTCTACTACGGCATGGACGAAGGCTCCGAGGCGCTCACCCTCGAGAAGATCGGCGAGCTGCTCGGCGTCACCCGGGAGCGCATCCGGCAGATCCGGGAGCGCGCTTTCGAGAAGCTCAGGGAATCGCCCGACGTGCGGGGATTGAAAGGGTTCTGGGTGGCGGCGTAACAGGCGCGCATCGCACTGCGCGCCGAAGTTGGACCCAAAGGGGCGCACATTCGTGCGCCCCTACTATTTTGATATATGACACCGCAGGTCATAGCCGATCTGACCCGAATCGTGGGAGCCCACCGGGTGCGCAGCCGCCCGGCGGAGCTCGCGACGTATCGCTCCGATGGATTGCCCACCCACGAGTCGGTGCCCGGACTGGTGGTGCTTCCCGGCTCCCGCGAGGAAGTGATCGCGGTCGTGCGGCAACTGCATCGCCGGGGGATTCCGTTCGTGGCCCGGGGCGCGGGAACCGGGCTTTCCGGCGGCGCGCTGGCCGACCCGGATGCCGTGCTGATCACTCTCACCCGGTTGAACCGGATCAAATTGGTGGATCCAGCGCGAAAGCGGGCGATCGTGGAGCCCGGCGTGGTGAACGCGCGATTGTCGGAAGCGGTGGCACAATTCGGATTGCAGTACGCGCCCGACCCTTCCAGCCAGAGCGCCTGCACGGTAGGCGGGAATGTCGCGGAGAATGCGGGCGGACCCCACTGCCTCAAGTACGGCGTCACTACCAATCACGTGACCGCGCTGGAAATCCTGCTGCCCGACGGGTCGCTGGCCCGGCTCGGCTCGCCCCACGGAGAGCCCTGGGGCCCCGACCTGGTCGGCTTGTTCGTGGGTAGTGAGGGGATGTTCGGGATCGCACTGGAGATCTGCGTGCGGCTGGTTCCGCTCCCCGCCTCGGTTGAGACCATGCTGGCCGCCTTTGGCAGCGTGCGCGAGGCCAGCGAGGCCGTCTCCGCCATCATCGCGTCCGGCGTAGTTCCGGCCGCCCTTGAAATGATGGACCGGTCCTGCGTGCGAGCGGTTGAAGCGTCGATCTACGCGGCCGGCTATCCCACCGACGCCGCCGCGGTGCTGCTGGTCGAACTGGACGGCGCATCCGCGACGGTGAGCGCGGAATCGGCGATCGTCGAACGGCTGCTCACCGGCCACGGCGCCAGGAGCGTGGCGATCGCCACCACCGCTTCCGCGCGGGCGCGGCTCTGGCAGGGACGCAAGAAAGCCTTCGGTGCGATGGGGCGGCTGGCGCCCGACCTCGCGGTGCAGGACGCCGTGGTGCCCCGCTCCTCGCTTCCCGACGTGCTCGATCGCATCGAGGCAATTCGGCTGCGCCACGATCTCGTCATCAGCAACGTCTTTCACGCCGGCGACGGCAACCTGCATCCCAACATCAGTTACGATCGCCGCGATCCGGAATTGTCGGCCCGGGTGCGGGAGGCCAACCGGGAGATCATGGAGGCCTGCCTCGCCGCCGGCGGCTCGCTGACCGGGGAACATGGCGTGGGCTCCGACAAGATCGATTACATGCCGCTCATGTTCGATGCCGCGTCACTGGGCGCGATGTGCGATCTCCGCCGGGTGTTCGATCCCGGGGAGCAATCCAATCCGGGAAAAGTGGTGCCGATGCACGCCTGTCGAGAATGGCGGCGGGGAACCCCGGCCGCGCGGAGGAGCCTGGTATGAGCGATACCGTCTACACCAGGCTGCGCCAGCTGCTGGGCAGTACTTCGGTGGAACGGGACACGACCGGCGTGCCGCGCGCCGCGCCGGACTCGCCCGAGGCCATGGCCGAGTCCTGCGCCCTGGCCCACGCCGAGGGTTGGCGGGTTCGGGTGGAAGGTCGCGGCACCTGGCTGCCGCCCGACGCGCCAGCCGACCTGGTGCTGACGGCGCGAGCGCTCGACCAGGTGATCTCGGTCGCGCCCGCCGACCTGGTGGCGACGGTGCAGGCGGGCACCACGCTCGAGGCCTTGCGCCGCCACCTCGCCGAGTCCGGTATGTGGTTCGCCGTGGACCCACCGGGCCGGCCGGACCGCACTATCGGATCGATCCTGGCCACCGCCACGCCGGGCCCGCTCCGGCTGGGGTTCGGTCCCATTCGCGATCACGTACTGGGCTGCACCTTCGTCACCGGCGACGGGCGAGTGGTGACGGCTGGTGGCCGTGTCGTCAAGAACGTGGCCGGCTTCGACCTCACCAAGCTCCATATCGGCGGCTTCGGCGGCTTTGGCATCCTGACCGAGATGCACCTGCGCTTGCGAGCGCTTCCCCGGGCCGACGTTACCGCGGTGACCCGGGGGCACCGCGATGACCTGCTTGCCGTGTCACGCGCCGCGATTGGGGCGGGCCTCGCTCCCGCTGCCATGGAGCTGTTCTCTCCGGCGCTGGCCGCCGATCCCTCCTGGCTGCTCGCGGTGCGCCTGCTGGGTCCCGAGGAGGCAGTCCACGCCGACCTCAACCGGCTTCCGGCTGACCAGGGCAACACCTGGCAGCCGCTCCCGCCGGAGCAAAGCAGCGTGTTCTGGACCCTGACCGGCCGCGCGGCCCTGTCCGGCCCGATCGCGCTGCGGCTGGGAGCACTGGCCGAAGGACTGGATGAGACCCTCGACCTGCTGACCCACCATCTCGACGAGGGGATGGTATCGGCCGGAGCGGGGGACGGCACGGTACGCTGGATCGGAGAAACCGGGGTGGACCGGGTGCGCGCGCTCCGGAAAGCTGCCGCGGCCCGGGAAATTCCGCTGACGCTGGAACGGGCGCCCTGGGGATTTCGCAAAGTGGTGGGCCACTTCGGCGCGTATCGCGAGGGCGTGGGCCAGCTGGTCCAGCGACTCCGCGAGACCTACGATCCGAGCGAACGGTTCAGCGTGGCGCTGGAGAGCCGCGATGGGTAGTGACGGGTTCCACGCGCTGGATCCCTGTGTACACTGCGGCTTCTGTCTTCCCGCCTGTCCCACCTTTCTCGCCACCGGTGACGAGGCCGACAGCCCCCGCGGGCGGATCGTACTCATGCGCGCGCTGGAGCGGGGCGAGATGTCCGCGAAGGATCCCGCGCTCCGGGAACACCTGGACGCCTGCCTGGGCTGCCGCGGCTGCGAGCCGGTCTGCCCCTCGGGAGTTCAGTACGGCGAAGGGCTGGAGACCGCCCGGGAGCTGATCGCACGCGAAGCCGGCCTCGGCGCCCGGGCGCGGCTCGCGCTCGGCGTGTTTCGCCATCGCCGGTTGTGGAGCCCGCTGTTCCGCCTGGCACGGCTGTTCCGCGGCACCAGGATTCCCCGGGCCCTGGCCGGGTCGGGTAGCGTGGGATTCGGGATGGGGATGCTGGCGACAACGTCCCCGGAACGTGTGGGGCGCGATCGCGTAGGGGTCGATCGTGTAAGGGTCGATCTTAGATCGACCTCTACCACAACTCAATCCCGCGCGATGCTCTTTACCGGTTGCGTGATGGACCGGCTCTTCGGACACGTGCACGCGGCAACCCGCCGTACCCTGGCCGCCAACGGATACCGGGTGGTCGACGGGGTCGATCTGAGATCGACCCCTACACATTGCTGCGGCGCTCTGCATTTGCATGCGGGCGATCGGTCCGGCGCCGAGGCCCTCGCGCGCAAGAACCTGGCGGCGTTCGCCGATGATGTCGACTTCATCGCGGTGAACAGTGCGGGATGTGGCGCCCTGCTTAAGACCTATGGCGATCTGCTGGACACCGAGCCGGCCCGGCGCTTCGCGGCCCGGGTCAAGGACGTGAGCGAGCTCCTCGTCGCTGCCGGTCCTCGCCAAGGCGCGCCCCTGAACGTCACCGTCGCCTATGACGCACCGTGTCACCTCCAGCATGCCCAGGGGGTCCACGCCGAGCCGCTCCAGGTGTTGGGCTCGATTCCCGGACTGGCGCTCCAATTGCTGCCCGGGTTCGATCGCTGCTGCGGCAGCGCAGGCATCTTCTCACTGCTGGAGCCCGCGATGTCACGCGAGGTGCTGCGCGCCAAGGTCGCGGCGATTGCCGCGGCCAGCCCCCGACCCGGGTACGTGGCGACTGGCAATCCGGGGTGCCTGATGCAGATCGGGGCTGGCCTCAGTGCCGCCGGGCTGGACATCCGGGCGGTGCACCCGGTCGAGCTGCTGGACCATTCTTATGCGAAGGCAGGGTTTTATGAGTAAGCAGTAAGCAGTGAGCAGTAAGCGGGATCGGCCCCTCTTACTGCTTACCCCTTACTGCTTACTTTCTTCTTATGGCTGATATCGACCTGACCTTCGACGAGACGCGGCTGCAGCGCCTGTTGCACGGCGCTGTCGTGGCGTTACCCCGGTCGGCCGTGTTCGAGATCAGGGGAGCCGGGAGCCTGGATTGTCTCCAGGGCCTGCTCACCAACGACCTGGTGAAGCCGGGGCCGGGGAGCGTGGTGTACGGCGCGCTGCTTACTCCCAAGGGAATGATCGTGAGCGACGCCTGGATTCTCCGCCGGCGCGACACCATCACCCTGGTTCTCCCCATCGAAGGCCGCTCCGCCGCGCTGGAAGTCTTTCAGCGCACCCTGCCCCCGCGCCTGGCCCTGCTGGAGGACCGCACCGGGGCGGTCGGCATCGCGTACATGCTGGGCGACCAGAGCCTTCCCGTCCTGCTCAACACCGACTTGCATGCGCCCGAAAACGCGGGGCGGGTGCGCGAGCCGGAAGACAACGGCGGCGTCTGCGTCGCGCGGGTGGCCGGGTCGTACTTCCATGCGCTGCTGCTGGCCGAGGTCGAGCCGCTGGCCCAGGCGGTCGCCAAGATCACGCGGGCCGACGGAGTCCTCGGCGATCAGTCCGACATCGACGCCGCCCGGATCCTGGCGGGATGGCCCGCCCTGGGCGCCGAGATCGACGTGCGAACCCTGCCCCAGGAAGTGCGCTTCGACGAGATCGGCGGAGTATCGTACACCAAGGGATGCTACGTCGGGCAGGAAACGGTGGCGCGGGTGCACTTCCGCGGCCACCCTAACCGGGAACTGCGCGGGCTCCGCTGGGACCAACCCGCTCCACTGGGCGATCGCAGCATCATGGCCGGCGAGAAAGAGGTAGGCACGGTGCGTTCCACCCTGGCGCTCCCCGATCGCCGTCTTGGCCTCGCGCCGATCCGCCGCGAGGTGGCGCTGGGAGACCTGGTCATGGCCGGAGGAATTCCCGCGACGGTGGTGCCGCTGCCCTTCGAAGGCCTGGTAGAGGACGCGGTGAGCTGACAACAAAAAAGGCCCCGACTCTCGTCGAGGCCTTCGTGCGACAGTGGGCAACAACCCGCTTACATCCCCTTCGTCGTATCCCGGGGCATGCTGTCATTGCGCATCATGCCGCTGTCACCCATCATGCTGTCGTGCATCATCGTGGTGGTGTCCGGCGCCATCATCGCGCTCGAATCAGCAGCGGGCGGCGTGTCGGCCTTCTTCTCACAAGCGACGAGGGCCACAACCGTGGCCAGAGCCAGGAACTTCTTCATGGGTTCTCCTTGGGGATACGGTACCAGTGGATGACGAGCGGGTTTGCCGTCACTGTCGCTGATGTCGCGGGGGCAAAATATTGAATGAGGACCATTTGTCAAGCTCGATCGCACCCCGTGCCGAGCCTGGGCCGGCAGGGCCAAAGTCCTTGGTAGCAGCCAGTTTCCGCGACCCGCGAGGTAACTCGTTGTTGTTGCGCCACATATAGATTTGCCACCGGGGTCTGGTTACACTACATCATGAATTTGCCTCGTACGTTTGGAGAATTGAAACAGAGTCCCTGGGCCGATGTACCGCTCCGGGGACGCGGAGTCCGCGATGAGCTTCGGGCCAACCTGGTGCGCGCGCTGGATTCAGGCACCGAGCTGTTCCCCGGAATCGTGGGCTATGAGGACACCATCCTGCCCCAGCTGGTCAACGCGATTCTGTCCCGCCACCATTTCATTCTGCTCGGCCTTCGGGGCCAGGCCAAGAGCCGCATTCTCCGGGAGCTGATCCGCTTTCTCGACGAACGCATCCCCATCGTCGCCGGGAGCGAGGTCAACGACGATCCCTTTGACCCGATCTCCCGTTATGCCAGGGAAACACTGCTGGAATGCGGCGACGCCACCGCGATCGCCTGGCTCCCGCGGGAACAGCGTTACGTGGAGAAGCTGGCCACGCCGGACGTGACAATCGCCGACATCCTGGGAGACGTGGACCCGATCAAGGCGGCGCGGGGCGGCCACCTGCTGTCCGACGAACTCACCATGCATTACGGGCTGCTGCCCCGGGCCAACCGCGGCATCTTCGCGATCAACGAGCTGCCCGACCTGAGCGGAAAGATCCAGGTCGGCCTGTTCAATATCATGCAGGAAGGCGACGTCCAGATCAAAGGCTACCCGGTTCGCCTCAAGCTCGACGTGCTGATGGCGTTCACCGCGAACCCCGAGGATTACACCGCCCGGGGAAAAATCATCACCCCGCTCAAGGATCGGATCGGCTCGGAGATCATGACCCATTACCCGCGCCGGGTCGAGTGGGGCATGGAGATCACCCGGCAGGAGGCGTGGACCGAGCGGCACACCGCGGGGCAGGTCCGCGAGCTGCTGCTGCCCGATGTGGTGGCGGAGCTGATCGAGCGGATCGCGTTCGAGGCCCGGGAAGACAAGCGGGTCGACAAACGCTCCGGCGTGAGCCAGCGGCTGCCCATCAGCGTGATGGAGAATGCCATTTCCAACGCGGAACGACGGGCGCTCGATTTCCACGAAGCCCAGATCGTCCCCCGGGTGAGCGACGTCTACGCCGCGATTCCTTCCATCACCGGCAAGCTCGAGCTGGAATACGAAGGGGAGATCCAGGGCGGGGACGCCATCGCGCGGGAGCTGATTCGCCGGGCGGCCGGCAAGGTGGTGGACGACCGGATGCCGGACGAGAGCTTCGACAGCATCGTCGCCTGGTTCGACCAGGGCGGCGCGCTCAAGATCGCCGGCGACGAAAAGATCGAGACCTGTCTCAAGGGATTCGGCGTGGTGCCCGGCCTGGTGGAGACCGCCCAGCGCCGGGCGCTGGGGGAGGATCGTCATCCCGGCGTCACCGTCGCCAACTGCGAGTTGATCCTCGAAGGCCTGGCGGCCCACAAACGGATCAGCCGCTCGGAAGAACTGGGCTATACCCGCGCCCGGCCGGAGCGGCGGGAACCGGGGAGTGGGTACGGTAAGGGTGGATTGAGTATCTGAGCCTTGCAACATCTCCTCGCGAAGGACGCGAAGCAGCGCGAAGGACGCGAAGAACAGCAACCAACAACCGCACCAGAATATGAACCACCCTGGTCTTTGAATCCGGGGTGGTTCATGGTTTTTTGCTCTTCCTTCGCGCTCTTCGCGCTACTTCGCGTTCTTCGCGTGGAAATTTTGCCGGGCTAAGACGGACGATACTCTCGGACGGGACACTCACCCCCAGCCAAGTGATTTCGCCCGGCCCACTATCAGGGCGGCGGCGCCGTTGAAGCCGAGCGGCTCGGTGTTGAGCACCAGGTGGTAGTTGATCGGGTCCAGCCAATCCCGCTGATAGAACTCCTTGTGGTAACGCGCGCGGCGGTTGTCGGTGTCGTTAATCGCCTTGAGCGCGGCCTTCTCCTCCACCCCCAGCCGTTCCATGATCACGGTCGCCCGGAACGGCTTGGGCGCCACCAGCAGGACGTGAATCGCATCGGGGTGGCGGCCCAGCACCGCGACCGCCGCCCGGCCCACCAGCACGGCCCGGCCGATCCGCGCAATCTCCACCACCACGGTTTCGGTCGCCTTGACCAGGGTCGGCTCGTCGGGGTTCTCGGTGGGCACGGCGGGAACCAGGGGCACTTCCGGCGAGGCCGCCAGGGCCTGCACCAGTCGCTCGCCAAAGCTGGGGCCCCGCTCTTCCCGTTCCGCCACTTCTTCCCTCGGCATTCCCGCTTTCCGGGACACGGCCTCGATGAATTCATTGTCCACCACCGACCAGCCCAGCTCCCGGGCCACGCTCTCGGCTACCGCTGAGCCGCCGGCGCCGTATTGTCGCGAGATGGTGATGAGCATCAGACCTCCTTATCATTCGCCCACCTGAGTCCTACCCCATTGCCAGACACTACGCGCCCCACTCCGTCGTTGCCGCAGTACGCGGTGCGCCTGGTCGTCCTTGCCGCCCTTTACTACGCGGCAGCGCGACTGGGGCTTCGCTATGCGTCGATCGGCCAGTCGATCTCCCTGGTATGGCCGCCAACCGGTATCGCCATCGCCGCATTGGCGATCCTGGGAGTTCGTTATGCGCCGGCCATTTTTGCCGGGGCCATCCTGGCCAACGCCGGAACCTCCGTACCCCTGAGCGCGGCGGCCGGCATTGCCCTGGGCAATACCCTGGAGGCGGTCGTGGCCGGCCTGCTGATCGGCCGCCTGGGCCGGCCCTTCCGGCTCGACAATCTACGCCATGTCCGCCAGTTCATCCTGGTCGTCGTGCCGGTCGCCTGCCTGGTCAGCGCTGTCGTGGGCGTGACCACCCTGGCCCTGACCCACTCGCTGGCCGACCGCAGCTTCGCGAACGCAGTCCTGATCTGGTGGTGTGGTGACGTATTGGGCGGCCTGGTCGTCGCCCCGGTGTTCTTCGCCTGGAACGAGAAAAAAGCGGAGCCGACAACCCGGACGCCGTTTCTCGAAATTGTCGCGCTGGGCGCGGGCGCGGCGATCATCGGTGAACTGGTATTCGGCGAGTTCCGCCTCCCGTTGCTTGGCGAGTTTGATTACCCCTACCTGCTCTTCCCGCTGGTGATCTGGGCCGCCGTGCGCCTCGGCTCGCGCGGAGCCTCGCTGATGAGCCTGGCCCTGGCGGCCGTGGCCATCTCGCACACGGCGGCCGGCGGGGGACCCTTTGTCTCGCCCACTCCGCTGGGAACCCTGTTCGCACTCGCTCTGTACCTGGGGCTGGTCGCCATCACCGGGATGGTGCTGGCCGCGACGGTTCAATGGGAACGGGATACCGCCACCAGGGCGCTGCAGCAGAGCGAGGGCCGGCTGCATCTCGCGCTCGACTCCGCCCGCATGGGCATCTGGTTCTGGTCGCTCGAATCTCAATCGCTCTCCTGGGACGATAATCTCTGCAAGCTTTACGGGCTGGCCCCGGGAATGTCCGTCACCAGCCACGAGCAGTTCCTCGAGCGGGTCCATCCCGATGACCGGACCATGGTCGCCGAACAGGTTCGCTCCAGCCTGGCCACCGGCGGCGGGTTGGACTACGAATTCCGCATTTTACTGCCCGACGGCGAGGTCCGCTGGATCGCCGACCGGGGTGAAGTCGGCCGGAATGAACAGGGAGTGGCGGTATTCATGACCGGCGTCTGCATGGACATTACCGAGCGGCGGAACATCGAGGACCGGCTCCGCATGGCCCAGCGGGTGGAGGCCGTCGGCCGCCTGGCGGGCGGAGTAGCCCATGAGACCAACAACCAGATGACCATAGTGCTGGGCGCGGCCGAATTCGTTCTGCGCCGCGCCGACCTGGCCGAGCCGGTGCGGGACGACCTCCAGCACATCCGGCGCGCGGCTGAGCGGACCGCCGCGGTCACCGCCCAGCTCCTGGCGTTCAGCCGCCGCCAGGTGCTGCGCAACCAGGTGATTCGGCTCAATCCCGTCGTCACCGGATGGGAACCGGTCCTCCGCCGCATCATCGGTGAGGATTGCCTGGTGCGGCTCCAGCTGGCTGAAGAGATCGGCAGCATCAGGGCGGACCCTGGCCAGCTCGAGCAGGTGCTGCTGAACCTGGCGCTCAACGCGCGGGACGCGATGTCCCGAGGCGGCACCCTGACCATCGAGACGTTCCGGACCGACATCACCTCGGCCACCAGCCGACGGCATGCCGACACCGAGATGCCGCCGGGCAGTTATTCCGTGCTCGCGGTGTCGGACACCGGGCACGGCATGACGGCCCGGACGTTGGGCCACGTGTTCGAGCCATTCTTCACCACCAAGCCGGTGGGCGAGGGAAGCGGGCTCGGGCTGTCCACGGTGTACGGGATCGTGAAACAGTCCGGCGGCTATGTCTGGGTCTACAGTGAGCCGGGCCAGGGCACCACGTTCAAGATCTACCTCCCCGAAATACAGCCGCGCTCCGGGGACACACGGGCCGAAGCCCCGTTGGCGCCACCACACCAGGCCTCGGGCGAAACCATCCTGATCGTGGAGGACGAGCATGCCGTCCGGCACATGCTTCGCCGCACGCTGGAAGAGGCCGGTTACCGGGTGCTCGAGTCGGAAAGCGCCGACGCTGCGCTGATCGTGGTACAGACGCCCGGGATCGAGGTCCACCTGGTGCTGACCGATGTAGTCATGCCCGGCATGACCGGCCGGGAGCTGGGCATCCGGCTCAGCAACCTGAGCCCGGGAACCCCGGTGCTCTACACATCGGGGTATACCGACAGCGAGATAGCCCGCCGCGGCCTGCTCGATCCCGGCACTCATTTTCTCCAGAAGCCGTTTTCGCCCGACATGGTGATCCGCCGCGTAGCGGAGCTGCTGCGGTCGCGGGACCGCTAGGCCAGGGAGTCCCCGCTGGAGGCTTCACCCCGCTGTCGAGGTGGCCGCGACATTCTCCAGGCGACCACCGCCGTCACCAGCAGGCAAATCGCCCCGCCACCTCCGATCGCCGCCCGCACCCCCACCTGTTCGGCGACGAACCCCGCCTGCAGCGAGCCGAAGGGCGAGAGACCCAGAATGAGGAAAGAGTAGACTCCCATCACCCGGCCTCGCAGGTGATCCGGCGCCGAGGTCTGGAGCAGAGTGTTGGTCAACACGTTATTCAGCACCATGGCGGTCCCCGCCAGCGTGAATAGAACCAGCGCAAGCAGGTAGCTCCGGGAGAGCGAGGCCCCGATCAGGCAGGCCCCGAACGCCACACCGGCGACGAGAATGGTCTGTCTCCGGCGCAAGCGATGGCCAAAGGCGGCGACGAAAATGGCGGCGCTGAACGCGCCGATCCCCACCGCGGAGACCATGCCCCCGTAGCCTGCGGCACCGGTCTTGAGCGCCTCAGTAGCGAATACCGGCAGCATCGCGAGAAAGGCGAAGCCGAAAACGCTGAGGGTCCCGGTGATGATGACCAGCGCCTTGGCCCAGGGCTCACTGGTCACATACTGGAGACCGTCCCAGAGCCGGCCGGTCCGCTCGGTGGGCGCCCGGCGCGGTTCCGGCGGCATCCGCATCAGCAGCAGGCCGATGACGACCGCCAGGAAGCTGACGGCGTTGGCGTAGAAGCAAAGGGCGATCCCCGCGGTGGTGATGAGGATACCGGCGATGGTCGGCCCGATGATGCGGCTCAGGTTGAAGATCGAGGAATTGAGCGCGATGGCGTTCATCAGGTCCTCGCGGCCCGCCATGTCCACCACGAAGGCCTGCCGGGCCGGAACTTCGAAGGCGTTCAGCACCCCGAGGACCAGGGCCGCGACCGCCACCCAGGTCACCGTCACCCGGTTCAATTGCACCATGACGGCCAGCCCCAGCACCGGGATCAGCATCAGGCTCTGGAGCAGCAGGATCCAGCGGTGCTTGTTGACCCGGTCGGCCAGCGCGCCGCCGTAGAGGGTAAACCCCAGCACCGGCAGCGACCCCAGGCTGCTCACCAGGCCCACCTTGAAGGCCGAGCTGGAAAGCTGGTATACCAGCCAGCCCTGGGCGACGTTCTGGATCCAGGTGCCACAGAGACTGACGAACTGGCCGATGATGAAGAGGCGGAAGTTGCGATGCTTGAGGGAACCAAAGGCGGTAGGGCGGTAGGGCGGTAAGGCGGTAGGTTGCTCTGGTTGAGTCATCTGGATCGATCCACCCCAGGAATTTCATACCGCCTTACCGCCTTACCGCCATACCGCCTTACCGCCAATTATAGTATGATCCGATATGCGCTTCACGACGTATTCGCGTTACATCCCTGAACTGGCCGACGCGGTCAACCTCCAGGCCCTGCTGGACCAGCTGGGCGATTTCCTGCTGCAGTCCGGATTCGCCGGCGGCGGCAATCAATTCTGGCCCGACGATGATCCCGACCGCTCGCTCGATGCCCTGCGGCAGGCCATCCTCAACGCCCTGATGGAGTCGGGCCAGCTGACGCCCGAAATGCTCAAGGTGCTCCGGGGCGAATCCACCGGCGATCCGGCCCGGGACCAGCAGATCCAGCAGGAGCTGGGCGAGCTGCTGGACCGCATCGTCCAGCGGCTGGTCGAGGAGGGGCTGCTCAACCTGAGCGAGACGCCGCAAATGCCCAGCGGGTACGAGAGCATGACCGGCCCCGGGGGCGAAGCCGCGGCCGCCGCCCGGCAGGTGGAATTCAATCTCACCGAAAAGGGGATCGACTTCCTGGGCTACAAGACCCTGCGCAACCTGCTGGGCTCGATCGGCAAGTCCAGCGTGGGATCGCACGATACCACCGACCTGGCGACCAGCGTCGAGGCCGAAGCCGCCAGCCGGCGCTATGAATTCGGCGACGTGTTGAACCTCGACGTCCCCGCCACCCTGAGCAACGCGATCGCGCGGGAGGGCCTCGGCGTCCCCATCAATCTCGAGTACGGAGACCTGATGGTGCACCAGAGCGAGTACCGCTCGTCGGCGGCGACCGTGCTGATGCTGGACTGCTCCCACTCGATGATTCTCTACGGCGAGGACCGGTTCACCCCGGCCAAGAAGGTCGCGCTCGCGCTCACCCACCTGATCCGCACCCAGTATCCCGGTGATACCCTCCGGGTCGTGCTGTTTCACGATTCGGCCGAGGAGATCCCGCTGGCCGCGCTGGCCAAGGCGCAGGTGGGACCCTATCACACCAACACCGCCGAAGGACTCAAGCTGGCACGGAGGATACTGACCGGGCAGAAGAAGGACATGAAGCAGATCATCATGATCACCGACGGGAAGCCGTCCGCTCTGACCATGCCCGACGGACGGATCTACGTGAACTCGATGGGACTGGACCCGACCATCCTGAAGGAGACTTTCCGCGAAGTGGCCAACTGCCGGCGCAGCGGGATCATGATCAACACGTTCATGCTGGCCCGGGACCGGAGCCTGGTGGATTTCGTGAAGAAGGTGGAGGAGATCTGCCGGGGGAAGGCGTATTTCACGAACACGATGACCCTGGGGCAGTTTATCCTGATGGATTTCATGAAGCGGAAGACCCGGAGGGTTTCGTAGCCCATCGTTCGCTGGCCCGGCTCGCAGCCGCCATTCCCGCCTGCAATCGCTGCCCCCGCCTTCGCTCCTACTGCGCCGAGATCGCCCGGGTCAAGAAGCGCGAGTTCCGCGACTGGACCTATTGGGGCAAGCCGGTGCCCGGCCTCGGCGATCCGGGCGCGCGGCTCCTGATCGTAGGCCTGGCCCCCGCCGCCCACGGCGCCAACCGCACCGGCCGTATGTTCACCGGTGACTCCAGCGGTGACTGGCTCTACGAGGCCCTGCATCGCTACGACTTCGCCAGCCAACCCCGCTCAATCTCCCGCGACGACGGCCTGGAACTCACCGACTGTTTCATCACCGCGGCCGCCCGCTGCGCACCGCCTGGTAACCAGCCGACGACTGGTGAAATGGACGCGTGCCAAAGCTGGATGGAGCAGGAGCTGGCGCTGCTGAAGAAAGTTCGAGTGGTGCTGGTCCTCGGCCGCATCGCCTGGGAGCGGTGGCTCAGGGCCAGCGGCTGGTGGGAGCGGCTTTCACCGGGTGAGCGGCCGCCCTTCGGTCATGGGCGGGAACATCGGTTTCCCGGCGGTCTTACCCTGCTCGCCTCGTTTCATCCCAGCCGGCAAAACACCAATACCGGCAAGTTGACGCGGGCGATGTGGTACGGGATCTTTGAGAGGGCCACCGTCCTCGTGCGTGAGAAATAGTTGTTCTTCTTTGCGACTTCGCGCCTTTGCGTTAACGGCAGTTGCAGTACTCCGCGGACCCTCTGCGGAACTCAGCTTCTCAGCGGTGCGCCGTTCTCCGCGCCCTCTGCCCCGCCAAAGCGCGCCAGCTCCTCGTAGTCCTTCACTCCCGCCCCCTCCATGTACGGCACCCCCTCCCGCTCCATCCAGGCGTGGGCTTCCACTTTCCCATTACTGGCCCGCACCCCAAGGCAGAATTCCACCGGGATCCCGCTCCTCCGGAGCAGGTGATAGAGGACCGCGGTGCGGGTGAGACAGGTGCGCCGCCAGGGCGGAGGCAACCGCCCCAGGAGGGCATCGACCCGGCGCATGATCGCCTCCTGCTGCGCGGCACTGGGCCGCTTCAACGTGCGGGGTCGTCCCAGCCGGTGGGCCAGGCGGTCCAGCGGGACCACGCGCAGAGCCGGAGGTATCGTCAGGCAGGCACTCATGATCCTGAGCGACCAGAGTGCGGTCATCCCACCACGCGCTTCACCGTGGTACCCGCCGCAATGGTCTGCCCCGCATTGAGGTTATTGATCAGCGCGATTTCTCCGACCGGCACGGTCGATGGATACTGCTGGTAGAACTGCTCCAGCGTCATGGCACGCGGGAGGCGGACCAGCTGGACTCGCTTGGGCTGCGCGTTCAACGCGGCCTGGTCGGTCAGCTGGCGGAAGCTGTTGGTCGTCCGCTGGAACTCGCCGTCATAACTGGAAAACTTCGCCGCTGATGAATATCCCAGGATCTGATACGCGTTCCCGTTGTAGGAGAAAGACGTCACCCGCCCTCGGACGGTGCCCTGCTGGGTTTGAGCATCAAAGACCGTTGATATCGCGGGACTGCCGTTCACTGAGGCGCGGGTAGTCTGCACTACCTGGATCCCCTGCTGGCCGACGAATTCGCTGTTAGCGGCATCCGGGGTCTTGTTGGCGGCCAGCGTCAACTGAACAATGGCATCCTGGGCCGGGCTCATGGCCGCGACCGATGCCGTCTGGTTCTGGGTTTGCCAACCCGAAGGAAAATCAAGCTGGAATCGGAGATCTGGATGCAGGAATAATCCACCCCGGAAGAATCCCTGCCGGGGATTCTCGCCATAAATCATGTTGTCCACGATCTGCAGGTACGGGTCTCTTCCCACGACCTTGTCGGCCAGGCTGGTGTGCAAGGTGTCCAGCCGTTGCTGAGTGACGGCGAGACGATTGCCCGGATCCGGGTGGGTTTCGAGCCACTGAGGAACTTTGCCGCCACCCGAGTTGGCGCTCAACCGCCCCAGCATGCGGAACAGGTTAAGCATTTCCCGTACGTCGTATCCACCGGCCAGTGCGTAGCGAAAACCCAGCAGATCGGCCTGGCTTTCGTCGTCCCGGCTGAACTTGAGAAAGAGCAGGCTCAGTCCGGTGCTCGCCACGCCGGCGACCTTGGCCACATCAGAGGAAAGGATGCTTCCGAGCCCCAAACCAAGCTGAGCCACCTGAGCCCGGCTGATCTGCTGCACCGAATGGCGCGCGGTGACGTGACCGATTTCATGCCCGACGACCGAGGCCAGCTCGGCTTCGGAATTGATGTGAGTCATGAGCCCGCGGGTTACAAAAATGAATCCGCCGGGCAGCGCGAAGGCGTTCACGGCGGGGTCATCGACGACGTGGAACTCCCAGGGCAAGGCTGGCCGCTCAGTCCCAGCCGCCAGTTTCTTGCCGAGCCCCGACACGTAGGTTTGCACCCGTTGGTCCTGGTACAGGCCTATCGTGTTCGCCACGTCCTGCGAAGCTTGCTGGCCCATCTGGATCTCCTGGGACTCGGAGACCAGGGCCAGCTCGTTCTTCCCGCTAACCGGATTGACCGCGCACCCGGCCACCAGCGCCGCCGCCAACACCAGAGCACCACGCGCCATATGAGTCATGGAAGTATCGCTCGCCATTAACGTTGCCGATCAGGACTCGGCCATCCGACTGCCTGCACTGTCCGGTCCGAATCTACATTGGCGGGAATTGAGGGCTGTGCGCAAGAGCACAGGGAAGACTATTGGACTCTCCGGAAGGCCCGCTCGACCCAGGGGCCGGGGAGACCAAGGGCCACGCCCTCCTGCTTGATGGTCTCCAGCGGTACTCCCGCGACTTTCCGTTCCCGCACGAAGGCTACGCCATCCCGGGTCTTTTCATAGACGGCGCGAAAGACGCCGAGCGAGGTCACCGCGCCATGGCCGGGCACGATCCTGGTGGCGGGATCCAGCCGGGCGATCAGCTCGCCGACTTGCCCGAGATACCCTTCGATGTCGCGGATACCACCCAGCTCGAGAAACGGATTCGCGCCGGGCAGAAAGTTATCTCCCGTTTCCAGTACCCGGGCCCGGTGAAACCAGACCAGCAGGTCGCCCCCGGAATGGGCCGGCAACGGAATGACCTCGACGCTGTCGCCGTTGCAGAGGATCGTGCGGTTGGAGGCGACCGGGTCGATAGAGCCGGCGAACTCTTTGGCGGGCGCAGTGACTCCCGGCATGAACTCCTGCGCGTCCTGCATCTGTCGAATGGCCGCCGGGTGGGCGAGCACGGTCGCCGAAGCATCCAGGGCGGGCACTCCACCGACGTGGTCCTCGTGCGAGTGGGTCAGGATGATCCAGCGCGGCATTTTCGCGCCCATGCCCGTCAGGGCGCGGGCGATCGCCCGCCCTCCCGGCTCGTATCCCGCGTCCACCAGCAGCGAGCCGTCCCCGCCGGTCGACACCACCGAATTGCCCCCCGCCCCTTCCAGCAGGAACAGCGATCCCGCGATCGGGGTGACCTTGAGCGTGAGATTCTCGGACCGCTCGATGACATCGCGGTAATCGGCACCGGCCCGAATCCGGTTGAACGCCGGGTCCAGGCCGGAGTACCAGACCATCAGGCCTTCGATATTCTCGTACAGCATGCGGCCCAGCCACTCTGCGGCTTCCGGCGCTCGACCCAGCATCGCGTTGCCCCGCGCCGCATTGTACTGCACGAAGGGCCGGTTGGGATGCCGCTCCGGCATCGCGGAGGCGGCCAGCTCCATGTTCACCCGGTAGCCGTTGGTATCCTTACGCGCCAGCGCCGCCTCGCCCGCATTGTAGAGTGAGTCAGCCCGCCGGGTGGCCTGGGCAAAGAGGGGCGTGGCGTACGCCACCAAAAGGATCACGAGTCTCGTCCGGCTATTCATCTTGAAGACCTTGGAGAGGCTTTCTATTGGACGTTCCCGACAGCCCTTTTGTGTCGTGAATCGGAAACAGCTCCTCGCGGAGGACGCGGTGTACCGCGGCGAGCGCGGTGGACGAACGACAAGAAGAACCACCCTGGTTTGACGGTCCAGGGTGGTTCAACCTGTTGCGGTTCACCGCGGCCGCCGCGCATCACCGCGGCCTCCGCGAGGAGCAGTTCAGCTCTTGCCTTCCAATTCGTCAGCCAGGGCCTTGGCACCGTAAATCTTGCGCAGGGCCTCGATGATGCCCCGCGAGTCCACCCAGACCGACCGCGCCACCCGCTCGGTGAACAGGAACCGGTTGGGCAGCATCTCCATGTTCCCATCGAAGATGAGTCCCACCACCTGCCCTTCGCGGTTGATCACCGGGCTGCCCGAGTTCCCGCCGATGATGTCCGCGGTGGAAACGGCGTTGAACGGCACGCTCAGGTCGAGTGAATCGCGCCCTTCACTCCACCGCTTGGTCAGGCTCCACGGCTCTTCGCCGGGGAACGAGGCGTGGCGGTCATAGAGACCATAGAATGTGGTGTAGGCCGGCGCGTAGGTGCCGTTCAGCGGATAGCGTTTGACTTCGCCGTCCGTGATTCGCAGGCTGAAGGTCGCGTCCGGCGCCACGCTGTTGCCGAACACCGCGAACAGTGCCCGGGCAACCTGCTCATTGTAGCGGGCTTCCTGGTTGTTGAGGTCGGCCACCCGCTTGGCGATCACCCGTTCCAGCGGGTCGATGACGCGGGCCAGCTTGATGAAGGGATCGGTCGATGCCGCGACGGCAGCGGTACCCCCATCCACCAGCGCCTTTCGCCCTTCCGCCGTCTTCAGGGTCGACGCGGCCACCATCTCCCGGGCCGCGGCTTCCGGCGTCCGCCCGGCCAGCGCCGCCATCAGCACCGGATCGGTCGCCGGCAGCTCGCGCTTCATGGCAGTGAAGTACGCCGTCAGCAGCCGGACCTCCTGCTCCGGGTCTACGGCGGTGGCGGAGTTGATCACCCGCTCCAGATTTGCCTTGTTGGCCTCCCGATAACCCATCAGTCGGGCCGTGTCGGGCTTGGCCAGCTCGACCGGCCAGCGCACCAGGATGCCGGCCATGGTGAGCATCCGGCTCCCATAGGCGCCAAAGGCGTGGTAACGCCGACGCACGTCGATGGCTCTGAGCGCCGCGCGGGCGGTTTCGATTCCTGCCCAGGCCCCGCCGAATCGCTGCCGAAAACCGGGATTCGCCGTCACCCGGGCCCGGAAGCTCCGCTCCCACTCCCGTTTCTGCGCCATCAACTGCGGATCCAGCAGGCCCGACTGATATCCCCCGATGGCCTTCTGCGTGTTTTGAAGACCGAAGATCGTGTTGCGGAGCGCCTTCTCCCGGTCCTCGCTCAGCGCGGACAGCGCCTGGTACACGGCGATCTGCCGCGCTAACGCATCCAGTTGCGCCGGGTACTGCACGTCGCGCAGGTACTGCATCTGGGCCATCGTGTTGAGCCTGCCGGTGGAGCCCGGATTACCGGTGACGAATACCAGGTCCCCTTCCTTTGAGCCATTCGGGCTCCAGCGGAAATACTCGGTGTTGGCCGGCTTGTTGTCCTCGTAGACCCGTACGATCGAAAGATCCAGGTCGTAGCGCGGATAGGTGAAGTTGTCGGGGTCGCCGCCGAAGAATCCGGTTTGCGATTCCACCGCGAACACCAGGCGGATGTCGTTGAAGCGGCGGAAGCGGTACAGCTTGTACTGGCCGCCCGAGTACATGGCAACCACCTGGCAAGCGGCGTTGGGAACGCTCTGGTTGCAGCGCGTTTCGATTCGCCGGATCGCTTCCTGTCTTCGGTCGGCCGCGACATTGGGCAGCGTTCCCGCCCCGATCCCCGCGGTGACGCTGTCGGTCACGTCGGTGATCTCCTGGAGCTGGTCCATGAACAGCCCCTGGCAGGGCCGCTCGGCTTCCTTCCCGGGCGCGTAGAAGCCGTCGCCCAGCAGGTCCTCTCCCGTCTTGGCGGACGACTCAATGCAGGGCCTGGAGCAGTGGTGGTTGGTCATCACCAGGCCGTTGGGTGAGACGAAGGACGCGGAGCACCCGGTGCTGAACCGCAACGACGACAGCCGGGCATGATCGAGCCAGGCCTGGGTCGGGTGGAAGTCATAGCGCTTGGCCCAGTAGTCCATCGGCGGCGCGTCGAACGTCCACATCTTCCCGGTTTCCAGTCCGGGGTATTCGCCGGACGCGGCGGGAGACTGGGCCCTGGCCGGGAGGGCAAACAGCAGCAGCGCGGCGGCGAGAAGAACGGGACAGTGGCTTCGCATGAAGGCTCCGGAAAGGTTTACGCGGAGCGGTATAGTAGATTATCCCGCACCATGCCGCCAGACACCCTTCCCAAAGACGCGCAACTCTCCACCGGCAACCTGGCTCCCGCGGAGCGGGATGCCGTGGGGTTTATCCTGCGCCTGGGCCGGGCCTTACATAGCTACGGGTATGCGGCGAACCAGCTGGAAGAGGTGATGGACCAGGCGGCTCAACGGTTGGGGCTTCGCGGCCAGTTCTTCACCACGCCGACCTCCATTTTCGCTGCGTTCGGTCCCCAGGAGGACCAGCGGACCTTCCTGATCCGGGTAGACCCGGGGGGTGTGGATCTCGGTCGCCTGGCCTCGCTCGACCGGGTGACCAAGACGGTGCTTCGGGGGGAGACCACCCCGGCGGCAGGCTCCCAGGAGATCGACCGGATCCTGGCCTCCCCGGAGCAGTACACCCGGGTCGTGACTACTCTCGCCTTTGGGCTGGCTTCCGCCGCCGCGTCACGCTTTCTCGGCGGTGGAATGAAAGAAGTGCTGGTCTCCTCGGTGCTTGGCCTGGTGATCGGAATACTGGCCCTGGCGGTTGGACGGCTGCGAGAACTCGGTCGAGTTTTTGAGCCGGTAGCCGCTTTCGCAGCTTCGCTGCTGGCGGCAATGGCGGGCCACTGGATCGGCGCCTACTCGGTTTACAACGCCACGCTGGCCGGGCTCATCGTCCTGATTCCCGGCCTCACCCTTACCATCGCCATGACGGAGCTGTCCACTCGGCACCTGGTCTCCGGCACCGCGCGTCTCTCCGGCGCATTCGTACTCTTCCTGGTCATCGCTTTCGGCGTGGCACTCGGCAACAAGATTGCCGTCGCCATCACCGGCCCGCTGAGTATCGTCAACCCGGTGGCGCTCCCCGAGTGGACCGGAATGGTCGCCCTGGTCGTGGCGCCGCTCGCTTTCACGGTGCTGCTCCGGGCCGAGCCGCGCGATGCGGTGTGGATCATCCTGGCGGGGGGCCTGGCCGTGGCGGGCGGCCGAATCGGCGCTCGAACGCTGGGGCTCGAGCTGGGTGTGTTCATCGGGGCGCTGCTGGTGGGTGTAGCCAGTAACCTCTATGGAAGATTTCTCGATCGACCTCCGACGATCACCCTGGTGCCGGGAATCCTTTTGCTGGTACCAGGGAGTATCGGTTATCGATCGCTGGCATCGCTGCTGGATCGGGAGGTCGTTTCGGGCGTGGAAACCGCGTTCAGGATGATCCTGATGGCGGTGGCCCTGGTGGCGGGCATGCTGGTATCGAACGTGGTCGCACCGCCCAGGCGAGTGTTGTAACAGGGGTGAGGCCTCCGCCCCCTGTTTGGGGAATATCGGCGGAATTATTCCCGGGGTGGTAACCCAAAAACCGCGGGCTACCCCCGATTCCCTCCTGCCAGGGCCAGCAGGTCCTTCTGGGTCCGTCCCTGCCTGATCAACTCCAGCGCGCGCCGGATCTGGGCATCCTCGGCCACCGTGCGGCGCCTGGCCGTCGAATCCCCGAAGGCCATGAGCGCGATCCGGGTTCCGATCAGCCGGTCCACGTAGTGCGATCCCGCATCCCAGACCGCGCGATCGACCACCACTCCCCGCGCCTCGAACCGGCGATACAGGTCATCCCGCCATGAAGCATCCACCTGGAAATCGGGGTGCACGCTGGCGCGCCGTTCCAGCGCCAGGTCATACAGGGCCAGGTAGGCCTCCTGGGACTTGGGCGCCAGGGCCCGCGCCAGCGCGACATCGCCGGAGCTCGCGGTGTCGTTCTTCACAATGACGTCCGGGGTGATCGCGCCGCCGCCGTAAATCAGGCGGCCCGCGTCGGAGCGGAAGCTGGGACGGGTATTCAGCGAGTCCATCGAGGTATCCCGCACCGCCAGCTCGTGGCGAGCTGAGCCCACGTCCCGGTCCGGGCGCTGGATCGAGCGGCCACTGGGAGTCAGCCACTTGCCGGTCGTCATTTTCATCACGTAGCCGTCTTCCAGCGGAAAGACCGTCTGCACCAGCCCCTTACCGAACGAGGTGGTGCCCAGCACCAGCGCCCGGTCATGATCCTGCAACGCCCCCGCGACAATCTCGGTCGCCGACGCGGAATAGCCGTCGGTCAATACGACCAGGGGCAGCGCCGGCACCAGCGGATTCCGGCTCGCCACGAACCGCTCCAATGACCCGTCCCGGCTGCGCACGCTGTAGATCTCGGCGCCCCGGGGCAGGAACAGGTTGGCAATGTTCATCGCCTGGTCGGTGTACCCGCCGCCGTTGCCCCGGAAGTCCAGGATCAGCGACTGCATGCCCTCCGCGGTCAGCCGGCGAATCGCCTGCTGCATTTCCGTGGTGGATTGCTCGCTGAACTGCTGTAGCGGGATATAGCCGACCTTGTTGTCCAGCATCAACGCGAACGGCACCGATGGAATCCGGATGATGGCCCGGGTGAGCTTCACCTGGATGGCATGCTCCACGCCGGGCCGGTGGAATTCCACCGCCACACCGGTGCCCGGTTCGCCCTTGAGATTCCCGGTGACATCCTGGAAGTCCCATCCTTCTGTGGACCGCCCATCGATCGCCATCACCACGTCGCCCGGCTGCACACCGGCCTGCTCGCCTGGCGTGTTGGGGAAGACCCGGGTGACCGCAAAGCGGCCCTCGTGATCTTCCAGCAGGAGACCGATGCCGCCGTAGCGACCGGCGGTTTCCACCGTGAAGGCTTCGAGTTCCTTGGGCGAGATCAGGGTCGCGTACGGGTCGTCCAGTTCGTTCAGGAGTCCCCGGGCGGCGCGTTCGAACAGCACGTCGGTCTTGAGCGTGTCAACGAAGCGGGTGGAGACCAGGTTGAACACCTGGTCGAACAGCCGGTCGCCCTGCCGGTCGGCCCGGCTCTGGAGCATGGCGCCACCCACGATGGCGGGGAGCAGCAACAAACCGGCGAGAGCAAATTTCCTGATTCGCGTCATTGGGAGACCTGAAATGAGAAGTAGTACGACTCTTACGTCAGCCTGACCCGGACTGTTACAGGGTTCTCGCGCCAACCTGCAACGGGTGGCAGGGTTGGAACCGGGCTCGGCACCGGGGCATATTTCGGGATAACCGGATCACTCTGCAACCTGAGGACCACGTTTGCCCCGCTTTGGCCGTTCTGCCCTGTTCCTTGCCACCCTGCTCGCCGCCCGATCCGCGGAGGCCCAGGGCTTCCAGGGTAGCCGATATCCGGGCCTGGAGCACGCCGTGGAGGCTTTCTGGAACGCGCAGAGCCCCAAGGCGCTGGCAGCGGCCGAGCAGGCGATCATAGGTAGCGGAGCCGAACCCGATACGGTGTTGCGGCATCTCCGCATCGTCCCACCGTTCTCACCCCGGGTTCCCAAGGGACGCCTGAGCCTGGAACACCTGACACCGGAGGGCGACAAGTACCACTATGTGCTGATTGTCCCCTCGACGTATGACCCCGAAGTCCCCATGCCGCTGCGGCTCTACCTGCACGGCGGCGCCCAGACCGAGGACAAGCACCAGGCCAATCACTGGGACTTCGAGCGCTTTGGGCCGGCCGGGGGACTGGCGCTTTATCCGTCCGCCTGGCGCGGCGCGATCTGGTGGAATGACAACCAGCTGGAGAATTTGCGCGGGCTGATCCAGGAGCTCAAGCGTACCTATAATATCGACGAGAATCGGATCAGCGTGATCGGGGTGTCCGATGGCGGCCTTGGCGCGCTGTACCTCGGGTTCAGGAATCCGACCGGATTCGCGAGTTTCCTGGCTTTTCTCGCCCACGGCGGCGCATTGACTAATCCAAGACTGGGCGCCGGCGGGCCATTCTTTGTGCCCAACCTGCGCAACAGCCCATTTTACCTGGTGAACGGCGCCCTGGACCCGCTGTATCCCGCCCGGGATGTCGCACCTTACGTGGCGCTCTACCGGCAGGCCGGTGTGGAAGTCACTTTCCGGCCGGAATCCGAATCGGGACATGACCTCCGCTGGTGGCCGGCTGCGTCAGCCAGCGTGGACAGCTTCATCACCCGGCATCCCCGCAATCCCTATCCCGACCGCCTGAGCTGGGAAGCTTTCCGCACCGACCGGTTCAATCGGGCCTATTGGCTGATCATCGATTCGCTGGGATCCGCGTCCGGAGAGAGCGAGTTCGCCTCTTTCGACAGCGTGACCCCACTGCCCGCGGAACCGAACCTGGGCGTCCGGGCCGATCCGGCCAGCGAGGGTGGAGTCCGGGTCCTGGCAGTGGAGCTGGGCTCGCTGGGCGGCCAGGCCGGGCTCCGGGCAGGGGACAAGATCCTCGCGGTCAACGGCACCATCACGGGCAGCCTGGCAGCGCTGGTGACAGCCACCCGGGGCCTCACCTGGGGAGACACGATGTCATTCCTGGTCGAGCGGAACGGCGCCGACGGGATGCTCGGCCTGGTCCTGGGCCCCAGGCCGGAAACCGCGCCCGGGCCCCAGCTGGCGTTTCCCCGGACGGTTCCCACCGGCCGGGTCGAGCTGGAGCGCATCGGTAACGAGATCATCGTGCGCACCCACGGCGTGAAGCAATACACCCTGCTTCTGTCACCCGAGCAGTTCGACCTCGATCAACCGATCCGGGTCGTCACCAACGGCGTGGTATCGTTCGAGGGGCGAGTGGAAAAGCAGATTGGCACGTTGCTCAAGTGGGCGGCGGTAGACCGGGACCGCACCATGATGTTCCTGGCTGAGCTCGAGATCCGGCTGCCCGGAAGTAATTGAAGGATTGAGGGATTTGAAGCCAATCCCCCAATCCTTCAATTAGGTGTTTCTCCCAATCCCCCCTAGTTGTTACTTCTCGTTACCGTATACTGACCACATGCCGTGTGCTGAATGACTACGTTGGTCACCTGGCTGCCCCGGGTTACCACTGCGGTAACTGTTCCGGCATCGAACTTTGGTGCTACCGTGCAGGACGTGTCGTAATGCAGCCCGCTGGTGGTGATCGTAATCGAAAACACTTCATCTGCTCCCCGGGTCCATTGCGAGCTCCCCGCGATATTCAGCGTGCCACTGGGCAGCGGCTGTCCCGGGGTGATCGAGCCCGCCTGGTCGGCGGTAAAGCTCCCATTCCAGTCCTTCACATGGGACGCGGTCCCGCCGTGGGGGAAGGTCACGTCGGTGCGAAAGTTGGTGATCAGGTGGCTCAGGCTGTTCGAATTACCGGTGATCTGGCGGGTGCCGTTGAACTCAACCGTGGTGGTACGGTTGGTCTGCTGCAGCGTGCGCTGACTGGTAAAATCGGTGAAGACGAACCGGATACCGAAATCATCGGGCCCGGGGACCGGGTCCGTCACGTCAATGAATCCGGAGAGTTGGAAGTCGAAAAGCCCGCGGCTGAAGCTGCACCCTGCGAAGTCGAAGCGCACCGAATCCGGCACCGCGTCACCGTCGCTGTTGGACGGTGGGTTAGGCGTGATGGACGGCGAGCAGGGCGGGCTGCCACGCTGGATCCCGGGAGCGATGGCAACCCCGGTAGTGGTCAGAGTCGAAGCGTCGATCATCGCATCGGCGTCGGTGGTGACCACGTCCGCCACGTCCTGGGCCTGGGAAGCCGTAAGCCCGGTAGACGGCCCGGTGCCGCCGTCGCTACAGGCCGCCAGGGCCAGGCCCAGAAGGGCCGCCGCCAGGACGCTCTGGTGTAGTCTGGGTTTCTGCTGCATGTTCCCACTCCTGGAGAGGGTTAGGGCGATCTTGAGCTCGCTTCGTGGCCGTGGACGCCCCCTGCCCCCGCCTGTTAAGCCGCCGAACCGTATGCAATGTCATGCAGATCATCCTACCCGTGAGCCTGCTCACCGCGCCCGCCCGGACGTCAGGGTAGCTTGTGACCACTCCCCGCCCGTTCTAATATCTCATTCTGACCCGGTACCGGCTCTTTCGGCCCCGTGGCTTGTTCTGTTGAGGACTTAGCGGATGCGGCACATCAACGATCAGACGCTTGATCAACTGCTGGCGGACTCTCTGGACGAGTCGCAGGAACGCGAGCTGGAAGCCCACGTCCAGCGGTGCTCTCCCTGCGCGGCCCGGCTTCGGGAGTGGGAGATGCTATTTCCGCAGATCCGGGGGGTCGCTCCGGCCGGAGACGAGTCGATCGAAGATGCCGCCATACCTGCCACGCGTTCGAGCGTGGTCATGCTCCCCGATTGGACTCCGCCAGCCGAGCTTCCCCACCCGCCGCGTTCCCGTCCCAGTCCCCTTTGGATTGTGGTGGCCGCGCTGGCCGTGGCCGCGGGATGGCTGGCCGTTCGCCGCACAGCGGGCGAAGCGGAACCCAACCTGGCCACGTACGAGCCGGCGCCTCCTGCCGCGGACACTACGGGTGGCGGCCTGGGCAGCGGAATGAGTGACTCGATCCAGCGCGCGGCCTTCGCCGATTCGGCCGCGCTCCGCGCGATTCAGACACCGGTGACCGAACCGGTCAACGAGCCGGCCCCGGATCCTCCAGAATCCAGCGCCACTCCTAGCACCACTCCCAGCACCACCCCTGCGGTGCAGCCGGACACCAGCAACCGGACTCGGCCGGAAAACACAGTCCAGTTCCCGGTCAGGGCCGATAGCGACCCCACCGAGACGGTCGCCTTGCCGGCGCAGTTCACCAGGGTGACGCTCGGTGACGCCATCGACCGGTTGGGTGGGTCGATCCGGTTGATTGACGGGCTTACCCCCGAGGCGGTCGAAATCGCCGGAGGAGCGGCGCTGCCGGGCGCAGATCCGGGCCGGCTGGTAGTGCGGATCATCTATGATGGTCCCGACGGGCGGGTCATTCTCGATCAACAGCGGCTCAACCGTGCCGGCTCAAGGGAACCGGACATCGCCGTCAACACGGCCCAGAGCGGCGTTAGCGTGGCGCAATGGGTGGACTGGAAGGGCTACTGGATCTCGCTGGCGTGCCGCACCAACCAGGAATCGCTGCTGGCGATAGCTAACCGCATCCGGGAATCGAAATAGAGGCGGGTCTGAGACCCGCCCCTATGGGCAGGTCTGCCCGGACAGGAACCAGCAGCTGGTGTGCGGATCGGTCTTGAAGAAGTTGAGCAATTGAGTCCCTACCTTGGTTTCCGCTCCCGTCCCGGGATGCGTCCCGTCGGCTTCAAATTCCCCAATTGCCCAGGTCAGCCCGTCGGAGCGGGGATTCAATCCGTCAGCCCACAGGTACGGCCCCCAGGAAACCCAGGGCGCCACCGAGGTGTAATCGAGGTCGCCTGCCCGCGCGTCGACAATGGTCCCGCCGTTGGCCATCTGGTCGATCTGCGCCTGCACGGTCCACTTCACCGCAAAGCCGGTTTCATAGGCATAGGGCTCCGGGTTCTGGCCGGTGTTGGCATACCCGGCGTAGACCCGGCTCGACATGAACACCATCTGCAGGTTGGGGTAGCGGACCTTCATGGCGCGGAGAATATCTCCGTTCTGGGTCACCAGCCGGATGGCATCGCCCTGGGGATCGGGAAGGCTGATCGTGGGATCAGGGTTCGCGGTTTTGAGCCAGATCACCTGGACCTGGGCTTCGCTGAATCCCAGCGGCGTCAGCACGCTGTCCTTCACCCGGTCGTAGTCGGCATCGGTGGGCAGGCGCCAGAATTCCGCGGTTTCCCCGCCCAGGGCACCGTTTACGATCGCCACCGCGGCGTGATTGACCGCGGGATCCGCCGTGGCCTGGCCAGTGAAGCTCCACGAATTACAGGGGAAACTCAGGACGTCGCACCACTCCTGCGACGGATTGGAGAAACCCACCGACAGCAACACGATCTTTCCGGTCGGGCTCGGATTGCCGTTGAGATCCAGCCGCTTGACCGCGCGAGCCCGGGCCGCCCCCGCCGCGGCATGGGCCGCCGGCATGCCGTTGGATCCGTTAAAGAGTCCGCCGGTAAAGCCCAGGTAGGTGCGATTCCCCATGTCGATGAGTGGTATCCGGCCGCTCGCCGTGGTGAGGTCGATCGAACCGCCGACTGCCGGAGTGAGTCCCGATGCGCTGAACCGGAGGGTGTAGGTGCCCACCGGTCCAGTGATCTTGAGCCCGCTGAAACTGGCGCGCCCGTTGGCTGCCGTCACCGCCGTGGCACCGCCACCCAGGGCGGCGAAGCTGCTGCCGGTCGCGATGCTGGCGGTGATGGTCACCCCGGCCTGAGGAACCGGCGTGCCACTGCCGCTCTGGATTTCCACGATCGGCTGGGTAGAGAACCCCACGCCACTCTGGCCGGTAGCGGGCTGAGTGATCAGGGCCAGTTTGCTGGGCGGAGTGCCGGTCGCCGTAGCGTGAAAGGTCACGGTGAACTGTCCGGCCTTTGCGGTCACCACGTTGGGCCCCAGGCTTCCCAGGATCCACCGCGCCGCGAGCCTGCCGTTGGCGTCGCTGCTGGCCGCGGCCGGGTGGAGAAGGCCGCCCCCGGTGACCACGGTCCAGGTGATCGCCACACCGGCTACCCCGACGTTCTGGTCATCAACCGCCTGCACCGCCAGCGACTCGGGCACTGCGGCACCGGGCAGGGCGAACTGCCCTTCGCCGGACACCGCGATCAGGTTGGCGGGTCCAACAGGGTTGTTGTCGGTATGACTGCAACCGGCCAGCGCGGCGCAGATCAGCCCCGCGGTTCCCAGCCTGCGCATCGCTGACATGAAGTCCTCGGAAGTTCCAGCCCAAAGTTAGTGCTGCTCGCCCTTCACGGCCTTGAAGAGCAGGCCGGACAGGTATTGTGCCTCTCGCTTGTCTCGTATCCCGCCCCCGACCGTGACGGGCCGGCCGTCGGTCCGCGCCACCTTGATATCGTAATACGGGGTAGAACCTACCTGCATACCGATCGCCGGTTCGATGGCGGAGATCACACTGCCTTCCAGCCGCCGCTCACCGCCGAACCCCAGAATCCGCCGGTCTACCTTGAGCAGGCCGGTATCGGCCGAGACGGTGATCCGCCCCAGCCAGTGCGCCAGGACCCCGTAGAACAGGAGCAGGTCGAACAGGCCGAAGATGACCGGGAACAGAAACGGGGCACCCAGCTTCAGCATGGCAAAGATGACCCCGGACCACCCCAGGAAAAAGATGGTGGTGAAAATGCCGGCACCCGGATTCCGGGCCGGCGGGAAGACGACTTCGGTGCCGCGCATATTCACGTTGACCTGGATCCGGGAATCCGCCGGCTGCCGGTAGTGGACAAGATCCACCGGCGCCGGCGTGGCAACCTGGATATCGGGCCCCGATACCTCGCCCTGGTCGGTGCGAAACACCGGCACCTCGAAGCGGGCGGCATAGTCTACTCCCGGCACCTGGGCGCTCAGCGCCAGCCGCCACACGATCGCATTGTCCGAGTCGCTCTCGTCGGTCGGCTGGGCGTCAGCCGGAATGGCGAACCCTACCGGCACGACCGTCCCCGTCGCCTGGCGGGCCGGATGGAACACTCCCTCCTCCTGCCAGAGAATGTTCTCGCTGGTCGATCGGCTCTTTCCGCTGCCGGTGGTCCGGCGGTTGACCGAGGTCAGCACCACCCGGAACCCCTCGGGAGGTAGGAGATCGCCGGGGATCCGCACCACGCCGGCCAGCTTGCCGCTCACCACGCCGGGACGCGTGGTCAGCTCCAGCTCCGATGCACCGAACTTGAGGTAGCGGGTGGTAGCCCGCACGGCCCAGACGAGGAGGCCCGCCCCGATGACCGGGAAGATCAGGGCGAAGAGAATGACGTAATTCCCCTCCGCCATCGCGGTCCGCACCGCCAGGAAGCCGGCGGGCATCGAGATCACATTCCAGAACAGCGCGAACACCCACGCCGCGATCATCGTCCCGCGATTGCTGTCCCGTATGGTCCCGCTCGCCCAATCCTCCCGCCAGCGCCAGGGGCGATCGGGGTTTTGTTCCCGGAGGACCGCCGAGCGGGCGGCCGTCTTTTTCCCGAAGACCGCGGCGGTCATGATGCCAAACCCCGCCCCTCCGAACGCCACTGCGAACATCCCGGCGAAGCCAGCCGTCGCCCAGTCGCCCGTCACGAGGGCTTTGAGCGCGACGAACAGCGCGCCGACGCCGACCGCACAGAATGGAAGGAGGAAGAGCACCAGGCAGCCGAATCCGGCCCCGCTCATCTCGAGCTTGCCGCGCCGGTTTCCGATCACCCGGGCCCTCGCGCCACCGGCGTATCGGGATGCCCGCCCCATTCGCTCCACGATCCATCATAGAGCGTATGGTACCGGTGGCCCAGGACGTCCAGCGCGAGCAGCAGGTCGCACGCGGTCACTCCGGAGCCGCATGTCGTCACGATAGGAAGGGTGAGATCGACACCCGCTTCCGTGAAACGGATGCGCAGCTCTTCCGGCGGGAGCAGGGTGCCATCCGGGCGGACCAGGCTGGTGTAGGGGACATTACGGCTGCCGGGGATATGCCCGGGACGGAGCCCGGGGCGGGGCTCCGGCTCAACGCCCTGGAAGCGGCCGCTCGAGCGGGCGTCGACCACCTGGGTACCGGGGTCCGCGAGGTTTTCCAGCAGGTCTGACAGGCTCCGCACCATTGCCGGATCGAAGCGCGGCGTGAAGCTCACCGGCAACGGTGTAATCGCATCCGGTTCGACCGCACGGCCCTCGGCGCACCACTTCTTGAAACCGCCGTCCAGCACGGCGACCTCGGGATGGCCATACACCCGGAACATCCACCAGGCCCTTCCCGCGCTCACGTTGGCTCCGGAGCCGTCATATACCACGACCTGATGACTGTCGCCGATGCCCAGGGCGCCGACGGCGCGGGCGAACTGTTCGGGAGGCGGCAGGGTGTGGGGGAGCGACGTCTGGTGGTCGCTCAACACGTCGAGATCAAAGAAGACCGCACCGGGGATGTGGGCGGTCAGGTACTCCCTCCAGGCATCGCGGCCGGTGGCAGGCAGGTACCAGCTGGCGTCCAGGACGCGGAGGCCGGGACTCCCGAGATTCTGGTCCAGCCAATCGGTCGATACAATTGTGTGAGCTGTCATATCGTCCATGAAAAACCAACGCAAAGTCGCGAAGGCGCAAAGAACATCCTCATCTTCGCGGCTCTGCGTCTTTGCGTCAGGCATTTGTGCAACTGCCACAAAATAACAGGGCGGACCCGAAAGATCCGCCCTGATTCCATCAGCCGGTCATCTGGCTTCTCATTTGCCGCGGGCAGCGTCCACGAATCGCGAAAATAACTGTCGCATTCCCTTGTCGTGGTCTACCAGCGCTTCGGGGTGCCACTGGACGCCCACCATGAAGTGACCGTTGGACGACTCGAGACCCTCGACCAGACCGTCCGGAGCCACCGCGCTCACGATCAGGCCCGGCGCCAACTGCTTGATGCCCTGATGATGCATGCTGTTCACCGTGACATCGCGCCGCTCGAGGATCGCCGCGAGGCGGGTTCCGCTGGTGAGCTCGACCGGGTGCGCCAGGTAGTCGCGGGTATAGCCGGCCGTGGGGAAGTAGTCATGCTTGATCGCTTCGGGGTACTCGTCTTCGATGTCCTGGTACAGGCTGCCGCCCATCGCGACATTGATGACCTGGCTGCCGCGGCAGAGCCCCAGCAGCGGTTTCTTGTCGGCCAGGGTCCAGCGGGTGAGCATCAGCTCCACCGCATCGCGAGCCGCGTCGGTCCGGCCCAGGTGACAGGAGTGTTCCTCGCCGAAGGTGTGGGGATCCATGTCCACCCCGCCCGGTATCATGACGCCATCGAGCCGGTCGTAGACGGCGCGGAGCGATGCCTCGTCGCGGTCCAGCAGCGGGATCATGACCGGAGCGCCACCGGCGTCGGCGACCGCGACGATGTAGCGGTCACTCATCATCCAGGATGGCGGCAGCCCTTCCGGGATACCGTCGATCGAATGCAGGGTCTGGGTGGTGATACCGATCAGCGGCCGAACAGCCATTCACTCTCCGAAGCTGAGGTTCTCTCAAGGGACTAAGCACGAAGGACTAAGGACTAAGGACTAAGGACTAAGGACTGAGGACTGAGGACTGAGGACTGAGGATCCAGGTCGTTGGTAAGTCCTTAGTCCTTAGTCCTTCGTCCCTTAATAGTCCTTAGTCCTTCGTCCCTTAATTCTAACCAGGCATCCCCGCGGGGGCACCCTGCTGGGTGATCACCCCTTCCTCGGTTTCCGCGATCAACTGGGCCACGACGGCCTTGAAATCGCCGGTGCGCTGGTAGGTGGCGATCTGCCGGTCCGCGCTGGTGCCTTCCTTCATGACCCGCAACGCGTACTCGACTTCCTTGCGACTGCCGAGCTCATCCACCACATCGTCGATGAACCACTCCAGCAATTCGCTGATCAACTCGCGGGCGGGAAGCTCCTGCTGGCGGCCCAGGTCGATCAGTTTGCCGTCCAGGCCATACCGCACCGCGCGCCATTTGTTCTCTTCAATAAGCGCGCCAGAGTACACCCGAAAGGTCATATTGTCGCGCCGGAGCTTCCAGAGCTTCGCGATGATGGCCTGGAGTATGGCCGCGAGACTCACGGCTTCGTCCACCCGGGTGCAGACGTCGCAGCAGCGGAACTCGATGGTGGGGTAGCTGTGGTTGGGCCGCACGTCCCACCAGATCTTGGATCCGTTGGGAACGCACCCGGTGCGCACCAGGGTATCCAGCAGCTGCTCGTAGTCGGTCCAGTCCCGCAGCGTCGGCGGGATGCCGGTCCGCGGGAAGTTCCGAAAAATGATACTGCGGTAGGACTTGAGGCCGGTAATGCGGCCCATCCAGAACGGCGAACTGGTCGAAAGACAGAGCACGTGAGGAATGAAGTAACGCGCCACGTTCATCGCGTCGATCAGGAAATCCTTGTCCTCGATGCCCACGTGCACGTGGGTTCCGAAGATCAGGAGACGCTGGGCCAGGTCGGCCAGGTCTTCCTTCACTCCCATGTAGCGTTCCAGCGGGGTGATCTCCTGGGAGAGCCATGAGGAGAAGGGGTGGGTGCCCGCGGCAGCGATCTTGAGCCCGTTCTTCGCCGCCAGCCCCATGACCGCCCCGCGCAACCGGACCAGCTCGGTCCGCACATCGGCCGGCGTCTGGCAGACATTGGTCCCGATCTCGACCATGGACTGATGCAGCTCGGGCTTGATCTGCCCGAGCACCATGCTGTCTTCTTTCAATATCTGGGTGATATAGGACTGCAGTTCCCCGGTGCGGGGATCGATGATCTGGTACTCCTCTTCGACGCCGAGGGTGAGCGACGGGGCCTTCATACAGACTCCACAGTATGGTGATTCCGGATTGGTGGCTTATGGCGTAATGCGTATGGCAACATCAATAGATCTGCGCTACGGTATCTCCCAGAACCCGTTGCCATATGCCATACGCTGCTGGCGTCTTAACGCTTCTCGACAAGAAAAGTCGGCACCGTGGATCCGCCGCCGGCGGTCACGTTCAACAGCGCGGCGGTGGAGAGCCGGCTCAAGAACCCCGAGGCGTAGTCCGCGTGGCTCACGAACGGCGCGGTGTCCAGCATGCGATCAAAAACCTGCAGGGTGCCGTCGGCATAGCTGGGATAGGGCTCGCTGGGGATCGGCACCCGCTGCTGAACGATATACGGTGTCGCCAGGGCATTCTGGACCGCTGCGGCCCACTCCGTGGCATCGGCCTGCCAGCCCAGCACGATGCCGGCTCCGCCGTAATCGTCGTTGGGCTTGAGCACCATCTGGTCCTTGTGCCGGTTGATAAAGCCGACCAGGTCCACCTGTTCCCCGTCGTGTACCGTGCGCCGGTCCTCGACCCGCCGGGTCCAGGGAATGAAGGCGCGCACCGCCTCCAGCTCTTCGGGGCGGAACAGGCGCGCGTTCTTCTCGTCGCTCAGCACCGCCAGGCTCGCCTTCTTATGGAGAATCTTGCTGCGAAAGGGATTGACCATGCATACCGCCCGGTCCCGCACCGCCCGCACCATCGGGTTGTCGAGGCCGCATTCCTTCACCAGCTCGGTGATGAGGACCCGCTTGTAGATCAGGTCGACCGGCTCGGAGCCGGCGAACAGCTTGCCCTGGCGGTACTCCATCGCCCGCGGATCGGTGATGACGCAGGGAATGCCCAGCTGCTCGAACGCCTCCTGGTAGAGCACGAATTCATTGCGGGTGGGGACGTCGGGCCAGTCCACGATCGCGATCCGGGGCCGGGAGCGGCCGCCGGAAAATTCCTCCCAGGAGTCCAGCAGGGTGTGCATCACGCCGTGCCGGGCCAGCAGCGGCTCGACCTCCCACTCGCGGCTGAACCGGCGCATGATCGGAAGGTCGATGAACGACGCGGCCAGCGCGTCGTTGAACCCGGCGCCGGCCGGAGTCTCCGCATTGTACTCGGTGAGCCCCATGGTGCCGGCGTCATCCATGACGAACAGGTCGAGCCGCGAGGTAGGACTCGGCTCCGCGAAGCCGGGATCGCTGCTGATGAGTTCCTCTTCCCAGGCCTCCAGGCCGAATTGCGCGCGGAATCCGGGGTCAGCGATCGCGGCGGCATACGCCTTCCGGAAGGCCCGCATCAGGACTCGCACCCGTTGCTGCAGCAGGCGGTACGGTTCCCGGGTCATGAAGCGGGGCCGCAACACGGTGCAGAGCGGACGATCGCCGAAAATGAGGCCCCGCCGGCGCAGCTGGTCATCCAGCAGGGCCTGGCTTTCGGCGGCCAGGTCCGGCGTCAGCAGGTCATGATACTCGGCGATCGGGTTCGGCATGGCGGCGATCAGGTCGCCCGGCTGGCGGTGAACGCCGCGGCCCACTTGAGGTCAATCGCCTGTTTGCGCGGATTCTTCGCCAGCCGGATGACCATGTCCGCCATGGCGTTCACCACCCACTCGAAGTAGTGCGGCGTGAGCGAATAGATGTCCATGTCGGGCGCGCAGTTCATGAAGTCGATCGCGTAGGGAATACCGCCGCGGACCGCGAACTCCAGGGAGTTCATGTCATAGCCCAGCGCCCGGCACAGGGTCAGCGAATCCTGCACGATACGGCTGCCCAGCTCGGGGCTCAGGTGCTCGTGCTCGACCAGGTACTTCCGGGCCTTGGGATCGTATTTCATGGGCAGCACCTGCTCCTGCCCGATGCAGAGGCAGCGGACAAACTGGTCCCATTCGATGAACTCCTGCACGATCATGTTGAGCAGGCCGGAGTTGTCGTAGTGATAGATCAGCTCGTCCAGCGAACGGCAGACGTACACTTCCTTCCACCCCCCGCCGTGCGCGTCCTTGAGGATGCAGGGCATCCCGATGTACTCCACGATCCCTTTCCAGTCGAGCGGATAGACCAGGTTGCGAAGGCTTTCCTCCGGGACGATACCCGGGATATACGCCTTGTTGGGCAGCGCCATCGTCTTGGGGCTGGCCACGCCGAGCCGGGTGGCGAGGGACGCGTCGAAGAACTTGTCGTCCGCCGACCACATGAAGGGATTGTTCACCACCGTGACGCCCTGCAGCACGGCGTTCTTGAGATAGCTCCGGTAGTAGGGCACCTCGTGAGAGATCCGGTCCACGATGACGGCGTAGGGAACCGGCTCGTTCATCGCGGTCGCGCCGATCTTCACGAACTCGGCCTCGACGTCCGCCTTTCGCCGGGCCACTTCCTCGATGAACCGGGGAGGAAAGGACCACTCGCGACCCACCATGAGACCGACTTTCTTTGCCATACCCCCACCAATGCGAAGTGTTTGTAAGCAGTAAGCGGTAAGCAGTGAGCGGGACAGTGAAGCGGGATCTCAGAGACCAGTCCCGCTTACTGCTCACTGCTTACCGGTTACCGGTGGTCAGTCGTGCCCGCCCACGTACATCCGGATCATGGTTTCCCAGTAGGGCCAGTCATGAGCCCACCCGTCCCACTCCCGGAGGGCGTTGCCGATCCCCTTGTTCCAGAGCACTCCGGAAAAGTCGCGGTTGTTGCCGATCTGGGGATCACCCCGACCGATCACCAGGATCACATCCTGCCGGCGTAGCGCCTCCAGCCGTTCAGGATCCTGTTCGTTGGGGATGAAGTCCATGGGGTTGGAGCGGTAGACGTTCTCATCCGAGTAGCCGGCGGTGAGCCGCTTGATATCGTACAGGCCGCTCATGCCAAGGACGCGGTGCACCAGGTGGGGATGCCGCATGCCGAAGCAGGCCGCCTGGTAAGCACCCAGGCTGGCGCCGGTCGCGATGCAGAAGGGGTTGGAATTCCTGCTCTGGGTGAACGGGATGACTTCGTGCTCGAGGTAGGCGTCGTACTGGAGGTGGCGCCAGGCGCGGGCCCCGGGATGGATGGTGTCCGCGTTCCAGCTTTCGGTGTTGACCTGGTCCAGGCAGAACATCTGGAGCGAGCCCTGTTCCAGGTGGTCGCCCAGAACCTCGTGCATCCGGCGATCGGCCCACTCGGTGAAGGTCCCCATCGAGGTGGGAAACACCAGCAGTCGGGCCCCGCCGTGGCCAAAGACCAGGATATCCATGGCCTTGCCCAGGGCTGGGCTGTGCCATCGGTGATGTTCGGTGTTCACGCGCGTTCCCCGGATGAAAGCAGAAATGGCAGGGCTGCCTTGAACCGGCGGCCCCAAACGGCTTCCTGGTGCCCGGCCCCGGCCTCCTCGACCCAGCGTAACGACACCCCGTCCCGGTACCCCTTCTTGATGAGGAGGTCCCGCATGCGGCGCGCGTTGAGCAGGGATTCAGTGCCTTCCTCGGTACCGGTATCGAGGTAAATCCGGCCGGGGACAAACGGGCTGGCTTCGACCAGCGGAAAGATAGCCTTGTCCGCAAACCAGAGGGACGGGCTGATGGCCGCCACAAAACCGAAGGCGCCGGCCCGGCGAAAAAAGCCGTACAGGCTGATAAGTCCGCCCAGTGAACTCCCCGCGATCCCGGTGGCCGCCGGTTCGGGACGAGTGCGGAACCGGCTGTCGATCAAGGGCTTGAGGGTGTCCAGCAGGAAGTCGAGATAGCGGTCCCCCGCCCCGCCGCCAATCTTGGGATCCAGAAAGGGACTGTACTCCCGGATCCGCTCCTCGCCGGCGTTGGGAATCGCCACCACGATCGGGTCAACGCTCCGCCGGGGAAGGGTCGCCAGGGCGTCCACCAGGCCCCAGTCCCCAGCGAAACTGGTGGCCGGATCGAACAGGTTCTGGCCATCCTGCATGTAGATCACCGGGTAGCGGCGATCGCCCGGCCGATAGGAGGCCGGCAGGTGAACCAGGATGTCGCGCAGGTTGCCCAGCTGGGGACTAGGCACGCCGGACAAGCGTTCCAGGGTCCCCGGCCGGCGGCGGCGCAGTTTCCAGCGAAACAGCGATCGGGGCCAACGGGGCAAACGAAACTCGTGAGTGAAGGCGCGGAAGAATAACTCGGGAGGGGTCCCTAAGCCATGTGAGGAAAGTCATGGTTTCAGACCTTCACCCGCCCTACATAGACCTATGCAATTGAAGCTTCGAAGGCTCCTCGGCATCCTCAAGACGGCGGCGGTGGAATGGGATCGGCACGACGTGCCGCGACACGGTGCGGCCCTGGCCTACTACACGCTATTCGCGCTGGCCCCGCTGCTGGTCATCGTGATTGGCATCGGAGGATTGATCTTCGGGCCCGAGGCTGCCCGGGGAGAAGTCGTGAGACAGATCGGCGGCCTGATCGGAACCGAAGGGGCCAAGGCGATACAGAGCCTGCTGGTCGATGCCCACCAGCCCAATACCTCGACCCTGGCGACCATTATCGGCAGCGTGACCTTTTTTCTCGGGGCCACCGGCGCATTTGCCGCGCTTCAGGGTGCGCTGAACAACATCTGGGACGTAAAGCCCAAACCCCGGCCGGTCATCCTGGTCTGGCTCCGGCAACGCATCCTGTCTTTTGGATTGGTCGTCGCGATCGGCTTTCTGCTCCTGGTTTCGCTGACCTTGAGCGCCCTGGTTGGCGCCTTCAGCCAGTACCTGCACAACCGGCTCCCCGGCGGTGAGGTGTTCTGGCAGGCTGTCAACTTCTTCATCTCGCTGGGATTCATCATCGTGCTGTTCGCGCTGATCTACAAAGTTCTTCCGGATGTCCGGCTGGCCTGGGCCGACGTCTGGGCCGGCGCCATCGTCACGTCGCTTTTCTTCACCCTCGGCAAGACGCTGATCGGCGTGTACCTCGGCCACGCCTCAATCGGCTCGACTTATGGAGCGGCGGGGTCGGTGGTGATCATCCTGATCTGGGTGTACTACTCGGCCCAGGTGGCCCTGTTTGGCGCGGAAGTCACCAAGGCGTGGGTGAAGCGGGTCGGGGCGGAGGAGACCGGCCAGCCGGTTCCTCCGGTCGATTCGGACCTGGCGGTACGCAAGCGGGCCCCCAGCAAGGCGCACTGAACGTTTTCTTCACGGCTCTTCGCAGCAGCGATTTGCAGCTTGCGAAGCCGTCATGACGACCCGAAATGGTCGCCACTCTGCTCCAGTCACATCTGCTCCGTAAGCCGCCTCACATTTCCGCCCCGCTGTCGAAATCCCAGTCGAAATCCGGTGAGCCATCGCACTCGTGAAAAGGCGCCGACTCGGTGGTGTCCGGATTGCCCTACCAGGCGGTGGGTGGTCCGGCAACATCTCACAGGAGGCAGGTATGGGTTCCCCCAGCAAGCAGGCGGTCCGCACGATTCTGACTTTTCTCATCCTGGCCGGCCTCGTCGCCATGAGCAGCCAGGCCCAGAGTCGGTCGGTCACCATCAACCAGGTCCGGCTCCCCGACCAGGCGGTGCTCCAGCTGGAGCAGCGTTACCGGGTGCCGATCCGCGATGGCAACTATTGGTACGACAAGAGGTCCGGAGCCTGGGGCATGAGCGGCGGGCCCACGGTCGGCTTCATCTACCCCAACCTGGACATCGGCGGCCCGCTCCGCGCCGACGCGTCCAACGGCCATACCGGCGTGTTCATCAACGGTCGTCAGCTGCACCAGGCCGATGTGATGGGTCTGCTCCAGTTGGGGCCGGTCTACCAGGGTCGGTACTGGATGGATGGGGCGGGCAACATCGGGGTAGAGAACGGCCCCATGCTGTTGAACCTGTGGCAGGTGGTCCAGGCGGCCAACCAGCGGAGCGGGAACCGGGGGGCCTACAGCAGCTACACCCGAAGCGGTTCCATGTTTGGGAGCGACGGCAACGGCTGCCTGGTGTTCAACGACCCGGGCTCCCATACCAGTGTCACCGGTTCGGGGTGCTAACTGCTAACTGCTTACTGCTAACTGGGGTGAGTGCCGCAAACTGCGGAGTGCACCCGTCTAAATCTTGGTGGGGATGGGTGGTAAGTCGTTACATAGCAATGCAATTGTGTTGGCCCGGCTGTTGCTTTACTAAACGGCAGCTCCACGTGCGACCATCTAAGGGTCGCCATTACAGGAACATAGGCCGGGTTACCGACCACAGTTCCAGTACTCCGAATCGGGGTCATGGCCATGTACCGGATCAAGCTCGCATCAGGCCAGGAACGGACATACCAATCCATCGACGAACTCACCTCCGCGGTGCAGGGAGGCGAGGTGAACGCCGAGGCGTTGATCTATCACCAGCGAGCCGATCGCTGGTTGTCGGTTGCCAATCATCCGCACTATCAGATCGCGACGTCGCGCGCCCAGGCGCAGAAGCATCAGCCCAGCGCTGAAGCCTCCCGCCGCCAGGTCGTCAACGCCGTGCGTTCCTCGAACAGCTCCATCAAGGTCGACCCCAACATGCCGGGGACCGTGCCGCGTTCCCAACTGCTGGAAGTCGTGGCGGAAATCGAGAAGCGACACGACACGCCGGCCCGGCCGGTGAAACGGGTCTCGATTCCGAGCATCAAGCGGCCGGAAGAGAAGCCCTCGATCATGGCGTATGAGAACGTGCTGGAGGGCGTCGATATCCCGGAGCCGCCCAAGTCCAAGACCACCGTGATGCCGCTGCGGAACCCGCCCGTGCGGCCGGCTCCGACGCCGGTCAAGGAGAAAGTGCTGGACCTGGCCGATAGCTTCGACCTGCTGGAGCCGGGCGACGAGGCCCCGCCCAAGCCGGAACTCAAGGCCAAAGCCAAGGCCCAGGTGGCCACGCCGGACGTGGACAAACTGCTTTCTCTGCTGGAACCCGATGCAGTGGTCGAGCCCCTCAAGGCGACACGGCCGCCCAAGCCTCAGCCCATGCCGGAGTCCGGGCTCAAGAGCATCGAGTTCATTGACCTGGCAGCCGATCACGTCAAGGAGATGAGCGTCCTGGCCCCGGAGCCGCATCCGGCGCCAGCGCCGGCCCCGGTTCCTCACCATCAGCCCCTGGTTGCGAGGAAGCAGCCGAGCAAGATGCCGATGATGATGGCGGTCGCGGCCGTACTGGTGCTCGGAGCGGGGCTGGTGTTCTGGCATCCCTGGAGCACGGCTGCGGAGAACCCGACCCAGTCGTTGGGAGCCGCGCCGGCACCCCGGACCGATGCATTTGGCGGGACGTCCTCGGTGGACACCGTGGCCCAACCGGCCCCCACGGGTCAGGCGACCCGGGATTCGGCGGCCTCGAGTGCCCGGGACAGCGCGCCCGCGATCGTGCGGGTGGCCGCCCCCCGGATGAGCATGAAGGCGCCGATGCCTACCGATCTCTCGGCCATGAGCCTGCAGCCGGTGGCCAACCAGATTCCAGCGGCGACCCTGATTCAGCACTATACCACGGCCTACTCGGACGCCCGGGGCGAGATGGAAATCCGGATGCTCCAGATCGGCTTCACCCAGTTGTTCCTCAAGTCCCGGATGGCGTCAGCCAGCGGGGTACAGGATACCCGGCGGCTCATCGCTGGCGCGGGCAGCGCGCTCCGCCAGTATCGCGCTGAGGAACAGCGGATCGAACGGGCCTACCAGGACACCGTCGGCGCGACCGGCCGCAACCTGGGATGGACTCCGCGGGATCTCGGAGCCTGGAACATCCGGCCCTCGAACAAGGAAACCGCGGAGAACGCCCGGCTCACCAACCTGATGCTGTCCCAGGTCGATGCCGTGTTCGCCCTGCTCCAGGAGCAGGATGGCAAGTACACGCTGTCAGGTGAGACCATCGTCTTCGAGAACCCGGATGCCGCGCGGCAGTACGGGAACCTGCGCGCCTGGATCAATCAGCAGGCCGACAACTACGCGGGGACCGGCGATGCCGCCCTGCCGGCAACGCTGCGCCAGATCATCAAGGGGATCGGGACCACCCGGCTCCCGCAGGAACGCACGAAATAAACCGTAGGGGCGCGCGAAGCGCGCCCCTACAGACAAAACAAACGCGGCCCGGTTTCCCGGGCCGCGTTGTTGTTTTGACGTGCCGTTATCCCTGCGCTCGACGGGCGTCCTTGCGGCGCCGCCGGGCGGCTTCGGCCGACTTGAGATTACGGGCTTCTCCGGGCTTGACGTAGTGCCGGTACTTCCGGAGATCGCGCAGGATGCCGGACTTGGCCATCTTGCGCTTGAACGTCTTGAGCGCCCACTCGATGCTGTCGTTTTCCTTGAGGGTCACTTCGATCATCGGGTGGCTCCTGTTCTTACAGCTTCTTGACGTTTTCCGCCGCGGGGCCCTTCTGGCCCTGCACCACATCGAACTCGACGCGGTCGCCTTCGGCGAGTGACTTGAACCCGGTGCCCTGGATTGCCGAGTGGTGTACGAAGCAATCCTTCGCGCCGCCCTCGGGAGTGATGAAACCAAAGCCCTTCGCATCGTTGAACCACTTCACCGTGCCGGTGGTACGCATTGCCCTGCTCCTGTGTGTTTTGTCGGAGTCCGGGTAACCCGTGCCTCCCGACAGTTCGCGGTCACTGCCCCCGCGCTGGGCTCACCCGTCGAGTTGACGGAAATTCTGAGGGGCATCCAGTGCGCCCCTACCTTGCTAACAAAAAGGGACCGGGCAATGAGGCCAAGTCCCCGGCATCTCAGTCAAACTGACACAGCATCAGTCGCGTGTCTGGAGCGCCGACAACCTAGCGGGAGAACGCCCCGAAGTCAATGAGGGGCCGCCATTTCGGGTTGCCGACCACCCCTCGGGTTTTCCACCCAGTCGCCGATGCTCCGGGCCATCTCCGCCATGGCCTCTTCGCCGGTACGCCCCGAGCGCTTGGGCACCGCAAAGGAGTGGTCACCCCCCTCCACCACGTGAAGGGTGGCCAGGGGGAGCCCGGCACACACCGTCCTGACCAGGTCCAGACTCGCCAGGCTGTCCCGGGTACCCTGGAGAAAGAGCATGGGGACGCTGACCTGGGCCAGGTGCTCCGCCCGGGTTACCGAGGGGTTCCCCGGCTGATGGAGCGGAAAGCCGAGAAAGATGAGGCCCTGCACCCCGGGCAGCGGCGCCGCCGCCGCCGCCCCGGATGTCATCCTCCCACCCATCGACTTGCCGCCCGCGAAGAGCGGAAGTCCCGGGGCCAGCTCGCCCGCCGTCGCGACCGCCGCCCGCACGGTGGCGTGCAGAACCGGGGGAAAATCGGGCCGTTTCTGGCCGGTTTCCATGTAGGGAAACTGGTAGCGGAAGGTCCCCACGCCGAGGCCGGCCAGGGCCGCAGCCATGGCGTCCATGAAGCGATGACGCATCCCGGCCCCGGCGCCGTGGGCCATCACGAACAACGAGGTAGCGTGAGGGGGCAGAAGGAGCAGGCCTGATACCGGGCCGGCTCGGGTTCCGGTTTCGAAGCTGAGCTCTTTCAGGGACGTGGTCATCGCCTGCCTGAGGAAACGAAGGGCGCGGAGGACAGCACACCACAGAGAAGCTGAGTTCCGCAGAGGTAATCGCAGAGAACTGTAACAGACAATAGACTGACTAATGGTACTGTTTCATTGTTCAAGTGTGTATAGTTTGGCTGGCCTCTGCGAAAACCTCGGTGAAACTCAGCTTCTCAGCGGTGCGCGGTTCTCTGGGCACTCTGCCGGCACTTGGGGTGGCCGCCGTGGTGCTCCTTGCGAGTGGCGCTCGCCCGGAACCGGCCGACCCCTGCCCCGAATCAGACCGGCTTCCCAGCCCGGATCTCTACTGCATTCATCTCTTCCCGACCGACCTGGCCCCCGAGGCCACCGGCGCGGTCCGGCTTGACCCGGCCCCCACCCCGTTCGGAGTATCGGTGACCGCGGACGGGACCCAGCGCTATCGGCTGACCTTCATCCTCGACGGGCTGCCGGCCGCGACCTATGTCGCGTGGGCCACCACGCCAACCTTCGACACCCTGATCAAGCTCGGCCCGGTCGCCAACGGCGTGACTATCGCGGGCGAGGTCGCCCTTAACAAGTTCATGCTGCTCATCAGCGCGGAGCGGTCGGCTGCCGTCAGCCGTCGGCAAGGGCGGCTGGTCCTGCGGGGCAGCTCGCCCAGCACGGTGATGCAGCCCCATGGAGTGAACGTCCTGCCGCCGCAGGGCATCGCGATGGCCCATCACCAGGCCGGCGATGGCTGGGAGATGCCGCCGCCCTATTCCCGAGCCTCACCCATGGTATCCGGACTCGAGCGCCTGCGCCCGGGAACGGATCCGCTCCTTCCCGGCAGAGATTCCCTGGTTCCCCCGGCCCGACCGCGGGAAACCATCGCGGTCACCGACGGCGACACGGTCGTGCTCACGGCCGGCCTGGTCCGCCGGGTAATCGCCGGTCGGGCCTTCATCGCGTACGGCTTCAACGGCCAGTACCCGGGACCGCTCCTCGAGGTCCCGCAGCGAAGCACGATCGTGGTGCGGTTTATCAACCGGCTCGACCAGCCGAGCAGCATCCACTGGCATGGTATACGGCTCGACCACCGCTTCGACGGAGTTCCTGGAATGTCCCAGGCCGCGGTGCCGCCGGGCGATACATTCGACTACACGATCCATCTCCCCGACCCCGGCTTGTACTGGTACCATCCCCATGTCCGCGAAGACATGCAGCAGAACCTCGGCCTTTTCGGGAACTTGCTGGTGCGCCCGCCGGATCCCCTGTACTACGGCCGGGCTAACCGGGAGGAGACGCTGATACTCAGTGATATTCTCATGGGTGAGCGGGGTCCGATCGCGTTTGGAAACGGCGCAGCGACTCACGCACTGATGGGGCGGTTCGGCAATCTCCTCCTGGTGAACGGTGAGCCGGAGTACCGGCTCAGCGCGGCGCGGGGAGACGTGGTGCGGTTCTACCTGACCAATGCCTCGAACGTGCGGACCTGGAACCTCTCCATCCCAGGGGCAAGGCTCAAGCTGATCGCGGGTGATGCGAGCCGGTTCGAGCGCGAGGAGTTGGTCGACCACGTCGTGCTCGCCCCGGCCGAGCGCTACGTCGTAGATGCCCGGTTCGAAAGGTCAGGGACCACCTGGCTGCTCAATCGGGTGCAGGCGCTCGATCACCTGACCGGCGTATTCATCGCCGAGGTGGACACCCTGGGAGCCATCCGGGTATCAGGCACCCAGGCCCGGCCGGACTATGCGGCGTCCTTCCGGGTCGCTCGGCAAAGCGGAGACGTGGATCCCGGGCTCCGCGACTCGCTCGGGTCCACGCCGGTTCACACCCTGCTGCTGACGCTCAAAATGCGGGACAGCCTGCCGTATGGAATCGTCCAGGCGCTTCGGCTGGATACCGTGTTCCTCAATCCGGTGGAGTGGAGCGGCACCATGCCGATGGTGGACTGGCTCACCACCAGCGACCAGGTGGAGTGGGTGCTCCGGGACCTGGACAGCGGCCGGGAGAACATGGATATCAACTGGCACTTCCGTCGCGGCACGGTGGCGCATATTCGTATGGTCAACGATCGTCATACCATCCACGGCATGCAGCACCCGATTCACTTCCACGGTCAGCGTTTCCTGGTCCTGGCCCAGAATGGCGTGCCCAGCGAGAACCTGGCCTGGAAAGACACCGTCCTGGTACCGGCCGGCGCGACCGTGGACCTGCTGGTGGACTTCTCCAATCCCGGCACCTGGATGCTGCATTGCCACATCGCCGAGCACCTGGAGAGCGGGATGCACGCGATGGTCACGGTCGATTGAACCTGGGTTTTCCTTCCCCTTCGTTGTGAGGTTCGTCATGCGGAGCACCGCGTTTTTCCTGCTGCTGGGCCTGGCTCCTTCCCTGCTTTCGGCGCAGGCGGCCACGACCCGGGCCACCACCGCCCAGAAGAACTGGGTCAGCGTCGATGCGCCGGTGGTGGCGCTCACCCACGTGCAGGTGGTGGACGGCACCGGGGCCCCGGCCCGGGCGGACCAGACCATCATCATCAGCCGGGACACCATCGCTGCCGTGGGCCCGGCGGCATCGGTGAGAATTCCCCCCGGCGCCCTGGTCATGGACCTGACCGGCCACACCGTGATTCCCGGCATCGTCGGCCTCCACGATCACACCTTCTACACTACCAACCTCCGCAGCGTGCAGATGAGTTCCACCGGCCCCCGGCTCTATCTCGCGAGCGGCGTCACCACGACCCGGACCACCGGGAGCATGTCGCCGTACAGCGAGATGAACATGAAACGGCTGATCGAGGCCGGCAGCATGGCCGGCCCCCGGATGTTCATCACCGGGCCGTATCTCACCGGGGAAACCGGCAACGGAAGCATGCAGCGGATGGTGACGACCGAAGAGGCTCGGCGCACTGTCGCCTATTGGGCCGAGGAAGGCGCCACCTGGCTCAAGTTCTACACCACGCCGAGTCGCGAAGTCATGGGCGCGGCGATCGACGAGGCTCACAAGCGCGGCCTCAAAGTGACCGGCCACCTCTGTTCCGTGAGCTTCCGCGAGGCGGTCGCACTCGGCATCGACAACCTGGAACACGGATTATTTGTCAACACGGACTACGATCCCGCCAAGCAGCCCGACCAGTGCCCCCCCGACGCGATGGCCAAGCTGGCCACCCTGGATATCGCGAGCCCGCCGGTGCAGCAGACCTTCAAGGACATGGTTGACCATCACGTCGCGATGACGTCCACCCTGGCGGTGTTCGAGCTGTTCGTCGCCAACCGGCCGCCGCTGGAGCAGCGGACGCTGGACGCGATGAGCTCCGAAGTGAAGAACGAATACCTCACCGCCCGCGCCCGCCTGTCGGAGCCCGGCGCGTTTTCCATTTCGCCGGAGGTGTTCCGGAAAGCGCAGCAGTTCGACTACGCCTTTGTGCAGGCCGGCGGATTGCTCGCGGCCGGGGTGGATCCCACCGGCAATGGCGGCGCGCTGCCCGGCTTCGGCGACCAGCGGAACTACGAGCTGCTGATCGAAGCCGGATTCACCCCGGTCCAGGCGATCCAGATCATGACTCTGAATGGCGCCAAAATCCTGGGTATCGACGGCAAGCTGGGATCGATCGCGGTGGGCAAGACCGCCGACCTGGTAGTGATCAAGGGAGATCCGATCGCGACGCCGGCCCAGATCCGGAACGTGGTGACCGTGTTCAAGGACGGGCTGGGGTATGACTCGGTGAAGCTGATTGAGTCGGTGCGGGGGTTGGTGGGAATCAGATAAGGCGGTAGAGGGCGGTAAAGGGCGGTAAAAGGCGGTAATGCGATCGGTCATCCCGAGCGGAGCGAGGGATCT
>DASYPP010000078.1:0-22429 GCA_036006525.1 Gemmatimonadales bacterium
GGTGGTGAATCCCCTGCTCTCGTTCGAGCAGTGGAAGGCGGTGAAGGAGTTGTGGCGGGGGGTGAAGGAGAACTGGATGCCTTCCGCGGTGGAAGGTACTGGGTACTGAGTACTGCGTACCATCAACCCAGTACCCAGTACCCAGTACCCAGTACCCAGTACCCAGTACCCAGTACCCAGTACCCAGTACCCGAAATGGAGCGCGACTTTGCTAGTAGATAAAGCGGTTGTTCGAGTGGTCGCCGGGACCGGTGGCAGTGGCACGGCCTCGTTTGCCCGCTTCAAGTACCAGCCCAAGGGCGGTCCCGACGGCGGGGATGGCGGGCACGGCGGCAGCGTTTACGTCCTGGGGAACGTCAATCTCGGCACCCTGTTGGACTATCGCTACCGCAATATCTGGAAGGCCGATCGCGGGGAGCATGGCAAGGGCAAGACCATGACCGGCGCGTCGGCGGAAGACATCTATCTCCCGGTGCCCCCGGGCACGGTCATCCGTGATGTGCAAAGCGGGGAAGTCGTGGGCGAAATTCTAAAGGAAGGGGACACCCTGCTGGTCGCCAAGGGCGGCCGCGGCGGGCGGGGCAACGCGCGCTTCGCCACCTCGACCCACCAGGCGCCGCGCGAATGGGAACCGGGCGAGGAAGGGCAGGACCGGCAGATCGAGCTGGTCCTCAAGTTGATCGCCGATGTCGGCCTCGTGGGTGAGCCGAATGCCGGGAAGAGCACGCTGCTCTCGGTGGTGTCGGCCGCGCGTCCCCGGATCGCCGACTACCCCTTCACCACGCTCGAACCCAACCTCGGCGTGGTCGGGCTTTCCGGCAACCGCTCGTTCGTGATGGCGGACATTCCCGGCATCATTGAAGGCGCGCACGAGGGGAAGGGACTGGGCATCCAGTTCCTGCAGCATGTCGAGCGCACCCGGGTGCTGGCGTTCCTGGTGCCGCTGGACAGCGAGAATATCCAGCAGGAGTACGACCGGCTGCGCCACGAGGTCCAGAGCTACAACGAAGAGCTGTATGGCAAGTCCCACGTGGTGGTCCTGACCAAGCGAGACCTGATTCCTCCCGGTGATCCGATTCCTGAGATCAAAGCGCCCGCCGCCGCCGGTATCCACGTCATCTCCAGCTCGTCCGGTGCCGGGATCGAAAAACTGAAGGAGTTCCTCTGGAAGTTCGTGGAAGCCGCAAAGGCGGAAGAAGCGCTTACACCCGAACTCTAGTCCTTAGTCCTTAGTCCTTAGTCCTTAGTCCCTCTCGTTGGGAGCTCGCTTTGGCTGTAGATGCTCGCGCGGCATATGTCGCGCTGGCACTGACGCCGGGAATCGGCGCGGTGCGATTGACTCGACTCCTCCAGAAGTTTGACACCCCAGACGGCGCCCTCTCGGCGCCGTTCGCGTTTTTATGTACCATCCCCGGAATGTCTCGCGCCGCGGCGACGGCCGTATGCTCGGCCGCGATCGAAACGGGGCAGCGGGCGCTGCACCAGGTGGATGAACTGGGCGGGACCTGCCTGCTGCCCGACGATCCCGGCTTTCCATCCCTGCTCAAGGAGATTCCCGATCCGCCGACCCTTCTGTTTGCCCAGGGGGACCTGGGCGCGCTGCAACGTCCGGCGGTTGCGATCGTGGGAAGCCGGGAACATTCCGATTACGGCGCCGAGGTGGCGAGGACCATCGCCCGGGTGGCGGCTGGGGCCGACCTGGTAGTCGTGAGTGGCATGGCGCGCGGCCTGGACGCGGTGGCTCACCACGCGACGCTGGAAAGCGGGGGCGCCACGATCGGTGTACTGGGCAATGGACTCGGTGTGATCTATCCCGCCGCGAATCGCTTGCTCTACGAGCGGGTGGTGGAAAAGGGCCTGTTGCTTAGCGAGTTCGCCCCGGGCGAGCGGCCCCAGGTGGGCAGCTTCCCGCGCCGGAACCGGCTGATCAGCGGGCTCGCCCGGGTCACGGTCGTCGTGGAAGCCGCGGCGGGATCCGGCACTCTCATCACCGTCGAGGCCGCGCTGGCCCAGGGCAGGGAAGTGATGGCGGTGCCGGGCGCGATCACCAGCCCGGTGTCCGAGGGAACCAATCGGTTGATCCGGGATGGCGCGACGCCCTATCTCGAGCCGGATGACCTGCTGCGTCACTTCCCCGAATGCCCCGCCGGCACGGCGGTGCCGGTCGAGGCTCAGATCAGCCTGCCGCTGCCATCGACGCTCTCGGATGACGAGGTCGCGGTGGCCGCGTTGATAGGCGAGGAGCCGCTGCACCTCGACCTGCTCGCCTCCCAGGCCGAGCGCCCCATAGCGGCGATGCTGGCGGTATTGAGCGGGTTGGAGATCCAGGGCGTTGTCGAGCAGTTGCCCGGGTGGCGGTTTCGGAGGGTGGGGCGGCGTTAGGTGAACGAGGATGAGTTCGCCTGTCCCTCTTTGGGGCGCGACGAGGGAATCACGTTCGAAGCAATGCGCGTCGCAAGAAGGTAGAAAGAATGGCAAAGCGAAATAGCGACCCGCAGGGTCGCGAGAATGCCGAGAGTCGTCGGTGCGCAGACACGTACCACAACCTCCACTACCACGTCGTGTTTAGCACGCGACAACGTCAACGTTCCATTGCGGTTGAATGGAGAGACGACCTTCATGCCTACATCGGCGGCATAATCCGTGGTCAAGGTGGAGTCGCCGTCGCAGTTGGTGGAGTGTCAGACCATATTCACATCCTGCTGGGGCTCAGGCCGTCACACCGGTTATCCGATGTCATGCGAGAGATCAAACACGAATCCTCCCATTGGGTGCGCGAAACCAAACGAATGCGAACGTTCTCGTGGCAAAAAGGCTATGGAGTGTTCACCGTGAGCCCACTCGGGTGTGAGCGCGTGCGTGAGTATGTGCTGTCACAATCACGACGGCACCGGGATCCCTGACGTCCTATTTCTCGCGCCCGCTCCGGGGCGCCCTCGGCTTTGAGGTGCCGATTTCTACCCTCTCGCGCGCCTTGCGGCGCGCACCCTCGGCTCGCGCCGCCTACAGAGCGTCCCATTAGAATTCCCGCCCATGCACCTCTACCTCCACGTCCCCTTCTGCGCTCGGCGCTGTACGTACTGCGACTTCGCCATCGCGGTACGCCGGGAGGTGCCCTCCCGGGAGTATGCCGACCTGGTGCTGGAGGAATGGAACCGCTGGCAGGATCACCCCGCGTGGTCTGCCGGGCCGGAGATCGAGACGATATACCTGGGTGGGGGCACGCCGTCGCTGCTCGATCCGGACCAGCTAGGTCGCGTGCTCGACGCCATTCGCGCCACTCGGCCGGTGACGGTCGGCGCCGAGGTCACCCTGGAAGCCAATCCGGAAAACGTGACCGCGGCAAATGCCGCGCGCTGGTCCGCGCTCGGAGTGAACCGGATCTCCCTGGGCGGACAATCGTTCGATGCGGCGGTGCTCAAGTGGATGCATCGCACCCACGATGCCGAGGCGGTGCCGCGGGCCGTGGCGGTGCTCGGCGACGCCGGTCTCACCAATGTTTCTCTCGATCTCATCTTTGCGCTTCCCGAGCACCTGGAGCGGGACTGGGCCCGGGACCTCGAGTTCGCGCTGGCCCTGGGTTCCACCCACCTCTCGCTCTACGGTCTCACCGTCGAATCCCACACCCCGCTGGCGCGCTGGGTGGCCCGGGGTGAAGAGGCGGAACCGCCCGACGAGACCTGGGCCCGGGAGTTCCTCCTCGCCCATGCGACCCTTGAGTCCGCCGGGTTCGAGCACTACGAGGTTTCCAACTTCGGCCGTCCTGGTTTCCGGTCGCAGCACAACAGTGCCTACTGGCGGCGCCGGCCGTATCTCGGACTGGGCCCGTCGGCGCACAGCGGCTTCGGCCCGGTGCGGCAGTGGAACCAGCGGGAATACACCGCCTGGGCACGGGCTCTTCAATCGGGTGACGACCCGGTCGCGGGGCGGGAATCGCTGGACGATTCCGCCGTCGCGCTGGAGACGCTGTATCTGGGACTCAGGACTCGCGAGGGTGTGCCGCGGGCGCTGGTTCCGGAGCCAACCGTTGGGCGGTGGGTTCGGGAGGGGTGGGCGGTTGATGATGGCGAACGCCTGGCCTTAACGCCTGAGGGATGGCTGAGACTGGACGCCCTTGTCGGTGCGGTTTCCGCCAGAGATCCTTCGCTGCGCTCGGGATGACGGACGGGCAGGGAGGCCCGTCCTACCCACTTACCGCCTTACCGCCCTGCCGCCTTACCGTCTAAATTGAGGCATGCCGGCAGAGCCACTTACGGAACGACAGCTGCGCGTGCTGGAAGCGGTTGTTCAGACCTACATCGAGACCGCGGAACCGGCGGGCAGCCAGACCATTGCCTCCCGGTTCGGCCTCGGCGTGTCTCCCGCCACGATCCGCAACGCGATGAGCGAGCTGGAGGAAAAGGGATTTCTCTACCATCCCCACACCTCCGCCGGCCGGATCCCCACTGATCGCGCTTACCGGCTCTACGTGGACAACCTGATGCGGCTCTCGCCGCCCAGCCACGAAGAGCAGAACACCATTCGCCAGGAATTGCCCCAGGCCCGGAACGAGCTGGAGGAGATCCTCCGCAAAGCCGCGCAGGTGCTGAGCGTGCTTACCCAGGAACTGGGTGTGGCGGTAGCGCCGGCGCTGGACAGCCTGGTGCTGGAGCGGCTGGAGCTGGTCCAGGTCGGTTCGGACCGGTTGCTCCTGGTCTTCAATCTCCGGAGCGGGGTGGTGCGGACCATTTTCGTCCAGGTGCCGGTCACCATGCCGGCCGAAGTGGTGCACCGGGTCACCGGGATCCTGAACGAGCGGCTGGGCGGGCTTACCCTGATACAGATTCGGACCACGCTGGGCGACCGGCTCCGCGACGCGGACCATAGCGAGGGCGGCGGCCGGTTGCTCAACATTTTCATTGAAGAGGGCGACGAGATCTTCGACCTGGCCGGCGACCAGGGACAGATCCTGCTGGGCACCGCCCAGATGCTGGTGGACCAGCCCGAGTTCTCCAGCAACTCCCGGATGCGCGACCTGCTCGACCTCACCGAGCGCCGCGACCTGCTGCGCAAGGCGCTGGAGGACCGCCGGGGGGGCGGGCTCAACATCAGTATCGGCGCGGAAAACCGGGACACCCGGCTCACCGACTTCACCCTGGTGACGTCTTCGTACAAAGCGGGCAACGTGACCGGGGTGATCGGCGTGCTGGGTCCGACCCGGATGCCCTATGAGAAGATCATCAGCCTTGTCACCCATACGACCAGCCTGGTCGAAGGTCTGCTGGAATGAGCGAGTACTACGAACTGCTGAAGGTGTCCCGCACCGCGTCCGAAGCCGAGATCAAGAAGGCCTACCGGAAGCTGGCGATGGAGCTGCACCCCGACCGCAACAACGAGCCGGATGCCGAGGAACGCTTCAAGGAGGTTACCGAAGCGTACGAAGTCCTCTGCGATCCGGACCAGCGGGCCCGGTACGATCGCTTCGGGAAAGCGGGCCTGAGCGGCGCCGGGGGATACCATCACGTGGACCTGGCCGAGGCGCTCAACATCTTCATGCGCGACTTCGGCGGATTCTCCGGCCTGGATTCGCTGTTTGGCGGGAGTAGCCGGACTCGGGGGGACACCAAGCGGGGCCAGGACATCCGGGTCACCGTGAAGCTGACCCTGCCCGAGGTCGCCACGGGAGTGAAGCGCACCATCAAGCTCAAGACGCTGGAGCGCTGCCAGCGCTGCGAAGGAAGCGGCGCTGCGCCGGGCAGCCGGCCGGTGAGCTGCGCCACCTGCAACGGAACCGGCGAAGTGCGCCGGGCGGCGCGCAGCATGTTCGGCCAGTTCGTGTCAGTGCAGCCGTGTCCCACCTGTTCGGGCGAAGGCGAGATCGTCACCTCTCCCTGCGAGATCTGCCGGGGTGAGGGCCGGGTCCGCGCGGACCGGACGGTCGTGGTGGAGGTCCCCGCCGGAGTGTCCTCTAATAACTACCTCACCTTGCGCGGCCAGGGCGCGGCGGGCCAGCGCAACGGCGCGGCCGGCGACCTGCTGGTCATGCTCGAGGTGAAGGATGACGATCGCTTCGTCCGCGAAGGTGACGATCTCATCGTGGACCTTCAACTCTCCTTCAGCCAGGCCGCGCTGGGTGGCAGCTTCAAGGTGCCGAGCGCCACCGGCGAGGAGTCGGTGACGGTGTCCGCGGGAACCCAGACCGAATCGGTATTTCGGCTCAAGGGCAAGGGCTTGCCCCACCTGGGCCAGGATGGCAAGGGCGATCTCCACGTCCGGGTGCATGTCTGGACACCCGAGTCGCTGACCCCGGACCAGGAGCGACTCTTCAAGGAGCTGGCGCGCACCGAGGGCGAGCCGCCCAAGCGGTCCTCCAGCTTCTGGTCCCGCGTCAAGGAAGCTCTCCGCGCCTAACTGCAAGTGCTAAGGACTACGGACTAAGGACTCACAAACCTGCAGTCCTCTTAGTCCTTAGTCCTTAGCCCTTATTCTCGAGGTGTGGTTGAAGGCAGATCCCGTCTGTTGGTGGGCGCTGGACGTTCTCGTCCTCCAATCACAACGCAGCACTCTCGCGGCCTGGCTGGTCTCCCATACCGGCCTGGCGGTGGAGGAACGGGACGACGGCACCATCGTCAGCTTCGCCGCTGGTGACCACTCCCGGGACGACCTGGGCCGCGACATCGGTGTGCGATTTCCCGGCGCCGCGATCACTCCCCGACCGATCAGCCCCACCGATTACTCCACCAGCTGGAGACGGGGCCTGGGCCCTCGCGGGTTCGGGCGGCTCACCGTGGTTCCCTCCTGGATTCCCTACGCGGCCGCCGACAACGAAGCCGTCGTCGTGCTGGATCCGGAGACCGCGTTCGGCAGCGGAGAACACGGCTCGACTCGCGCGGCCCTCACCTTGCTGGAACGGCATCTCCGGTCCGGCGATCGCATGCTCGACCTGGGCAGCGGGAGCGGGATCCTGGCGATCGCCGCCGCCCGGCTCGGCGCCGCCAGCGCGGTCGGAATCGAGATCGACGGCGAGGCGCTTCCCATCGCGCAGCAGAACGCCGAACGCAACCAGGTGGAGGCGGTGGCCCGGTTCCTGGAAGGCGACGCCGCGGATCTCGCTCCACTCCTGGGACCGGCGGACATCCTCTGCTCCAACATCCTCCGGACCGTGAATCTGCAGCTACTGCCCGCGATCAACAGCTCGCTCCGCTCCGGCGGCAAAGCCATCTTCGCCGGCATGGAGACTCCTGAAGCTCCGCTGTTCTGCCCGTTCCTGGAGGCGGCCGGTTTTGCCCTGGTCGACGAGGTCGTCGACCAGGACTGGTGGGCGGTGATGGGAGTGCGCGGGTGATCGCCGTCCTGGTGGAGCCCGGCATCATCAAGGTTGGCGCGCTGCTTTCGCTCGACCTCTCTGAAGTCCACCATCTCGAGGTACGGCGCGCCGCATCGGGCGACCAGGTACGGCTGATGGACGGCCGGGGGACGCTGGGCCTCGGGACCGTGAGCCTGGGGAAGAAGGAAGCGCGGGTCGAGGTGCTCGAGTCTCGGCGGGTCGAACCTGCCGCGCGGCTCATACTCGGCGTCGGCGCCGGCGATCGCGAGCGGTTTGGCTGGCTGGTGGAGAAATGCGCGGAACTGGGCGTGTCGGAGATCGTGCCGCTTGTCACCCAACGGTCCGCCAACGTGGCCGGCCGGGTCCGGGCCGAGCACATCGAGAAGCTGGGCCGCCGCGGGCTGGAAGCGATCAAGCAGTCGGGGAATCCGCATGCGCCGGTGGTGCGGGAGCCGGTGGATCTCACTCAGTTTGCGCGAGGGGCCGCGACCGAGGTGAAGCTGGTGGCGGAGCAGGGAGGGGGGCCGGTGGGGACGCTCGCTCCTGATGCGCCGGTTACCTGCGCGATCGGGCCCGAGGGTGGTTGGACCCCGGAAGAGGTCGCGGTGCTGACAGCGGCGAAGTTCCGGGGAGTGGGCCTGGGTGAGTTCACCCTTCGGTTCGAGACAGCGGCGGTCGCCGCGGTCGTGGCGGTTCGGCTCGCGCGCGGCGGAATATAGACCGGGGGCCCCCCCCGTTGGGAATATCGGTGGAAGTCTTCCTCACCTGGTAACCGAAAAAACGCGAACTAGAGGATTCTGAATGCGGGTGGCAATAAGGCGGTGCCACATTCTCGGCTTGGCCCTTCTCTCGGCGGGATGCTCTCACGGCGGTGGCGGCAATCCCCCGTCGCCTGAAGCAACCCGGCCGGCGCCCGACAGCTTCCTCGTTGCCCTGGAGACCAGCCGCGGCCCGATCACCCTGGCGCTCCACCGCGACTGGGCGCCCACGGGAGTGGATCGTTTCTACTATCTACTGCAACACCGCTTCTTCGATGACGCGCGGTTCTTCCGGGTGGTGAAAGGCTTTGTCGCCCAGTTCGGATTGCCCGCCGATCCCAGGCTCGCCGAATCGCTCAACCTGACACGGCTTTCCGATGACCCGGTCCGGCATAGCAACCTGCGCGGCACCCTCTCTTTCGCCCACGCCGGTCCCGGCACCCGGTCCACCCAGCTGTTCATCAATCTCCACGACAATGCCGGGCTCGATGACTGTTGCCGCGCCGGCTTCGCGCCAATCGGCGAGATCGTTGCAGGGGTGGAGTTGATCGACCTATTGAATGGTGAGTACGATGGCGAAGCGGGCCCGGACCAGGATTCGATTCGGGTCCAGGGGAACGCCTACCTGGTCCGTTCATATCCCCGGCTGGACTACATCAGGAAGGCGAGGATCGAAAAGGAGTGGCGGTAGTAGTATTCTTCCTCCATGCCATCCGACTGCATCTTCTGCCGCATCGCCTCCGGCGAAATCCCGGCCAACATCGTCAAGAAGACCGGGCAATTTGTCGCCTTTCGGGACCTGGACCCCAAGGCTCCCACCCACGTGCTGATCATCCCTGCCACCCATCTTGTCTCGGCCCGCGACGCGAAGGGCAGTGACGGCGAGCTGCTCCTGGGCCGGCTGGTTGCCTTTGCCACGCAGGTCGCCACCGAGCTTGGCCTCGATGACACCGGCTATCGCATCGTCGCGAACACCGGTCCCGACGGGGGCCAGTCCGTCTTCCATCTCCATCTGCACCTGCTCGGCGGCCGCAAGCTGACCTGGCCCCCCGGATGACCGAGCCTGGGGCCCCGGTCCTGCTCTACGATGGAGTCTGCGGATTCTGCAACAGCGCCGTCCATTTCATTCTCCGCCACGAGTTCCGCCACACCCTGCGCTTCGCCCCACTCCAGGGACAGTACGCCGCCAGGTTGAAGGGCCGGCACCCCGAAGTCGGTGACGTTGACTCCGTGGTCTGGGTGGAAGGCGAGGGGGCGGCCGAGCGAGTGCTGATCCGTTCCAATGCCGCCTTACGAGTGGCGTCCTACCTGGGTGGCTTCTGGAAGGTGTGGGGGGTGTTCTGGCTGGTGCCACGGGTGGTTCGGGACTTCGGCTACGACTGGTTCGCCAGGCACCGGTACAGGTGGTTCGGCAAGTACTCCACCTGCCCGGTACCGACCAGCGACGTGCGGTCGAGGTTTCTCGATTAGCGTTTCTTCAGCGCCTAGAAGTCCGCCGACGACACCGGTCCAAGGCTGACTTCCGCGTGTTGATCGAAGATCTGTTTCGCCTGCGTTTCCGTGAGGTTCTTGAGCGGGGCAAATGCCGTCGCTGGAACCAACACCCACTCAATTCTGCCATTCGCGTCGTTGCCTACCCAGAGGTAGTTGAATCCGCTCGTCAACCCCAGGTCCAGGTAGTCGCCATCGCTCTCGATCTTGGCGACAATATGCCCTTCGCGCATGGTTTCCCGCGTCATTCCCCAGACGCCTTCGGCGGGGGTGACCATGATGGCCGGCCCCTGACCTCTCGAGTTCTTCCGGAGCGCAATGCCGTTGGCGCGGTTCGGATCGTATTGGACCACTTCAACGGCGTAGTCCAGGATGGTGCCCAGCGGCACCTTGTGAATATCACTGGCAAAGGAAGGCGAGGGGGCATAGGAAACGGTGTTTGCGTTGGAGCTCCGGTTGGCCGCCGTGGTGCCAGGATTGTCGATCTTGCCGCTGGCGCCAAAGCCGAGCCCCGCCGAATCTGCCGCGCTGATATCTCCCACCGCGTGCCGGTCCACCAGGTCCGCGTCCACCCCGTCTTTCCGCCCGAACACGTACCACGACAGAAGACCTATAGCCACGATGACCAGAACGGCCACCACGAGCCCGGATTTCTTCATATGTCCTCCACAACGGGGAAGCTGATGTCGTTGGTGATTGACCCCTATAGCGTAGGGCTATATAGGTATCCTTAGAGTACCCGTCCCGAAGCAGAGTACCCGTCCCGAAGCGGAAGGTGCGGTGATGGAGTACCCAAATCCTCCATGTGATACGCGTCACGCCTGGAAGAACCCGGGTTCGGGGCCGGAAGGGAACAACCCGATGCGCATCCCGTTGCCGGACGGACGATGCGTGTCTATCTTGCGCCCCTGCTGCGGGTTACAGTTTTCTATCGCGAGGACCCCATTTCCACACCCACTTCCAATCTTGGCGACGTCCTGCAGCGGCAGATGAATGCCGCCCGCAAGGCGCAGGACAAGCCACGTACTCTGCTGCTTGGAACTATCCTGGCGGCAGTCAGGAACCGTGACATCGAGCTGGGACGTACCACGACCGACGACGAGATCATCGAAGTCCTCCGCCGCGGTATCAAGACTCGCCGGGAATCGGTGGAGCAATACCAGAAAGGCGGGCGCACCGAGCTGGCCGACGTGGAAGCAGCCGAAATCCGGATGCTCCAGGAGTTTCTCCCGCCAGAAATCGACCCCGCCGAGATTCGGGCGGCGGTGCGCAAGGCGATCGAGGACGGTACCAAGGACATCGGGAAGGTGATGGCCCAGGTGATGCCGCAGTTCAAGGGACGGGCCGACGGGAAAGTGATCAACCAGATCGTCAAGGAAGAATTGCAGGGATGACCACCGGTGGCGCGACCGGGGAGGCGCTCAAGGACCTGGAGTTCCCCCTGGTGCTGGACCAGGTCGCCGCGCACGCGGCCGGAGAGTTGGGCGCGGCGGCGGTACGGGGGCGCGTTCCGACCACGGAGCTCGAGTGGATCCGGTCCGAATTAACCCTGGTGGAACAGGCTGCCGGACTGATCCGGGCGCGCCTCGGGGTCGTTCCAGAGCCGGCGCCCGACCTCACTCAGCCGCTGGGCCGGCTCCGGGTCGAGGGCAGTGTCCTCGAAATCGCTGACCTCCTCGCCATTAAGGGATCCCTGGTCGCCGCCCGGCTGGTGTCGGGCGAATTGAAGCGGGTAGAAAAGGACGCTCCCCTGGTCGCCGCGCTCAACCGGCCGCTCCCCTCCCGCGGCATCGAGCGCCGGCTGGAAACCTCCTTCGACACCGACGGATACCTCCTCGACACGGCGAGCCCCGGCCTGGCCGCGGCGCGAAAGGAAGTTCGCGCCGCGCGCGAACGCCTGATCAAGAAACTGGAGGCATTGCTCCGGGCCACTGAGGGTGCAGCGTCCGGCGAGAACAGCGTCACCGTCCGCAATGGGCGCTATGTGATCCCGCTCCGCCGCGATGCCCGGCAGCGCCCCGGCGGGATCGTGCACGACGAATCCGCCAGCGGCGGCACCCTTTTCGTCGAACCGGCCGAAACCATCGAGTTGGGGAACGCGCTCCGTGCCGCCGAAGCGGCCGAAGACCGCGAGGTTCTCAAGGTACTGCGCGAGCTGACCGCGCTGCTCCGGCCCGAGCTGGAGATCATCCGGGAAGCCCACGCGATGACCGTCGTGGTCGACGACCTGGTCGCCCGGGCCCGCTACGCCGTCCTGGTCGAAGGCGAGAAGCCTGCGATCCAGGCCGCGGGGACCGGGCTGGTGATCCGAAACGGCCGGCATCCGCTGCTATTCGGCGGCAAGGTTGTACCCTTCGATTTGGACCTGGCCGCCGAGGAGCGAACCGTGCTCATCAGCGGCCCGAACACAGGCGGAAAGACCGTACTGCTAAAGGCAGTGGGACTCATTTCCGCGCTGGCCCAGAGCGGGATCATTCCACCGGTCGGACCGGGAACCAGGCTCCCGGTCTTCCAGGGCTTCTTCGCGGACATCGGCGACCGCCAGTCCATCGCGGCAAGCCTCTCCACCTTCAGCGCGCACGTCCAGGCGTTGCGCCGGATTCTCCTGGAGGCCGACTCGGCGAGCCTGGTCCTGCTGGACGAAGTCGGTAGTGGCACCGACCCGGCCGAAGGTTCGGCGCTGGCCGGCGCGGCCCTGGCATCGCTCACCCGTCGGGGCGCGATCACCCTGGCCTCCACTCACCTGGGCTCGCTCAAGCAGCTCGCCGCAGCCATGCCAGGCGTGGTAAACGCCTCCCTGGAATTCGATGCCGCAACCCTGTCTCCCACCTATCGCTTCCTGAAAGGGGTGCCGGGACGCTCCTATGGCCTCGCCATCGCCCGGCGGCTGGGTGTGCCGGCCGAGGTGCTCAATGACGCGGAGGCCCAGGTGCCCGATGCGGAGCGGCACCTCGACGCCGTGCTCGCCACGCTGGAACGGCGGGAGCGGGAGCTGGGCGAGCGGGAGTCGGCACTGGAGGAACGCGCCTCCGGACTTGAGTCCCTTACCGCCCGGCTCACCCAGGAATCCGCCGACCAGGCGGCAAGGGACGCCGACCTGGCCCGGCGCGAGAAGGAAGCCGAGAGGCTGGGGCGGAAGGAAGCGAAGAGTTACCTCATGGACGCCCGCCGGCGAGTGGAGGCGGCCATCTCCAGCGTGCAGTCCTCGGCCGCGGAAGAAGCCGCGGCTCGCGAGGCCCGCCGAATGGTGGAGGAGGGAATCCAGGCCGAGTCCAAGGCGCTGCGCCAGGCGGAGGTGGAGGATCGAACCGCGCGTCCCCCGGTTACCCTCTTCGTCGGCCAGCGGGTGCAGGTCGGGCAGGGGGGCATCGGGGCGGTCCAGGAAATCCGGCCGGATGGCAAGCTGGTAGTGGCGGTGGGGTCGGTCCGCATGGTGGTGGATTCCGCCGCTGTCACGCCGGCTGCCCATGAGTCAAAGAAGAAGTCCGGCTCGACCGCCTCAGGGTCGGGCACGGGACCTACGGCCCCCTCGGAGATCGATCTCCGGGGCCTGACCGGCGACGAGGCCGAGACCGCCACGCTGGCCGCGGTGGATGCAGCGTTTCTCGCCGACCTGCCTTACCTTCGTATCATCCACGGGATGGGGACCGGCGTGGTGCGCGAGCGGGTGCGCCGCGTGGTGTCCTCGGACCGGCGCATCAAGACCTTCGGCAATGCCCCCGCCAAGCAGGGCGGGACTGGAGTGACGATAGTGGAATTTACCGCATGAGCATGATTCCCGACGAGATCATCGAGCAAGTGCGGGACAGTGCCGATCTCGTCAGCGTCATCGGGGAATCTGTCGAACTGAAACGAACCGGAGCCGACTACCGGGGGCCGTGCCCCTTCCATGGCGGGACCCACCGCAACTTCGCCGTTGTCCCCAAGAAACAACTCTACTACTGCTACGTCTGCCACGCCGCGGGCGACGTCTTTTCCTACTTCATGAAGCGTTTCGGGATGGACTACCCAACCGCTGTCCGTGAAGTCGCCCGGCGGAGCGGGATCGTCATCCCGGAGACCCGGAGCCGGGAGGGGCCGGATCCGCGGGAGCCGCTCTACAGCGCCGTGGCCCTGGCCCAGGACTGGTTCGCCCGGCAGCTGGTGGAATCGCCCGAAGCCGACAATGCCCGTCGCTATCTCCAGGGTCGCGGACTGGACATGGAGACGGTCCAGCCGCTGGGCCTGGGGTTCGCGCCGACCGGCAACGCATTCCTCGAGGCGATGGGGAAGCACCAGATCCCCAACGCCGTCATGCTGGAGGCGGGCCTGCTGCACCAGCGGGATGACGGCCGCGTCTCTCCCAGGTTCCGGGGACGACTGCTCTTCCCGATCCACGATCTGCGCGGCCGGGTCGTGGGATTCAGCGGCCGTATCCTGGGCCCGGGCGAACCCAAGTATCTCAATTCCCCCGAGACCCCGGTCTTCCACAAGGGGACCATGCTGTACAACATGCACCAGGCCAAGAACGCCATCCGGAAGGAAGAGCTGGCGATCCTGGTGGAGGGGCAGTTCGATGTCCTTCGCCTGGTACTCGCCGGCATGGAAAACGTGGTGGCGCCCCTCGGCACCGCGCTTACCCCCGACCAGGCCAGCCTGCTGCGCCGTTTCGCGCCCAGCGTCGTGCTGATGTATGACAGCGACGCCGCCGGCCAGCGCGCGACGTTCCGGGCCGGCGACGAGCTGCTCCGCCGCGAGGTGCGGGTCCGGGTGGCCACCATGCCCGCCGGTGAGGACCCCGACACGCTGGCGAAGAACGGTGGGCTTGCCGCGGTGGAGAAAGTGGTGCACGACGCGATCGATATCATGGAACGGAAGATCCAGCTGCTGGAGCAGAAGGGCTGGTTCGGCGATGTCGAGCATCGCCGCGAAGCGCTGGATCGTCTACTGCCGACCGTCCGCGCGGCGAAGGACCCGATCACCCGCGACCTCTATCTCTCTCTGGTCGCGGAGCGCACCGGGGTCAGCAAGCCGGTCCTGGAGCAGGAGCTGGAGCAGGCTCCTCCGGCTCCGCCACCGGTCCCCACCCCCCGGCCCGACCAGCACTCCGAGCGCCGTCCGGCGCCCCGGGTCAGCGGCCGCGCCCTCGGCAGCGTACAGGAACGGAGCGTACTCAGGGTGCTGGTGCATTTTGAGAGCTGGCTGGACCGGGCCCGCGAGGAGAGTCCTCCGGAATGGATGGAAAGCGCGGAGACCCGGGAGGTATATGTCGCGCTGCTGGCGCGAGGCCAGCGGGACCTTCCGGTGGACGTGCTGGACGCAATGAGCGCCGGCGCCCGGACCCTCTGGACCGAGATCAGGAAGCCGATGCCGGAAGCGGACCCGATGGCGGCCGGCGATATCTATGAAAGCGCCCGGCAGTACCTCGAGGCTCGGCCCCACTTCCGGGAATACGAGGAATTCACCCAGCGGCTCAGGACCAGCGGCCAGCGCGACCAGACCTTGCTCGCCGAATACAAGACTCGGCGCGAAGATCTGCAACGCCGCTTCCCGCTCGCCGCCGAGAAGTTTCTCATGGGTTCCGTCGGCAACAAGCTGCGCCAGCGGCGAAGCAGCCGGCCCGCTCAATGATCACCTTGCACTCTGCACCCTGGACCCTGCACCCTGAAGGCTATGCATCCTGAACTGACCAAACTGCTCGACCTCCAGGCGCACGATCTCGAACTGCTCGCGGTGGATGCCCGGATGTTCGAACTTGGCACCCGGATCGGTACCCTCGACGAGGAACTGGGAAAGGCCAGGGAAACGGTGAACGCGGCCCAACGATCGGTGGACGTCGAGCGAAAGAAACGGGATGAGCTCGAAGCCCGGATCGAGGGGCATCGCAAGCACCAGGAGAAACGAAAAGAAAAGCTCGAGTTCATGAAGACGCCGAAAGAAGTTTCGGCCCTGATGGCGGAGATCGACCTGGCCCGATCGGTGCTTTCCAACGAGGAGAGCGAGTGGGTTCGCTCGGCCGACCAGGTCGGGATCCTGGAAAACCGGAAGAAGGAGTTCGAGGCGCAGGCCAACGCCGTGGAATCGGCCCAGGCCGAGGTGCGCGCCGATCTCCAGACCCAGCGGGACGCGATTGCGGCGGAACGGCAGGAGGTGCTGGATCGCCGGGAAGCCTCGGCCGTCCTGGTGAGCAAGCCCCTGCTCCAGCGCTACGACAAGTTGAGAGGCAACCGAAAGTCCGCCGTCGTGGTTCCCCTGGCCGGTCCTGCCTGCGGAGCCTGTTTCACCCAGGTGCCGGTCAATCGCCGGAGCCAGATCAAGGCCGGCGCCATCATCGAGGGCTGTGAGAGCTGTGGGGTGATTCTGTACTTTGCCGAATGATTTTGATACCCACCTTCGCCTGGGTCCCCGCTAGATTTCCGGTGTGACTACCCCCGTTTCAACCCAGGCCCTGCGCTGGGTCGTGACGCCGCGTCCCGCGGCGGATCAGACCCGGGCCCTTGCCGCCGAACTGAAGCTTCCCGAAGCGCTCGCCGCCCTGCTGATCCAGCGCGGGTTTGGCGATCCGGCCGATGCCCGCCGATTTCTCCGCCCCCAGCTGAGCGAACTCCGGGATCCCCATTCTCTCGCCGGCATGACCGCCGCGGTGGACCTCGTAGTGGGCACGGTCCGCGCCGGCCGCACCATCATGGTCCACGGGGACTATGACGTGGACGGCCAGTGTGCCACCGCCATGCTCACTCGTGTCCTCCGGCTGGCCGGTGCCAAAGTGGAGCCATTTCTCCCTCACCGGCTCCGGGACGGGTACGACTTTGGTCCCGCCGGTCTCCAGGCGGCGGTGGATGCCGGGGCTGCTCTCATCATCACGGTGGACTGCGGGATTACCGCTGCCGAAACCGTTGCAGCGGCCAAAGCCGCCGGCATCGCCGTCATCGTCACCGATCACCACCTGCCGGGTCCCCTGCTTCCGCCTGCCGATGTCGTCATCAATCCGCAGCGGGCGGACGATACTTCCGGACTCAACATGCTCTGCGGGACCGGCGTGGCCTTCAAGCTGGTGCAGGCCCTGGTGCCCGCCCTGGGACTTCCAGCCAATCTCGCTTTTCACCTGCTGGACCTGGTCGCCCTGGCGACCGTGGCCGACCTGGTGCCGCTGGCGGGGGAGAACCGGGTGCTGGTGAAGCACGGGCTCAAGCTGCTCGGGTCACCTCGCTGGCCCGGTCTCGCCAGCCTGCTCCGGGTGACGGGTCTCGCCGGCAAGGAAATCCGGGCTCACCACCTCGGCTTCCTCCTGGGCCCCCGGTTGAACGCTGCCGGACGGGTGGGCGATGCGGCCGATGGCCTCCGGCTCCTGCTGACCGACGATCCCGCCGAAGCGGACCGGCTCGCCGGCAAGCTCGAGATGCTGAACACTGAGCGCCAGGCGCTGGATCAGGCGATGCTGGTCCAGGCGCTGGAGCAGGTGGAGCAAAGCGATCTCGACCATGTGACGGCGCTGGTATTGTCCGGTGAAGGCTGGCATCCCGGAGTGGTCGGTATCGTCGCGTCGCGAGTGGTGGAGCGCTACGGCCGGCCTACTTTCGTCGTCGCGATGGACGGAGACGTCGGGAAAGGCTCGGGCCGGAGTATCTCCCGGTTCGATCTTCACGCTGCGCTGCACCAGTGCGGTCACCTGCTGGAGCGTTTCGGGGGACACCACATGGCCGCCGGGCTCACCGTTCTTCGCGCCCAGCTTCCCGCCTTCCGCGAGCGCTTCATGGAAGTCGCCGGCAACCAGCTCAATCCCGAAGACCTGGGTCCCGAGCAGCGGGTGGACCTGGTCCTCGGCCTGGACGAGTTGAGCATGGACCTGGAGAAGCTCTGCCGTTACCTGGAGCCCTGCGGAATGGGGAACCCCGGTCCGGTGTTTGGCGTGCATGCGGTGCGGTTCGGGGATCGCCGCATCGTCGGCAACGGCCACCTCAAGGGCATCCTGCTGAAAGACGGCAGCGCCGTCGCCGCGATCGGGTTCGACTGGGCGGACCGGGTGCCGTGGCTGGGAGACCAGCCGGTGGACGTCGCGTTCCGGCTGGAGTGCAACGAGTACATGGGGCATGAGTCGTTGCAGGCGCGGATCGTGGGCATTTCTTTGAGCACGGGCGAAGCGGGTAGTTAAGCTTCCGTTGCGAAACGACCGTTTTCAACACGTAGCCACGTAAGACACCTAGCACACGTAGGACAACTTGAATAAACACACGCCATGTTGGCGTCGCACTTAGTCAAACGACGTCCCTGGTTTTTCAATTGTTTGTGCTGTTCTATGTGACCTACGTGCCCTATGTGGCTACGTGTTGAAAACGGCAGCCCGATGAGGAAGCTCAAGGGATCGGCGTGCGAATAACCGGTGGCGAGTTCAGAGGAAGACGCCTCGTGGTGCCGAAAGACTCGCGGGTTCGGCCAACTGGCGAGCGGCTTCGCGAAGCCTGGATGAGCATTCTCCAGGACTCGATTCCCGGCGCCCGGGTGCTCGACCTCTTCGCCGGAAGCGGGGCACTGGGCCTCGAGGCCCTGTCCCGCGGGGCGACCTCGGTTGAATTCAGCGAGATGAGCACCGGCTCGCTCACCGCCCTCCGGGCCAATATCGAAACGCTGGGCGTCGAGTCGCGGGTCAAGGTGCATCGGGGCGATGCCATGAAGCTGGCCCAGAAGCTGCCGCCGGCCGCCTTTGACATCGTGATGGCGGACCCGCCCTATTCCATAGATTACGCCGGACGGCTGGTGGCCCTCTTCCGCCAGACCCCATTTGCCCGCATTCTGTCGGTCGAGCACCGCGCCAGCGATTCCGTGCCGGGAGACGACACCCGTCGCTACGGCGACTCGGCCCTCACCTTCTGCTTCGCGCCATGACTCAAATCGCGCTGTATCCCGGATCCTTCGATCCGCCGACCCGGGGCCATGAGGACCTGATCCGCCGCAGCCTGACACTGGCCGACCGGGTCATCGTCGCCATCGCCACCAATTCCTCCAAGACTCCGCTCTTCACTGTGCCGGAGCGGCTGGAGCTGCTCAAGACGGTCGCGGGCGGCTCACCCCGGGTCAGCTTCGAATCCTTCGATGGCCTGCTGGTCGATTTTGCCCGTAAAGTGAAAGCCAACATCATCGTGCGGGGCCTGCGCGCGGTGAGCGACTTCGAGTACGAGTTCCAGATGGCGCTGATGAACCGGCAACTGCATCCGCAGCTGGAGACCGTCTTCCTGGTGCCGGCGGTGGACCAGACCTACCTGAGTTCCAGCCTGGCCCGCGAGGTGGCCAGGTACGGGGGGGACGTGAGCGCGCTGGTGCATCCGGAGGTAGCTCAAGCGCTGGCGAAGAAATACGGGCGGTAATGGGCGGTAACAGGCGGTAACTGGCGGTAATGGGCGGTGGTCTTAGCTGAGTCCTTTTCAGGATTCAGGATCTTTCGGTCGCTTCGCTATAACGGGGAGACGGCTACCGCCCACTACCGTCCATTACCGCCTTTTTCGAAACTGCCGAATACAAGCGCCAAGTAAGAAGGTGCGCATGACTCCGCAACGAATCCGCGTGCTCCCACTGCTTGAGGTCCAGGTATTTCAGATCTCGCGCAAGGTGAAGGCAATAGGCCAGCTCGGATAAAGATCCAAGCGAGATGTCCAGAAAGCGCCGGAATTCCCTGCTTCCTTTCTTAGCTGAACCTTCGGCGATATTGGCCGAAATCGAAAAGGCTGCTCGTCGCGCTTGTGAGACAAGCCCATACATCTCCTGTTTCGGCCAAGACGCGGTTATCTGGTATACCGCTAGAACCAGTTCGTGACATCTCCGCCAGGCCGCGAGACGCTCATAAGGAAGCATGGGTTGAATCTGTATCTGAACGCTCAAACAATCCTCAAATCTCACTGCGCTTACCTCCCAATTACCGCCCACGACCGCCTATTCCCGTCCATCACCGCCCATTACCGCCCATTACCGCCTACTACCGCCCATTACCGCCTACTACCGCCCATTACCGCCTACTACCGCCCATTACCGTCCCCTCTACCGCCTTAAGCCCAAAAATGGTATGATCTTAACTACGTAATTCGATCTCCCTGGAGGCGCGATGGGCTTTACCACCGAGAAGAACCCGGGCGGCGTCCTGGTCGTGCGGGTCGAGGGCCAGCTCATCGTCGGAAACCGGCAGGAGCTGAAGAGCGTCATCCAGGAAGCGAGCGATAATGGGGAGCGTAAGTTCCTCATCGATTTCTCCAAGACCGGATACATCGATTCTTCCGGGCTGGGAGCGTTGGTCTCCATCTCCAAGAAGATCCGGGAGCAGGGCGGGGAGCTTCGGCTCTCGGGGTTGAACGAGGACCTGCGGTCGCTGTTCGAGCTGACCAAGCTGGACACTCTCTTCGCGATTGCCGATACCTCAGACCAGGCGCTGGCCGCCTTTTGAGCATGCTGGAACGGGTGCCCGAGGCGCCGGACCCCCGGGAGTCCGATCGAACCGGATTGCCGCTCCGGGTCTACGTCCGGCGGTCCGGCAGCATCGATTCCCTGGTGCGGGTCGAAACCCGGCTGCCCAGCGATGTCGCGGTGGTAGAGGAAGCCGTCGAGTTGATCGTGCGGCACTGCCTCTCGGGTACCACCGCCTCGCAACGCTTCCGGTTCAATTTGAGCGTGGTGCTGTCCGAGTGCCTGGCCAACGCCATCCTCTGCGGTAACGCACAGAATCCCGACAAAGTCGTGGCGGTTCGGGCCGAGTTACGGCGGGACAGCGTCGAGGTGGAAGTTACCGACGAGGGTGACGGGTTCGACCCCGCCACGGTGCGCGATCCCACGACCCAGGACGATCTCGAAGAGCCGTGCGGTCGCGGTCTCTTTCTCATCCGCAGCCTCGCGGATGAGGTGCGGTTCAATCCCAAGGGGAATTCCATCTGCTTGATGCTGCGCCGCAAGTAGCGCGGCTCCAATCCGTCCTCGAACAACTCGGCGAACTCGCAGGTGGCAGGCTCCGGGTCTGGCGCTTTGACGGCACCCGCCTGCTTCCTCCGCCGGGGAAGCCACCGGCGTGGACTCCACCGGTTCCCCCGGCCGCGGGCAAGCAGGACAGCCCGGCCGGCCCGGTCTGGCTGGCCCCGGTGCCCGGCGCCGACCAGGTCTGGCTGGAGCTGGCCGATGGCACCGATGCCGCCGACCGGTTGCGCCGGATCCTCCCGATTGCCTCCGCCCTCTTCGCCGCCGAACGCCACGCCGTCCAGATCTCCGAGGAGCTGGCCAACCGCTACGAAGAGATCGACCTGCTCTACGCCATCTCGGAGACCCTGGGCCGCACCCTCCGGCTGGAAGAGGCGGCGCAACGCATCGTGCGCGATGTCAGCGACGTGGTGGGCGCCAGCCGCGCGTCGATCATGGTCTATGATGACGAGACCGACGAGCTCCGCACCGTGGCGGCGCGCGGGTTCAACACCGACCCGGTGGTGCCGGTGGACGCGGCGGACGACGCGTCCGTCGCGGCCCAGGTCTGGCGCGAATCCCGGGTGATCGTGCACGACCCCCGCCACCCGACGGCCGAGAACCTGCGGCTCGCTCCGGAGCGGGGATACCGGGGGGAAGCATTTGTCAGCGTGCCGATCTGCTATGCGGCGCCGGGCGCCGCTCCCCACTGTATCGGGGTTATCAATCTCACCGACCGGATCGGGCCCGACGCGTTCTCCGACCGCGACATCAAGCTGCTCACCGCCATCGCCAACCAGATCGGCGTCGCGATCGAGAATGCCCGGCTCGCGGCGCGGGACCTGAAGCAGAACCGGCTGCACCGCGAGCTGGAGCTGGCCCACGATCTCCAGCTCCGCCTGCTGCCCTCCCCGTCGGTGCTGCACGGCTATGCCGAGGTCGCGGCCCGCTGCCGGCCGGCCGATTCGGTGGGCGGTGACTTCTATACCTTCAGCCGGCTGGGGGGCGGCCGGGTCGGCGTGATGATCGGGGACGTCGCCTCCCACGGGTTCTCCGCGGCGCTGGTCATGGCACTGGTGCTGTCCGCCGCGGGTATTCACGCCGCCACGTCCTTTACGCCCGATGAGACCCTGACTGCCCTGCTCGACAGCCTGAGCACCGAGCTCAGCTCCACCGAGATGTACCTGAGCGTGTTCTATGGAGTGCTGGATCCGGATGGCAGCCACCTGGTCTATGCCAGCGCCGGCCATCCCCATGCCTTCCGGGTGCCGAAGCAGGGTGACCCGGTCCGGCTGGAGACCACGGCGCCGCCCCTGGGGCTCGCGGCCGTGGGAAGCATCGAGCGGCGGGACATCGAATGGCACAAGGGATCCGACCTGCTGTGTCTGTGGACCGATGGCCTGGTCGATGCCCGCAACGCGGACGGCCATCCCTTCACTGAAGCCCGGCTGCTCGACGCCATCGTCTCCCGCCGGCACTTGCCGATGGAACAGATCGTGGAGGGCGTCTTCTCCGAGGCCGACGCCTGGACTTCCAATCCCACGGACGATCGCACGCTGCTGGTGATGCGGGTCTAAACCGGAAGCGGTGAGCAGTAAGCAGTAAGCAGTAAGCGGGACCGGACGCGGGCACCGGCGCTGGCAATGGCGTTACAACTCACCTCTAGTCCCGCTCACCGCTTACTGCTTACACTATGGCAAAGAAGTCTCTCGGCCAGCACTTCCTCTTCGATCCTCGGATCCTGTCACGGATCGCCGCCGCCCTGGAGCCGCGCCCCGGCGAAATCATCCTGGAGATCGGGCCGGGGCGGGGAACCCTCACCAGGCAACTCCTGAAGCTGGGCCCCCGGGTCATCGTCATCGAGAAGGATCGCGAGCTGCTCCCGGTGCTGGAGCGCGATGTGCCAGAGGCCATTGTGGTCCAGGGTGACGCGCTGGAGCTGGACTGGCACGCGGTCGCGGGCGGC
>DASYPP010000079.1:0-6351 GCA_036006525.1 Gemmatimonadales bacterium
CGACAACATCATGTTCGACGAGCACGGCGTCTGCATGGTGGCCGACTTCGGCATCGCCAAGGCGATCGCCAGCGGGCAGAAGCTGACCGGCACCGGGATGAGCATCGGGACGCCGCACTACATGAGCCCGGAGCAGGCCCGAGCCCAGAACACCGACGGCCGGAGCGACATCTACAGCCTGGGCGTGCTGGCCTACCAGTGCCTGGTCGGCAAAGTGCCTTACGACGGCGACGACAGCTTCTCCATCGGCTACAAGCACATCATGGAGCCGCTGCCCGAGCCCCAGCTGGACACCCCGGACGAGCGGCGGCTCTTCGACGTCATCAAGAAGATGCTGGCCAAGGATCCCAACGACCGGTTCCAGACCTTCGATGAGCTGCTCCTCAGTATCGAGGGCCAGGCGGTGGCACCCGGCGGCACCGTGCGGGGCAGTGGGGTGGTTAATGAAGGCGTGCGCGCGTCGTATGCCGCGATGGGCCCGGCGACCCCGCGCGCGCCGACCACGCCGACGGCGCCGGTGCCCCGGATCTCGCTGAGCGGCGAACCGCCCCGGGGCAGCATCGCCGGCGGTCGCCGCCCCATCGCGCGGCGTGCCGAGTCGGATTCCAATGGCGTGATGATCGGGATGCTGGTGCTGCTGGTCCTGGTCGCCGGGGGCGGCGCCTTCTGGTACTTCGGCATCCGTCCGCACGGTGAGTCCGGCAACTCCACGGCGACCGCGGACTCATCGCCGAACGTGGCCGACTCGAGCCAGGAGGCGCTCAATGGGCCCGATTCCACCGCGTCCCATGCCACCGACAGCGTGCCGGCCGCCAGGACCGACTCGACACCGCTCACCACCGTGGCCCTCGACAGCACCCAGGTCACCACCCCGGTCGCCAGCACCGACAGCGGCGAGATCCGGTTGAGCGGCCTGCCCCGGGGCACCCGGGTGTTGATCGACGAGAATCCCGTCGTCACGGCTCCCATCCGGCTCCCGCCCGGGAAGCACATCCTCGCCATCTCGGCGCCGCGCTTCCAGTTCTTCCAGGACACGCTCGATCTCCAGCCCGGCGCCGTCCTCGAGATGGCGCCCAGCCTGACCCCGCTCGGCGGTTCGCCGATGGCGACGGTGCCTTCGCGAGTGCAGCAGCGACGAACCCAGCGCGCCGCCGCCGTGGGCTGCAGCGAGCCAGTCGCTGGCTACAATGCCGACAAGAGTTGCTACGACCAGCGGCCCCGACCCGTCATCGCGCCCTTCGTGCCGCTCACCGCCGATGTCGAGGGAACCCCGCGTCCGTCCGTGCTGCTGGTCAAGGTCTCGCCCGAGGGCAAGACCGTCGAAGTGCGGCCATTCAATCCCTCGAACGATGCGGCCTTCGAGCAGCTCGCCCGGGCCTATGCCGGTGCCATGTCCTGGCTCCCGGCGACCAAGGGCGGCACCCCGGTGGAGGGGTGGACGCAGATGGCTTTCCCTCCGGCTCAACAGTAAGCTCGGTGCGAGTGAGACGAAAAGCGTACAAGGTGTAACGTATAAGGTGTAAGGAACTCCGAATGGCAGTCACCTGATACTTTATACCTTGTACGTATACGTTTTTTCCATCCTTTAACGAAATGCTGATGCCCCACATTCATCCGACGTGTTTCATTGCCCCGACTGCCACTGTCCTGGGTGACGTAACGCTGGGAGCCGAAAGCAGCATCTGGTTTGGCAGCGTCCTCCGCGGTGACGTCGCCAAGATCGTCATCGGCAGCCAGACCAATATCCAGGACGGCAGCATCGTCCACGTGGATACCGGCTTTCCCTGTACCATCGGCCAGCGGGTCGGCGTCGGCCACCGGGCCATCGTGCACGGCTGCACTATCGAGGACGAGTGCCTGATCGGCATGGGCAGCGTGATTCTGAACGGCGTCCACGTCGGGAGCGGGAGCGTGATCGCGGCGGGCGCGGTGGTGCCCGAGGGCATGCGCATCCCGCCCGGATCGCTGGTGATGGGCGTGCCCGGCCGCATCGTGCGCCAGGTGGATGCGGAGTTGGCGGAACGAATCCGGGGGACGTGGGAGCATTACGTGGAGCGGGCGCGGGAGTACAAGGCGGGGAAGTACACGTAGGGCGCGTAGGGGCGCGCTGTGCGCGCCCGCCCATCCAACCCACCACCCGGCCATACCGGACGTGCGCAACGCGCCGTCCATCCAACCCACAATACGGAGTCGGCCGCGTCCGTTCCGCAACCAACCCGTCCGGGCGCGCTATGCGCGCCCGACGCCGCGTGGACCACGCCGCCATTGCCCCTGCCAACACCGTACGGGCGCGCACAGCGCGCCCCTACGGCCCTCGACGGGAATCTCCCGGCGCGCGCGGCGCGCCCTTCCACCGCGCGGGATTCTCGTGGATGTATTGCCGGATCTGGTTCAACGCGTCGGCATCGCGGACGATCCGGTCGTGGTAATCTCGTTGCCAGAGCGACTCGCATCGACGGCCTTCGATTTCCCAGTATCGCCGAGTGCAGGCGGCCTTGAATCCTCCTATCAGGGCAGACAGGCTGGCTGGGCGATAACCCCGCGCTACGCCGCCACCGCGACGGGCATATTCCGATCGGGCCCAGCGATCGGGGAGGGATTCGTCGGGCGGTAGGGTGACAAGGCCATGAAAGTGATCAGGCATTACGGCGTACGCGTCGAGCGTGACGCCGGGACGCAGGCTGGTCGTCCTGATCCATTCCTCGCTCACCATCGAGCCGATCGCCGATAGAGTGGCCTGTCCTGCTTCTATCGTCGCGAGGACGGGTTGCCGTTTCCTCGTACACACGGTGATGAAGTAGGTCCACGGACCTCGGTAGGAATGACTGACGAGGCGGTGCGATGAGCGAGATGGAAGCTGTGGATCCATCTGATATCGATACAATAAAGCCACTCGTTTTCCGGCACCAATTTCACGCATTACGGGTGCTCGAAACCGCAGAATGGCAGCGGGACAGGGGGTTAGGGCTGCGCGGGGGGACAGGGGGTTAGGGCTGAATAGGGCTGCCCGGCTCAGACCCCCCCAACTTGCGCCGCCCCGTCCCGGCGCTACCTTGGTGGCGCTTCCTTCCCCGCGAATACCCCGTCCAGAGGTTCATATGGATTTCAAGACTCCCGTCCTCGCCGCCGCCTTCAGCGCTCTACTCCTCACCGGATCTGGCCTCACCTGGACGCCGTCCGCTTCTGACCCGCACGAGCACATCGACGCCTGCCAGCCCGTGTTTGGCGCCCCGGTCTGCACTTGGAGCCGGACCAGCGGGTCGAAGGTCGTCGCGTTCGGGGCCACCATCCCCATGGCGGCGATCGAGAACTCGCCCAACGAGATGGAGATGACCTGGCCACCCACGATGGTGGCCGAGATCCCCATGCCGGCGGACGCCAGGAGCGCGGCCGGGGTGACTTTCCTGACCGTTTACTGGGAGGCCCACGGCCACCCGCCGGCCGCCTTCCTGACCCCGCACTTCGACTTCCATTTCTATGTCATCAGCGACAGCGTGCGGATGGCGATTACCTGCGCCGACTCCACCAAGCCGGCAACGCTGCCGGCCGGGTACGCCCTCCCCGACATGGACATCGACGGCATCGGCCACCTGCCGGGCGTCTGTGTCCCCCAGATGGGGATGCACTCCCTGCCGGCCCGGGAGCTCACCGACACCGTCGTCTTCAGCGGCACCATGGTGATGGGGTTCTACCAGGGCCAGCCGATCTTCTTCGAGCCGATGATCGCCCGGGCCAAACTGCTGGAGAAGAAATCCTTCACCATTCCCATGGTGACTCCGGCTGGCATCCCGGCCGGCGTGCACTATCCGACCAAGTTCGAGGCCAAGTATGACGCCTCGATTCCCGGGTACCGCTTCGAGTTCTCCGGGTTGCCCGGAGGGAGGTAGTCATGGCTCCTTCTCGCGTCACAATCCTCCTGCTCAGTGCCGGACTGGGCGCCTGTGCCGCGACCTCGTCCAAGCACCCCGAGCCGATGACCCGCACCTATTACATCGCCGCCGATACGGTCACCTGGGATTACGTCCCCGGTGGCATCAACGGCATCACCGGCGCTCCGTACGTGGATACCGCCTTCGTCACCAAGGGTCAGTCGGGGCCGGTCAGCACCAGCTACAAGAAGGTGCTCTACCGGGAGTACACCGACAGCACGTTCGCGACCCTCAAGCCCCGCGCCCCGGAGTGGGAGCACCTGGGCTTCCTGGGTCCGCTCATCCGCGGCGTGGTGGGCGACACCATCAAGGTGGTCTTCCAGAACCACGCGGCGCAGCCCTACAGCGTCCATCCCCACGGCGTCTTCTATAACAAGGACTCCGAGGGCGCGCCCTACGACGACGGCACTTCCGGGAACGACAAGGGCGACGACGGCGTGCCGCCGGGCGGGACCCATACCTACGTGTGGGCGGTGCCGGAGCGGGCCGGCCCCGCCATGGGCGAGGGCAGCTCGGTCATGTGGATGTACCACTCCCACACCGACGAGACCCGCGACGTCAACACCGGCCTCCTCGGCGTCATGCTGATCACCGCCCGGGATCACGCCAAGCCGGACGGCAGCCCGGACGATGTCGACCGGGAGCTGGTGATGAGCTTCGACCAGGTGCACGAGGAAGACAGCTGGCTGGCCGACCAGAACATTCCCGTCGCCCTGCTCCAGGCCGGCCCCAGGGCCAATCCCTCGGAGCGGCAGAACTTCTATCCCTGGTTCATCAAGTTCAGCATCAACGGCTTCCTCCACGGCGGTATGCCGTTGAGCGCCGTTACCGTGAAACAGGGGGAGCGGGTGCGCTGGTACGTCATGGCGTCCACCAACGACTTCGACCTCCATGCCCCGCACTGGCATGGCAATACCGTCACCATCCACCACATGCGGACGGACGTGATGGCGGTCAACCCCATGGAGATGGTGACCGCCGACATGGTGCCCGACGACCCCGGCACCTGGCTCTTCCACTGTCACATCACATTTCACAACGCGGCGGGTATGGCGATGCGGTATGCGGTGGCGGCGGGAAGTACGGTGGCGAGTCGGCACTAACCCCTGTCCCCCTTCCCAGCCCTCACCCCTGTCCCCTCTCCCGGAAACGGGAGAGGGGAACCGCTGGGGAAGGGGGAACCCTCCTGTAGGTTCGTGCACTAATTGCTTCTTTAATTTGTGTGATGACGCTCGGAAGGTTGGTGCGAATCTCGCTATTCGCGAATCGCATGACGAGAACGTCGGCGCCCTGGAGGATCGCATCGCGGTGGTCGTCGGCCGCCCGCTGTTCCAGGTGATGGCCGCCATCCAACTCCACGGCCAGTCGGGCTGCAGGGCAATAGAAGTCAACAATGAAGCCGGACCGCACGTGCTGGCGCCGGAAGTGATAGCCGGCAATCTGATTCCTTCTCAAATGCTGCCATAGTATTCGTTCTTCTGGCGTTGAACGCCGACGCAGGTCACGAGCAAGCTTCCGCTTCTCGCGGATTCGCCTACGGTCTATGAATCGCATCCCAGCAGACTACACAACGGGAGGCCAAATCGTGTCATCCGAAAAACGCATCGGGGGGCCGTCGATCTTCCGGAGAGTTCCCCCTTCCCCTGAACGGGGGAAGGGGGACAGGGGGTTGGGGCTGTTCCCATGTCCGGGGGAAGGGGGACAGGGGGTTAGGGCTGAGGGGGACAGGTTAGGGCTGTTGCTCCTCCTCCTCACCCTCGCCACCACCCCGCTCGCCGCCCAGTTCGACACCAGCACCGTGGCCGGCCGGGTGCTCGAGCGGCGCATGGCCGCCCTGGAAGACGATTCCACCATCAAGCAATTCGCCGACCTGGGCCGGCTCGACTATGCCAGCGGACTCGGCGCCGCCAACCTCGCCCGGTTGGACGACCAGAGCGTGCTCCTGTTCGCGCGGCTCCTCTCGCGGGGCATGGTGCGCACCAGCGCCGAGGACTGCGCCCGGGTCATGGGCAGCCCCACCGGGGGTGATGAGTTCTGGCTGATCATGGGTCAGAGCGCGGACTCGCTGGAGGCGGAGGAATGGGCCACTCTGTTGACCCAGGTTGTCTGGGCCGAGGTCGAGCAGCGCTCGCCCAACCCCGTGGCCACGCCGGGGCAGGTCGAGCTGGCTCTCATCAGCGTGATCCGGCACTCGCCGGGCAAGCAACAGGAAATGATCGGCAAGATCGCGCAGGGGCCGGACGCCGCCTGCCGGCTCACGCCCTGGATGATGACTCGGCTGATGGTGAAGACGCCGGCCCACGCCGCGACGCTGATCCGGGGAATGATGGGGGCGGGCAGTTCGCAATAGGGCGGTAAGGCGGTATGGCGGTAAGGCGGTAAGGCGGTAAGTCCAAAGGGCTGTCATCCCGAGCGGAGCGAG
>DASYPP010000080.1:0-9762 GCA_036006525.1 Gemmatimonadales bacterium
CTGGTGCTGGTTTTTCTGGCGTTGCTGCTCTATTTCCCGCCCCGGATGTTCTACCTGGCCGAGGACGCCGGCCGGGGCCGCACCTGGCTGATGATCCTGCTGGCGAATGCGCCGGTCATCGCGCGGGTACTGCTTTAGGAAGCGGGGGAAGCGGGCAGGTAGGTCGGGCCTCCGTGCCCGACGACGCGGAGGAAGCGGGCCGGTAAGGTCGGGCCTCCGTGCCCGACGACGCGGAGGAGGCGGCACAAGGATGTCATTCCGAGGGCGTAGCCCGAGGAAAGGGTTGTCCAGATCTCAAACTTCCAAGCTTTGAGATCCCTCGGTCGGGATGACATTGGTTGCCGCCCTGCCGTTCTTACTCCAGCACCTCCAAAAAGAACGATTCCAGATCGATCGCCACGGTGTCCGTGACTTCGGGCAGCTTCCACTCGAGCAGGCTGGTCACGATCTCCGGCCGCTCATCACCTTGGCGCCATCGCTCGACCAGGCGGGCATCCAGGTCCACGATCCAGTATTCGATGCCCCGGCGCTGGTAGAGGCGCCGCTTGGTCAGGCGATCTTGGCGCGCGGTGCTGGGCGACAGCACCTCAATCGCCAGCAGGAGCGTGGTGATGTCACGCCAGGAGTGGAATTTCCGACCATCGGGCAGGGGTACGACGAAGAGATCCGGTTGCACCAGCGTCCGCGAATCAAACTCGATATCGGCTGGCGAGAACAGGGCTTCGGCTCCGCCGACTGCCTCGAGGTAACCGGTGAAAGCGTAGTACAGCTTCCCAACCGCTCGCTGATGGTCCGACCGCGGCGACGGGGTCACCAGGAGCTCGCCCTCGACCACCTCGTAGCGCTTCCCATCGTCCGGGAGAGCGCGGACCATTTCAGCCGTGTACCAGCTCGGTGCCGCCATGCCCATATAATTGGCTCCTCGGCGTTGGTTCGGCAAGACATGCCGAAATCTTGCGATCGAGACCGAATCGGCCGGCATCATTTCCGCGCGAGATGGTGCGATTTGGCGCGCACCTCACCCCTGTCCCCTCTCAAGCCTAACCCTGTCCCCCACCGCTAACCCCAATAACAATCCATGGTCGCTTTAGCGACAATTTTTTCGCAGAGCCCGGGCTTCAGCCCGTGGGCTCTGGGCAGTCAGGCACTGTCCGCCTGACCGCCTCACTCCCTCCGCCACACCACCGAGTTGTTATCCCGCCAATACACCAGCCGCACCACGGCGCCCTGCTGGTCCCGCTCGAACAGCCAGAAACCCCGGACGCCGTGCCGGATGAAGATCCGGTCGTCGATCGCGAAGAGCCGCTCCGGCGCTCCCGACCCGCGGGTCATGGTGATCCCGGAGTCGCCCACGGCGATGGTGAGCGCGATCTCGGACGTGAGCCGGTAGGTACCGGCGTACGGATCCAGGAGACTCTTGTCGACGCGCCGGCCTTCGATCGGCGTCGGGAGCGCGGTGACCTGCGACGCCAGCATCTTCCAGGCGCCGGCCTGGCCGACCCAGGTGTCGGTCGCGTGAAAGACGGTATGCCGCTCCTGGCCGTAGAAGTTGTGCCACTCGTCGGCGTCGTAGCTCAGGACGATTACGCCCGGTGCCGTCCCGAAGTGCGGGTTCACCACCGCGATCTTGGCGCTCTGTCCAGTGGGGATCGGGTGCTGCTGGGCCAGGAACTCGGGCCGGGTGATGTGGTGGCCCTCCTCGTCGGTCAGAAACCACTGGGGCAGGAGCCATGGGGCCCAGGCGGTGGTGTCCCCGCTGACGATCGCATCCATCATCCCCTGCGTAGTGGCGATCAGGGCCGCGGAATCGGCGGGCGCGATCTGGGCCAGCGCGCCACGCGTGGGACCGAGTAGGCCGAGGCAGAGCAGCCACCAGCGGGGCCGCGGGACGGTCATGATGTTCGCTCCGGGGAAGGGTGCTCAATCCTAATCGCCTGCGAAAGCACTAACCCGTGTCCGGTAGCGTGGCCTCCTGCCCGGCCACGAAAATCCTAACCCCTGTCCCGTAGCCTGGCCTCCGTGCCCGCCGGGAAAATCCTAACCCCCTGTCCCCCTTCCCATGAGATGGGAAGGGGGAACCGCTTGGGCGACAGCTGACTCTATTCTGCCCAGCACGCTTGGAAGATCTTCCCTGATTTGCGAATTGGGAAACCGCAGGACCCTGAGTCCCATGCCGCTCAGGATGGCGTCGCGTTGCGCGTCGGTTGCCAGTTGGTCCTGATGATGCGCGCCGTCCAGTTCAATAACCAGGGCGACGCTGGGACAGTAGAAATCCACGATGAACTCGCCGATCACATGCTGTCGGCGGAAGTGTCTCCCGCCTAGCCGATTCCTGCGAAGCTGCTGCCAGAGAATCCGTTCTTCCGGCGTAGCTTCATGTCGAAGCCGACGTGCGAGTTCCCAGCGACTGAAGAGCGAGCGGCGCATGGACCAATCTGATCCTGCCGGCCGACGGAGTTGTCATCAAAAGCCCGCACGCAGTCCCAGAAAACCGCCGCATAGCGGTTCCCCCTTCCCATACGGCTCCCCTCTCCATTCATGGAGAGGGGTAAGGGGGTGAGGATTGGAAGGGGGACAGGGGTTAGGGTTTTGCGTGCGAGGGGCTCGGGACTCCCTCGCTTCCCCGCTTCCCCGCTTCCCCGCTTCCCCCGCTTCCCCCCAGCTGGCCCGTGTACTTTTCAGCTTCAGGGGACACCTTCACCTGAGAGGTCTATGTCGCGCTGGATTATCGTCGGGCTTATAACGCTCTCTTTGGGGCAGCCGGTTTCTCATCCCCCGGGTAAAGTGCGGAAGTACTTCATCGCCGCGGACGAGGTCGACTGGACCTACGTCCCGAGCCGCGGCGACCAGGCGCTCACGGGAAAGAAGGACGATTTCGCCGCTGATCCCGCGGCTCGAGGCACCCTCGACCCCAACCAGACGACTTACCGCAAGGCGGTATTTCACGAGTACACCGATTCTACTTTCACCACGCTGAAGCCGCGGTCGGAGCACTGGAACCACCTCGGCATCCTGGGCCCGCTGCTCCGCGCCGAGGTGGGGGACACCATCCGGGTGGTGTTTCGCAACCACGCCTCGAGACCGTACAGTCTCCATCCTCACGGCGTGTTCTACGCCAAGGACGCCGAGGGGTTCAGTTACCTGGACAGCACCAGTGGAAAGGATCGGCTCGACGATGCGGTCGCCCCCGGGGCGACCCACACGTATGTGTGGCCGGTGCCCGAACGCGCCGGCCCGGCTCATGACGAGGGGAGCTCAGCCTTCTGGATGTATCACTCCCACGTGGATGAAGGGCAGGACATCAATGCCGGTTTGATTGGACCGATCATCGTCACTCGGCGCGGCATGGCCCGGGCCGACGGTTCTCCCAACGATGTCGATCGCGAGTTCGTGGTCGATTTCGGGCTGTTCGATGAGCCACTCAGCTGGTACTGGGACAGCAATGTGGTCCGCATCTATGGTGCTGCCGCGAAGTACGACGGCGACCAGGACAAGCGGGTCCGCGATTTTCACAAATTCTTCGCCATCAACGGCTACCTCGAAGGCAACGGGCCCATGCTCACCATGTCCCTGGGAGAGCGGGTGCGCTGGTATGTCTTCACCAATCCGAACGAGCAAGGTTCCTGGGACATTCATACTCCGCACTGGCATGGCCAGACCGCGGTGGTCAACCACATGCGGACCGACATGGTTATGCTGACTCCAATGATGTCAGCCGTGGCAGACATGGTTCCTGATAACCCCGGGATCTGGCTCTTTCACTGCCATATGCCGGGTCATTTCGGGGCCGGGATGTATACCAGGTTCCGAGTGGTTGGACGCTGAGCGGGGGAAGCGGGGGCTGATTGTCATTCCGAGGGCGAAGCCCGAGGAATCTCAAGCGTGAATCGCACTCAACACCTCAGCGCCATATTCCTCTCGATGAAGGGGAACCCGTGGGCTCGAGCGCGCCCCATCATCAGATTGCTTCGGCAGCGAAGGGCGCACGCAGTGCGCCCCTGCGCTGCCTCGCAATGACATCTTGCCGGTAACAGCCCTCGGCCGCTGATAGCGGCCGAGTTGGCTTTCACTCGGTCCGTCATTGCGAGGGAGCGAAGCGACCGAAGCAATCTAGGGAGCGACCGCCTCGACCGCCCTGACCGCCCTGACCCCCTCGCCAATTTGACCAGGACGCCCGGCGGACCGACATTGTTTATCCACCTTGGAGGTCTGCGATGCCGCTCACGCCGTCAGCCGCTGTAACCCTCACTGCTCTCGCCCTCCTCGGCCTTACAATCCCCGCCTGGGCGCAGCGACCGGACAGCACCCTGCTCCGGCCGACCACCGTGATCGTCAGGATCTTGAACGACCCCGACCCGGTGTACAACGGGGTGTTCCAAGCCTCGGGGATCTCGACCAAGTGTGGCCTGGCCGACTACGGCTATCCGCACCGGGCCAATTCGTTCGCCGTCATGTTCCCCGACGATACCACCATGCACGACGTGACCTCGGTCAACTTCGACGCCGACACCCTCGCCGCCGGCACTACGGTCTCGAGCTACTACCTCGCGGTTGGGGTTCGGGTGGGGTCGATCGGAAGTCCCCTGTTCGTCATTCGGGCGAACGACCCGCAGTACAACGAGCCCGGCACCGCCATCCGCACCCGGACGGCTGGCGGGATCGACTCTCTCGTCGTGGCCGGCACGGCGACCAAGGGCAGGAAGGTCCAGGTCGAGATGACGCTGGTATGCCAGCCGTAGCGGGGAAGCGAGGGAAGAGAGGGAAGCGGGGGAAGCGAGGGAAGCGGTAGTCGCTTTAGCGACGGTATTCGCCGAGTCCGGCCTTTAGCCCGTGGGCTCCCGTGGCCTCGAGCCCACCCCACCACCAGATTGCTTCGGCAGCCTTCGGCTGCTTCGCAATGACATCTTGCCGGTCACAACCCTCGGCCGCCAAAGGCGGCCGAGTTAGTACCCCGGGATCGCCCATGAAGGCGCGCACAGCGTGCGCGCATGGTTGTGTCCGGATGGGCACGGTGGCGGCCGCGCCGATCCCGCGCGCACGCTGTGCGCGCCTTCTATTTTCCAACATGCCCCCACGCCTCCTCGCCATCCTGCTGCTAACGGCGCCTCTCCCCCTTAGCGCGCAGACTCAACCCGCGCCTTTAATCCCGGGAGCGGAGATCGTGTTCCTGGACGTGGGGCAGGGCGACGCGATCCTGATCCAGAGCGACACCTTCAACATCCTGATCGATGCCGGACACTCCGGACACATCATGCAGGACCTGAACGATCGGGGCGTCCACCACATTCACCTCCTCATCGCCAGCCACTACCACGACGACCATATCGGAGATATGGACGACGTGGTGCGGAATCGAAAGGTCGATGCATTTATCGGCAATGGGTGTAAAGAGTCGAGGGACACCTACCAGCATCTTCAGGTCGCGCTGCAACACTCCAATACGCCGGTGCTTGCTGCGGTTGCCGAGACGCGGCAGTATGGGAGGATGAGCCTCCAGATCCTGCCGTCGCTGTTGAATGACTGCGGCGGAGAGAACAATGCCAGCATCGGCGTCCTGGTCCGACTCGGCCGGTTCAGCGCCCTGCTGACCGGCGATAGCCAGACGGAAGAGGAAGACGCCTGGACCGGCGCCAACGCCGTCGTGGATGTGGATGTCCTCAAGGCAGCCCACCATGGGGCAGACAATGGGATGGATTCCTTGTGGCTGGCTCGTGCCAATCCGGAGGTGATCGTTATCTCGGTCGGCAACAACAGCTATAACCATCCAGGGTACGAAGCCTTGAGGCGGTATGCGGCTCACGGCCGCCGGATCTATCAGACTCAGCTGGACGGGACCGTGGTGGTCTGCGTGAAAGAAGGCGGTGAGTACGCCATTCACGCGGAAAGCGGTGGGCCACCAGCCGGCTGCAATCGTGACTGATTCGACCGCCCCGACCGCCTCGGTCGTCATCACCGTCTCGGACCTGACCCGCCGCTTCGGTGCCACCACGGCCCTGGCCTCGGTGAGCTTGTCCCTGCCCCGCGGGGCGGTCTACGGCCTCGTGGGCGCCAACGGAGCGGGCAAGACGACGCTCATCAAGCACATCCTGGGTCTACTGCGGGCGGAAAGCGGCTCGGTGCGCGTCTTCGGTCTCGATCCCGTCGCCGATCCGGTCGGCGTCCTGTCGCGGATTGGCTATCTCTCCGAGGAAAACGACCTCCCCGGCTGGATGCGGGTCGACGAGCTCATCCGCTACTCCCGCGCGTTCTACCCCGCGTGGGACGACGGATATGCGGAGGAGCTCCGGCAGCGGTTCGCCCTGGACTCGACGGCGAGAATCAAGAACCTCTCTAAAGGCCAGAAGGCGCGGGCGGGCCTGCTGATCGCCTTGGCCTATCGGCCCGAATTGCTGGTGCTGGATGAACCCTCCTCCGGCCTCGACCCGATCGTGCGCCGAGACATACTCGGCGCCGTCCTTCGCACCATCGCCGATGAAGGCCGCACGGTGCTCTTTTCGTCCCACCTGCTGGACGAAGTGGAGCGGGTCGCCGATCATGTCACGATGATCAGCCAGGGCAGAGTCGTGCTGAGCGCGCCGCTGGACGCAATCCGGGAGTCGCACCGGGTGGGCGAACGAACTCCGTCCCTCGAGGAGATATTCGTCGCGCATGTCGGGATGCCCGCGACACCGCCGGACCCGTAAGTCATGCGATCTCCCCAGTCCCCCGCGCAGGCCATCGCCTGGGAGTTCCGCCGCCGGCATCTCCGGGTGCTCATCGCCCTGGCCGGCTACCTGCTGGTCCTGGCGGCCATCAAGCTCCTGATGCGGGGGCTGGGGCAGCCCATCACACTGGAACCCCCCGATGGCCGAGTGGGCGTGGCGCTGGGACCCCTTTCGGTGACGTTCTTCTATTTCCTCGCGGTGTTCAGCTTCGGCCTGGCCGGTGACCTGGCCGCGCGCCAATCGATCTATCCCGCCCGCATGTTCACGCTGCCGGTGACGACCCGGGCACTGGCGGGATGGCCGATGCTCTATGGCTCGGCCGTCATGGCGAGCCTGTGGCTGGGAATGGCACTCCTCGCCCGGTGGTGGGACCTCGCCCTGCCCGTGATCTGGCCGGCGCTGCTCGCCGCGGTATTTCTCGCCTGGACCCAGGCGTTGACCTGGATGCCCTACGGGTGGCGAGGGGTGCGGGTGGTCGTCACCGTGCTGTGGCTGGCGGCGCTGGACGTCATCGTGCTGCTCGCCATCCACTTCAAGGTCAGCGAGCCGTTGATGATCGGCTTCCTGGCGCCGCAACTTCCCCTCGCGTATCTCACCGCCCGCTTCGCGGTGGCCCGGGCTAGGCGCGGCGACATTCCCGACTGGCGGGGAATGCGCGCCCGGCCGGCAGCGATCGCGCAGGTCAGCCAGCCAGGCCACTTTCCCTCGCCCGCCCGGGCTCAACTGTGGTTCGAGTGGCGGCGCCACGGCCGCACGCTGCCGGCGCTCGTGGCCCTGCTCCTGCCGTTCGAGCTGGCCTTTCTTTTCCTGGTCCGCCACGACCCTCCGGTCCTCATCTTCGAAACTCTGCTCGTGGTGCTGCTCACGCCACCCTTCATGGCCACTTTCGCCGCCACCATGGTCAGCCGGGCGAATCCCCATGCCCGCGATTCCTACGGGGTGACCCCATTCGATGCCACTCGGCCGATGACCAGCGCTGGACTCATCGGCGCCAAGCTGGGGATGGCGATCTGGAGCACGCTGGGCGCGTGGCTGCTGGTCCTCGTCGCCATCCCGCTCGGGCTCAAACTGTCGGGGACCTGGCCAACGGTGATTGGTTGGGTGGATTGGCTGGCCCGAGTCTTCGGAACCCCTCGCGCGATCGTGATCCTGCTGCTGGTATTCTCGAGCTTGATCGTCTCGACCTGGAAGCAGCTGGTGCACAGCATGTACATCGGCCTGACCGGCCGGGTATGGGTCATCAGGACGAGCTGGTTGTTCGCCCTGGCGTTCATCATCATGATCGGGCCGGTCGCCCAATGGATCATCGATGACCGAGCCGTGGCGGCCGGGGTTTGGACCGCCTTGCCCTGGATCCTGGCTGCCCTGGTCGGCGTCAAAATGATCGCCGCGGCATGGGTCGCCCAGCGGCTCTACTCCAGCCGGCTGTTGAGCGACCGGATGCTGGTCACCGGTGCTGCCGGCTGGATGGTCGCCGTGCTCCTGCTCTACGGCCTGCTCGCTTGGGCTTTCTTCGCACCGCTCATCCCGCGTTATCTGCTCGGCCTCGTCGCGATCCTGGCCATGCCGCTGGCGCGACTCTCCGCGGCGCCGTTGGCGCTGGCGTGGAATCGGCACCGGTGACCCCGACGACGACCCAGCGCAGGAAGCCCGTCCTCGGCACCGTGCTGCTGCTCTTTAGCCTGCCGCTGGTGCTGGTCCTGGTGGATGGAGTGTCCTTCTACGTCGCCAATCGATCCAACGGTGCTTTCGTGTCTTCGGGGCAGAAGCGGGAATACCTGCTGTATGTTCCCCCGAGCTACGACCCGGCGAGGCCGACGCCGCTCGTGATCAGCATGCACGGCGCGGGTCTATGGGGAACGGCGCAAAAGGACATCAGTCAATGGAACCAGGTGGCCGATCGGGAAGGGTTGATCGTCGTGTACCCATCGGGCGCGGCGGGCAACGGGCCGCGGGTGTGGCACATGGAACGCGATGCGGGCCCCAATCGGGATGTCCGGTTCATCGCGGCGCTGATCGACACCCTGGAGGCGGCGTACAACATCGACCCGGCCCGGATCTATGCCGACGGATTGTCCAACGGGGGAGGCATGGCGTTCGTGCTTTCCTGCACGCTGCCCGATCGGATCGCGGCGGTCGGGCTGGTGGCCTCGGCGCAATTGCTACCGTGGAGCTGGTGTACCGATCATCGACCAGTGCCGATGATCGCGTTTCATGGGACCGCCGATCGCTTCGCTCCCTATGCCGGCGGCCGGTCGTGGGTTGCCCCGGACTACCGGTTTCCCAGCATCCCGGCCTGGACGGCGAATTGGGCGCGACGAAACCGCTGTGGCCCCGTCCCGATCGCCTCGGTGGTCGCGGCGGATGTCACCCGCCTGGCGTACCCGAACTGTGCGGATGACGCGGCCGTGGTGCTGTACCGGGTCCAGGGAGGAGGCCATACCTGGCCCGGTGGCGGGTCGATGCCGGAATGGTTTGCCGGGCCCACCAGCCAGAGCATCGACGCCACGGGTTTGATGTGGGAGTTTTTTCGGGCGCACCGTAGGGTACGTCGGGCGTCCCCGCCCGACCTTCAACCCTAACCCCCTGTCCCCCTTCCCCCGTACAGGGGAAGGGGGAACTCCCCGCTGTCATTCCGAGCGCAGCGAGGAATCTTGCCCGCCGTGAGAAGGTCCCTCGCTCCGCTCGGGATGACAGCCCGTCCCTTAGGCGCTTCCCTCGCTACTAACGCAGCCGCCCCAGCGCCTTGGTCATCGCGCCCTTGATCGCCACCGTGGGATCGCCGTTCCGGTCGAGCTGTATGATGATGAACGCGTTTCCCTTGATGACGTGCAGTTCCTCGTGCTTGTCCTGGTACCAGCACGCCACGTCCCCCATTCCCGCGAGCCCATCCTGCTTCGCCCGGGCGCATATCCCGCTGTATATCGACACCTGGGCCGCGGGGATTCGTCTCAGGCTCAGGTTGATCTTGTGATAGCCCGACCCGGCATACTCGCAGGCGGACGCGGTGACGCCCGCATCGCCCACGTTGGGGGTCACATTGGAGAGAGTCGCGGCC
>DASYPP010000081.1:0-13298 GCA_036006525.1 Gemmatimonadales bacterium
GCCGGGCGCTGGGACGAGTTCTGCCAGCTGACCCACAAGATCTCGGGCTTCCTGGCGTACCTCTACGCCAGCGCTCCACCCAAACTCACCAGCACCGCGGTCGCCGATCTCTTCACCCTGCTCGGCCTGGGCCGGAAGGCGAAGAGCCTCGGCAACGACGACATGATCGAGCTGCTCCGGGTCGTCCCCATGGCCGTGGCCGAATTGCTGGACGACTGGTTCGAGAGCGACGCGCTCAAGGGCACCCTGGGCGCAGCGGGAATCACCGGGTTGTGCCAGGGCCCGCGGTCCGCCGGCACCGCGTTCCTGTTTCTGCATCACCGGGTCCGGCGGCCGATCGGGGTATTCAGGAGCGCTGGCTCGGATGAAGCCGGCGGCCAGTTGCTCGAGGCGGTCAAGAAGCTCAACATCACCATTCGTACCTCGACACCGGTGGCGAGGATCGCCACCACGAACGGCCAGGTGTCGGGCGTGGTGCTGGTGAACGGCGAAGAACTGGTGGCGCGGCAAGTGCTCTCCACCGCCGACCCCCGGCGCACCTTGTTGACCCTGGTCGATCCGATCCATCTGATGCCCGAGTTTACCCGGGCAGTGCAGAACATCCGGTATCGCGGGGTGGCGGCGCGGATCGACCTGGCCCTGGGAGAGCTGCCGAAGTTTCGCGGGGTGGAGGGCCCGGAAATGCTCAAGGGTCTGATCTCGATCAGCCCGAGCCTGGACTACCTGGAGAAGGCATACGACGACGCGAAACACGGTGGCGTCTCGCGGGCGCCGTACCTGGAAGCGGTGATCCCCTCGCTCCGGAACGCGTCACTGGCGCCCGCCGGCAAACACGTGATGTCGGTGTGGATGCAGTACGCGCCGTATCACCTGAAGCAGGGAAGCTGGGACAGCGCCGCGCGCGCGGCCCTGGGAGACCGGGTGATCAAGTGCCTGGGCGAGTATGCGCCCAATCTCCCCGGCGCGGTGCTGGCCCAGCAAGTCCTGACGCCGCTCGATTTCGAGCAACAGCTGGGTGCGACCGAAGGCAGCCTGGGCCAGGGCGAGCTGGCGCTGGACCAGATGCTCTTCATGCGCCCGGTCGCGGGGTGGGGGAACTACCGCACCCCGATCGAAGGCCTTTACCTGGGTGGGGCGGGATGTCATCCGGGGCCCGGACTGCCGGGAGCAGCGGGACGGCTGGCGGCGAAGGAAATGCTGAAGGTTTGACCACGCGCGCACGCCGTGCGCGCCTTCGACCTTGCGGAGACACCAACGATGACGTTCGTATCCACCGTTCAGTCCTACCAGCAGGGCCAGCATACCATGCCGGCCCGGTACTACACCTCGCCTGAGCTGTTCGTGAAGGAGCAGGAGCACCTGCTCTCGACCCGCTGGCTCTGTGTGGGGCGTGCGTCGCAACTGGCCAATCCGGGTGACTATTTCCTGCAGGCAGTCGGCAAGGAGAGCATCATCATCCTGAAGGACAAGAAAGGCGTCGTCCGCGCCTTCTACAATATGTGCCGGCACCGCGGCACCCGGATGTGCGAAGAGGAGAGAGGCAAGTTCTCGGAGACGATCCAGTGCCCCTACCACGCCTGGACCTATTCCACCGATGGCCGGCTGGTGGGGGCGCCCCACATGAACGAAGTGGAGAACTTCAACAAGGCGGACTATCCGCTCCGGACGGTGGGTATCGCCGAGTGGGAGGGATTCCTGTTCATCAACCTGGCGGAAAACCCGGAGCCGCTGGACAAGGTGTTCGCGCCGCTGGCCGGGAAATTCACCCGGTTCAACCTGCCTGGTCTCAAAGTGGGTAAGCGGGCCGAGTATGACGTGAACTCCAACTGGAAACTGATCTTCCAGAACTACTCCGAGTGCCTGCATTGCCCGGTCATCCATCCCGAGTTGTCCAGCCTGATGCCCTATACCAGCGGCGCCAACGACCTGATCGAAGGCCCGTTCCTGGGGGGCTACATGATGATCTCTGAGCCCAACAAGAGCATGACGATGACGGGCCGGGCCTGCGGATTGCCGCTCGGCGATCTTTCGGCGGATGAGATGCAGCGGGGATACTACTACACGATCTTCCCGAATCTCATGCTGAGTGTTCATCCCGATTACTGCAACTACTACACGCTGTGGCCCCAGGAAGTCGGCCGGACCAAGGTGATCAGCGAGTGGATGTTCAACCCGGAATCCTTCGGCCGGCCCGATTTCAATCCGGAAGACGCGGTGGAGTTCTGGGACATCACCAACCGGCAGGACTGGCACATCACCGAGCTCAGCTTCAAGGGAATTTCGTCGCGGGCGTATGAACCGGGGCCCTATTCACCGCGGGAGAGCGTGCCGGCCGCCTGGGATAGAGCCTTTCTTGAAGTGTTCGAACACAGTGACAAGTGACAAGTAACAAGTGACAAGGCAGGAGTTGTTCCCTGTCACTTGTCACATGTCACTTAGTAAGCAGGGTGTGCCGCTGCAGGATCGCTCGCACCTGGTCATGGGGTAGGGCAGTCACCCGCAGGCTGTTGGCGCCGACCATGGTTTCCGCGGCCAGCATGGCATTGATTATCGCCTCTTCGGTCGCTTGCACGGTGGCGCTGTAGAGCGGACTGATCAGGTTGTCGTGCACCATCCGCTGGTTCAGGATCAATCCTTCGTTGGGCTCGGCCGGCGCGGTCGAGAACGCCAGGAAGAGGTCGCCCGAGCTGCTCCCGGCCACTCCTCCCATCCGGCCGATACCAAGCGCAACCCGTTTAGCGATGCGTTTCAGCTGATGCGGCAGGAGCGGGGCATCGGTCGCGACGATGGCGATGATGGAACCGTGATCCTCGGGCACCGGGCCCGGCCGGTCGGGATCGTAGGGGCCGGCATCCCCACGCACATCCGGGCAGCGGAACCGGGCTTGTGCCGAGTCGAGCGGACCGCGGGTGTCGTAGCAATCGGGAGGTGCGGTGATCTCCCGGCCCACGGGAATCCCCGCTATTCGAAGCTGGCTTCGGCTGCCGAAGTTGCACTGGACCAGCACGCCGACCGTGAAGGTATCGGTCCCCATGGCCGCCAGTCGCGACGAGGTTCCGATCCCCCCCTTCCAGCCCAGACACTCCATCCCGGTGCCGCCGCCCACATTGCCTTCCTGAACTGGACCCGAGCGGGCGGAATCGAGCGCCGCAAATACATGCTGTTTCTGGACGTGGAATCCAAAGATGTCGCTTAAGCTTCCGTCCCAGGTCTCCGCCACCACAGGCAGGCAGCAGTTCCAGGCATCTTCAGTCACCCGCTTCATTCCCCATTCGATCACTGCATCCCGGACCGTTCCCACGCTATTGGTATTGGTGATGAGGACCGGATAGAGCAGTTCACCATACTCCTCGATCCAAGCGGTTCCGGTCATTTCTCCGTTGCCGTTCAGGCTGAACCAGCCGGCAAATACCGGCTGCAGGATGGAGTCCGACCCGGGGTAGATCGCCGTGACACCGGTGCGCACCGGCCCCTGGCCAACGAGCAGGGGGCCGGAGCCCCGGATAATGGTGCTGTGGCCTACTTTGACACCGCGTACATCGGTGATGGCATTGTACTTACCCGGCGTGCCGTCGAGGGGGATGCCGAGGTCGCGGGCCCGTTCATGGGACTGCGCATGGGAGGCGGCGAAGGGGAGCAGGAGGAGCGTGGAAATCAGGCTCAATCGCATCACTGGCCGCCTTGGCAAGCCTCTCCCCCTGGCCCCCTCTCCCGGGACCGGGAGAGGGGGAACGGAGGTGAGGGATTGGTGTTAGAATTCAGGCTCGGAAACCCAACTATATAAGCATATGACGCGCGCCTATCCAAATTCTCACGTGTTTTATCGGAAGCTCACGCGAGACCACCCGCTGATCGTCCGGGGCGAAGGATGCTACCTCTTCGACGACACCGGCAAGCGCTATTTCGACGGGTCCGGAGGAGCCTTTGTCGCCAACATCGGACATGGGGTCAAGGAGATCGGCGCGGCGATGGCGGAGCAGGCTGCCAAGGCGGCCTATCTCAACGGTACGGCGTTTACCCACCAGCCGGTGGAGGAGTTGAGCAACGAGCTCGCGAAGAGTCTGCCGCCCGGACTGGAGTTCTGCTACTTCCTATCCAGTGGTTCCGAGGCGGTCGAGGCAGCGCTCAAGCTGGCGCGCCAGTACTGGGTCGAAGCTGGGAAGCCGGGCAAGCACAAGATCATCGCGCTGCAGCCGTCATATCACGGGAACACGATGCTGGCGTTGTCGGCATCGGCGCGGGAGCATTACAAGCTGATGTACCGCGAATGGCTGGTGGACGTGATCCGGATCCCGGCACCCTACCCGTACCGATGCGGGTGCAGCGGCGAGCCGGATTGCCTGGGCTGCAGCGGGGAAGCGCTGGAGGACATGATCCTGCATCAGGGCGCGGATACCATCGCGGCGTTCATCGCGGAGCCGGTCGGGGGTTCCTCGACCGGGGCTTCGCTCCCGCCGCCGGAGTATTTCCGCGAAGTGCGGGAGATCTGTGACCGGCACGGGGTGCTGTTTATCTGCGACGAAGTGCTGACCGGCGCTGGCCGCACCGGAACCTTCACGGCGATCGAGCAATACGGGGTCTCGCCCGACATCATGACGCTGGGCAAGGGCATTAGCGGCGGGTACGTCCCGCTATCGGCGGTAGTGACCACCCGCAAGGTGCTGGACATCATCGTCAAGAATTCCGGCGATTTCCTTCACGCCCAAACCTTCTCGCACCATCCGGTCCTCTGCGCCGCGGGGCTGGCGACGCTCCGCTACCTCAACCAGCACAAGCTGGTGGAGCGCTGCGCACGGATGGGCGAGCAGTTCCATTCCAAACTCTCGTGCCTCACCAATTTCCCGACTGTCGGCGACGTCCGGGGACGGGGCCTCCTGGCCGGCATCGAGTTCGTAGCGGACAAGGCGACCAAGGCACCGATGAAGCGCGACCTGAAATACGCCGAGCGCTTTACCCAGACGGCCCGGGACAACGGCCTCATCGTGTGGCCGAATACGGGGCACGCCGATGGCACCAATGGCGACCTGGTGATGCTGGCGCCGCCGTTCACGATTACCGAGCCGCAGATTGACGAATTAGTCGGCCTTTTCGAAAAGACTTTACGCGCCCTGTAATAGTGACAAGTGACATGTGACACGTGACAAGTAACAAAAAAGCCCCCGACCTTGAGGGCTTCCTTGTTACCTGTCACTTGTCACTTGTCACTTGTCACTAATGACCGTCCTGGATTGCTCGCGGACAAACTGCTGGACGTAATACGGGCCGCACCCGCCCTTCCCAGTCGATCCGGATCCCTTCCAGCCGGTGAACGGCTGCGCACCGGGCCAGGCGCCGGTGGTGGCACCGCTCCTTTTGTTCACGTAACATACCCCGGCCTCGACCTCGTCAAAGAAGCGGTCGATCTCTTCCTGCTTCCGGGAGAAGAATCCGGCTGTGAGCCCGTATTCCGCCTTGTTGCTCTCGGCGATGGCTTCATCGAGCGAGCCGACCTCGCCCACGGCGAGGAAGGGAACGAAGAGTTCTTCGAAGAAGAGCGAGCTCTGCAGCGGAAGCTTCGCAACGGTCGGCGCTACAAAGTTGCCGTTGTCGAAGATCCCACCCTTCAAGCGCTCGCCGCCGGTCAGGACGGTGCCTTCTTTCCTGGCCTGCTCCACTGCGCCTTCGTAGCGGGCGACCGCCTTGGCATTGATCACCGGCCCGAAATAAACGTCCTGCTCGGTCGGGTCTCCCATTTTCATCGTCTGCATTTTTTCCTGCAAACTGGCCAGGAACGGTGCGGCCACGGCCCGGTGCACATACACCCGGGACGTGGCGCTGCATTTCTGGTTCTGCAATCCAAACGCCGAGCGCATGACGCCTTCGGCCGCGGCGTCGAGGTCAGCGGAGTCCATGACGATCGTGGCGTTCTTGCCACCCAGCTCCAGGAGGCAGGGCTTCACGTAGTTGGCGCTGATCCCGTGGAAGATCCGGAGTCCGACCGGCTTGGACCCGGTGAACACGATGCCATCCACGCCCGGGTGCTGCCAGAGCGCGTCGCCCATCTGAGAGCCGCGCCCGGAGACGAAATTGAACACGCCCGCCGGCACGCCCGCGTCGCGGTAGACCTCGTACAGCTTGAGGCCGGTCAGCGGAGTATCCTCCGCCGGCTTGTACACCACGGTGTTGCCCACCATCAGCGCGGCGGAGGACATGCCGGTGGAGAGCGCCAGCGGGAAGTTGAATGGTGCGATGCAGGCAAACACGCCATAGGGGCGCATAACATCGGTGTTCCGCTCGATCGGCGTCATCCGGGCCATGGGCCGCACGAAGCCGTCGGCGTCTTCCACCTGCTGGGCGTAATAGTCGATCAGGTCGGCCGATTCCTCGGCGTCCCCCATCGCCTCCAGCCGGCTCTTGCCGACCTCGAGGCTCATCGTGGCGGCGAGATCGAACTTCCGCTCGCGAATGATCGTCGCAGCCTTACGCATTATTGCCAGACGCTCGCGCCAGGGCTTCTGAGCCCACGCTTTCTGGGCTGCCATGGCATTCTTCACCGCCAGGTCGACCTGTGCCGGACCGGCGGCCGCAAACCGGCCGATGACCACCGAGGTGTCGATCGGTGAAGTATCGACGATTGCGGCTCCGCCGCCCGACCCCTCGACCGCCTGGCCGCCGATGTAAAGCGGATAGGTCTTCCCCAAACCGGCGCGCAGCCGGGCCAGGGCCGCGTCGAACGAGCGATGAAACTCGCCCATGTCGACGTTGGTCGAGGTGTATGTGATCTTCTGCGGCGCTGCTTTTTGTGTCGTTGCCATATGTCTCAAGTCGTCCTTGTCACTTGTTGGGGCGGATCTCAGATCCGCCCCTACTTGTTCTCTTCCCGGAGGCACTCATCCAGAATCGCCAAGCCGGTGTCCACATCATACTCGTTCAAGACCAGCGGCGGGGCGAGCCGGAACGCGCTCTTGCCGCAGCCCAGGAGCAACAGGCCTTTCTGGAAGGCTCGCTCGGTCACCCGGTCGATCAGCTCCGGATAGGGCTCACGCGTCTGCTGATTCTTCACGAACTCCACGCCGATCATGAGCCCCCGGCCGCGGATGTCGCCGATCACCGGGTGACGGGCCTGCATTTCCTTCAGGCTCTTGAGGATCCGCTCACCCACGGCCTTGATGTGGGGCAGCGACTCCTGGACGATATCCAGCGTGGCCAGCGCCGCGGCGACGCACACCGGGTTGCCGCCGAAGGTGGATCCGTGCGACCCTGACTCCCAGGTCATCACCGACTCCTTCGCGATGAACGCGCCGATCGGCATACCAGAGCCGAGTCCCTTGGCGGTGCAGAGGATGTCGGGCTCGATGCCTTCCCACTCGCTGGCCCACATCTTTCCGGTGCGGCCGACGCCGCACTGGACTTCGTCGGTCACCAGCATGATGCCGTGCTCATCGCAGATTTCGCGGAGTGCTTTCAGGAATCCCATGGGCGGAATCACGTACCCGCCCTCGCCCTGGATCGGCTCGACGAAGATGCCCGCCACGTCCTCGGGCGACACCTGCCGGTCGAACAGGGCCTTGAGCGCACCCAGGGAGTTTTCCATTGCCGCCTGGTCCCCGCCGTCCCGGTAAGGATTGGCGAAGGGCACATGGTATACCTCGGGCAGGAACGGCCCGAAGTGTTTCCGCTGCTTGGTCTTGCTCGAGGTCAGGCTCATCCCGCCGTAACTCCGGCCATGGAACGAACCGTGAAACGCGATCAGCGCGGTCCGCTTGGTGTGGTTCCGGGCCAGCTTGATCGCGCCTTCGACCGCCTCGGTCCCCGAGTTGGTGAGGAACACCCGCTTCTTGCTCGGCCCCGCCACCGACTTGGCCAGGCGCTCGGCCAGTCGCGCGAAGCCTTCGAAGTAGAAGTCGGTACCGCACACGTGAAGGAACTTGCCGGCCTGCTCCTGGATCGCCTTCACTACTTTGGGGTGATTGTACCCCGTGGCGGAAACGGCGATTCCGGCCATGAAATCGATATACCGGTTGCCATCCACGTCTTCGACCATGGCGCCGCTGCCGCCGGCGATGGCCAGCGGGTACTCCTTGATATAGGAAGGCGACGTCCACTCGCTGTCCCGGTCCACGATGGCTTTCGCCCTGGGGCCCGGCGGCGGAGTGACGATCCGGGGGTAGTCCGGGGTTTCCATCTTGCCAGTCGTCATCTTGGATTCAGTCTTTGTCAGCATGGTAGTGTCTCCGTGCTACCTTCGGGTTCTTCGTGGCTCCATGGTGAATTCGTCTATGCCGACTGTTGCCGCCACCATCGCTGGCCCGACTCAGGCAGAAGGTAGATCGGATCGTAGTACTCGTACTTGCGGCTCAACGCCTCCGGATCGTCATTCTCGATGCCGGTGCGGTAGTTCTTGGTCCAGTAGCTGATCCCCTTCTCCCGGTCATACTCGGCCAGCTGGTTGACCCAGCGCTTGCCCACGTAGGGGACGTCGCAGACGATGCGCGGCGTCGCGAAGCCGGGGAGATAACCCATGATGTCGTGCTGCAGCTGCTGCGCCTCGAAGATTCCCAACCGCCAGTGCTCCGAGTTGGGAATCATGTCGCAATTGTAGAAATAGTAGGGCATGATCTTGGCATGATCGAGCAGCATGAAGCAGAGCTCGAGCAGGTCCTGGGGCGTGGTATTGACCCCGCGGAGCAGCACACCCTGGTTCCGCACGTCGCGGAACCCGATCTCGAGCAGCTTCTTCGCCGCCTTGCCCACCAGCGGCGTCACCTGCTGGGCGTGATTCACGTGGGTGTGCAGCGCCAGGTCCACGTTACGGTCAAACGCCTTCTTCGCGAGCCGCTCCAGTCCGGCCAGGACCGAGTCCTGGAGGAAATGCTGCGGGATACCCATCAGGCCCTTGCTGGCCAGCCGGATGTCGCGGATGTTCGGAATATCGAGCAGCGCGCTTACGAACGGCTCGAGCACGGTAATCGGAAGATTGGCGATGTCTCCGCCGGAAACCACGACGTCGCGAACGGCCGGCGTGGCCCGCAGGTAATCCAGTATCTGCTGGTGCCGGTCCTTCTGCGGGGTGGCGAATTTGAGCTTCTCCACCTGGGGCACATCGTTGCCCACCAGGTCCATGCGGGTACAGTGCCCGCAATACTGGGGACAGGTCGACAGCATCTCCGCCAGTACCTTGGTCGGATAGCGGTGAGTGAGCCCTTCGACCTTCCACATTTCGGCTTCGTGCAGGCTGTCGCGGGACGCCATCGGATGATTGGGCCAGTCGGTGCGACGATCATCGAAAGCGGGAGCCATGTACCGACGCACCGGATCTTCCCAGAGGTTCTCGGTATTCATGGTGTTGATCATCTGGGGCGGCAGCAACATCGACATGGTCGCGCGCTCTTCATGGTCCCGCGCGATACTGGCGAGCAGAGTGTCCGGCAGCAGATGCCCCAGCACCGCCTTGAACTCTTTCAAGTTCTTGACCGTGTGCTTGCGCTGCCAGAGCGCGCTTTCCCAGTCTTCGCTGGAAACGCCCTTGTAGCCAGGCAGACGAGTCCAGTCCGGCTCGACAAACTCACGAGTCAGCGGATACTGGAACGGCTGGTGGGTGGTCTCGACGGTAGCCGGAGCGTTCATGATAGGACCCGGGTTGTTGACTTGGAACGAAGATAATATATAATATATTATCCTCGCAAGAGCCAACAGGAGCCCAGCTTTGGGAGCTCAGTCATTGAAGATCGATCAGGTCCTTGGCCGGGTGAAACGGCCCGGTCGCAAGGCGACGCATGAGGTTGTCGCTGCTGTACTTAGGGAGGCCATCACCTCCGGCCAGCTCAAGGCCAACCAGCCGCTGCCCCAGGCGGAAATTGCCGCCAATCTCCAGGTCAGCCATATCCCTGTTCGAGAGGCCCTGCGCCAACTCGAGTCTGAAGGATTGGTGACCTACCAGGCTAATCGCGGTGCCACGGTGAGCGCGCTTTCGGCCGCCGAGATCCGGGAGATATACGAGATCCGGGCGATGCTGGAGACCGGGGCGATCCGCCGCGCGGTTCCCAATCTCACGGCCGAGAATCTGGTGCGCGCCGCTGCACTTCTGGATCTCGCCGAGCAGACTGACGACGGCGCCACCTGGGGATCGCTGGATATGGAGTTCCATTCCCTGGTCTATCATCTCGACGACCGGCCGCGGTTCCAGGAACTGATCACCGAGCTGCTGCGCCGGGTGGATCGTTACTGGCTCTCCTACAGCCTCATGCTCAAGTATCGCGACAGCTTCGAGAAGGAACATCGCGCGTTGCTCGCGGCGCTCACCGCCCGCGATGCGGAGCGGGCGGTTGCCCTGCTCGACGCTCACCTGGTTGGAGCCTGCGACCGCCTGATAGCGGAGATCGAAGCCGCCGATCAAGTGGCAGGTGACGAGTGACAAATCACAAGGCGATCGGCTCCAAAGTCGTCTCGATGAAAGAGGCGGTGGCGGCGCACGTCCACGACGGCGACACCGTGGTCATCGAAGGATTTACCCACCTCATTTGCTTTGCCGCCGGGCACGAGATTATCCGCCAGGGCCGGCGGGACCTTACCATTTGCCGTCTCACTCCGGACCTGATCTACGACCAGATGATCGCCGCCGGAGTGGCGCGGAAGCTGGTCTTCAGCTGGGCCGGGAATCCGGGTGCGGGCTCGCTGCATGCGTTCCGCCGCGCGGTGGAGGGCAAGGGTCCGCCGCTCGAGATCGAGGAGTACTCCCACTTCGGCATGGTGGCCCGGATGAGCGCCGGCGCCGCGAAGCTCCCCTTCTGGACGATGCGGAACTACATGGGGACGGACCTCGCAAAGGCCAATCCGCTCATTCGAGAGGTGAAGTGCCCCTACACTGGCGAGATGCTGGCGACAGTACCGGCCCTCAATCCGGACGTCACCGTCATCCACGCCCAGCGGGCGGACGCTCAGGGTAATACCCAAATCTGGGGATTGCTGGGAGTACAGAAGGAGGCGGCGTTTGCCTCCAAGCGAGTGATCGTGGTGGTCGAGGAAATCGTGGACGAGTCGGTGATCCGGAGCGATCCCAATCGAACCCTGATCCCCGGCCTCATCGTGGACGCCGTGGTCCTTGAGCCATGGGGCGCGCACCCGTCGTATTCCCAGGGATACTACGACCGGGACAACGACTTCTACGTGGCATGGGAGCCGATCTCGCGGGATCCCGAAAAGCTCAAGGCCTATCTCGACGAGTTCGTACTCGGGGTGCCGGACCGGAAGGCGTACATGGCGAAGCAGCCAGGCCTGGCGCAGCGGCTTGCGGCCAAGGAGTTGATGAGCGCCGGGGTGAATTATGGGTACTGAACCTCACCCCCTGACCGCCTCTCCATCAATGGAGAGGGGGAACTATACGCCATCAGAAATGATGACGGCGGTCGCTGCCCGGGAGCTGCGGGATGGTGAGGTGGTCTTTGTCGGGATCGGGCTGCCCAACCTTGCCTGTAACCTGGCCCGAGCCACCCACGCGCCGAACCTGGTCCTTATCTACGAGTCGGGTGCGGTTGGAGCGGTGCCCGAGCGAGTACCCGTATCGATCGGGGATCCTGCCCTGGTCACTGGCTCGCTCATGGTCTGCAGCATGGCGGACGTCTTTCAGTGCTTCCTGCAGGGCGGGCGCATCGAGGTCGGGTTCCTGGGTGGCGCGCAAATCGACAAGTATGGCAACATCAACACCACGGTCGTGGGCTCGTACGAGAAACCGAAGGTGCGGCTGCCGGGCAGCGGCGGGGCGGCGGAGATCGCGGTCCACGCGGTCCGCACGCTGATCATCAGCCGGCTGGACCGCCGGGCCTTTCCGGAACAGGTCGATTTCATTACCAGCCCGGGGCACCGGTACCGGGATGGCAAGTCGCGGAAGGAGCTGGGAATGCCGGGCGCAGGGCCGGTCAAGGTGATCACCGACAAGGCGATCCTGGAGAGTGACGAAGCCACCGGCGAGCTGGTGCTGACGGCGCTATATCCCGGGGTGACGATCAAGGACGTGCAGGATGGGATCGGGTGGGCGCTCAAGGCGCGCCCGACATTAGGAAGCGTGGAACAGCCGACGGGAGCGGAACTGAGTCTCTTGCGGGAGAAGCTGGATCCGAAGCAGCTGTACTTGAAATAGGCTTAGGTTGTCGAGCTGGATCCCGATACTCGAGCCTTGCCACATCCAACGCAGAGACGCAGAGCACCCAGAGGTTTCGCAGAACATCAACAAACAACAATAAGAAGACATTGATAACACTCGGCGTAAGCTCAGCGTGCTCAGCGGCTCTGCGTTGGCTGTTCGCAGTCCTCGGCGTGCTCTCCGTTAGTCTCTTTCCAGACTCCCTCCAAGGGCAACGCGAGCCCGTCCTCCAGCAAATCCACGTCCCCCACAACTACTACTACCGCGAGATGTACCTGCCCCAGGCCACGTCGGGCCCGGGCTGGGTGACCTGGTCTCCGGACGGTAGTGAAGTCATCTACTCGATGCAGGGCTCGCTGTGGCGGCAGAAGCTGGGGACGGATGAGGCATGGCAGCTCACATCGGGCGGCGGCTACGATTATCAGCCGGACTGGTCTCCCGATGGACGTTGGGTGGTGTTCTCCTCGTATCGCAACGATGCGATCGAGCTTCGGCTGCTGAACCTGGAGACCAAAGAGAGCCAGCCGCTCCTGGCCGACGGCGCGGTCAACCTGGAACCGCGGTGGTCGCCCGATGGATCGCGGATCGCGTTTGTCTCCACCGCCTATGAAGGCCGCTGGCATGTCTATACCGCAGATTTCGCAGATGGAGCCTTGAAGAAGATTTCGCGAATCACCGATGATCGCGACAGTCAGCTCCCCCGCTATTACTACAGCCGGTTCGATCATTACCTCTCCCCCACCTGGTCACCCGACGGCAAGAGCCTGATCCTGGTCTCCAACCGCGACCATATCTGGGGAAGTGGGGGATTCTGGAAGATGGACGCCGCCCCCGGTGCTCCGATGCGGCTGATTCACGATGAAGAGACCACGTGGAAAGGGCGGCCCGACTGGGCCCGGGACGGCCGAGTGGTGTACAGCTCCTACCTGGGCCGGCAGTGGAACCAGGTGTGGCTGATGACGGGTGAGGGCGCCAACCCGTTCCAGCTCACCTTCGGCGACTACGACGCCACCAACCCGCGTTGGTCACCGGATGGACGCCGGATCGCGTACATCGCCAACGAGCACGGGAACACAGAGCTTCGAGTACTGACGCTCCCCGGTTCCGCCGTCGTCACGGTCCATGCCGACCGGCGCCACTACAGGGAGCCGATGGGGACGCTCCGTCTCCGAATCGTGGA
>DASYPP010000082.1:0-4891 GCA_036006525.1 Gemmatimonadales bacterium
GAAAACAATTGGTTGTTCTCTTGGCGTCTTAGCGCCTTTGCGTTGAAGTCGTTGCTGTTCTCAGCGCGTGCTCAGCGAAACTCGGCGGCTCGGCGTTGGATTTTCTCCCCGGCGCGGGCGGTCATTCGAGCGGAAAACTGAGGGAGTACAGCGAGTTGAACCTTGCCACATCCAACGCAGAGACGCAGAGAACGCAGAGGTATCACAGAGAAAACAATTGGTTGTTCTCTTGGCGTCTTAGCGCCTTTGCGTTGAAGTCGGTTGCTGTTCTCAGTGAAACCTCAGCGCGCTCGGCGGCTCGGCGTTGGATGTTCTCGGCGTTCTCTGCCTACTCCGCCAGAACGCCGCCTTTGCTCTGGATCACCCTGGAGTAGAACATCGCACTGGACTTCGGTGTCCGCTCCTGGTTCTCGAAATTGACGTGCACGATGCCGAATCGCTTGGAGTATCCCAGGCTCCACTCGTAGTTGTCGAGCAGGGACCAGGCGAAGTATCCCCGGAGATCGACGCCCTGCTTCATCGCGGCGTGCGCGGCCTTCAGATGTTCGCGGTAGTAGTTCACCCGGAGCGGGTCGTCTACTTTCCCGTTGACCGGGGCCGGCGGATCGGCAAAGGCGGCGCCGTTCTCGGTAATGTATATCGGGATATTGCCGTAGTGGTCCCGCACCCAGGTGAGCACCCCGGTGAGCGCCGGAGGATAGACCTCCCACCCGGTCTCGGTGGTCACGTGCTGGGGCTGGGGCACGTTGCGGGCCCTGAGAGGAGGAAACTCGGGATCGTGGCTGGTGACCCCGCGCAGATAGTAATTGATGCCGAGAAAATCGATGGGCTGACTGACCAGCTCCATGTTGCTGTCGGCGGTGGCGGGCCATGCTTCGCCGAACACCTCGCGCAGTTCCGCGGGGTGGGATCCCTTGAAGATCGGATCGAGGTACTGCCGATTCATGTAGGCGTCGGCCCGCTCCGTGGCCGCGAGATCCTGCGGGGAGTGGGTGGCCGGGTACTTGGGCTCCAGGTTCACCACGATGCCGATCTGGTGCCGGCCCAGCGCGCGGTAAGCCTGCACCGCCGTCCCATGGGAGCGCAGCAGGTTGTGCGCGGCGATCGGGGTCTCGAACAGGTTCTTGTGACCCGGCGCCAGTACCCCGTGCAGGTAACCGCCGTCGGTCACCACCCAGGGCTCGTTCAGGGTGGCCCACATCGGTACCCGGTCGTCCAGTGCCTTGAAGACGACGCCGGCGTACTCGGCGAACCACTGGGGGATGTCGGGGTTGAGCCAGCCGCCCCGGTCGTCCAGCGCGGCGGGCAGGTCCCAGTGATAGAGCGTGGCGGAGGGTGCGATGCCGGCCGCAAGAAGCTCGTCCACCAGGCGGCTGTAGAAGTCGAGTCCTGCCCGGTTGACCTTGCCGGTGCCGTCGGGCAGTACCCGGCTCCATGAGATGCTGAAGCGGTAGGCGTTCAAGCCCAGCTGCTTCATCAGGGCCACGTCGCTCTGGTAGCGGCGATAGTGATCGCAGGCGACGTCGCCGGTCTCGCCGTAGGCGGTGCGGCCCGGCGTGTGGGAGAAGCGGTGCCAGATGCTGGGTCCCGCGCCGTCAGCCAGCGGCGATCCTTCGATCTGGTAGGCGGAAGTCGAAGCCCCCCAGAGGAAACCGTCAGGGAATCGGAATTGCTCGCTCATACCAGACCGGGAACACCATGGCGAATGTGAAACTGGAGCAGGTTCGGAAAGCCTTCCAGGCCGGCGGCAAGACGCGGGTCGCCGTGGACGACGTCAGCCTGGACATTCCCGATGGGGAGTTCTGCGTGCTGGTAGGCCCCTCCGGCTGCGGAAAAAGCACCACGCTGCGCATCGTCGCGGGGCTGGAGACCCTCACCTCGGGCCGGGTGCTGATCGGAGGCCAGGAGGTCACCAACCTGGCGCCCCGGGACCGCGACATCGCGATGGTATTCCAGAGTTACGCTCTCTATCCTCACATGACAGCGTACGAAAACATGGGCTTCGCCCTGAAGCTGCGCGGCATGCCCCGGGCCGACATCGATTCCCGGGTGCGCCAGGCGGCGGAACTGCTCGGCATCACCGAGCTGCTGGACCGGAAGCCGAAGCAGCTCTCCGGCGGCGAGCGCCAGCGCATCGCGCTCGGCCGGGCGATCGTGCGCCAGCCCAAAGCGTTCCTGTTCGATGAGCCGCTGTCCAACCTCGACGCCAAGCTCCGGCTCCAGATGCGCCGCGAGATCGCGGCGCTGCACCGCCGGCTGGGTGCCACGATGATATACGTGACCCACGACCAGGTGGAAGCGATGACGTTGGGTGACCGGATCGTGGTGCTCGACAAGGGCCAGGTGCAGCAGATCGCTACCCCGATGACCCTCTACGATCGCCCGCGCAACACGTTCGTCGCCAGTTTCATCGGCAGCCCGGCGATGAATCTAGTCCCCGGTGAGATGCTGCGGGAGGGCGGTTTGCGCTTCGAACCGGCGGGCGGCGGTTGGAAGCTGGAGATTCCTGCCGCGGCCGCGAATGCGTTGCATGAAACGCCGCGCCGCAACGTGATTTTGGGGATTCGCCCCGAAGACCTTGAAGTGGGGGAGGGTGAAGGTAACAGTTTTGTGGCGGTGGTCGAGCTGGCCGAGCTCCTGGGCAACGAGCTGTTGTTGCACGTCAAAGCAGGAAAGGACTCGTTGACCGTCCGTTCCGAGGGTAGACAGCCGCCCCAACCGGGCAGCAGCGTGCGGCTCCGCCCCAGGGCGGCGAAGCTCCATTTCTTTGATCCGGGGACCGGTCTGGCGTTGATCCCGGCCTGACTGCTCCGGGACCGTCAAAAAGTGTGATGTGACCCACAGCACGTCGCTGTTTGGTTTGCCATTTTCATCGGTTCTGGCCCTAAGCCCCTTGGGCGGGCCGCCAACAACAACCCGCAGGCAGCATGACCGAAGATCAATTTCCGTACATCCAGCGGGTCAGCCCTCAGTCCATTCTGGTGGTGGACGATACCAGTGTGGTGCGGCGCGCGGCCTTCCGGCTGCTCTCCGAGGCCGGATATCGTGTGTTCGAGTCCGAATCCGCCGAAGAGGCCCTGGAAGTGCTCCGTACCGCCCGTCCGCCTGTGGACCTTGCGCTGATAGACGTCGTCATGCCTACGGTCAGTGGTGTGGATCTGGGTCGCATGATCCAGGCGCAGTGGCCCGGTATTATGATCGTGTACATGTCAGCCTACCAGGCCGAGGTCATGGTCCGGGAAGGCTTGGAGGAACCGAGAGTCCTCTTCCTGGCGAAGCCCTTCACCCGCGAGGAGTTGCTCTCCAAGATCACCGACGCGCTCATCGCCAAGCGCAAGCACAACGGCCAGCAATCCCGCAGCGATCTGTCATCCTGACCCGCCTGCCCCACTGACGAACCCGCGGGAGAGTTCGCGGGCCGCTTCGATCAAGCTCCCGGAAACCGCATAGCGAGTCCTGGCTCGCGCGATGGTGTCTTCGTCAAAATTGGCGAGGAGCACGGGAGCGGGCGTGCGTCCCAGTGCCTGGGATAGCTGGGAATTGAACTCCATCCGATTGATCGGCTTGGAAAGACAGGCCGCCACGTCGAGTTCCACCTCCTGGTCCGGCGTCGTCAGGCAGATGACGCGGAGCTCGGGACGGAAGAGTCGCAGGGTTTCAATCAGCACGGCGCCGGGGATGTCGGGCAGATCGAGGCTGACCAGGACCAGGCCAAAACTCTCCGGCATTCGCTGGAGGAGCTCCAGTGCCGCTACGGCGGCGCGGGCGTGCACCAATTCGAAACCATGGGACAAGAGCCATGGCCGGGCAAAGCGGGCGGTTTCACGATCATCATCCGCGAGTAACGCGAGCTGGGTTCCGGCTCGATCCCATCGATCCATATCTCCTCCTCGAGATTCGTGAAGCGACGGCCTGTCTGCAAAGATTTGCCTGCCCATCTTTTTTGTCAGGGAGGAAAGTCACGCTCAGCATTGTCCCGGCCATCACTGTAATCGCGTGATCCATGGCCCCCGCGGGTCGCGGCGTGGGCAGTTGTTACCAAAAGCAAAGGGCACCTGCTTTTCAGGTGCCCAACGTACCATCCTACCGTCTTACCGTCTTACCGTCTTACCGTCCTTACCATCTTGCATGCGAACGCCGGGAGTCGAACCCGGACCCCTTGCGGGACAGGATCCTAAGTCCTGCGCGTCTGCCAGTTCCGCCACGCTCGCGACTCTCCTCAATATATGGGCGGGTCAGCGCGGCGTCGAATCCGGGATAATCCGAAAGCCCTGCACTTCCCGCACCGTGCCGCTGCCCGGGTGGTCGGGCACCGTGATGGCTTTGCCCGACGGGCGGCCGTTGACGGTGATAATCTGGCCAACCACGCTGTCAGTCACCGCACCGGCATCGCTCTTGATTAAGTAGCCGAGTCTCACCACTGATTCGGCCCCACACTGTACGTTGGTCTTGCAATCGAGCGAGCGATAGGCGGAGCGGCCATCCCTCACGACCCGGGCCAGGGGCTCAGTGCGGACCGAGTCGGCCCCTGACGCGAACGTCGGCGCGATGGGATCCGGAACCGGGGATTCGCAGGCAACGGCGACGATCAGCCCGATGCCGGCCGAGACCGCTATGATGGCTCCCCGGTGACGCCGGGGCCGAATGGGAGTAGTCATGGCAAGAATTCTCCTTTCAAGAAACGAGCGGGATCCGCCCAGCGCTGTCGCCCAGGCGAAGGGGATACGGGACATCCGGTTACCGACGGTGAGCAGCAACGTCGCATAGTGCCGGGCGTCGACCCCGCGGCCCAGGACCCGCTGATCGCAATCAATCTCGACTGCGAGACGGAGCCGACGCATTGCCCACCAGATGGCGGGATTCCACGGCATGAGGACAAGCGCGACCAGCG
>DASYPP010000083.1:0-15365 GCA_036006525.1 Gemmatimonadales bacterium
CGCGCCACCTGCTCCATCGCGGCACGCAGGTCTTCGACCTGCGGCAGGATGACATCTTCCAGTTCCGGCGCATAGGCCACGAACGTGTCGGTGGCCGCCACCCGGCGGACCGGGGCGTCCAACCAGGCGAACATCTCGTCGGCGATGCGGGCCGAGATCTCGGAGCCGTAGCCCCAGCTGAGGGAGTCCTCGTAGGCCACGACAACCTTGCTGGTCTTGCGGACCGACTGGTAGATGGTCTCCCAGTCCACCGGGGACAACGAGCGCAGGTCGATCACCTCGGCCTTGATCCCGTGCTGGTCCTCCAGCTCTTTCGCGGCGACCAGGGTACGCTGCACCACCGCGCCGTAAGTCACCACCGTCAGGTCGGTCCCTTCCCGCACCACTTTCGCCTTGCCAAACGGAATCATGAAGCCGGGGCCCGGGTTGGGCGCCTTGTTGTAGGTCTGGCGGTAGAGGTGCTTGTGCTCGAGGAAGAGCACCGGGTCATCGCAGCGAATGGCGGTGCGAAGCAAGCCATTGGCATCGAGCGCGGTCGAGGGGCAGACCACCCGGAGTCCCGGCACCCCCGTGAAGACCGCGGCCCCGGTCTGGGAGTGATACACCGAGCCACCCTTGAGATAACCGCCGTAGGTGGTCCGGATGACGACCGGTGCCGCGAACGCGTTGTTGCTGCGCCAGCGAATCAGGGCCAGCTCGTTCCGGATCTGCATATAGGCCGGCCAGATGTAGTCGAAGAACTGGATCTCCACGACCGGCTTCATGCCGCGAGTGGCGAGCCCGATGGCCCGGCCCACGATATTGGCTTCCGCGAGCGGCGAGTTGTACACCCGGTTGCCACCGAAGGCCCGCTGCAGCCCCCAGGTCACCTTGAAGACGCCCCCCTTGCCCTTCACTTCCGACAGTGACGCTTCCCGGCTCGCGTCGGCCACGTCTTCGCCGAACAGCAGGATCCGGGGGTCCCGCGTCATCTCGTCCTTGAGACAGGCATTGAGCAGGTCCACCATGGTGGTGGGCTCGCCGGAGAATTTCGGATCGTCCTCGGTGTCAAAATGCTCGCTGGTGGGATCGAGATCGGGCGAGTAGACGTACTGGTAGACCGAATCGAGCGGCGGTTGGGGCGACGCCAGCGCGACTTCGGTCGCCACGTTGACCTCTTCCTCGACCTGCGCCTTCACCGCTTCGATCTCGGCTTCCGTCGCGATGCCCTTTTCCACCAGGTAGCGGGGGAACCGGGTGACCGGGTCTTTCCTGGCGTCTTCCTCCCGCTCCTTCGGCGTGCGGTACTGGACCTCGTCGTCCGAGAGCGAATGGCTGTAAGGCCGGATGACGTGGGCATGGACCAGGGCGGGGCCCTGACGGGTGCGGGCGTATTCCACCGCGCGGGTCAGCGCGTCGTACGAGGCCAGCACATCGCAGCCGTCCACTTCCTCGATGAACAGGTTGGGGAACGAGGCGACCACCCTGGAGATCGAACCACCCGCCGTGTTCACTTCGACCGGGACCGAGATCGCGTACTTGTTGTCTTCCACCACGAACACCACCGGCAGCTTCAGGTTGCACGCGGTGTTCATGGCTTCCCAGAACTCGCCCTCGCTGGTAGTGCCGTCTCCGGTCGAGCAGAAGACCACCTCATCGCCCTTGATCAGCTGATCGCGATCCGGAATTCCCTCGTTCTGTGAAATACGCAGCCACGCCTCGGCGCATCCGACCGCCTGCAGGAACTGGGTGCCGGTAGGGCTGGAGGCGCTGACGATGTTCAAGTCCTTGTGACCCCAGTGGGACGGCATCTGGCGGCCGCCCGAATTGGGATCGTCCGCCGCGCCCACTGCGGAAAGCAGCTGCTCGGTGGCGGTCATTCCGAGTCCCAGGCACAGGGCACGGTCGCGATAGTAGGTGTAGAACCAGTCGTAGGCGGGGCGGAACACCTTGGACGCGGCGGCCAGCACGGCTTCGTGCCCGGCGCCGGAGATCTGGAAGAAGATCTTGTTCTGCCGCTTGAGCTGGATCTCCTTGTCGTCAATCCGGCGGGACAGGAGGATGATCCGGAACAGCTCGAGCAACTCGGATTTGTCGAGCCTGGAGGCGGCCTTGGGCCGGCTTTGGGTGCGGGTAGCCATACCTCAAATTAACGAGGGAATGTGGGAATTAGTGAGGGCCAGCGAGCAGCTCGGCCAGCCGCGGGAAATGAGTCAATGCATCCCGAACATCGGGATCCGAACCAAGCCACAATGCCCGGGCGGCATCGATACCCCAGCGGACCTCGGCCGCCCGGGTCGCGAGCCGGCGAGCAATCGCGCGATCAATCTCCTCGCTGGTCGCGGCGGTCACCCGAAGGCGGGACCGCACCCGGGCCAGGAACGGAGGCAGGATCTCGGCCTTCCAGCGATCGGGACTGGCGGTCCACCCGGCAAGACCGGCGGGACCAGCGGGAAGCGTGGCAGCGACGCTGTCCGCCACCGCGTGGTCGAAACCGCTGTCGGAGGCAATAGAAAACCAGACGGGAAGGGCGGGCGAAGCCGGAGTCTCAATATCCGGCCTGATCCCGCCGCCGCCCCGCACCTCGCGGCCATGACTGGTATGGAAGATTGCCGTCGTATCGGCTTCCGCTCCCCCGTGTCCCGCCAGCGACCGGTACTGTTCGTAGAGCAGGCCCTTGTAGCGGCGCTGAATGATGCGGCCGCTCGGCGTGATCACCCGGCCGATGGTCAACCAGACGTTGTCGTTGGTGGGACTGACGATGAACACCTGCTGCATCAGCGCCTTGCCGAAACTGCGCCGGCCCAGAAGCAGGGCCCGATCATTGTCCTGCAGCGACCCGGCCAGGGCTTCCGAGGCGCTGGCGCTGCCTTCGTCAATGAGAACGATCAGCGGCAGGGCGAATTCCCCGTCGTGCTTGGTGACGAAATCTTCGTCCACTGAGCGCTTCCGACCCCGGGTGCGAAAGACCAGGGAGCCCTTCGGCAGAAACAGGGAGGCGATATCCACCGCCTCGATCACCAAACCGCCGGGATTGCCGCGCAGATCGAGAATAAGCCGCCTGGCTCGCTTGCCCCGAAGCTCGCGAAGGGCATTCCGAAGCTGCTCGGCAGCCTGCTCTCCGAATTCGTTCAGCCGGACATACCCTGTGGCCGAATCGAGCATGGACCACGACGTCACTGAGAACGATCGGGGGAACACCCGTTTGAGATTGACGCTGTAGCTGTCCGGTTCCAGGCGAGGCCCCCGCTCCAGGGTGACCTTGACCCTCGTCCCCTCGGCGCCGGCGAGCCGGAGCTCGACCGACTCCGCCCGTTGCCCCGCCACGGTCGTATCGCTGACACTCACCACCCGGTCGCCGGGTTGGACGCCGGCGGTGGCGGCGGGACTCTGGGCGTACACCGATAACACGACCACGGCGCTGTCCACGTCCTCGATAATCAGCCCAGGGATCGCCAGCTCCCCCCGCTCCAATGCCGAGCGGCGGGCAAACTCCTCGGCGGAGACGAACCGGCTGTGCGGATCCAGAGAGCGAAGGGTTCCCTCGATGGCGGCTCGCACCAGCTCGGGATATCCCACCGAATCCACGTAATTCAAGCGGACGAAATTGATGACCGACGAAAAGGCCTGGAGGTACTCATAAGAGGACGTCTGGGCCCGGAGCGGTGCAGACGCCGCCGCGGATAGCGCAATCGCCAGCGAAGCAGCTCCAATCCTGAGCCAGGCCCGTCCGGTTCTCATTGGAGGTCCTGAAGTTTCTGCTGGGCCAGGGTCACCTGGCGTGACAACCCGGAAGGAGCCATGGCAATGAATCGGGTGAAGTTCGCTTTAGCCTCCTCCCGATGGTTGAGCTGCTGATGGGCCAGCCCGAGCCAGAACACCGGCCGCGGATCCCGGGGATTCCCGGACACGGCTTGCTCCAGGATTCCAATGGCCTCGGCAAACTGGCCGGACTTTCCCATCGTGACTCCAAGATCGAGGAGCAGGCTCTGGTCGTCAGGATTGACCGCCACGGCCTGTTGCCGTTCCCGAATGGCCTCGGGGTACCGGCGCTGCGACTCGTAGATATCCCCAAGCCGGACATTGGCCATGTAAAGGCCGATATCGTTCTCCAATACCTCGCGATAGACCCTGATGGCATCGTCCAGTTTGCCGGCCCGCTGGTACACCGTGGCGATGAGGTAACGGATTTCGTTGGTTTTGAGCGGGACCGCATAGACCGTGTCGCTGCGTTCCCGTCCGAGGGAGCGGCCCAGGAGCTCGTTGAAATCGTCCAGGGCGACCTGGAACTTGTCGGGGATCCGGCTGGCGGCCTGGCCGTGCCACCAGAGCCACTCTTCGGGCAACCGGCTCCGGTCCCGGCTGAAATTCTCCCGGTACATGTCGATCATGCGGTTGAAATTGAAAAAGGCATCGTCGTAGCGGCCTTCCGCGATATCATCGTAGCCCTGGAAGTAAAACTCGTAGTATTCTCGAGTATCCTCGTACATGTCCCACCGGGCATCCTTGCCCGGGCGGGTCGCGCCGATGATGGCCAGGCTCACCAATGGGTCGATCAGGTAAGCGGCGCGTTCGTGCTGGCGCCATGTCCCGACGATCCGAACGATGCTGTCCGGCCAGTGGGACTTATAGAGATCGTCCCAGAGGCGGGGCCGCCGGCCGAACGGAAGGTAGGCCAGCGCCAGGTGGGCCGGCGCGAACCGGGGATTCATGGCGACCGCGGTGCGGAGCTCCTGCTCCGCCTGGTCGAAGTTGCGATCGTTCCAGTAGGCCAACGCCACGTTGTAGTGGGCGGCAGGATCCAGCGAATCCTTGTGGACCGCCTCCTCCAGCTGGCTCTTGCTGACCGGCAGACGGATGCGCTGGCCGGATGCCGATGACAAGGGCAGGAGCACGAGTGGCCCGAGAATCAGGAAAACCAGATTTCGAGATCGCATACGAATCCTCCGGAAGGGCGACCTGTCGCCCCGCCATGGAAAGCCGCGATACGGGTCGGATTAGGAGGTGAGGATGATCTAAGTGTGAAGCGCGGGAACGATTTACGCCAGTGGGTCGGGTTTACCTGATCGGAAATACGTCACTTCCTCTCGTAAACTACCCTCCCGCCCACTACCGTGGCCCGAATGGTGGCATGCTGGATCTCGGCGGGTGCAATCCGGGTCAGGTCCTGGTCAATCAGCACCACGTCAGCGAGGTATCCGGGCTTGAGCATCCCCCGGTGCTGTTCGGCGAATACCGCGTACGCGTTCTCGTAGGTATAGGAGCGGAGCGCCTCTTCGACGGTGATCTTCTGCTCCGGCACCCACCCCTCGGGGTTCATCCCGTTGCGGGTCTGCCGGGTGACCGCGGCATAGATGCCCAGGAGCGGCTCCATCGGCGCCACCGACCAGTCGGACCCGAAGCCCAGGTGCGCGCCGCGGTCGATGAGCGATCGGAACGCGTAGGTGGTCTTGATCCGTTCCGGCCCGATCCGTTTTTCGGCCCAGTCCCCGTCATCGACCAGGTGGAGCGGCTGCATGGAGGCGATGACGCCGGACGCGGCGATCCGGTCGATGTCGCCCCGCCGCAGGTGCTGGGCGTGCTCGATCCGGAAGCGGCGGTCCCGGGGCCCGTGGGCCTGCGCCAGGCTGTCGTAGATATCGAGCAGCAGCCCGTTGGCCCGCTCGCCGATGGCGTGCATCGCCACCTGGAGGCCCGCGGAGTCGGCCGCCCCGATCCAGGCACGGAGCGAGTCCTCGGGAAACCGCATCAGCCCCCGGGTCCGGGGTGCATCGTTATAGGGTTCGTAGAACAGCGCCGTGGTGGAACCCAGCGAACCGTCCACGTATCCCTTGACCCCGGCCAGCCGGAGCCAGTCGTCTCCCGCACCGTCCGCCTTGAGCGTGTCGAGGACACCGCGCCAGTCCTCCAGGGAGTCGTACATCGCGACCCGGATCTTGAGCGTGCCCGCGGTCCGAGCTCGCCGAAGCGCTGCGTATTCTCCCCAAAACGAGCTGACCGCCGACACGGCGGTGACTCCATGCGACACGGCGTAGTCCATCGCCCGGGCCAGTGCGGCATCGTCCCGCGCGGGGCTGGAAACCGGCAGCACCGCCTGGATCGGGTTGTGGGCATTGTCCTTGAGGATACCGGTAGGTTCGCCGCCGGCATCGCGGACAATGACGCCGCCGGCGATGTCCGGGGTTTTCCGGGTAACGTTACCTAACCGGAGTGCAGCGCTGTTCGCCAACCACATGTGCCCATCGAGCCGCGATATGAAGACGGGATTGTTCGGCGTCACCGAATCGATCCAGTCGCGGCGGGGCAGCGGGGCCCCGGGCCATCGTTCGTGATCCCAGTTCCCGTCAGTGATCCATTCTCCCGGCTGCAGGTGCTCGGCATATGCCTTGATCCGGGCGATGAACTCGGCGGGACTGCCGGCATCGCGGAGCTCGAGTTGGCCCAGTGAATAGCCGCCTTCCACCAGGTGGACGTGGCCGTCCATGAATCCCGGGGCCACCAGACCGGAACCGTTGTCGAGCCGCCGGGTGCCCTTCCCCACGAAGGGAGCCAGCTCGGCGCTATCGCCGACGGCGATGATGGTGTCGCCCCGGATGGCCACAGCGCCGGCCCAAGGCTTCACCGGGTCGCCAGTCCACACCCGGCCGAAAATCACGAGGTCGGCGGAGGGGGCGCGGTTGCAGGCGACGAGGAGCAGGATGGCGAAGGCGAGGCTGAGACGACGGGTCATTTGAGATCAGGTTGAGATGGCCGAATTGTCATTCCGAGCAACGCGAGGAATCTTGTCAGCCTTGTCGCATAGCCGACACTACCAGTCGAAGTCGAGAAGATCCCTCCCCTTCGTTTCACTCAGGGTCGGGATGACATCTGGCGACCTTCTAGCGCCGGGCCAACCTTCGCAACGCCTCCAGTTTCTCCAGGGCGCTGGTGCCCGAAGTCGTGGGCGCGGCGGGCGTGACCGCGAACAGGTCCCGGATATCGAGCAGAATCTCCAGCATCAGCTGGTCCCGCATGTAGGAGTTCTCGAGGTCCTGGGTTCGGGTCTCCTGCCCGGCCTTCCTGGCCCGGTCGTAGGATTCCCGGTAGATGGACTCGAGGTTTTCGAGAATGCGTTCTCTGGGGCGCACAAGACCGCCAAGTGAAAGGTACTGAATACTGGGAGTGAGCTTGCTAAAGGTTACACTTGAGCGCAAGGTTACTCCAATCCCGAGAGCCTTCACCCAGTACCCAGTACCCGTAACCCAGTACCCATCACATGACACTCTCTGGCAAGACCATCCTGATCTTTGCGGGCCCTCTCTATGAGGACCTGGAACTCTGGTACCCCAAGCTCCGGCTGGAGGAGGAGGGGGCCAGGACCGTCGTCGTCGGCACCGGTGAGAAGACCTATAAGGGAAAGCACGGTTACCCGGTCACCGTGGACACCGATGTCACCCAGGTGAACAGTAAAGATTTCGACGGGCTCATCATTCCCGGCGGTTACGCGCCGGATGTGATGCGGCGGTCGACCCGACTACTGGAGATTACCCGGGAGATTTTCAAGGCCAACAAGCCACTGGGCTTCATCTGCCATGCGGGATGGGTGCCGATTTCGGCCGGGATACTCAAGGGCAGGCACGGCACCAGCGTCCCCGCCATCAAGGATGACGTGGTGAATGCCGGGCTGATCTGGGAGGACAAAGCGGTGGTGGTGGATGGTAACCTGATCTCGTCGCGCCAGGTCGCCGATCTGCCCCATTTCATGGCGGCGTATGTGAAGGCGTTCGCGACATCCCGGCGGCCGGCGCCCGCGGTGCGGAAGTAGCCATGCGATTACACCGGCTGGCATTCCTCTGTATTGGCATCGCGACCGTTGCAGCACCCCCCGCAGGAGCGCAGGCCACGCTCAGAAACGGAACCTGGACCGGCTCATCGGTCAGCAACGGCGGGGAGGAGGTCAGGCTGAGTTTCGAGGTAAGAACTTCGGGCGACACCATCAGCATCGTCGTTGCGGTGCCCGAGCAGGGCAGCTTGCCCTTCACCGGCATTCGGCTGGCCAACGATACGCTCTGGTTCACCATTCAGCCCGGCGCCAGAGAGTCGGTCCGCCGGGTCGACGATACGACCCGGGTCAGCTTCGAGCCCAGCCCTGACGTGAACTGCGTCCTGCTCCGGCAAGCGGACGGATCCTTCGCCGGCAACTGCATCGTGGGGGATACCGGCGAGTCGGCCGCGCTGAGAATGGTTCCACCCACGCAATAACCGAGGCGCCATTATGCGCCGTTTTCTCCTGGTCACGGGGACCCTCGCACTTCTGTTCGCTCTGTGGGTCTATTTCGGCAACGACCTCGCACGTGCCCTCGAGTCCAACACTCCCAGTGTGAGTTATGGAACCCCGGACTCCGGAAGCATGGAGAATGGCAAGCGGCTGCCCACGTCCGGCTCCAATTTCCGCGCCTACTCCCGGCTGGGTGCCGCACTCGGCCGCAATGCCGTCAACGACAAAGTGCGCGATGTGGTCGTCGAGGCCTATGCCCAGCTGGAGAAGACGCATCCCGATCTGCGCTTCGTGTATGGGGAAACCGGCTGGCCTTCGGGCGGAAGCTTCAAGCCACATCGTACCCATGAGAACGGCATGTCGGTGGATTTCATGGTGCCGGTGCGGGGGGAGGGGCGGATCACGACGATCTCGACGGCTCCCTGGCGCAAGTTCGGATATGCGATCGAGTTCGATCCTGCCGGCAAAGCGGGGAAGGTCGCGATCGACTTTGAGGCGGTGGCCCTTCACCTCGCCGCGCTGGATGAGGCGGCGATCGCGCACGGCCTCACGATCAAACGCGTGATCTTTGCGCCGGAGTTCATTCCCAGGGTGGCGGCGGTGCCGGGCGCCTGGCGGCTGGTGGATCGACTTCCCTGGTTCCAGGGCACGCCCTGGGTCCGGCACGACGAGCACTATCACGTCGATTTTCGGTAGCGCGTTTTTCCGGTTACCACTGTTTGGCGCTGAGCACCGATATTCCCCATATGGGGGCGGAGGCCTCACTGCCCTCAGCTTCGGATGAATGCATGACCCGCGAACATGGTTTCACTCCAACAGGAATGGCCTAAGACCGGTGCCGAAACAACCCAAGGTCACCCTCGCCACCGTCCGCCGCTTGGCGCTGGCCCTCCCCGGTGTCGAGGAGGCCCTCTCCTATGGCACCCCCGGGTTCCGCGTCCGCAACAAGTTCATGGCCCGCATGTGGGAGGATGGCGACGTGCTGGTGGTCAAGTGCGGCCACGATGAGCGCGACTTCCGGATGCGGGCCAACCCGAAGACCTTCTTCACCACCGATCATTACCTCGGTTATCCTACAGTCCTCGTCCGGCTGGCCAGCGTGACCCAGGCCGAGCTCAAGGACGTGCTGGAGCAAGCCTGGCGAATCAATGCTCCCAAACGCTTCATCACCGAATACGACCGGAAACGGCCATGAGCCTGCAGGATTCCCAGCGCCGGGTGGATGCCTGGATCAGCCAGTTCAAGGAAGGCTATTTCCATCCCCTCACCAACATGACGCGCCTGGCGGAGGAAGTGGGCGAGCTGGCCCGCGAGGTCAATCACCGATTCGGCGAGAAGACCAAGAAGAAGGACGAGGTCGAGGGTGACATGGGGCTGGAGATGGCCGACATTCTCTTCGTCCTGATCTGCATGGCGAACCGGGAAGGAATCGATCTGCAGGAGTCGTTTGATCGAATGATGAAGAAGGTGGAGACCCGGGACGACGCCCGCTGGACCAAGAAATAGGGCCTGGGCCAACATCCCGCCCGACAGTTCCTCACGAAAGCCACAGAATCCCACGAAAGCCACGAAGGAAAACACTCATGACGAAGCAATCCATGGCTGACAAGAAACCAGTAGTGTTTCGTGTCCTTCGTGGGATTTCGTGGCTTTCGTTTGGATATTTCGTACTCCTCCTCGGTGCCAGCCTCGCCAATGCCCAGACGAAGCCGCGCGGCCGCGACCTCGGCATTCCCTTCCCCGGCACCCCTGGCCCCCACAACGCCATCACCGATGTTGCCGGCGTGGCGGTCGGCCACGCCACCATCATGCGGGGCTCCGGCAGGCTGGTGCCTCACCAGGGACCGGTACGTACCGGCGTCACCGCCATTCTCACCCGGCCCAGAGGAGACTGGGCCCCGGTCTTTGCCGCGACGTTCAACGGGAACGGCAACGGAGACATGACGGGAACCAATTGGATCGCGGAATCAGGTTTTCTCGAAGGACCCATTCTGCTCACCGGAACCCACAGCGTCGGAACCGTGCGCGATGCGGTGATTCAATGGGAACTCAAGAATGGTCGACAATTCCAGTTCACCTATCCGGTCGTGGCGGAAACCTTTGACTTCCTGAGCGACGCCAATGGCGAGCACGTCAAGCAGGAGCATGCCTTTGCCGCTCTGGATTCCGCCCGGCCCGGCAAGGTAACCGAGGGAGCGGTGGGAGGCGGCACCGGCATGGGCTGCAACGGCTGGAAGGGAGGAATCGGCACTTCGTCCCGCAAACTCGGTTCAGGCGCCGGCGATTGGACGGTGGGAGTTCTGGTGCAGTGCAACTACGGCGGAAGCCTGCAGGTCCTCGGTGTGCCGATCGTCCGGCCGGCCGAGCTGGGGATATGCCGCACCGCTGATTCCGCGACCCAGGAGTGGGTCTCCCGCCTGCGACGCTGCGCATCCGGATCCCGCCAGGGACAGGGCGACGAGTCGCCTCCCCGCGGATCCATCGTGGTCATTGTCGCCACCGACGCGCCCCTGCTGCCCCATCAGCTGGCTCGGCTCGCTCGCCGGGTGCCCATGGCCCTGGGACACCTGGGCAGCTGGGCCAGCAATTTCTCCGGCGATCTGTTCCTGGCCTTTTCCACCGCCAACCACAATGCCTCGCAGTCGGATACCGCGACCATCGCCACCTGGCCCAATGAAAGCATGGACCCGCTCTTCCGGGCAGTCATCGAAGCGACGGAAGAGTCCGTTGTGAATGCCATGCTTGCTGCCGAGACGATGGAGGGTGCGGACGGTGTGAGGGTGTCAGGGCTCCCCGGGTCTCTCGTCGTGGATGCGCTCAAGAAGGCGGGGAGGATGCAGTGAGATCAGGGAGATCAGACCACACGACCTCATAGTGATTGACCGTCAGGTCCCGGTTCACCAGGAACTGATCGTCCTCGGGATAGAACCGGGCGACGCTGATCTCCTCCCCGGCAAACGCCTTGATCGCCTCCCGCGATTCCCAAAGTGACAGAATCAGGAACTCGCACTCATCCCCCAGGATCCGCCGCAAGACCGTCGCACCGCGGTTGCCCGGGGTGCTTCGGTAGCTGGCTAGACCGGTCTCCTCCAGATAGGCCAGGTAGCGATCGGCATCCGCGGCTCGCACGGCGCCCCGCCAGGTGCGGGCGATCACCAGAGCACCAGAAGCGCGGCTGCGAGGTCACGCAGCCGGGCCGTCCAGGTCCGCTGCTTCACCCCGTCCGGAATTCGGAATGTGTCTGAGTTGATCGGGCTCATATAACCTCTCTAAATGTATATACTGGTTACATCATAATTCGGGATGACTAACTTGTCAAGCGCATTATATAGGTTAGATTGTATCGGTAACCAGGGGGGAGATTTGGAGTTCCGTTTCATTGCCGGGTCCCCGGCGCTGGACTTTGTGAACACGGTCGACTGGGCCGGTGACTCGCCCGTTGAGGGCGAGCGGCTCCCCGACTACGCGACGCTACTGGATTGGGCGACGACCAGCGGAAATATCGAGAAGAAGCTCGCTACCAAACTCGCAGGCCTGGCGAAGGCCGACCCGGCCGCTGCCGCCCGGGCCCACGCCGCCGCCCTCCGGGCCCGCGCCGCTCTCAGGACCGTGATGCGGGAAACCGCCGAGGATGGGAAGCCTTCGAGGTCCGCCACCGAAGCGTTCAACCGGTTGCTGCGTTCTGCGCTCGCGCACGCCGCGCTCAACCCCCAGGGCACTACGCGCTGGTCCTGGGAAGGCGCCGGGGAGGACCTGAGTTCACCGCTCTGGCCGGTGCTCTGGTCCGGCGCGGAGCTGCTCGCCTCCCCCGATGCATCCCTCATCCGGGAGTGCGGTGCGGAGCGTTGTGGCTGGATGTATGTGGACCGGAGCCGGCCCGGGAATCGAAAATGGTGTGAAATGGAGACCTGCGGGAACCGGGCAAAGGCGCGGAGGCACTACCATCGCGCGAAGAGCATTTAGGGGTCGAGCCTGGATCGACTTCTACTCCCAGTGCTTCGGCTCGGCCACGATCTCTCCCAGTAACCGCTCGTAACTTCCCCACCGGTCCCGCGCGATCTCGCCCATCTCCACCGCCGCCAGCACGGCGCAGCCCGGCTCGCTCAAGTGGCGGCAATCGGGATACTTGCACTTGTCGATCAGCGGCCGCATCTCGGGAAAGCAGCTGGCCAGCTCGCGCGGCACCACGCCCCACAATCCCACTTCGCTGAAGCCCGGCGTGTCCACCAGGAATCCGCCCGCCTTGAGCGGGATCATCACCGCGGTGACCGTGGTCTGCTTCCCCCGCTTCACTTTCTGGGAGATCGCCCCGACCCGGAGCCCGAGTCCCGGCTCGATCGCGTTCGCGAGGCTCGACTTGCCGGCGCCCGATGGGCCGGTGAGCACGGTAGTCCGGTTGGCGAGGTGGGCTTTGATTTCCTCGACCCCGATGCCGAGCTTCACGCTGGTGAGAAAGACCGGGTAGCCGGCGGACCGAAAGCGGTTGGCCAGCTGCTCACCCGGGTCCAGGTCGGACTTGTTGATCAGCACCGCGGCGGGAAGCGAATTCACTTCGGCGATCGCCAGCATCCGGTCCAGCAGCTGGGGAAGCGGGGCGGGATCCTTGGTCGCCGCGACCACCAGCACTTCATCGATGTTGGCGGCGATGGTCCGGGTGCCGCGCCCCACCGGCGAACGACGCTCAAGCACGCTGGTCCGCTCGGCGACGCTGGTGATGCCGAAGGTCCGCTCCACGCCCGGCAGCTGGGTCGCCTCGCTCTCGGTGGCCGGCTCCAGCTCTATCCGGTCGCCCACCACCACCTTCGGCATGTCACGCTTCATCTTGCCGCGCAGAATCGCCGTCAGCTCGCCCTGCTCGGTCGCCACCCGGTAGCTCCCGCCCTCCCGGGCCAGCACGGTGCCGGAGAGGGTCACCATTCCCCCGGGGCGGCGGCGATGGCTTCGTCCAGCGCCGCCTTGACGTCGTAGAGCGAGAGCACCCGAATACGTTGGTCCGCTTCCTCCGGCGTGCGGCCGAAGGCGAGCCAGCCGGTCTCCACGTGCCCGACCGGGCGATCGCCCCCGGACGACCAGCGGACAAACAAGAGCGCGGCTCCGAAGAGTCCGCGCTCGTCCGGTTCCTCGGAGAGGTAAATCCCCACCGAGTAGGAGTTGCCGTCGCTGCCGCCGAAGGCGGCCGCGCGCTCATGCTTTTGCATGTACCCGCCCAGCGTGATCTCGGGCTCGCTCACCGTCGCTTCACCGACTCCTTCACGATGTTGCCCAGCATGAACATGATGTTCGCCGGCCGCTCCGCCAGCCGGCGCATCAGGTAGGGATACCACTGGCTGCCGAACGGAATGTAGACCCGCATGTTGAACCCGGCCTGGCGCAGCTGCTCCTGGAGGTCGCGGCGCACCCCGTACAGCATCTGGAACTCGAACCGCTCCGCCGGAATGTTGTGTTGCTTCACGAAATCGCGCGCGTGATTGATGATCGCCTCGTCATGGGTGGCGATGCCGGGATAGTTCCCCCGCTCCAGCAACCGCTCCATCAGGGTGACGTAGTTCCGGTCCACGTCCTTCTTGTCGGGAAAGGCGACCGCCGGCGGCTCGAGATAGGCGCCTTTGCAGAGCCGGACTCGCACCCGCTTCTCGATCAATTGGTTGATGTCGGCTTCGGAACGGCGGAGGCAGGACTGGATGACGACGCCGGAAACGGCGGAGTACTCGCCGAAGACCCGGTTATGGAAGAAGTCCAGGGTGCGCTGGGTATACTCCGAGCTCTCCATGTCGAGCCGGACGAAGGTATTGAGCCGCCGGGCCTCGTCCAGGATCGCTTTTATGTTGCCGAAACATTCTTCTTCGCCGATGTCGAACCCCATCTGGGTCAGCTTGAGCGACACATTGGCGTTGACGCCGGTTTCCGCGATCCGCTTGAGCATGCGGAGGTATTCGTCGCGCGCGGCACCAGCATCGCTGGGCTTGGTGACGCTCTCCCCCAGCAGGTCGAGCGAAGCGCTGATGTTCTTGCGGTTGATTTCCCGGACCGCGTCGATCGCCGTGTCGACCGTTTCGCCGGCCACAAATCGGGAGGCGAACTTCCGGGCCAGCCCGTTGCGCTTGATGAAATTGAAGATTCGCTGCCGTTCAGAAAGCCAGAGGAGCGCTTTGCGCATTGCGATTCCGAATACCGGGGAGGATTCGATAGCATATGGCGTATGGCATATGGCAACTCCGAAGCTGATTGTAGCTCGGGTTCAATCGCCCAGACGCTCAAACCCTCGTCAGGACTGCCATACGCTATACGCCATATGCCTTTGCCTGCACCGAACCTAGCCTACCCTCCTGAAGGTGTGAAGTCGCCCGGGCTGAATCCTGACAATGTGTAACGTGCGAAGAAGCGGGCCGCCTCGTCGAGGTCGTGCTCGGAAACCCGCCCGGTACCCAGCCGGCGGGCGCCGCTGAGACCGATGGCAACCAGGTCGCGGGCGACGCCGCGAATTCCGTCGTCGCTGAGACCGGCTGCCGCCGCGACCGGCAGCAGGTCGCGGTTGGGTGAACCCAGGAGGTCGTTCGCGGTGGCCAGGCTTTCCCGGTCGTAGAGCAAACCGCTCAGCAGCACGACCGGAGCCGGATACCAGGCCGGCGGCAGGGCATCGATGCAGCGGAGTTCGAGGTAGCCCCGGGGACGCACATCGGGAAAGAGGGTGGTCAGGTGTTCGTGCCAGTCTTCCATGGACACATCTCCGGCCGTCCACCGCTCGATGAACGCGGGATAGCGGCCGGGCTCGGCCTCCAGCAGCATCGCCGGCGCGTTCAAGGCGAAGTCCAGGTACTCGTCCTCCGCGACCGGGCCGGCGGGGAGGATGCCGGTGCGAGCGGGATCCAGCGAGCGCCACGTCATGGCACGGGCACTGGCGTGCCCGGTGTCCGCCCCCGCGTAGCGGCGCGAGTTGGCAAACATCGCGGTGAGGAACGGCACCGCCGCGTTGAGCACCCGCCAGCGCAGCATGTTCTGGTCGCCAAAATCGAAATTGAGATGGAACGCCGCGGTCTGTCGCATCATGCGGATGCCGGCAGGGCCGATACTGTCGAAGTACCGGGCCATCCGGACGTAGCGATCGGCGAAGAGCTGGGGAGCCGCCGTG
>DASYPP010000084.1:0-37512 GCA_036006525.1 Gemmatimonadales bacterium
ACCAGCCTCCGCACCACGGACAGGCCGAGCCCGGTGCCACCGTCCTTCGTGGTGTAGAAATCATCGAAGGCGCGGTCCAGCTCCTCGCGCGACATGCCGCGGCCCGAATCCGTGATGCAGATGCGGACCCGGGGGGGCAGAACCTCGACCGTTTCGGTCAACATGACGAGAGTCCCCGACTGGCCCTGCATGGCATCCATTCCGTTGGTGACCAGGTTCTCCAGTATCCGCCGGAGGACGATGGAGTCGGACTGGACCGGGGGCAAGGCCGGGGCCAGCCGGGTTTCCACCTGGACCGAACCGGCAGGGATGGCCTGGGCCACATCCCGCATGACCGCGTTCACGTCGGTCCGGCTCCGGTCGAGTGACGGAGAGAGCTTGGCATAATTGCGCGCCAGGGTATCGAGGTACTCGATGCTCGAATCCAGGGTCGCGGAGCGTTCCTTGAAGATACCGGCAAGATTGTGCGGCTCCCGCTCCGCCACCTGGCCGAGGTGCCGGAGCACGTGGCGAATGGGTGCCAGGCCGTTCTTCACGTCGTGATTGATCTGGCGCGCGAGGTCGCCGACGGCGGCCCGGCGTTCGGCTTCGCGGAGCCGCATCGCGCTGGCCCGGAGCCGGCGGGTCATGGCGTCGAGCAACCGGGCCAGGGCGCCCACCTCGTCTTCCCGGTCGGTCGCGAAATCCTGGTCCAACCGGTCCAGGTCCACCTGCGCGGTCTTCTCGGCCAGGAGCGCCAGGGGCCGCGACATCCGGGCCGAGATCCAGGCGGCGATCAGGAGCGCGGTGACGACGGTGATGACCAGGGCGAAGAGGAACCAGCGGTCCACGCTCTGGCGCAGCTCAATCAGCGGACCCAGGTCCCGCAGGATCACGACCTCGGCGCTATCGGGAGCCGAAGCGCCGTCGCCCCGGCTCAGGTCGACAAAGGGAAATCGAATGGAGCCTGCGATCGCCTCGGCCGCCGGCTTGGAGTCTCCTGGCAGCAATAGCCGAGAGGTGACGCCGTCGGTGGCGAGCGCTGCCAGTACGGCCGAGTCGATGCCGCGGCCGCCGGTGAGCAGGTACAGCCGGTCCGCCACCCGGAAGGAATCCACGCTGGCCAGTGCGAGCACGGCGCTGTCGGGCGTCGCGGCCCGTACCACGCCCGAGATTTCCCGGCCGAGGAGCGGCGTCGCCACCGGTGCGACCTGGTCGAACTGGTTCCGGAAATGGCCGGAGGAGATCACGCGACCGGTACTGTCCTGGACTTCGAGCACGGTGAATCCGCTCGCTTGCATGACCTGGAATCCCCAATCGAGGAGCCAGGCGCGCGCCACGGTATCGCCGGCCAGTTCGGCGAGCCGGAACCGGTTGTCGCCGCGAAGCTCCGCGGTCATGCTGCGGAGCCGCTCCCGGGTGGTCCTTCCCTGCTGCTCGAGCCGGCTCTGCGCCGAGGCAACCGCTCCGGCGATCTGGGCAGCGGCCTGGGTGCTCAGCCGGCTGGTCATTTCCCGGTGCACACCGTACAGCAGCAGCAGCAGCGGGATGATCGCAGCGAGTGCCACGCCAATGAGCAACCTGCTCCGGAAGCTCATGGACCCGGCGCGGGATTGAATCGAATCATGCCATCGCCGTCCAGGAGCAGCGGCGGCACCCCGCGACGCGCGATGACGAAGGTCTGCAGATCAATCAGGGGATCTATCCTGGTGCCCTTGGGCCACTGGGGTTCGCAGATTACCCGGCGCTGGCGTGGAAACGAGAGCACGAAAGCATTGGCGATTCCAGTGAACAGCCCGGGCGCCACCAGCAACCGGTTCACCGCCAGGGTGTGCGCACCCGGTTTGGATATCGTCATCGCAGCCAGCCGCTCCGCCAGCGCGCGAGCAACCGGGTCACTCCGGTCGAAAGCGAGAATCGCTCCGGCCCGGGAGCTCGGGTCGTAGTCCCTGGTCGTCGATTGGCAGGGAAGGCTGTCCCACCAGAAGGGCGGCAAGGCGGCGCGAACCTCACCCGGAACAACATCCCGCACCAGGCTTCGCCGAGTTTCATCCTCAACCGGAAGCGTGGTCGCCGGCAAACCGGGAACCGGAGTCAGCAGCACATAGGTCAGCGACCAGGCGACCGGCGAAACGATGAATTCCTTCCGGCTTCGGGCGTAGGCGACAGTCGCCGCATCACTGGTGATGACGACATCGGCTGGACTCAACAGGCCGGCCCGGGGAAAGTCCAGCGCGTCACGCGGGTCCACGTTGGGCCGGAGCTGTTCAACCTTGATGACCGGGCCGGGTCCGGTCAGCGGGGCCAGGTAGCTGACGCTGGTGACCGGGCCAGCCGGTGGATGGGCGACGATCTGAGTACGAAACGGGCCACCGGCCACCGCCAGCCATGAGTCGCCGAATTCCGCGGGCAACTCATGGTAGGCCCGATCGAGCCGCACCCGGAGCCGGGCTGAATCCAGTACCTCCACCTCGAGCATCGCGGGCCACGGCCAGATGCCGCCGTTGCGTTGCGCATCCCAGCTCTCCCGCACCGCCCCGGCCGTCAGCGAGCCAAGCGTGAAAACCCAGCTCTTCCCACCATCCTCGGCGGTCCATCGAGTCGCCCGGTCAGGGAGTATTTCGCCCGCGCAGTCGAGTCTGACGAGGTTGGATGACAGGTGACGGGAGAGGAAGTCGGCGCCCTCGGCCGGGGTCAGCGCGACGACAATCGTGTCGAGTCGCGCGACGGTCGTATCGGCCATGGAGAGACAGGCGTCGCCAAGTGGGGAGGGGGAACCCGGCGCACAGCCCGAAAGCAGGACCATACTTGCCAGCAGGACTTTTTGCGATCCCTGGTGCTTTCGTGGTGAATTCATCAGACCGGAGCTGGCGGCTCCTCTCCTGTCGCCCGGCGATAGATGTCCTGCACCGCCGCCAGCGTGTCGGCCTCCCCGGCGGTCTTGTCGTCGCGGTAGCCTTTGACCCTCGCGAAACGCAGCGCCAGCTTGCCGGGATACTGGGGACTCACCTGCACGTCGTTAAACGCGACTTCCACCACCAGCTCGGGGCGCACGAACACGGTGTTGGCATCGCGATCCGTTTCCAGCGTCAGCAGGTGACGAGTCTGCCACACCAGGATCTCGTCGGTCAATCCCTTGAAGGTCTTCCCCAGCATGATGAAACCGTTGCCGGCCGGATCCCGGGCGCCCAGGTGCAGGTTGCTGAGCCAGCCTCGACGCCGCCCATGACCCCACTCCGCGGCCAGCACGACCAGGTCGAGCGTGTGGGCGGGCTTGAGCTTGAGCCAATGGGACCCGCGCCGCCCGGCTTCATACCGGGAGTCGAGCGCCTTGGCCATGATCCCCTCGTGACCGCGGGCGAGCGCTGAATCGAGAAACCCCTGGGCTTCATCGGTCGAATCGGTCACGATGCGAGGCACCAGCAGGTCGGGCGCAATCACCTGCTCCAGCACCTTCAGCCGGTCCTGGAGCGGCTCGTCCAGCAGCGGGGTCCCGTCGATCCACAGGATATCGAAGAAGAACGCGCTGAGCGGCAGCTCGGTCTTGAGCCCGTCGATGTCGAGTTTTCTCCCAAACCGCCGCATGGTGACCTGGAACGGGAGGGGCGAGCCGTCGGCCTTGAGCGCGATCGCTTCGCCGTCGAGAATGATCTCGCGGGCCGGAAGCCGACGGGCGATCTCGACCAGCTCCGGCACCGCGGCGGTCACCTCGTTGAGCCGCCGGGTATAGATCCGCACGTCATCGCCCTTCTTGTGCACCTGCACCCGGGCGCCGTCGAACTTGAACTCGAAGGCGGCGCGGGTGAGCTGGCCGATCGCGTCGGCCACGTCGGCCGCGGTTTCCGCCAGCATGGGCAGGACAGGGCGAAACAACTGGACGGCGTACGCCAGCAGCGCTTCGCTCCCGCCGGTGAGCGCAGTCCGGGCCACCAGGGGAAGGTCGCCGGTGGTCATGGCGGCCCGGCGCACCAGGTCGGCCGGCACTCCGGCGGCCCGGGCCACCGCTTCCATCACGACGCCATCCAGCGCGCCCTGCCGCACTTCCCCCGCCATGAGGCCGGCGAGAAACGCCTGCTCCTCCCGGGAAGCCTGGCTCAGGAGCGCGGTGAGCCGGCGCGCCCGCTCCCCGGCCGACCCCTTGCCGCTGATCCCGGTAAGAGATTCGAACACGCTGTTGACCTGGTCCAGCGTCAGCTGGGGAGATTCATTGGCTCGCTCCGGCATGGAGCCGTAGATCGTGGAGGGACCAATCCCCAGTTTCGATTGCCGCAGGGTACCGGTGAGGAAGGAAACGGCGGTTTCGATCTGATCGGGAGGCAACCGGCGAAGATACTCCGCCAGGACGCTGGTCTTTTCCAGCCGGCCGGAAGTGGCGGCCACCCGCCGAGAGGTTTCGACCAGCTGGGCAAGCTTCATTCAGGCCAGCAGGCGCTCGGCGGGGAGGGTGAAGTTGTCGCCATGACACTTGTAGATGCCGAAGACATCGCGCCCGGAGTACTGGCGGACATCGTATTGACACAGGGTCACGGTGGGAAACCGGCGTGCGATCAACCGATCGTAGCCGGTCTCGTATCGGGTGACCTCTTCCATGTTGTCGGCGAGCGGGCCGCTGGATACATCACCGATCACCCGGATTGACCGGACTCCACTCCTGGTAGCGGCCAGGAGTACACTTTCAAAATACGCCCACTGGGCTTCACAGGTGGCGGCGTACTCCGACAGGAAGAGGCGGCCGGCATCGATATCTGCCTGGACCGAAGTACCGGAGTCCTGCTCGAGCCGGGCGAGAATCAGGTCCTGGACGTTGGGAGCCGCGACCAGAACGCAGACCATTCCCGGTTGCAGCCCGCCAGCGAAGAAGGCAGCAGCCTGCGCCGTACGCCCCTCCTCGGACTCGTACAAGCCGCACACGTGAGTGCCGATGGGAACCGCCGCACGGCCGACAGTCATCCGCGCCGCCGAATCCGTACGCCCCGGTTTCTGGATCTCAACCGCAGCGGGGTGGTGCTCCATGAACGCTACCAGATCCGCCCGCCGGAACCGGCGTTCCCGCCGGCGACCGACCCTCAGTGACGCCAGCCGCCCGGCATTGGTCCATCGGCGCAGCGAGGTCTCGCTCACCTGGAGAAACTGAGCGGCCTGCTTGATGTCGAGGAGATCCTCATCGACGCTCTGGGGGGTCATTCGGGATTCGTCCAAGGGTACTCCATGACTTGACTAGTAAAGTACAACAAAGTACACTAAAGCGTCATTAAGTACAACACCATAGGGTAGGTCGAAGATGCCTCCTGCAAGTATAAATCGCAATCATGACACCTCTCCCCTCAGGGTCCTCCTGATAGCTGGTTCCCCGGCTTCCGGTGCGTTGATCGAAACCGAATTGCAGGGCGACGATACCACTGTCAGCGTCGCGCTCCCGGGTTCGGAGGCGGAGTTCCTCCAGACAGTCACGGTCCTGGCGCCGGTCGCCATCCTGGTCGACGCAGCCTTCGAGGCGGTTCCACCTTCCCTCGCGCTGGGAATCCTCCGCAACGCCGGTTCCTTCACGCCACTCATCGTCATTGCGGAGTCGGTTGACGAGGTACGCGCCGTCGAGTGGCTTCGAGCCGGCGCGGAAAACCTGGTGCTTTGGACCAATCTCGCCCGGTTACCGTCCGCCATCCGCGATGCACTTTCCATTCGAGAACCGCTCACCCGGTTGAGCCCGCGGCAGCGTGAAGTCATGCGGCTGGTTTCCCTCGGCCTCACCATGCGGGAGATCGCGTTGCGCCTGGGAGTCAGTGTGAAGACGGTCGAAACCCACCGGAGTGCGGTCGCCAAGCGACTCGGCATCAGGGATGTGGCGAAGCTGGTGCGCTACGCGGTGCGCGTGGGCATGGTCGCGTAACGAAGCAAGGGTTATCGTCAGCTGAACGTAAAGGGCCGTGAGGTATAGGCTTAGACGGGAGATTTCGTCGCTTCTACCTCAAACGTGCCAGAACCCCATTCGACGGAAAGGTGATGTGCACCGCCGCACATTGGCGGGATCGGCATGATACTGAGTCCATGGTTGAGACTCGGGTATGACCGCAATTCAGGAAGCCGCCCCCACGATTGGGAATCCCGACACCGAAGAGACGCTGCGGCAGCGTGAGCTGCTGTTCCGTCAACTGGCCGACAGTATCAAAGAAGTCTTCTTCGTCGTGGATTCGCAGTATCGGGAGACGCTCTACATCAATGCCGCCTACGAGGAGGTGTGGGGTCTCAGCTGCCAGAGCCTGTATGACGATCCCAGCTCGTTCATCGACGTCATCCTGCCGGCGGACCTGGAGCTGGTGCGCCGGAATATCTCCCGGGTCCAGGCGGGGGAAGACCCGGGGGACTTTGAGTTTCGCATCACCCGTCGCGACGGGTCGGTCCGCTGGATCCTGAATCGCGCGGTGCCGATCTTCAACGCGCAGGGCGAAGTGTACCGGATCAGCGGCATGGCGCGCGACATCACCCAACGGCACCGGGCCCAGGAGGCGCTGGAAGAAAGCGAAGCCCGCTTCCGCACCATCATCGACGCCAGCTTTGATGGAATCGCCGTCATCACCGATGGCGTGGTTCGCGAGGTCAACAGCGGGTTCCTCAAGATCTTCGGGTATGACAGGGTGGAGGACGTGATCGGGCGGGGCGTGCTCGAATTCGTCGCCGAAGATTCCAGAGCCAAAGTGGCCGACCGGGTCTCGGCAGCCATCGACGGAACCTACGAGGCGGTCGGGAAGCGGAACGACGGAAGCCGGGTCCTGCTCGATGTCACGGCCCGGATCCACGACATCAACGGCCGGCCCGGCCGCCTGGTGGCCTTGCGGGACGTCACCGAGAAACGATCGCTGGAGAACCAGTTCCGCCAATCCCAGAAAATGGAGGCGGTGGGGCGGCTGGCGGGCGGCGTCGCCCACGACTTCAACAACCTGCTCACCATCATCACCAGTTACACCGACCTGCTGCTCAGCGATCTCGGCGCCGGCGATCCCCGGCGGGAAGACCTGGACCAGATTCGCCAGGCCGCCGCCGCCGCCGCGTCCCTCACCCGGCAACTCCTCGCCTTCAGCCGGCAGCAGGTTATCCAGCCCCGCATGGTGAACCTGGAAGACATCGTCAGCAACGCCTTCCGGATGCTGCAGCGACTGATCGGCGAAGACATCGACCTGGTCACCACACTGCGACCGGAGCCGACCACGGTCAAGATCGATCCGGGGCAACTGGAACAGGTGGTCATGAACCTGGCGGTCAACTCGCGGGACGCCATGCCGACCGGCGGCAAGCTTACCATCGCGACCAGCGTGCTGGACCTGGACGACTCCAACATCCGGTCGCACTGGCCGGCCACTCGGGGCCGCTATGCCACGCTCGTGATAAGCGATACCGGGTGCGGGATGGACGAGCAGACCCGGGCCCGGATCTTCGAGCCCTTCTTTACCACCAAGGAAGTCGGCAAAGGCACCGGCCTCGGCCTCGCAACGGTGTATGGAATTGTGAAGCAGAACGACGGATTCATCTGGGTGTCCAGCGAACCGGGTCAGGGATCCGCGTTCACGATTTGTCTGCCGCTGGTCGACGAAGCAGCCGGCCCCCGGGAGCCGGATGGCGTGGTACCCAATGTGCCGAGGGGCAGCGAGACCATTTTGCTGGTCGAGGACGCGGCGGCGGTGCGCGGAGTGGCGAGACATATCCTGGAACGGTACGGCTACACCGTCCTGGAAGCGCCCAGCGGAAAGCCCGCCCTCGATCTCGCGGCGAAGCGCTCTGGCCCCATCGACCTGCTGCTGACTGACGTGGTGATGCCAGGCATGAGCGGCCGGGTGCTGGGGGAACAGTTTGCCGAGCTCCGGCCCGAAACCAGGATCCTGTACATGTCGGGCTATACCGACGACGCGATCCTCCGGCATGGCATGTTGCAGCCCGGGATCGCCTACCTGGAGAAGCCCTTCACCCCGGAGACCCTGGCGCGGATGGTGCGCATGGTCCTCGACGCCAGGCGACCGGGCGCGGACGCGATGCGGACCGGTATCGCAACCTGAGCGTGCCGGGCCGATCACTGGTATAGTTGTAGTACCATGGGTCCCTGTGGCCCTTCGAGTGTGCCTTCCAGTTCTCATCGTGGATCGTAGTCTCGACCAGCCACACCGCCCCGCTGACCAGTCGGCTACCAGGTAACCGGAGCCAGCATCAAATCAAAGGGTAAGAGCGGCCACGCCAGCGACCAGGACCTGATCTCCCGGCTCACCACTGCGGTGAACCAGGGCTCCGTGTCGCTCGTCATCACCGACCTCTCGGGAAAGATCGACTTCGTCAACCGCCGGTTCACCGAAGTGACCGGTTGGACCGCGCAGGAGGCCCTCGGCCAGACGCCGCGACTCTGGCATTCGGGCCTGACTCCGCTGTCCGTATACCAGGAGATGTGGCGGAGCATCCAGTCGGGCCTGGTCTGGCAGGGTGAGATCCAGAACCGCCGGAAAGACGGCGAACTCTACTGGGACCGGGTCACCATATCTCCGCTCCGGGATGACGCCGGAACCATCACCCACTTCCTCGCCACCCAGGAGAACATCACCGAGCGGCGCCAGGCCCAACAGGCGCTGGAGGAAAGCGAGCGTCGGCTCCGCATCATTATCGAAGCGACCTTCGACGGGATCTACATCGCCGACGCCGGCGTGCTGCAGGAGGTAAACCGGGGATTGGTCGAGATGTTCGGGTACCAACACGAGAGCGAGGTGGTTGGACGGCCACTGTCGGACTTCGTCGCCGAGGAGTCCATGGCGTTGTTCGACGATCGCGTAGTCACCTTGACGGAAGGCACCTTCGAGATCGTCGGGCGGCGGAAGGACGGCCACAACATCAGCCTCGAGATCACCGCCAAGAACCACATGATGGATGGGCGCCCGGTTCGGATCTGCGCCGTGCGCGACATCAGCCGGCAGCGATCGCTGGAAATGCAGTTCCGTCAGGCCCAGAAAATGGAGGCAGTGGGGCGGCTGGCTGGCGGCGTGGCCCACGATTTCAACAACCTGCTGACGGTCATCACCAGCTACACCGACCTGCTGCTGGCCGACCTGGGTCCCAGCGATCCCCGGGTGGAGGACCTGAACCAGGTTCGTCAGGCTGCCACGACGGCGGCCAGCCTCACCCGGCAGCTGCTCGCCTTCAGCCGGCAGCAGGTCATCGTGCCGCAACGGATAGTGCTCGAGGACGTGGTCGCGAACACCCACAAGATGCTGAAGCGCGTCATCGGAGAGGATATCTCCGTGGTCACCCTGCTCAACCCGGAACCCACTACCGTCCAGATCGACCCGGGGCAGATTGAGCAAGTGATAATGAACCTGGCGGTCAACGCGCGGGACGCAATGCCGACGGGCGGCCAGGTTACCATCGAAACCAGTAGAGTGACCCTCGATGCTGCGTATTCCCAATCGCATCCGCCGATGGTGCCGGGCCGATATGCCCTGCTCGCCGTGAGCGACACGGGGACCGGGATGGACGCCAACACCCGGGCCCGGATCTTCGAACCTTTCTTCACCACCAAAGAGGTCGGCAAAGGCACCGGCCTGGGCCTGGCCACGGTGTACGGCATCGTGAAACAGAGCGGCGGATTCATTTGGGTGTACAGCGAGCCGGGCCAGGGCGCCACGTTCAAGATCTACCTGCCGCTGATCGCCGAACCGGCCGACGTGGTCACAGCGGAGCGCGAAGCCCCGGCATTGCCGTGCGGATCCGAGACCATCCTGCTGGTCGAAGACGAGTCGGCGGTGCGCAACGTGGCGCGGCAGATCCTCGAACGCTGTGGCTACACCGTGATCGAAGCCGCCGGCGGCAACCAGGCACTCGACCTGGCCGCCAAGATGCCCGGCACCATCCACCTCCTGCTGACCGACGTGGTGATGCCGGAAATGAGCGGCCGGGTGCTGGGCGAACGGTTCGCTGAAATGAAACCGGGAATCCGGATCCTCTACATGTCGGGGTACACCGACGACGCCGTGGTCCGCCACGGAATACTGCAAGCCAATATCGCCTACCTGCCAAAACCGTTCTCCACCGAGTCGCTCGCCCGCAAGGTGCGTGAAGTGCTCGACTCCCCCAACGGCTAGACCAAGCTTCTCCCGCGGGGCGCCCGCCGTTAGAATTCCGGTTCCACCCACCCGAGGGACCACCCGATGGGAATTCTTGCCTGGATCGGCCTCGTGGTCGGTGCTCTCGTCGCGCTGTTCATCGTCCAGGTGATCTACCTGTCCGCCGTCCTGAAGTGGGAGAACGAGAGAACGACTGGACTGTCGTATTATGGGCTCAGCCCGGCCGAGCGGGCCAGGTTCAAGAAGACCCTCAAACTGCACGCCCTGCTCCTCGCCCCCATCCTGTGGTTCTCCGGTAAGACCAAGCTCACCTTCCAGAAGGCGAGCTTCACCCACCGTGGCATCGCCGGCCCAATGGGTAGCTGCACGCCGGAAAGTTTTGCGAAGGCGGACAGTTACCAGCCGACGCCCACGGACGTGTTCGTGGTGACCCAGATGAAGTGCGGGACCACGTGGATGCAGCACGTGGTATACCAGGTTCTGTACCGTGGCCAGGGCAACCTGGTGGAGTCGGGCACCGCGCTGTACGCCGTGAGCCCCTGGATCGAGGCGCTCAAGAGCGTGCCGATCGAGCAGGCGCCGACCCTCGGCACCGAGCGGCCGTCACGCATCATCAAGACCCACCTGCCCGCGGAGCTGTGTCCCTGGAGCCCGGCGGCGAAGTACATCTACGTCGCCCGCCACCCGGTCTCCTGCTTCGCCAGCTGCATCGATTTCGTGAACACCAACGTGGGCGCCATGGCGCCGGCGATGCCGGTGTTTGAGGAATGGTACTGCTCGCCCCAGCTCATGTGGTGGGGCACCTGGCCCCATCACGTGCAGGGCTGGTGGGAACGGGCCCAGGCCAATCCCAACGTGCTGTTCATCCACTTTGAAGAAATGAAAAGTGACCTGGCCGCGGTCGTCCGCCGGGTGGCCGCCTTTGTCGGGATGCGGCCGCTCAGCGAAGCGGAGACCGCCGCGGTGGTGGAGAAGACCGGGTTCCGGTACATGCAGGAGCACCAGGAAGCCTTCGAGATGCATCCGCCCCACCTGCTGGCGACCAACGCGGAATTGTTCGTGCGGGGAAGCTCGGACCGGCACAAGGACGTGCCGGCGGATGTGCAGGGCCGGATCGCGGTGTGGGCGGCACAGGAGCTGAAGGGAAGCAGTTTCCCGCTGGCGATGGTCTATCCTGATGTCGCCGCGACGGGAAAGGCATGACCGAGTGGACCCGGCGCGACGTCCTGAAGGTGGGGATCGCGGCCTCGTTCGGCCTCAGCGGTGGAATGGCCAGGCTCATTCCACCGCGATCGTTTCCGTCACCCCGGGTCGCCGGCCGGGAGCGGTTGCTCCTCGATTTTGGATGGCGGTTTCACCTCGGCCACGCTGACGATCCCAGCCGGGATTTCGGCTTCGGCACCGACCGGCAGTTCGCCAAGGTCGGAGAGTTCTTCGATCCGTCACGGATCGATTTCGATGTCGGCGGATGGAGCAGCGTCGACCTGCCCCACGACTGGGCGGTCGAGCTTCCCTTCGAGAACGCGCCGAACCTGACCGCCCACGGCTCCAAGCCGCTGGGCCGGGCCTATCCCGCCACCAGCATCGGCTGGTACCGGCGCAGCTTCACGATTCCAGCAGAGGACCTTGGGCGCCGGATTACCGTCGAGTTTGACGGAGTGTTTCGAGACGCGCTGGTGGCGCTGAACGGCCACTTCCTGGGCCGCAACCAGAGCGGATACGCGCCGTTCAGCCATGATGTCACCGACCTGGTGAATTTCGGCGGAGCCAACACGCTCGTGCTTCGGGTCGATGCGAGCGAGAACGAAGGCTGGTTCTACGAGGGCGCCGGGATCTACCGGCACGTGTGGCTGGTGAAGACCCACCCGGTCCACGTTCCCCAGTGGGGCACTTACCTGACCAGCGAGGTCGCGTCACGGCACGCGGTAGTGACGCTGCACACCGAGGTCTGCAACGACAGCGACCGGCCCCAATCCATATCGGTAGCCACGGCTATCTGGGATGATGCCGCCGACCGGCGCGCCGGGATCGCAACCCCGGCGACCATCCTGCTTCAACCCTGGACCCGGCGCACCGTCACCCAGTTGATCACGGTCCCGGCGCCGCGACTGTGGAGCATCGAGTCACCCCACCTGTATCGGGCCGAGTCCCGGGTATCGGCCGGTGGAGTGGAAGCAGACCGATACAGCACGACCTTCGGGATCCGCTCCATTCACTTCGATCCGGACCAGGGATTCTTCCTGAACGGTAAGCGAGTGGAGCTCAAGGGAACCTGCAATCACCAGGACCACGCCGGCGTGGGCACCGCGGTGCCTGACCGGATCCACGTCTTCCGGGTGGAATCGCTCAAGGCAATGGGATCGAATGCCTGGCGGACGGCCCACAACCCGCCGGCACCCGAGCTGCTCGATGCCTGCGACCGTCTGGGGATGCTGGTGCTGGACGAGACCCGCATGTTCTCATCCAACGAAGAGGGCTTGGGCCAGCTGGAGCGGATGATTCGCCGGGACCGCAATCACCCATCGGTGTTCTGCTGGTCGATCGGCAACGAGGAGTGGGCGGTCCAGGGCAACGAGACCGGTGCGCGAATCGGGGAGTCCATGCGGCGGCTGGCGCACCAGCTGGACCCGAGCCGCCCGGTCACCGCGGGAATGGATAGCGGGTACTCCGCGGGCCTGGGTCTTACCCTGGCGGTGGATGTGCAGGGATTCAACTACCAGCGGGAAGACCAGGACGCGTTTCACCGGAACTTCCCCACCCGCCCCACCATGGGCACCGAAACGGCGAGCGCGTACAGTACCCGGGGGATTTACCAGGCCGACAAGAACCGCGGCTACGTGAGCGCGTACGACGTGAACCGGCCCGGCTACGGCGCGACGGCGGAACAGTGGTGGACCTTCTACAGCGCGCGGAAGTTCCTGGCCGGTGGATTCGTCTGGACCGGCTTCGACTATCGCGGCGAGCCATCACCATATGAATGGCCCTGCATCAGCTCGCACTTCGGCATCCTGGACACCTGCGGGTTTCCCAAAGACACCTTTCACTATTATCGCACGTGGTGGGGTAACGATCCATCGCTATACCTGTTTCCCCACTGGAATTGGTCGGGTAGCGAAGGCGAGGACATCGACGTCTGGTGTTACTCCAATCTCGAACGGGTCGAGCTCCTGTTGAACGATCGGAGCCTTGGCGTTCAAGCCGTTGTGTCCAACTCTCATCTCCGCTGGGCGGTTCCCTACGCACCAGGCGTCCTGGTGGCTCGGGGCTACCGGGGTGATCGACTTGTCGCCACAGTTCAGCGTGAGACCGCTGGCGCAGCGGCCGGCATAGAAGCGTCCGAATTTCGACTTAGCCCTCTAATGGGCGACTTCAATATCGCGGCCGACGGCGAAGACATCGCGATCATCGAAGTACGGATTGTAGATGCGGACCGGCGGCTGGTTCCAACGGCGGATCACCAGGTTTCGTTTCGCGTCACGGGCCCGGGACGGTTGATCGGTGTTGGCAACGGGGATCCCAGCAGCCACGAATCGGACAAGGGAAACACGCGGAAGGCGTTCAACGGACTCTGCCTGGCACTGGTACAGTCGACGAAAGAACCGGGAACAATCATCCTGGAGCTGACCGCTCCCGGCCTGGAGGCGACCACGGTTGAGATTCGTTCCCGGCCGGCGAGCCGGAGACCGGCAGTAGACTGAGTTACCTGTGTGGCCTGCGGTTTCTTACCGCCTTACCGCCCTGCCGCCCTACCGCCTTCGATGATCTCCCGCGACAACTGGGCCAGCCGGTCGATCAGCTTTTCCAGCTCCGCTTTCCGCTTATCGGTATTGCGGCGATATACGGTCCGGGCCAGGAAATACACCCCCGTGAACCATGCCGGTATAAGGACAATCAGCGCCAGCGGCGCATTGAGGGCGCCGGCCGTGACCCCGACGATCGGTCCCATCCCGCCGCCGCCCAGCCCGCCCCCAATCCCGCCGAAGATTGGCGCGGCCAGGGTGCCCAGGTTCTCGAAGACCGTGATCCGGGTCTTGCCGCCCCGCACCGCCACCATCACTTCGAGGTCGCGGCGCATCGACTGGCTGCGGGACGGTGACCAAGTGAAGGAGCGGCCCAGCTGGTTCACCTGGCCGCCGTTCTGGAGGATGTAGCGGATCTCGTCGACCAGCGTCGGATATTCACCGTCCGGCAACTCGCCATCCACGATGCGCTCAAAGACGATCCTGGTCGGACCGTTGAGCCACTTGTTCCGCGTGGCATAGTCGGCGGGAATCACCGGTGTCGCCGGGCTCCGCCGCACCACCGCCGCCGCTTCCCGCACCATTTCCGCCGGGATCCCCACCTCGGCGGCGAGAGCTTCGACGCCGCCGATGGTCATTGCGCCGCTCTGGGTCGGCGTCGTAGCCTCCAGCTCGGAGGCGCGCCTCACGATGTCGGTGACCTGCTCGGCGCTATACCTGGGCCGCGACTCAGGTTTTCCCGTCATCTCCGCGACCAGGGCGGCCGGCGTTGCGGTCCGCTGGTCGTGCCGGATGGCGAGGGCGCGCACCAGCGCAGCCTCCACCTGGGAATCGACATGGGCGAACCGGCCCTTCACCCGCTCGGTGGCATCGAGGAACCGGCCGATTCGCACTGCTTCCTCGGTCGGCCAGCGGCCCGGCAACTCGCCCTGCAGCATCTCGTAGATGACCACCGCGACGCTATATACATCGGTCTTCTGGTCGATGTCGGTGAGGCCGGCCGCCTGCTCCGGGCTCATGTATCCCGGCGTGCCGACCGGAAAGCCGGTGCGGGTGAGGTTGGTCCCGCCGGCGGTGCTCACCGCCCGGGCGATGCCGAAGTCGCCGACGATCGGATGGCCCTGGGAGAAGAGGATGTTCTCCGGTTTGATGTCGCGGTGCAGCACGCCCATGCGATGGGCATAGGACAAGGCATCGACCACCGGGCGCATGATGCCCAGGATCTCATCGACCTCGAGCCGCCGACCGGCGGTGAGCCGGTCGCGGAGCGAGCCGCCTTCGACGAACGGCATGACGTAGTAAAGGAAGCCGGCGCTCTCTCCCGAGTCGTGGAGCGGCAGTATGTGGGGATGGGTGAGCCGGGCGGCGATTTCGATTTCCTTGAGGAATCGCTCGGCGCCGAGGAAAGCGGCCAGCGTGGGGAGCAGCACCTTGATCGCGACTTCTCTGTGGTGCTTGCGGTCATAGGCGAGATAGACGGTCGCCATGCCCCCGCGGCCCAATACCCGGCGGAGCTCGTAGCGGTCGCTGAGAGCGTTCTGGAGATCGGCCGGGATGGGGGAAGTCACGGGGGGAATATAGCGTCCGGCGCTACCGCTTCAACGCTGATCTGCGCCGAAACGCGCGGATCGCATCTCATTGCGATTCCGGTTTCAGCCCACTGGTGCACCGAACAGACAGAGAAAGCCTGGATCAATTTGCCTTTTTAGCGCCAGGCAGTGGACCGCTCTCCTGATGGTCCACTCCTAACCAATGAACACGAAGCGCACGAAGTACCCAGAGATCACGGAGAACAACCTGTAGAGTGTCTTACTGATGCCCTCCGTGCACTCCGCAGTTCCTCCGTGCGCTTCGTGTTCCAGTTTTGGCCAGGCTCTAGAGTGGACCCCTTTGAGACAGGACCTCGCGCAGGGCCTCGCTCATCTCGTAATCAGGCGGCAACCGGGGGACGCTGGCGCCGGCATCGAGCAACGCCCTGACAGCACCCGCGAAGTCTCCGGTCCGGCAATTCCAGCCATGCACCGACCCGTGGATCGCCCACCCCAGGGGCGTCATGTCATGGGCATCGCCCTTGATATTCACATTGAGTTTGGTGAGTAGTATCTCCTGGACCATAGGAGTGTCGCCCAGCCAGGCCGCCCAATGCAGTGCGGTGCCGCCGTGGTCGCCCCGGACATCCGGTGGCCAGCCGGCCGCAAGCATGAGCCGCACGGCGTCCCGGTTCTGATTGCGGGCCGCGTCGGGAAGTTTGCGCAGCTCGGCCGGGCCCAGCGACTGGACCAGGTCGGGACGCGCGGTGAGCAGCCGGCGGAACAGCACCTCGTCACCCAGCTCGCAGGCCAGCGCCAGCTTGAGGTCATCGGGTGTCCGGTCCATCAGGAGTTGGAACACGTCCTGGTGCTTGAACTCCCGGGCCACCGCATGGGGCGTCTTGTTGGAGCCCAGGGTCCAGGTGTAGATGGTGCCCCCGCTATGGAAATTGCGCTTGGGAAACGACGCTTCGGAGACCGACATCCGGACCGAGGCCGGATCGGCATCGAGATGGCGGCGCGCCAGCTCGAGGTCTCCCAGCGCGGCCGCCATCAACAGGTCGGTCCGGCAGCCGCGCGACACCAGCAGCCGGACGATGTCCTGGTGTTCGCGCACCAGGTACTGGGCCGGGGTGGACTCGTGATCCACATCGACCGCATCCAGCTCGGCACCATTGGCCAGCAGGTATTCGGCGATGGCCACGTTGGCGGCGACGTGAAGCGGGGTTTGCCCGTCCCCGCCCCGGGCCCGGACCGCGGAACGATCGGCCGCCACCAGCGCCTTGAGTTCATCCAGCATGCCGAGCCGGGCGGCCGCATTGGCGCCGAGCACCGCGCCTCGCTCCCTGAGGAAGGGCACCAGCTCGGCCGGGGCAGAATCGAGCACGCCGAATCCCCCCGCCCACCAGTGGCTCTTCTGGTTGATATCGGCGCCGGCATCCAGCAGGAGCTGGATCAGATCGCGGTTCCCCTGGGAAACCGCCTCCAGGAGGACCGTTCCATCAAAATGGAGACCCGGAAGAGCGTCATCCAGACGTCCCTTGAGCTCGGGGTAGTCTGCCAGCAACTGCGCCACCTCGGCCTGGTCACCCGATTTCACGGCGGATACCAGGGCCTGGACCGGATCCACATCCCGGGCGACGCTGACGACATGGCTCTTGAGCCTGGGCCAGCTCTCGAAACCGTATTCTCGCGCGATGACGAATTGCGCATCGGCCAGTTTGGGAGCCGACGAAAGGGCGGCGGGCGCAATGGCGCGATAGCGCTCGAGCGCGTCGCTGCTCTTTTCCTCGAGAGAGCGGAGTAACGCCTTGGCCTGGGCCTTCAAATGCTCGAGATTGGGACGCGGGGGCAGAATACGGGACATGACTCCTCCTTCTTGGCGCCCGGGTCCGCAAGCAAGGGCAGAAGAGAGGATGGTTTAGCGGCAAGGCGGGGCCGACCGATGATCGACCCCCAGGTGGGATAGTCCCTTCCCGCGGACGGGGTGCACCCTGGCGTGCGGAAATGAGTATACAACCTTCAACCACGATCCGCTATCCAACCTCGCACCACCCGGATTCGGTCCCCAAGCCACCCTGGAAACCCATGACCTCCCGTCCCGTCGCCGGTGCTCTCGTACTGCTCAGCCTGTTCTTCAGCGGTCCAACCCTCCCGCCGCCCGCGCCGGTGGCCTTTGTCGACGTGACCGTGCTGCCGATGGACCAGGACCGCCGCCTGGAACATCAGACCGTGGTCGTCGAAAACGGCGTGATCGCGTCGATGGGTCCAGCGGGGCAGGTGCGGATTCCGCCGGGCGCGCGCCGGGTCCCCGGGCGCGGCAAATTCCTGATCCCCGGCCTCACCGACATGCACGTGCACGTGGATGACACCACCGACTTTCTGCTATACCTCGCCAAGGGGGTGACGACGGTCCGGAACCTCGAGGGCGAACCCTACCATCTCCAGTGGCGCGACCAGATCAACCGCGGTGAGTTGATTGGACCGACCATCTTCACGGCGGGGCCATTCACCAATCTGCCGCAGATCAGAACTCCGGATGATGCCCGGCGGGCGGTGATGGAGCAGAAGGCTGCCGGATACGACGAGATCAAGATTCACGGCGGTCTCGAAGCCGAGACCTACGACACTCTCGCGGCGGTCGCGCACCGGCTGGGAATCCCACTCGTCGGGCATGCGCCGCGCAATCTCCCCTTCGACAACCTGCTCAGGAATCACCAGGACGAGATCAGCCACGCCGAAGAGGTGCTCTACACCTATTTCCACTCGGACGTAAGCGACAGCTCGGTGGCGAAGATCGACCTTGTAGCGCGGGCGCTCAAGGACCGGGGCATATGGATGACACCCACCTTCGTCACCTACGACCGGATCTACCGCCAGGTCGCCAACCTTGATTCCCTGCTGGCCGACCCCGCCACGGCCTACGTGACGCCCTATCAACTCGCGCTCTGGCAGCGGGAGAACAACCGCTACATCAGGAACTGGGGACCGAACGGGGTACCGACACTTCGGGCGCGCCGTGATTTCCTGATCAAACTGATCAGGGGTCTGCACCAGGGTGGGGTATCGCTCATGACCGGCACCGATGCGATCGGGCCGCTCTGGATCCCGGGATGGAGTCTCCACGAGGAGCTGCGAGACTTCGTGGCGATGGGGTTCAGTCCCTACGAGGCCCTCGCCGCCGCCACCCGGCTGCCAGCCCAATTCCTCGGCCAGGCTCAGGTGTTTGGCACTATTGCCCCGGGCCGCCGGGCCGATCTGGTGCTGCTGGACGGGAACCCGCTCCTAGACATTGGTAATACGGAGGCGATCAACGGTGTGATGGTCCGGGGGCGCTGGTTTCCCCGTGCCGACCTGGACCAGAAGCTCGCTCGCCTGGCCCGGGCGAACCGGGCCGAAGAGCGCCTGGTACAGAGCATCCTGGATCGCGGGATCGTGGTTGCGGCCCACCAACGCTGCATGTCCTCTCAGCCCCCGCTCCTGATCGACGCGCAAAGGCTACTGGACCTGCGGCTGACGACGGCATTCGCCCACGTGGTACGGGACAGTGGCGTCTCAGTGGCGGAGCGGTTCGCGAACATCGTGCGATCCCAATGCCCCGACGCGGTGCTCTTCAGCGAGGCCAAGATCAATGCTGTCGGTGCGGCCTTTCGTGCTCAACACCGACCCAACGACGCAGTGCAGGTCTTGAGCTTCAACGCCCGGCTGTTTCCCGAGTCATTCCTGAGTCACTACTGGCTGGCCGAGGCCCTGCTGGAGAAGGGGGACACTGCCCAGGCGGTGGTGAGCTACCGGCGGTCGGTGCAACTGGATCCCGGCATGCAGGAGGCGATCGCGAGACTGAAGGAGCTGGGGGCGCATTGAATTGAGGGGATTGAAGGGATTGAGGGGATTGAATCAGTACTCCAAAATCCCTTCAATTTCCTCAATCCCTTCAATCCCCTCAATCCCTAGGCATGCGCCGGCTCCGATATCCGCTCCACGACCCGACCCAGCTCGCCATCACTCGCCGCCGAGCTGTTCAGGGCAAGATCGGCCTGCGAGATCATCCCCACGCAGCAGCCCTGGTGGTCCACCACCGGGACCCGGCGTACCTGCTCCCTGGCCATGATTCCTTCGACGGTGCCGAGATCATCCTCGGCTCGGCAGGTGGAGACCTCGGTGCTCATGACCTCGACCACCTGGGTTTCCGGCCCCTTGCCTCGAGCCGTGGCCCGAATGGCGAGGTCTCGATCGGTGACCACTCCCACCAGGCGCTTGCTCCCGTCGTTCTTGACCACCGGAATACACCCGCAATCACAAGTCTCCATCAACTCCGCCGCACGCCGGACCGTATCCTCCGGCGTGCAGCAGGCTGGTTCTGAAGTCATCAATTCGCCCGCTTTCATCGCTCCATCTCCTGAGTGTTTATCACCGTAAGCTGCAGCGAATCGGAGTTGGGTACGGTGACCGAGGTCACGAGAACTCAAGGTCTGTCATTCCGAGCGCAGCGAGGAATCTTGCCAGCGTTGCGAAGATCCCTCGCTACGCTCGGGATGACAGCCCTACTTCACCAGGACTTCCCCCAGCACCCCCAACCGCTCTCCCCAGAACTGCTTCATCCGCTCGGCGGTCGCCTTGTCCGGCAGCTTTCCGTGCTGGATCGCCACCTGCGACCTGGCCGCCCCCTTCGCGGTGAACCCGATCTCCACCGACGTCTGGTCCGCCATCGTGATACGCATGTACTTCTCACGGGTCTTGCTGCGAATGGTGAGATCAGAAACCGGGAGCCAGGCCTGGCGCGCCCGCTTGTCGTTGAAGGCGCGATAGAGCTTTCCGACCGGTGCCGCAATGGTCTTGCTCTTGTTGGCCTGGAAGCCGCCGTCCCTCTGCTGGCCCTTTTCGCGAAGGCCCTTGATCCGCTCGTAACCGACCGTCACGGTCTGGGTCCACCAGCTCGGCGTCTTGAACTTGTCGCGGACGTAGCTGGCAATCTCCCGGTGCGGCCATTCATACGCCTTGGCGTAGTCGAGCGCATGGACCCACTTCTCCCAATTACACCCGGTGGCCTGCTCGAGCTTGGCATCTGACATCCCGGCCATGTGGGCAAGTGGGACGGTGGGTAAGTGGGCAGGTGCTGTTTTCCCACTGCCCCACTGGCCCACTGACCCACTTTTCAGGATTTGTGCCCTGGCTGCGGTGTAGGCTTCGCCGGTCTTAGCCATGCGCGCCCGTACCAGGTGCTTGAAGTCTTTATTGGTAGTCATTGCTCGATTCCTTTGGTCAGGCCACGGGCCAGCCCCCCAGCGGCAAACCAGTGGCGACGCAAAGGATGTGGTGCGGAGATCCGGGAGTCTGCCCCCCTTTGCCTCACGGGGGCCCTGGCTGGGGTAGGGCCGATGAGGTTAGGCGCGGATCAGGCGCCCAACCCAACGCTACAATGTGAAGCAGGGTGAGGCAAGGGTGGAGGGGACCGCGGGAAATGCCTGTCAAAGCAACGTGGGGCAGGCCCGGCGCTTGGCCGTCCCTGCCCCACGATGCCCCGCCTTGTCGCTCTTAGTGGTTATAGAAGTTGACCAGCCACCCGCGGTCGCCGTTAAAGGTCTTGGTGATCTGGTTGGTTCCCGTGATCGGAATCCCGTGGGACGAAGTTGGATCGCTCACGAACATCGAATCGGGTACGATTGAATCGAGCACGCCGCCGACCGGGACGTCCTCGATAACCGTCACGGTGTGATTACCGACGCCCAGCCCGGCCGTGGACGCGAGGACCTGGCACTGGTCCGGACCCAGGCGGAACCTGGGTTGATTGGTGCCGTCGATGATGGTCCGGAACACCGCCCTGGTTCCCCACTTGCAGAGCTCGAATTCGCCGATATCGACCTGGCCGGGGCCACCGCCCGCGGCAAGGCTCGGCCGATTGTCGGAGCTGGGGTTGGTGGTGGAGCCTTCCGAACAGGCGAAGACGGCGGCGGCTAACAGAACTGCTGAACCGGTTAATCTGAGGTAACGCGGAGACATATAGCTACCCTCGCTGCTGGGGGTTGGTCATCCAGACGGCCTGGTGACGGGTGACTGCAAGAACAGGTCACAACCTTCCAGTAGCGGCCGCCAACATCGGCGCCGGCGCCCCGGTCATCCTTCGTAAGTGAAGCAAGACAACACCTTGACGATCGAGCCTCGGGGCGAAGGCGCTCTCCGGTTCCGGTCGTGGCAGGGGCAGCGCGCCGGGCCGGAGTGTGGCGAGAATGAAACGCAACTTGACCCAACTATTGCCAGTTCGCCTCACCCATTCCAGCCCGTTACGTTCGGCACGAAAAGGGCTCCCGTACGGGAGCCCTTCCCTTGGATCAAGCATCGCTCAGCCGATACATCATGGGCAATGCGACACACCCTGATTCCCATTGTTATAGCTGTCCAACAGACTCGCCAGGTCAAGCAGCTCTTGCCGCGTCAGGCTCGAACCCGCGGGATTCGCAAAATAGCCGGCGGCAGTGTTGAGCGCCGTTTGCACATTGCCGGGCACCGCTACGCCATTGGCGGCATTCAATGTGGCCGCGATGAACTGGTAGCCCAGGATGTAGTACTCGTTACCCTGGGTCGGTGTCTTGAGCACATTGACCCAGGACTTTCCGCTGGTATAGAAAGTCGCATTGGGATCAAAGCCCGACGGCCAGGCGCTCAGGTGATTCTTCCAGTATCCCTGGGTGAAGGTGCAGCCACCACCCGCCACGGGACTGTTGAAGAAGTCGATCATCCACCCCTGATCGCCATCGAACTGTTCGGTAATGGTGCTGGTACCGGTAATCGGCGCGCTCCGGGACGGCGTCTTGAAACGGACGCTGACCGACTCGGCCACGATCGAGTCAAGTACCACACCCACTGCCGCATCCTCGGTGACTGTTACCGTGTGCGGACCCACGCCAAGCTGGGCCGTGGTGGCGAGTACCTGACACTGGCCGGCGGCGAGACTGACCGCGGTCGGGCCGTTACCATTGATAACCACCCGGAACGAGGCTCCCGTTCCGTGCTTGCAGATCTCGAATTCACCGGTGTCCGCCACGCCAGCGGTAGCGAACTGAGCTCGAAGATTGTTGCTGGGGGTAGTGGGACTGTCGCTGCAGGCCACCACGACGGCCGCCAGCAGTACAGCCAGACTACCCGTTCTGAAGTAAGTCGATGACATAGGCACCTCACGAAGTGGGGCCGACATACGTAACGACTTGGATGTTGAGCTTGCTGTCAACTTGCTTGGCAGTATCGTGCCCCTCGCTTCGCTCTGAGCCGGTCCTTCGGGGCATGAGACCCGCTCAACTTTGCGCCGTCCCACCCGCTTGTTGCAGTGCTGGAGATCACATCGGACGTTCCTCCCGCAACAGCTTCGCCCACACTACGATCGCCACGACCGACAGCGCGAAGATCACGGTCGAGATCGCGTTGACCTCCGGCGTGATCCCCCGCCTGAGCTGGCCCCAGATCTGGAGCGGCAGTGTGTTCTGCCGCCCAATCAGGAAGAAGGTCACCGCGATCTCGTCGAGGCTCAAAGTGAACACCAGAAGGGTCGCCCCCAGCACCGCGGTCCGGATATTGGGGAGGGTGACGAACCAGAATGTGCGCCAGCCGTTGGCGTAGAGATCCTGGCTGGCCTCTTCCTGGGAACGGTCCAGCCGCTGCAGCCGGGCGAAGACCTGGGTGACGACGATGGAAGTGAGCGCCGCGCTGTGGCCCAGCACCACCGGCCAGCCGGGGATGATCGGGAAGCCGCTGGAGAGACTCACCTTGAGGAACGAGAAATAGGTGAGCAGCGCCACGCCGGTAATGATGCCGGGCAGGATGAGCGGGAGCAGCACCAGGCGGCGGAAGACCGTCTTGCCGGGGAAATCCACCCGGTCGAGCACCAGGGCCCCGGGCACGCCGATACCCACCGCGAACATGACGGTCAACAAGGCCAGCTTGAAACTGGCGATGGCCGCCTCGATCATCCCCCGGTCGTGGGCCAGGTCCTTGAACCAGTGCAGGGTCCCCAGCTTGAGCGGCCAGGCAATGATGCTCGAGTCGTGAAAGGCATAGATGACGACGACCAGGAGGGGCAGGTAGATGAACGCGAACACCAGGGTGCCCACCAACCAGAGCCCCGGCGTGACGTAATCCCGCGGGCGCTTCATACCACACCGCTCCGGCTGGCGAGAACCCCCTGCTGCCCAGCCGGTATTTTCTCATGCTTCCCTCGCTTCCCTGCTTCCCCGCCGTAGTTCACCGCCTGCTCCACCCGGTCGGCGAGCCAGAGCAGGGTCAGGGTGAGGATCAGCATCACCACCGAGACCGCGGCACCCAACGGCCAGTTGTAGGCCACGCCGAACAGGCTCCACACCAGGTTGGAGACCATGAGCGCGCTGTCGTTCCCCCCTAGCAGCTGCGGGGCCAGGAAGTCGCCCATCGAGAGCACGAACGCGAAGGTACACCCGGCCACGACGCCGGGCAGCGAAAGCGGCAGGATCACTCTCCGGAACGTCTGCCACCGGGTGGCGTAGAGATCCTGGCTCGCTTCCTTGAGTGACGGAGGGATCGACTCCAGCACCGCGAAGATCGGCATCAGGGTGAACGGGGTGTAGATGTGGGTCAGCGCGATGATCACGGCCCACTTGCTGTAGAGCAGCACGGTGAGCGGCTCGTGGATTACGCCGGCTGACTGCAGCAGGCCGTTCAGGATCCCTTCCTGGCCCAAGATGATCTTCCAGGCGTACGCGCGGACCAGGTAGCTCACCCAGAGCGGGATGATGACCGCCATGTACATCAGGTTCCGGTGTTTCTTGACCTTGAAGGCAAGCAGATAGGCCAGCGGGTAGGCCAGGATCAGGGAGAAGATGGTGACCCGCACCGCGATGCCGGCCGAGAAGAGGATGGTGTTGGGATAGAGGGCGGTGCCGAAGAGGCGCTTGTAGTTGTCGAGTGTGAGGTGATGGGTGATCGTCCCGTTCTCGAGCCGCCAGAAGGACTGGACCAGGAGCAGGATGTAGGGCAAGAGCAATAATCCCGTCACCCAGCCGATGGGGATCAGGGCGCCTAGCATGCGGCCTATGCGTGCGCGCGTTGCCACTTGGCTCCCCTGACGCTTCGATACGCTTTAACGCAGAGGAGCACAGAGCGACTGCGAGGAACGCAGAGGACATCTATCGTTGTCCTCTGTGCGCCTTTCAGTTGCTCGGCGAGCCTCTGCGTTAATGCGCATCGAAGCGCAGATTCAAGTACCAGCCTTACGCACGCACACTTAGTCGTCACGCAGCAACACCTCACTCTCGCGATCCCAGGACACCGTCACCCCTTCTCCAATCGATGATGGTGTGCTTCCCTGGTCCCAATAGAAAACCAGCGTCTGCCCATCCCCCAGCTGGAGGTGAACCCGGGTGGTCGCGCCGGCATACACCACTTCACTCACCTTGCCGGTCCGGCTATTGGGACCCGGGCCCATAGAAATGGCCTCAGGTCGAACTGATAGCCATCCAGCATCGAGCTTGAGCAGATTGGTTTCCCCAATGAAATCCGCCACGTACCTCGACTTCGGTCTTAAGTAGATCTCCTTTGGCGTCCCCACCTGCTCGATCCGGCCCGCCCGCATCAGCGCGATCCGGTCCGACATGGTCAACGCCTCTTCCTGGTCGTGGGTCACGTAGATGAAGGTGATGCCCACCTGGGTCTGCAGGTGCTTCAGCTCGAGCTGCATTTCCTTCCGCAGCTTGAGATCGAGCGCGCCCAGCGGCTCGTCCAGCAGCAGGATACGCGGGCGGTTCACCAGCGCCCGCGCCAGCGCCACCCGCTGCTGCTGGCCGCCGGAAAGCTGCTTGGGCGCTCGCGCTTCCAGCTGCCCCAGCTGCACCATCTTGAGCGCTTCATCCACCCGTCCCTTGATCTCGGCCCTGGGGACTTTACGCATGCGGAGCCCGTACGCCACGTTGTCCCGCACGCTCATGTGGGGAAACAGGGCATACTGCTGAAAGACGGTGTTGATATTGCGCTGGTAGGGCGGAAGGGGACCGATGTCCTGGCCGTCCATCAGGATCTCGCCGGCATCGGGTTGATCAAAGCCGGCGATGAGTCTGAGCGTCGTGGTCTTGCCGGAACCGGACGCGCCCAGCAGAGTGAGAAACTCGCCGGGCGCTACCGAGAGAGAAACGCCGTCCAGTGCTATGAAGTCACCAAACTTCCGTGTCAGTCCCTTGAGCTCGATGATAGGAGTCATACTGCGTAAGAAGTGAGAAGTAAGAGGCGAGAAGGACCTGCCCGGTGAACCAACCACCCGGGCAGGACGCTGTGGGGAGCGGCCCTCTTACTTCTCACCTCTTACTTCTTACGCTTTTGAGTTAGTGCGACGATTTGACTTCATTCCACACTTCCTGGTACTTGTCCCGCCGCGGACCCCACTGCCAGAAGTTGACCCGGGTACCGTAGTCGGCGATATCCCGCTGGGTCGCGACCTGCTCGGCCGACATGTAGGCCTTGGCGCCCGGGTTCGCGACGATGTAATTGGTCACGTCGGCCAGCAGCTTCTGGGTGAAGGGCTGCGCCGTGTACTCGAGCCAGGCATACGCCGCGTCGAGGTTCTTGGCGCCCGAGGTCATCACCCAGTGGTCGGCCCAGGCCGTGGTGCCTTCACTGGGGATGGTCTCGCCGGCCGGGAACCCGGCTGCCCTGAGTTGGGCAGTCATCAGCGGCCAGCCTTCGCCGGCCACGATCTCCCCGCTGCGGAACAGCTGGATCATGTCACCCGCGGTCGCCCAGTACTTCCGGATGTTGGGCCGGAGCTGCATCGCTTTCGCCTTGACCCGGGCCAGCTCCTCGTCCGTCAGATTATAGAGATGGGCGCGATCATTGGCGCTGTCCATGCCGAGTACCTGCGCCACCATCCACAGAGTGGCGATATCGTCCTGCATGGAGAGCTTGCCCCGGTACTTGGGGTCCCACAGTTCGGCCCAGGAGGCCGGCGGGATGGTGAACTTGGTGGTGTCATACACCAGCGGGTTGGGCCCGAACGCCCACGGCACTCCATACACCGAGCTGTCCTTCCGGGCCATGGTCAGCTCCCGGAAACTCGGCATCAAGTCGTTATAGCTGGGCAGCCGCTTCAGGTCCAGCGCCATGGCCAGGTTGGCCGTGATGATCTGGGTGATTGCATCGGACGAGGGCGACACCAGGTCGATGGTCTGGGCCCCGCCGCCGCGAAGCTTGGCCACCAGGTCGTCACTGGAGCCCATGAAGGTCGCGTTGACCCTGACCCCGCAGGCCTCCTCGAACGGCTTGGCGAACAGCGTATCGGTATAGCCCTCCCAGACCATGAAGTTGAGCTCGCCGCCGATCGGCTTGGGGCAGAGCTTGGCCAGGTAGGTCCGGGCGTCGGCCCGGGCATCGCTGGTCTGGGTGATGGTGATCTTGTCGACGGCGCCGGCGCTGCCGTTCTCGGCCTTCTTTTCGCAGCCGAGGGACAGCAGGGCGAGTACCACGACGGGGGTGCTGCGCCGCCAGGAGAGCGTAGGCATGGAAGCCGTGAGGTTGTGGGGGACGTATATCATACAATCCGAGGCAAGGACGGCAAGGTGCCCTCGGCTTGACAACTCTCCGGAATAGTGGGAGGCTATCTTATCCCGTGGGACCGGGGGTAGCCATGGCGTTTGTCACTGCCGCGGGAACCAGGCTGTCGCTCAAGGCGTATCGGGGCGACGCCAAGACCCTGCTCGCATTCAATCTCGCCAGGAAGGACTCGAAGAACCTCGCCGGTTTCACCATCGAGGTGACCCCGAAGGGTGTGGCCCCGTATTACCTCCTCAACAGCCTGCGTTTCGAGCATCCGGAGAAGCACGCCCAGGACCCCGCGGAACCGGCCACCTCGACCCTCAACGCTCCGCTCCACAAGTTCCGCTGGGTCCACGTGCCCGGCTCCTTCCACCAGGGCTTGAAGCCGTTCTACGGCAAGTACACCTACACGGTGACGCCGAGGTATTTCGACCAGAAGCAGTCGTTGCAGGCGCTGGATCCCGGGCTCAGCGTCTCGGTGACGATCGAGGTGGCGCCATTCAGAAAGAAGGGACTCGAGGTGGGTTTCACCCGTGGCTTCACCCAGTCCCAGGCCTTCGTCCATCACTTTGGCATCGATGCCCTGATTCGTCCCAAAGGGGGCCAGCTGCTGTTCGATACGTCGAAGCTCTCTGGCGTGAATGCAAAGGGTGAGCAATACACCTTCGCGGAGGAGTACGAGTGGCTGGGATTCACCGCGGAGGACCGGATCTTCGAGCTTTTGCTGGAGGTGCTGGCCAAGCCGACGCTCAAGCTGGACGTCTTTGCCTATGATCTGAACGAGCCTGCGCTGATCGAGATCCTGCTCACCCTCGCCCGACAGGGCCGGGCCCGGATCATCCTGGACAATGCCGCGCTCCACCACAACAGGGACAAGCCGGAGCCGGAAGACCAGTTCGAGAAGCTGTTCGCCAAGGCAGCGAAGAAGCAGTCGGGGATTCTCCGGGGAAAGTTCGGCCGCTATGCCCACGACAAGGTGCTGATCGTGTCCAGCAGCGGCGGACCCCGGAAAGTGCTGACCGGGTCCACCAATTTCTCGGTGACCGGCCTCTACGTGAACTCCAACCATGTGCTCATCTTTGATGATCCGAAAGTGGCGGCCTGGTATGCCGCGGTGTTCGAGCAGGCCTGGCAGAATCAGGTGAGCGGCGCTTCATTCCGGAAATCGCCCGAGGCGGCCACGATCTTCTCGACCGCATCGGCCAAAATACCAAAGACCGAGATCACCTTCTCGCCCCATGACGAGCCATTGGCCAGGAAGATCCTGGATGCCATCGTCACCCGGATCAACCGGGAGGGGAAGAAGGGCAAGCGTACGGGCAGCGTGCTCTTCGCAGTGATGGGGCTCGAGGGCAGTGGCGCCGTATATCCGGCGCTCAAGAAACTGCATGCGGACCAGACGATCTTCAGCTACGGCATTTCGGACGACACCGGCGGCATTGCGCTCTACCGCCCCAGGAACAAGACCGGCGTGCTCGCCACCGGCAAGCCAACCAGGACTCGGCTCCCGCCCCCGTTCAACCAGGTGCCCGATGTGGGACTGGGGCACCAGGTCCACCACAAGTTCATCGTGTGCGGGTTCAACGGGACCGATCCGGTGGTGTACTGCGGCTCATCCAACCTGGCCCAGACCGGTGAGACGGTGAACGGAGACAACCTGATCGCGATCCACGATGAGGACGTGGCGACGGTATTCGCGATCGAGGCGCTCCTCCTGGTAGATCACTTCGATTTCCTGGACCGGCAGTCGGGCAAGGCGGGGACCGGGGCGAACACCCCGCCGCCGGCGGACAAGCCCGCGGCGGCGGCGAAGGCCGGGTGGTGGCTGGGGACGACGAACAAGTGGGTGGAGCCCTACTACGATGACGCCGATCTACGGAAGGTGGACCGGATGCTGTTCGCCTGAGCTGGGGCTACCAGAACCTCGCTGCCGGGGGTAGGTTTACGCCCGGTTTGGGGGAGCGGGATCCACGCAGGACTATTCTGCACCTGCACCCTGAACCACGTAGTACCGGGACGTAGCGCAGTCCGGTAGCGCACCTGAATGGGGTTCAGGGGGTCGCGGGTTCAAATCCCGCCGTCCCGATTTCTATGGTTTCATGCACGCTCCTCCGAAGCCTCAGAGGAGCGTTTTGCATTCAACTACCAGGCTCGAGCAGACCTTGCCCGTACCACGTCGGTTCCTTCGCCGAATCCTGATAGCCCTCGGCCTCTGCCTCCTGACAGGCATCGGAGGCACCATCGGCGCCGGCTACATCCTCGCCAGACCCGCCAACCGCCCCGTCGGGCCGCCACCATCGGACTTGGGCGCGGTGGATGTCTCGATCCCCTCCACATCCGGAACCACTCTCGCGGGCTGGTTCGTCCAGGGCCGCCCCGGCACGGGCGGTATCCTTCTCCTTCACGGCATCCACGCCGACCGCTGGGCCTTGGTCAGCCGGGCCCGCTTCCTCCACCAGGCCGGTTACTCCGTCCTGATGATCGACTTCCAGGCCCATGGCCAGAGCCCCGGCAAGCACATCACCTTCGGGTACCTTGAGTCCCGCGACGTGGAGGCCGCCGCGGCCGAGCTGGGCCGGCGACTGCCGGGCGAGCCTCTCGCGGCGATCGGGATTTCCATGGGCGGCGCTGCGATCGTGATCGCCGAGCATCGGCTGCCATTTAAGACCGTCGTGCTGGAGTCGGTCTATCCGACGATTGAGTCGGCCATGAAGGCGCGGCTGGTGGAGAACCTGGGACCTGCGGGAGGGCTGCTCGCCCCTTTGCTCCTTGTCCAGCTGCATCCTCGACTCGGCATCTGGCCCCGACAACTCCGGCCGATCGAGCACGTGGCTGACTTGGGTGTACCGGTCCTCATCATGAGCGGATCTAGAGACAACCACCCCACGCCTGCAGAAGCGCGCGCGCTATTCGAGCGCGCGCATGAGCCGAAGGAGTTCTGGGAGGTTCCGGGCGCGGCACATGTCGACTTGCATGAAGTGGCGCCGGTTGAATACGAGCGGAAGGTTGACGCGCTTTTCGAACGGTACCTTCATTAGGCAATCAGCGTTCCTGCGAGAACGTCACCCTTGCAACTTATCCTCACGAAAACCACAGAATCCCACGGAAACCACGAAGATCCGTCAACAGCAACTACTCTTCGCGGAAGCCGCGGAACCCACGCGGAACGTTCAACGAACATTCCGCGAGTTCCGCGAGGAGCTGTTCAGGAAATAATTCTTCGTGGCGTTCGCGGGATTTCGTGTTTTGTAAGGAATCGTCCGGCAGGATCCTTTGGCACTCACTCGGGCTGCCTTTGAGATCCCTCGCTCCGCTCGGGATGACAACTCTAGGTTGTTGACCGCCTCGACCGCCTCGACCTACTCCACCGCGCTGGCCGTGACATAGAACGCCGGGGCGACCTCCACCGGGGCACCCTCCGGAAGCGGTGAGGGCCCGGATTGCCATTGCTCGGTCGGACGGAGGCGGGTGGTGCCGCCACCCGGCAGCACCAGGTCCACCGGCATGTCAAACCCGGGAATGACCTGGTTCCACCGGTACCTGAGGGTGCCGTGCTCCAGGTGGTACTCCAGTACCGGAATCATGGTGGTTTCCTGGTACTGGACGAAGATCCTGGTCAGATCCACCCCGGTACTCTGGCTCATGTAGTCCCGGATCTGTTTTGCGGTCACCGTCTGGTGCCGGAAGGTCCGGTTGAGTCCGACCAGCGTCGCCCGCCATTTCCCGTCATCACTGACCACCGCCCGCATGGTCATCAGCATGTTCGCGCCCTTGGGATAGCGGTCCTGCGAGCGGGGGACGTTGTTGACGCCATAGGCGCCGATGATGGGCATGTCGTTCCGGATCATCTTTCGGGTGCCAACCAGGTAGCGTTCCGCCGCGGCTTTGTCTTTGACGCATTCGAGATACAACGCTTCGGCATACATACCGAAGCTCTCGTGGATCCACATGTCGGCATGGTCCCCGGCGCTGATATTGTTGCCGAACCATTCGTGGGCGCTTTCGTGTACCACGATGTAATCCCAGCTCATGCCTTCGCCGGTTTGCGACAGGTCTCGGCCCAGGTAGCCGGGCAGGTAGCGGTTGCCGTAGGCGATGCCGCTCTGGTGTTCCATGCCGAGGTAGGGGACCTCGATCAGCTTGTAGCCGTCCGCATACCAGGGATAGGGACCGAACCAGTGTTCGAAACACTGGAGCATGGACTTTACCTGCGGCATCAGCGCTTCAGCCGAGGCCCGGTGCGCCGCCAGCGGCCAGAACTCGATGGTGAGCGAACCATCGAGACCGTCGTACCGGTCTCGCAGCGGCATATAGTTGGCGCTGGCGTTGATGGCGACGTCGTAGCTGTTGATCGGATTGGAGACGAACCACTCGAAGGTCGTGGTCCCGTCACCATGATGGGTGGTGGAGCGGAGCCGGCCGTTGGAGACGTCGAGCATCGGGTCGGGGACCGTGATGGCGATGCGCTGGCTGTCGATCTCATCGGCGGGCAGGTCCTTGAGCGGCCACCAGGTGCTGGCCCCGGGCCCCTCATTGGAAGTCGCGATCCAGGGCGTCCCGGAACTGTCGGACGCCCAATGGAAGGGACTCCGCCGCCGGGAGAGGCTGTCCTGCAGGGAGTAGCTTCCATGATAGAACACGATGAGGGTCTGGCGTGACCCGGCTGGTTGCGGGGCGTCGAGCCGGACAAAGAAGGCGTTGCCGTCACGGCGGAAGGTCAGGTGCCGGCCCACCTGAAAGATGCTGTCAATTCCCAGCGGAGCCTGCAAATCAATCTGCATCTCGCCGGCACTGCGCAGCACGCGGTAAGTGATGCCGTTGTGTCCGGTAATGCTGCTGTCAGCCGGGTTCACCCGGACATGCAGATCGTAGAACTCGGCGTCCCACCAGTCCCGGCCGGGACCATTGGAGCCGCGCAGAGTATCGGCATGGGTGAAAACGGACGGCGTCTGGGCGGCCCCGGCCCCGAGCGGGCAGAAGACGATCAGCGCGCAAAGAATCAGGGGACGCATGGCGATCCGAACGGTTAAGGATCTTGAGGTGGCTTGGACGATGCTTTTGAATATAGACCCGCAAAAGCTCCTCGCGGTGGACGCGGTGAAGCGCGGCAATGGCGGTGAATTACTTTGCGCTTTCGCGACTTTGCGCTGAGCAGTTCTTGTCAGCGAATCCAGCAAGAGCTGTTCAAGAAATAGTAATTCGTGGCCTTCGCGGGATTTCGTGGCGTTCGTGAGGACATCGTCCGGCAGGTATTGGTCGTGGCTCACAAGATCCCACAAACGCCAGAATACGGTCCAGACACCAGGCTCAACCATCCGTCCTTCGGATGATCGTTGAGTAGCTCCTAAGATCCAGGGGAAAATTCGTCCCTAGCTGGTTCCTGTCCCGCGCCGTATCATGGTCCCTCCCTCCCAGTTCCCCGCCCACACGGCTGGCAACGAGGCTATCACGTCCCCGGAGCAGCAAACCAGAGAGGTCCTATGACACCGCCGCCGATTGCGCATCCCCTTGCCAGGATGCTCCTCGCCGCTGCCCTGTGCGTAGCTCCCGCGACGGCGCTCGCGGCGCAGCAAGCCGCCAGCGATTCGCCCGTGGCCGCGCCGAGCGAGGCTTCACCGGTGGCCGCATTAGCGGGGCCGCGCCTCCGCCCCGAATGGCCGCGCGTCGAATCCCGCCTCCCCGACTCCAGCGCCTCCGAGAGCGCGGTTGCTGCCAGCCTCAGCGACACCCACACCATCCGGGTGACGACGCTGGTTCTGGTGCTCGTCGTGGTCATCTTGGTGCTCTTGATCGCCTAGGAAGCGAACTCACCTCGGAAACACCAAGACTGTCAACAACAAAGCCCGGCAGGATGGAGCGTCAGGGGTACCGGCACGCCTCCCAGTGGTGCATCCGGCCGGCCGTCAAGTGGACCGGACCGATGGTCAGCGGCAAGGTGGGGACGGAGATCGTCAGCACCAGGTCGGGGCCGTTCACCCGCCCGGAGTATTGTGCCGGGTAATCCACTTTGCCGGGGTAGGCCCCGATCAACTGGGTGTAGGTCCCCGTGGTAGAGAACTGGCCTTCAGAGATGGCCTCGGGAATCTGCCCATACGAACCAAAACAGCCGCCGGAGGCGAGTAGCTGCAGATTGGCGCCGCTGTCGGTGACGGTGAGGCTGACCTGGTCGGAGGCCCAGCCCCCCTTGAGGGAGCCGTCGGGTTGAGTGGAACACGCGGCCGTGCAGAGCGCCAGCAAGAGATTGAGAAACGAAGTGGAACGCATAGACCGGCTCCGCCTCCCTCAGGGACCCCCACCGACCTTCGGATCGTCTTGCGGCGCTGACTCGGCCGCCATGGCGAGCCGTGCCGTGATCTGTTCAATCTGCCCCCTGCGTCGCCGAGCCCAGCCCGGAAGGCGGAACGCGCTAGCGGCGAACAGGCCCAGCCCCAGCGCGGCTATGAATGCGATGTCGAGAAGCGACCCGGAGTTCCGGAGACCGCCGTTCACGGCGACTGAGATCAACGCCGCCGTGGCCCCAGCGGCGATTACCATCCCCCCGGCCATCAAGCCCCGTGCGTCCCCCTTCACGGTCTGGAGGCGGACCCGATGGCCCGCCGGCGTCGGCTCGACCAGGGCCTGCAGGTTGCCGTTGGTCCACTGCCGGTAGGGTCCATCGTATCTGACCCTGCCCCGGGCCTCGAAGGTCACACGCAGGTCGGCAACCAGGCGTTCCCATTCCTGGTCGGAGAGCGGCCGGCCGAGCTCGACGGTCCGTCCGACCCCGACGGGGAAGCCCATGAACGTCCGCGACGTTAAGCGTCCGGCCGTATCCAGGGATCGGGCGGCTGCGGAGATCGACTCCGGCGAAATACCCGCTTCCCGGCCGATCTCCTGCAGCGCCGCGAGGGTCATGCCTTTACCCTCTGCCGCCGGCAACGCTGCATGCTCGGTCTCCGTTGCCCGCTCGAAGATCGCCGCCACCTCTTCGTCGGTGTATCGCCGCTCAGCCATGATGGAAGATAAGTCGTCGTAGGGCGGCAACGCGGTAGAGGCGGAAGTATTTGTCATTCCGAGCGGAGTGAGGAATGTCACAGTTCCATTAATCAGCGAACTCAATGTTGGCATCGAAGGGAATAAACTCTTCGCTGGTCGGGTCTGCACCCACGGGCCCGGCTCGGCTGTGCATGGGTAGCTGACGTGCACCGCGTCGTCGCGCCGGCGCCTCACCGACACCTATGTTCCTCTGGCTCAGAGAATCGAAAGGAGCACCACATGAACGGAAGATCACACTCCGCCCGGGCATTGACCACGCTCGCGCTGGTTTCGGTCCTGGCGACCGCCTGCCAGCAAGATGATCCTACCGCGCCCTCGACCGGCCAGCCATTATCGACGACCGGCCAGGTTGCCGCGGCCGCTGGAAACCCCAATGGCGCCGCGGGCCAGCGACCGGTGTATTACGAGGACCAGTTATTCACCGTGAACATGAAAGAGCTGTCGGAACAAGCCGCCGCGTCGATCATCGCCAATAACACCGGTCTCAACGAAATCTACGCGACCAACGATCTGGACGATCCCCAGGATTTTCTTTCCGTGATCGACGCCGTCCCCGGTGACGGGATGAATCCCCTATGGCACCAGATCCTGATCGTCTTCAATCCGGGATTCACCCCGCACCAGTTTACCTCCGAGGATGAAGTCGAGGCGGCGGCGGCCGGGCCCAATCCTGAAATCACGCTCATCGAGACGGACGAGGTGTATCGTTGTTCGGTTGTGAGCAAGCCATAGACCAGGACAAGCAGCATCCCGTCATCACGATGGGAATGGCAGAGGACACGCTCCTTCGATAATCTCGGAGGAGCGTGTCGTTTCGCCGGGTATTGCGGTGAGCCCTACTTCGCCGCCTGCATCGCCGCCATTTCCTCCCGGTTGGGCCCGTAAATCCCCGGCGCGACACCGCCCGCCAGCCGGATCATCAGCATGAGCTGAGCCCGATGATGCACCATGTGCTGGATGGTCCCCCAGAGGATCCAGGAGATGTCATGTTCCTTCCCGTCGTAGAACGGAACCTTCCGGTCGAAAGCCTTGGGGTCGAGACCCTTGATCCGCGCCACCGCTTCCCGGTGCACCCGCTCATACCCCGGGGCGAGGGCCGCGACCTGTTTGGGCCGCTCCATGCCGGGCGGCCTCATGTCCGCACCGAACCCTTCCACGACGCCGAAGCTATTGTACGCGTCCCCTTCAGACAGGTGCCATGCCATTTCGCCGAGGGAGCGGCCGCCGGGATCAGGCCGGAAGTCGTACTGGTCGGCGGGGATGGCCGCGATCACCCGGACTGTCAATGCGGCTTCGTCGTCCCAGACCTGTAGAAACCGCTGGAATTCCTCGTTTGGCATGCGCCAACTCCGGTTGATTTGTTAGTGTGACTACCGCGAGATCATCTCGGGGGTCAGCCCTGCAACATATCCTCACGAAAACCACGAAATCCCCCGAAAAGCACGAAAGAACAACCTTAATAACAGCCTGCCGTTTTGACGAATCGCCTGGCATTGTCCGTGGCTTTCGTGGGATTTCGTGACTTTCGTGAGGAAATCTTCTGGCACGATACTTTGGCACTCCGATCGAGGCACCCTTGAGATCCCTCACTTCGCTCGGGATGACAGACGGCCCGATTTCACACGTTTCTTTGTGACTTCGCGCCTTTGCGTTGAGCAGTTCTGGTCGGTCACCCCTTGCTGTCCCCTGCCACCGGATTAGCCTCCATCAATGCGTGCTTCCTCCGGCGGCTCCGCCTCCACCCTCGTCGTCCTGATCATCACCCTGGGACTGGGAGTCTTGGGTGGCTGGGTGCTCAGCAACCGGGTCTCGCTTTTCGGCGGCGCGAAGACCCAGGTCAGCCAGTCGCTCGTGGTCGAACGGCTCCAGTCGGTTGCCAAGCTGGTGACCACGGAGGCCATGGTCCGGGACGTGGTCAAGTACCAGAACACCTGGCTGGGCTCCACCAAACGCTCGCTGGTCATCGTCACCGGCAAGGCGATGGTCGGCGTGGATCTCCAGACCCTGCCAAAATTCACCATCAACGAGCAGGACCGGCGAATCACCATTGAACTTCCGTCTGCCCGTCTCCTCGGGGTCGACGTAATCCAGCTCCAGACCTATGACGAGAGCCGCGGGCTCTGGAATCCGTTTCACCCGTCCGACCGGGATTCCATCTTTCTCCTGGCTCGCCAACAGCTCGCGACCACGGCGGACGACCTGGCCGTTCTGGAATTCGCGGAGCAGAGTGCCACCCAGCTCTTGACCGGTCTCTTTGCCCGGGAGGGTTATGCGGTTGAGGTGGTCTTTCCTCACCGAAAGCCGGCAGTCGAATAGACGGCAGGGCAGGATGACACAACAACTGCGAACGCAAAGACGCGGAGTCGCGAAGTAACAAAGTTGAATGGTGCTTTCTTTGCGACTTCGCGCCTTCGCGTTGAGCCGTTGCAGTTGCGGGGCCCGAAGCCAGCACGATCCAACCAGGGTCTACGATTCGCTCAATGCGGAGTATTTGAGGCGATAAGTCCGGTAAGAAATAAAGAAACCCTCACCCTGATTTCACTTCGGGTTGCCACCCCGTTCGCCATCTTGCCCGTTCAGTCTCCGGCATGAGGGACACATGGAAAAGATCCGGATCGAGCAGCACAGCGGAGTTGGCCTCCTGTGGTTCACCGGGTGGCTCTTCACGCTGGGATTCCTCCACCCGGGATTCTGGAAGGGCGTACTCGCATTGATCGTGTGGCCGTACTATCTGGGCGGGTATGTCGGGTCGATGCTGAGCCGGTAAAACGACGCTCCTCGCGGTACACCGATATGAAAAGCCCCGTGACGACCTGCCACGGGGCTCTTCTCAAGGCTACAGTCTCAATCTCTTAATCTGCGGTCCGCCACAACCGCTTCAAGTCCACGCTCCCCGGTCCCGCACCCCAATAGGCCAGCATCAGGGATGCCCCGATCAGCGAGATGTTCTTCATGAAATTCGCCAGCTGGATCGCATGCATGGCCGGATCGCTCACCGTCCAGAAGGCGTGCATGGTGAAGGTCACCGGAACCAGGAATGCGATCAGGAGCCATGCGCCAACCCGGGCGTGAAATCCGAGCAGGATGCTGAGGGCACCCACCGCTGCCATAACGCCCGAAACGGGGACCAGGATGTTCGCGAAGGGAACCCCGGCCTGGGTGGCCAGGCTTATGCTGGCGGCGCTGAAACTCGCCGGCAGCGAGGCCAGGAAGATTGCTGCAAAGAGCGCTCGGCCCACCGGAACGAGCAATCTTGTCCATTCGTTCGCCCGGGCGGCCGCCTTGCTGTCGTAACGAGGAGCTACTCGCCGATCGGTCGGCGAGTCAGGCCGTCGAACGAAGATGGGTTCAGCAGTGGTTGCCATCAAATCCTCCATTCTTGGTACGTAGACACAATGGTGGATGGCGAAAGCACGCGATGTGATGGGGGTCATTCAGGAGGAAGTGACTTCTGGCACGATTTCGAGTCAGCAAGGAGGTAGGAGCGAGCAAAGACGGGGTGGACCTGTGAGATCCGTTGTGGTGACGGCCGCTGAAGGCCACCATTCCCCGTCCATGCTCACTGCACCCAGGTAAGGCAAGTCCGGGACCGCC
>DASYPP010000085.1:0-61413 GCA_036006525.1 Gemmatimonadales bacterium
CCGAGATGCTGGATGACTCCGATGCCATGCTCTTTCCGGCTGCCGGCGAAGGCTTCGGGCTCGGCGCCGCCGAGTCGTTCATGGCGGGGGTCCCGGTGGTTGCCTGCCGGGACGGCGGTGGGGTGCTGAGCATCGTACCGGGTCAGGGCGCCGGGCGCCTGGCGGATCCCACGCCGGAGTCCCTGGCGGCAGCCGTGAAATCGTTGCTCGATGATCCCGACGCGAGACCCCAGGCCCGGAAACTGGGCCAGGAGTGGCGGGACCGGCTCTCACCCGATCGAGTAGCCGCGGTCTGTGAGTCATGGTATGACGCGGCGTTGCGTGGATAGGCGGACCGGATCTCCGGGCCCGCCGTGAGCCGCAAAGCGTGGCGAGTCGTCCAGGCGGTGGCCGGGCTCACGATCCTGTTCTTCGTTGTCCGGAGCTTCGCGAGGAACTGGGACACGATTCGCGCAACTCCGCTGGAATGGCGGATCCGGCCGTTGCTCCTGGTGGCGAGCGCGCTCTGCACCTGGGGCATGTACCTCCTCCTCATCCTGGCCTGGCGCAGCCTGCTCCGCGACTGGGGCTATCAGCTGCGAATCTGGACTGCGGCCCGCATCTGGGCGGTCTCCAGCCTGGGGAAGTACATCCCGGGGAAGGTATGGGCGATCGCGGGCATGGCCCTCATGGCCCAGAGGGCGGGATGCGCGCCCTGGGCAGCGACGGCTTCAGCCATTCTGATGCAGGGCCTGGCCGTGGGGACTGGCGTGGTCGCGGTGGCACTGGCCGGGGTTCAAACGCTGGAACAGAATTACTCCGGAGTGCGGATTGGCCTGTGGATACTCGCGGCTGCGAGCGCGGTGGGTGTCGTGCTCATGGTATCGCCAAGTGTGGCCGGCCTGGTGCTCCGCCGGTTGGCGCCGGCCCAGCAGGATCGAACCCCCCGCGTGACCACCGTGATCGTGGCAATCGGGGTGAATCTGCTGGCATGGGCCGGGTATGGGGTGGCGTTCTGGCTGCTGGCCAGGGGCCTGCTTCCCAGCGCCGTCATTCCGCTGCGGCTTTCTGTAGGCGCCTTCGCGGCGTCCTACCTGGCCGGGCTGCTGTTCCTCGTGGCTCCCGGTGGGCTCGTGGTTCGCGAAAGCGTCCTCACCCTCATGCTTCAGGGCGCCATTGGCCTGGCCCCTGCGGCAGCCCTCGCGGTCGCGTCGCGGTTGATGCTGACGATTACTGAAGTGGGAATCGCGGTTCCGTTCCTGCTGTTTTCCCGGGAGAATGCTCGTGTCTCAACCTGAGTTGCCGGAATCGGGGTATGAACCGCGCTGGCCGGCACTCTGGGCCAGCCTGGCCTTCGTGCTCGCCGCACTGGTCCTGTGCTACCCTATGCTGTCGGGGCAGGCCCTGCTGGGTGACGATCAGCTGACGGTCGGTTACGGGTTCCGGGAATGGGGCGCCGCGATGTTCCGGCAGACCGGACACATCCCCCAGTGGTTCCCCTACCAGTTCGGCGGGATGCCGTTCGTCGCCGCCATGCATGGCGACATTTTCTATCCGACCGCGTGGCTCCGCTGGTTTCTCCCCGTTGATACCGCGATGAACATCGGCTTCGCCCTGCACCTGGTGCTGGCCGGATTGTTTCTCTACCTCTTCCTGCGCGCGCTGCGGCTGAGCTGGACCGCGGCGGTGGCCGGCGGCCTCGCCTATGAGCTGTCGGGTATCGTCGCATCGCTGGTGAGCCCGGGACACGACGGCAAGCTGTTCGTCTCGGCGCTCGCGCCGCTCGCGTTCTTCGCCCTGCTTCGAGCCATTCGTGACCGAAAGTTGTGGGGCTATGGCCTCTTCGCGCTGGTAGTTGGCCTCGGGCTGCTGAGCCCCCACTACCAGATGACCTACTATCTGCTGATCGCCACCGGACTGTGGACCTTGTACCTGGTGTTCTTCGACCCGGAACGACCGGCAGGAACCAGGTGGCCGGTGCCCCTGGCCCTGGCGATGGCCGCAGTGATGCTCGGCGTCGGCATTTCCGCCATCCAGGCCGTTCCCTTCGTGGAATACATCCCGTTCTCGCCGCGCGGGGCCGGTGGAGCCAGCGGAGGATGGGATTACGCGACCTCGTACGCGTTCCCGGTGAACGAACTGTTCACCACGGTGCTCCCCCAGTTCAACGGTACCCTGGAGCACTACTGGGGCGGGAACTTCTTCAAGCTCCATACGGAATACCTCGGTGCGACGGTCGTGATCCTCGCGGTGCTCGCGTTTGGCGCCGGCCGCCGGAAGCTGCTCATCGGGCTCGGGGTGATCGGTGGTCTGTTCCTGCTGGTGGCCTTTGGCGGCCACACCCCGTTCTACCGGCTCTGGTATGAAGTAATGCCGATGATGAAGAAAGTGCGGGCCCCGGGCATGGCGTTCTACCTGGTCGCCCTGGTGGTCTGCGTCTATGCGGCCATCGGCGTCGAACGGGTGTTGCAGAAGCAGGTGAGTTGGGGGAAGGTGGTGCTCGTCACCGGAATCCTGGCCGGGTTCGCGGTCCTTGGTGCGATTGGCGCCCTCCAGGTCGTTGCCCGGAGCCTGGCGCTCCCCGAGCGGATGAGCGTGGTCGAGGCCAACGCCCGGTACCTCCAGGGTGGATCGCTGCGATTGCTGGTCGTGGTCCTGGCGGCCGGGGTTATCCTGGCGCTGGTCGTCACCGGGAGGTTGCGGCGAGGGGCGGCGACCATTGCGATCGCCGGGGTCATCCTCGCCGATCTCTGGAGCGTAGACCACGAGTTCTTCCGCTTCCAGCCGCCGGCAAGGGTGCTCTTCGCGAGCGATCCCGCGATCGACCGGATGAAGGCCGTCAAGCCGCCGTTCCGGGTGTTCGACCCCCAGCACGTATACCAGGCTTCGCAGCTGATCGAGAGTCGGCTCCAGAACATGCTGGGCTATCACGGGAACGAGGAGCGCTTCTACGACGACCTGCTGGGCGGAAAGAACGTCTGGAGCAACGCGATCAATCTGAACATGTGGGACCTCCTTGCGGTGCGGTTCATTATCACCGGGGATTCCCAGTCGGTTCCCGGCTTCCACCTCGCCGTGGGGCCCGTGGTCAACCGGCAGGGGAACCGGGTCTTCGTGTATGAGCAGGATTCCGTCCCGCCCTACGTCCGGGTGGTGCCCGCCGCGGCCAAGGTGCCGGACAACCAGCTGACCCCGACTGTGGCCGACCCCAGGTTCCCGATTGAGTCAATAGTTCTCTTCGCGGATTCCACTCACGTGACCCCGGCACCCATCGAAGGTGCCTTCATTCCGCCGGCGCCGGTGACGGCCACCATGGCCGACTGGAGTCCCGGCCACATGAGGATCAATCTCAGCGGGGCCGCGCAGCGGGAGAGCTATCTGCTGGTGGCCGAGACCTGGTATCCCGACTGGAAGGCGACGGTCGACGGCAAGGCCGCACCGGTGCTCCGGGCAGACAATGCCCTGCTGAGCGTGGTGCTTCCCGTGGGAGCCAGGGAGGTCATCCTGACATTCCATGATCCGCAGTATGGAACCGGGGAGCTCATTACCTGGATCTCGCTGCTGTTGACGGCAGCGATCATGTTGCTTCCCCTGATCCGGCGCCGGAGAACCGCGGGTGTTTAAGCGGATTCTCGTGGTCGTGCCGACCTACAACGAGCTGATGAACCTCCCGCATATCGTACCGGCGGTCCTGAGCCAGGACCCCCGGATCGACCTGCTGGTGGTGGATGACAACTCGCCCGATGGCACCGGCGCACTGGCCAAGCGGCTGATGGAGATCGAGCCGCGGGTCCACGTGCTGCACCGGGAAAAGAAGGAAGGGCTGGGACGGGCCTACCTCGCCGGCTTCCGCTGGGCCCTCGAGCGCGACTATGAAGTGATCTTCGAGATGGACGCCGATTTCTCCCACGACCCGGAGCGTATCCCCGATTTTCTCCGGACCATGGAGACCGCCGATCTCGTCCTCGGTTCCCGGTATGCCCGCGGGGTGAACGTGATCAACTGGCCCATATCCCGGCTGTTATTGTCCCTGGGCGCGAATTTCTACGCCCGGGTCATAACCGGGCTGCCGCTAAGCGACGCGACCGGCGGGTACAAAGCGTTCCGCCGCTCAGTGCTGGAAGCGCTGGACCTGGACCAGGTGCGTTCCAATGGATACGCCTTCCAGATCGAGATGAGCTTCCTGGCCTGGAAGAAGGGCTTCCGCCTCAAGGAAATCCCGATCGTCTTTACCGACCGGATGGAGGGCCAGAGCAAGATGAACAAGCGGATCGTGCGGGAGGCGATCTGGGTGGTCTGGTGGCTGAGACTCAAATCCCTGTTTGGTCGGCTCTAGTTGAAAGGTGACGGGTACTGCGTACTGAGTACTGCGTACTGAGTACTGCGTAAGTACCTTGCGATCCCAGACCCAGCACCCAGTACCCGGTACCCAGTACCCAGCACCCAGCACCTCAAGGACTCTCAAATTGCCCACTGAATTCTATAAGATGACCGGCTCGGGCAATGACTTTGTCATGCTCGATGGCAGGGTGCACCGGGTCGCCGATTGGCCGGTGGAGCGGATTGTGGCCGTGTGCGACCGGCGCAACGGCGTCGGGGCCGATGGGTTCGTGGTCCTGACCCCGGTGGCAGGGGCGCAAGTCCGGATGAGCTTCTTCAATTCCGACGGCTCCGAGGCCGCCATGTGCGGCAACGCGGCCCTCTGCAGTACGGTACTCGCCACCACCCTCGGCATGGTCGGTCCCGACGGGATGGACCTGGTCACCGGGGCGGGCACCTTTCCCACCCGCTGCACTGGTATCTCCCAGGCCTCGCTGAACCTGCCCGACTTCCAGCCACCCCGGGATCCGGGCATCTCCATGGGCCCTGGGGAGCTCGGAATATGGCTATCAACCGTCGGCGTACCCCACCTGACGGTATTGGTGGAAGATGTGGAAAAGATTGACCTTGGGGGCCGGGGAAGGGAACTGCGGTTTCATCCGGGGGCCGGACCGGCCGGTGCCAACGTGAACTTCGTGGCACCGGCCCCTGATGCCGACGGGTCCCGTTGGCTGATGCGAACCTACGAGCGCGGAGTCGAGGGAGAGACGCTGGCCTGCGGGACCGGCGCGGTCGCCAGCGCGGTCGCACTAGGCGGCTCCGGCAGGGGTTCGCTGCCGGCGGTCATCGTCTGCCGGAGCGGCAGACCGCTGGAAATCCGGGCCTCCCTAGGACCCGCCCACGCCTCCAAGGTGTGGCTGACCGGCGAAGGCCGGCTGGTATTTCGGGGGATCCTCTCAGACTGACTTGGGCAGGGCAGAAGTTTTCCTCAGTTGTCCACAGTTTTCCCCAAGTCAACTTAACATAACATATCTTATACGACTCTCATGTCAGGCCAGTGTCAGCATGCTGCCCAACCAACTGGAAAGGACTAAGTGCAAAAAGGACTAAGGACTCCCGAGCCTCGAAGTCCTTAGTCCCCAGTCCTTAGTCCTCAGTCCTTAGTCCTTAGTCCTGCCGTTGCTACATCTCTCCTTTGGTCAGTTCCCCCAGCCTGACCTGCGCCTCGGTCAGCGCGGGCGTCTTGCTGTACTTGTCGATGACGGTCTTGAGGGCCGCAATCGCGTCGGCATTCTTGCCGCCGGCGCCATAGGCCCGGGCGGCTTGAAGCAGATAGTCCGCCTTGAGGTAGTCCAGATCGGCAGCGTCTGCCGCGGCCTTGTAGGCTTCCCCCGCCTCCGCCGGTTTCAGGGCATTTTCCAGGGCCGCGCCCAGCAGCGCGTTGCCCGCCGCCTTGTATTTGGCGGGCAGGTCGGCTTTCAGGAACTCCCGGAGCCGCACGATGGCCAGCTCGTGCTGCCCGCTGATCAGCCGCAGCTGATTGAGGGAGATCTCTGCCTCCCTGGACGCGGCGGTACCCGGATACGTATCGATCAGTTTCTGAAACTCGGTCGACGCCAACACGATGTTGCCGGACTCCGCGATGCCCCGAGCCTGGCTCAGGCTGCGGTTGGCAAAGTCCTCGCGCCTGGCACTGGCGGTCACCAGGAACCAGGCCACCAGGCCAGCGGCGAGGACCACCCCGCCGACGATCATGAGGAGCTTCCGGTGCGCCTGGGACCAGGCGACGAATCGGGCGCTGCTGGGGACGGACGCGGTCTCTGGTGCGGTCAAGGTCGTGGCCATGAATCTTCCGAAATGGTTCGCAAGGTGCCCCCGGCGCGACTCGAACGCGCGGCCAACAGTTTAGGAAACTGCTGCTCTATCCATCTGAGCTACGGGGGCAGAACCCGCGAAATAACGCGGGGCAACCTTCCTAAGTCAATATCACAACATCAAATAGGATCAGGTCTCGAGCAGTACCGTGGTGGGTGCTTCCCGCAGCAGTTTGCGGCCGCCCAACCCACCGATTTCCAGCAGAAAACTCCAGCCAGCGACCGTGGCACCCAGCGACCGAATCAGTTCCGCCGCCGCCTGGGCCGTTCCACCGGTCGCCAGGACGTCATCCACGATCAGCACCTTGCTCTTGGCATTGACCGCATCCTCGTGCGCTTCGACCACGTTGGTGCCGTACTCCAAGGCATATTCCTGCCGACGGCAGCGCCAGGGCAACTTCCCTTCCTTCCGGACCGGAACGAAACCGGCGCCAAGCAGCATCGCAACGGGACCGCCGAGGATGAACCCGCGGGCTTCGATGCCGACGACATGGCTGATCCCCTCATGCCGGTATGGCCGGGCCAGCGCCTCCAGAATCTTGTGGAACAGCTGGGCATCTCCGAGGACCGGGGTGATATCCCGGAACAAAATGCCGGGTTTCGGGTAGTCCGGAATGGTACGGAGCCGCTTTTCAATGGCAGACGCCAGGGCACTATCCACGTAATGTCTCGTGTGAAATGATTTCAGGAATTACATGATTTCGAATGACTTATACTCGACTTCTTCTTCCGAAATATTGGTCCGGTCCACCCCAGTCACTCGAGCGTGGGCCGGCCCACTGCCGAGCAGCACGGTGAGCTGCTCCAGGCCCTCGTCCGAGCCGGCTACCACCACCTCCACCCGTCCGTCCGGGAGGTTCCTGGCATGTCCCCTGAGGCCCAATTGCCTGCTGTGTCGGGCGACGAACCAGCGAAAGCCTACCCCCTGCACTTCGCCGGAAACCAGGAAGCGCGCGGCCATCAGGCCTGCCCCGCCCGGCGCCGCCGGTGCCAGATCACGTATCCCACGATCAGGACGACGAGCGCCGGCAGGATGTATTTGAGCAGCACATCATTAGCCATGGCCTGATAAGAGATTTCCTTGAGCTGCGCTTCGTGCTTCCCCACGAACCATCCAATATAGGTCAGGACGCTGCACCAGATTCCAGCGCCGATCGCGGTGAACAACGCAAACTTCCCCAGGTTCATGCGTGCCAGCCCCGCCGGGATTGATATGAGATGGCGGATCACCGGCAGGAGCCGCCCGACGAAGGTACTGATTTCGCCATGACGGGCGAAGTAGGCCTGGGTCCGGGTCAGCGACCGGTCGGAGATTAGGACGTACTTGCCGAAGCGCCGCAGCACTGGCTCTCCGATCCAGATCGCCAGGAAGTAGTTGACCAGCGCGCCGAGAACGCTTCCCAGGGTGCCGGCGGCGACGGCCAGGAAAGGGTCCATCCGTCCCTGGGCGGCCAGGTATCCCGCCGGGGGCATGACCAGTTCGCTCGGCAATGGCAGCAGCGAGGACTCGATGGCCATGAGCACCACGATGCCGGGATACCCCAGGGTCGACACCGTCTCGATCAACCAATGGATGAGGTTACCCAGCATGCATGGATCCCGGATCCGAGGGGTTGAAGCCGAACTGTCCCAGCAGCGGGACGAAACGCACATCGCCGAGCGAGCGGCGAACGAAGAGATTCCCCTCCCTCCGCACCAGGGTCAACGTCTGGTATTCCCGGTCGCCCAGCGGCACGACCAGGCGGCCTCCATCGGCCAACTGATCCTGGAGCGGCGCCGGGATCTCCGGACTGGCCGCTGAGACGATGATGGCGTCGTAGGGTGCGTAGGGTTTCCAACCCAGGGTGCCGTCGCCGATCAGTACGGTCGTATTACGGACTCCGGCGGCTTCCAGCGCTGACCGGGCACCTCGAGCCAGCGGCTCCACCCGCTCCACGCTGAACACCATGCTGGCGACTTTCCCCAGCAGGGCCGTCTGGTACCCGGACCCGGTGCCGATCTCAAGTACTTTCTCACGTCCGGTGAGCTCAGCGGCCTCCAGCGAGCGCGCCTGCACGTAGGGCTGGGAGATGGTTTGCCCGCTCGCGATAGGCAGTGCTGAATCCTCATAGGCCCGGTGCCGCACGCTTTCCGGGACGAACAGGTGCCGGGGAACCTCGGCCACGGCCTTGAGGACTCCGGGGTCCCGGATTCCCTTGGAGCGAAGCACCTCGACCAGCTGGGCTCGATACCCGCCGTAGCTGTCGACCACTACCGCTCCAGCTGCCAACCGCGCACTGTCTCGATCAGCGGGTAGTTGGTGAGGTCCATGTGGAGCGGCGTGACCGAGATGTAGCCGCCGGCGACGGCGCTGTGGTCGGAGTCTTCCCCGCCGGTCCATGTAATCGTTCCGCCTCCGATCCAGAAGATCTCCCGGCCCCACGGGTCCTGCATCCGGGTCAGCGATTCGGAAAAGTAGCGGCTGCCGAGCTTGGTCACCTTGATGCCCTTCACCAGGTCCGCCGGCACCGGCGGAAGGTTCACGTTGAGCAGAGTATTGTGGGGAAACTCCTCGACCCGGGTGATCTTGGCGATCAACTGGGTGAGCAGGTCGCGATAGGTGGCCATCACGGCCGGGTCGTGCCCGGCGAACGAGATCCCGATCCCGGGAACCCCCAGGGTGACCGCCTCCATGGCGACCGAGACGGTTCCCGAGTAGAGGACATCCTCGCCCATGTTGGGCCCATGGTTCACCCCGGAGAACACGAAGTCCGGTTTCTTCTCCTTGAGTAGCGTGCCGAACGCGAGCAGGACGCAGTCGGTTGGAGTGCCGTCCACCTGGTAGGACCCGTCGGGCCGGAGCGAAGCGCGCAGCGGCCGGTGCAGGGTCAGCGAATGGGAGGTGCCGCTCTGTTCCCGGTCCGGCGCAACGACGCTCACCTCGCCCACGCTGCGGCAGGCATCCGCCAGCAGCGCCAGGCCGGGAGCCAGGATGCCATCATCATTGCTGACCAGGATTTGCATGGCGGGAAGATAGAGGGATGGAGGGCATTGTGGGATTGAAGGGATTGAAGGGATTGAAGGGATTGAAGGGATTGAGGGGATTGAAGATTGCTAGTCAAATCCCATCACTCCCGTCAATCCCCTCAATCCCTTCAATATCATCAGTCTTCAATCCGCTTCCGCGGGAGGGCTTTGCCATCGAGGACGTCCAGGACCTCTTTGAGGGAACCGCGAAGCTCCGCCACCGCCTCGGCCGCAAGCACTTTGCGGGCGGCGCTCCGTAGCTCACCGGTTCGGCGGTAGTGATCGATCCGCTGGCGGGCGCCTTCGATGGTGTACTTCTCGGTATACAGGAGGTGTTTCACCAGCATGATGAGCTCGACTTCCCTGCTCTTGTATACCCGGTTGCCCGACCGGTTCTTGGCTGGATTGAGGAACCGGAACTGGCTTTCCCAATAGCGCAGGACATGCGGCTTCAAATCGGTCAGGGCACACACCTCCCCGATCGAGAAGAATTCCTGCACCGGCCGAGCCATGGTCACCGCCATAACTCCGGCTTCAGGGTCCGTTCCATCAAATCAGCCACGGCCTGTTTGGGAGGTTTGCCTTCATACAGCATTGCCCACACCTGCTCGGTAATCGGGAGCTCGACGCCGTGCCGTTCCCCCAGCTTCACCGCGGCCCGGGCCGTATTGGCGCCTTCGGCCACGCTGCGATGGGCGGCGGTGTAATCCTGGAGCGTCTGCCCCTGGGCCAGGGCCATGCCCAGCGCCCGGTTCCGGCTCAGCGCACCGCAGGTGGTGAGAATCAGGTCTCCCATTCCCGCGAGGCCCGCGAAGGTGAGCGGATCGGCCCCCATCGCGGTTCCCAGCCGGGTCATCTCCGCCAGGCCCCGGGTGATCAGCGCGGCGCGCGGATTGTTCCCCAGCCCCAGGCCTTCGAGAATCCCGGCCGCAATCGCGATCACGTTCTTGAGCGCACCGCCCAGCTCGACGCCGACCATGTCCTGGTTGGAGTAGACCCGGAATCGCGGCGTCGCGAAGATCTGCTGCACCCGGGCGGCGGTAGCCGGATCTCGCGCCGCGGCCACCACTGCCGTCGGCTGGTTGGCCCAGACTTCTTCGGCGAAGCTGGGTCCGGAAAGTACGGCGACCCGGGGTGCTTCCAGCGTCTCTTCCAGGACCTCGGACATCAGCTTCAATGAGTCCGGTTCTATTCCCTTGGTGGCGCTCACCACCAGCGCGCCGGGTCCGAGGGCCTTCGGCAGTCGGGCGACGATCGATCGCACAGCGTGGCTCGGGATGACCGAGAGCACGATATCCGCACCCTGCACCGCGTCCAGCGGATCGCCGAAGGCGCGAAGCGTCGAGGTCAGCTCAGCCTGGGGCAGAAAGACCGGGTTCCGGTGCTCCCGGTTGACCGACTCCACCACGTCTGGCTCGTAAGCCCAGAGCCGGACCGTTTCCCCCTTGCGGGCCAGCAGGTCTGCCAGGGTGGTGCCCCAGCTTCCCGCCCCCAGTACCGCGACGGTGGTCATTGGGCCGGAGTGGCGCCTTCGCGCCCATGGCGGCCGAATCGGTTCTCGGTCCCCTGGATCAGCCGCTGCAGATTGCTCCGGTGCTTGAGAATGAGAAACACCGCAAGCCCGATATCAATCCACAGCGGCTCCGGACGACCGGGATGCAGCAACTCGGCGGCGATCGGAAACAGCGCGGCCGCGATTACGCTACCCAGCGAGACGTACCCGGTCAGCTTCACCACGATGGCCCACACCACGGCGACCGCGAGCAAGGCCAGAGGAGCCAGTCCCAGGACGACGCCGGCGGCGGTGGCGACGCCCTTGCCGCCCTTGAAGCCCACAAAGACCGAGAACACGTGGCCCAGGATCGCGGCGACTCCGCAGTACACCGGGAACAGCGCGATCTCGGGGACAAGGGGACCCAGCAACACTACCGGTAGCGCCCCCTTGGCCACGTCGAACAGGCCGACCGGCACCGCGTACTTCCAGCCCAGCGTGCGATACAGGTTCGTGGCACCGAGATTCCTGCTGCCCTGCTCCCGGAGGTCGATCCCCTTGAACAATCGGGCAACCAAATAGCTCGTCGGTACCGCACCCAGCAGATACGACACCAGTATCCAGACGATTACTCTGGTCGGTTCGGTCAAGCGTTAGCCTCAACAGATTCACCACGGAGCCACGGAGAACACGAAGTCTGCACGAAGCAAATCAGTTCTGGTTTCTCCGTGAAATCTCCGTGAGTTCCGTGACTCCGTGGTGAATTCCTTTTCATCGGACTCGACGACCATCATCATGGGCTGCTCTGGAGCGTGCTCCCCGTGCGGTGAACTTGAGCCGGATCGGCACCCCGTTGAATCCCCACGCCGCCCGGAATCCGTGGATCAGGTATCGCTGGTACGACTCCGGAACATCGTCGGGCCGATTGCTCACGATGGCAAACGCCGGCGGCGCGGTTCCGATCTGCGAGGCGTACAGCAGTTTCACTTCCTCGCCCGGTTTCTGGGGCGGCGCCGCGCGCTGGATGAGTTGCTGGAGGACTGCATTGACCTCCGACGTCTGGATCCGGACTTCGCGCGCGGCTGCTACTTCCACGATCAGGTCCAGGAGCTTGCGCACCCGCTGACCGGTCTGCGCGGAGAGGTAGAGAAACGGGGTATCCCCAAGAAACGGGGCTTTCTCGACTAACTCTTCCTGGCCGCGCCTGGCCGTGTTGGCGTCTTTCTCGGAAATCAGGTCCCACTTGTTCACCGCGACGATCAACCCGCCGCCGTGGTCCCACGCCTGGGTCGCGATCCGGAGGTCCTGGGTATGCATCCCGAGGGCCGCATCCACAACGAGGACACAGACTTGGGATTGGTCGATCGCCCGTTCCGTCCGCAGGGTGGCGTAGAATTCTACGTCATCTTCTACTTTAGATCGTCTCCGTAAGCCTGCGGTATCAATGAAGTTGAGAACTTTATCGTGATACCGCAAGGGGGAGTCGATCGCATCCCGGGTTGTCCCCGCCTCCGGGGCCACAACGTGCCGTTCCTTGCCCAGGAGCTTGTTGATGAGCGACGACTTGCCAACGTTGGGGCGCCCGACGACGGCGACTTCGATGACCGGCTCGCTGGGGGCTTCGGGTTCGGCCGGCAGGTTGGCGACGATGGCATCGAGCAGGTCGCCACTGCCCTTCCCCACCGCGGCCGAGATCGCGACCGGCTCTCCGAGGCCCAGCTCATAGAATTCGAACTGCGCGGTGGTGCGCGGCAGATCGTCCAGCTTGTTCACTGCGAGAATCACCGGCCGGGCGGCGCGGCGCAGCCGCGCGGCGATTTCCCGGTCGGCCGGGCTCAAGCCTTCCTGCCCATCGACCAGGAAGACGACCACCTCGGACTCCTCCAGCGCGATATCGACCTGCTGCCGGATCGAGCGGTCGAGCGACTCCTGGGAGCCGGGAACCAATCCGCCGGTGTCCACCAGCCAGAAATGCCGCCCGGCCCATTCCCCGTCCCCGAAGTGGCGGTCGCGCGTGGTGCCCGGCTGGTCGGAGACAATGGCTTTGCGGCCGCCCAGCAGACGATTGAACAGCGTTGACTTGCCCACGTTGGTCCGGCCGACCAGGGCAACCGTTGGTTTCGACGGCATCAGGAAAATTCTCTCGGTCTCACGACCTGGGTGTTCTCCGGTAGCTCGGAGAGGGCGTCCACGAACCAGTAGGACGGGCGAATCTCCACCGGCGAAGCAGCGATGAGCTGGTCCAGAGTGAGGTCGTCCATGAAGATCCCATTTTCGTTGATCGACTCGGCGGGAATCAGGACGAGATCGAGATCGTTCCGGTCCCGGAGGGCGGCCTGGAAGGCGCTTCCCGGCAACAGGCCGGCACAGGTAACGGTTGATCCGAAGAGAGTGTTCTCGAGGGGGATCAATTCGAAGTGGGCACCGGTCGCTTCGGCGAGGGGGCCGAGCACCAGCGGCATGAGCGGAGCCATCGAGCTCCCGGTGAGGACACCGACCCGGCGGCCGCCCCATCGGTCCAGTCCTTCAGGGTTCTCCGCAATCTTCTGCTGGAGGAAACGCACCGACCCGACGCCGTTCTCCACCTGCTGGAAGTCGTCATAGGCGTCCGGAGATGGCAGCTCGAGTCCGGCGCGGAGGTAGAGCTCGTCGGCGCCGAAGGCCCAGGTGATGCCCCGCTCGGCACGGGCTACGCGGGCCTTTGCTTCCAGCAGCTCGATCGCGGCGCGACATTCCTCGGCCTTCGGTTCCCGAACCAGGTGATGCTTGCTGAACTCGGTGAGCCCGACCGGGACCACCGAAGTGTTGAGCACCGAGGTACCCAGCCCGTACAGGTCATCCAGAGTCCGCTTGAGCACCTCCCCGTCGTTGACGCCGGGAGACATCACGATCTGGGTATGGAACTGGATGCCGAAAGACCCGAAATGGCGGAGCTGCTCCATGATGTCCGGCGCGAGCGGGTTCCGGAGCAGGTGGCGTCGAGCCATGACGTCGGTCGCGTGCACCGAGACGTATAGCGGCGAGAGCCGATATTCGACGATCCGGTCCACGTCCCACGGCTTGAGATTGGTCAGGGTCGCGAAGTTGCCGTACTTGAAGGAAAGGCGGTAGTCGTCATCCCGGATGTAGAGCGTCTCCCGAAGCCCGCTGGGCAGCCCGTCCACGAAGCAGAAATCGCAGCGGTTGGCGCACCGGCGCACCCGGGGCGGCTCCAGTTCCACGCCCATGGGGAGGCCCTCGGGGCGCTCGATATCGAACTCGATTTCTTCGCCGTCCGGCTGGCGAACGTGAAGGAGAAACCAGTCCTCCGCGGTCAGGAACTCCCAGTCGAGGAAGTCCTCCAGGCTGCGCCCGTTGACGCTCAACAGTTCGGTCCCTTCCCGGAGACCGAGCTCTGCCGCCAGCGTTTCCGGATAAACCTTCAGAACTCTGACCATTTCCCCACCGAACCAAGTAACTGAGAAGTAACTGAAGGGAACAGAAGGTAACTGAATGTAACTAAAAGGGATAGGCCTTCAGGTGGTAGAAAAGAAAAAGGAGTCGGTGTCGGCCGACTCCTTCTCCCCCCACTACCAATCCGTAAGTCGTTACCAGCAGCCCGGCGAAGCCTCCTGAGTCACGGCAGCGTTCGGCGAGTTTGCGATGGGTCCCACGAAAAGTCCACAAGTGGTCGGCCCTACAGTCAACGCCGGGTTCGTCATCGTTGCGGTGTAGCCCGTGTTGGTCACATTAGCGAAGGGTGCCAGCACGTTACCGACCGTCGGCGTAAAGGCTGCCACTCCTAGTGCCTGGTTGGGGGCGACGGCCGGGGCGTATGTTGCATAGTCGAAATAGTAGCTCTCCTGCGCGGTGGCCAGGTTCCTGAGGTCGGTTTTCATGGAGGCCAGAACCGCCTTGCCTTTGGTATTGGCAAACTTCGGGATCGCGATCGCGGCCAGAATGCCGATGATCACGACGACGATCAGAAGTTCGATGAGCGTAAAGCCTTTGCGGGTCATGCATTACTCCGGATGACGCAGGTCTGAACGGATGGTGAACGGCGGGACGAAGAGTCTCACCGGCGCCGTTGTAAGGGGCAACCGCCATGCCATTCGCCCACCCTTTGGCTAAATGACGTATTATCATATAGTTAAGGTGGGAAGCCTGGGCTCCCTACCGGGGTCGATAGCTCCAAGATCAGCGATCTTTGCAAGAGCCGGATGTTTTCGAGCCCGGAGAAACCCATCGCCTTACCTCGTGCTGTGAGGTGCATCGCCGGACGCAGCTAACGCGCTGTGCCATTATTGAGTTGGCTAAGGCCCGCGAAATTGTGAACCACACAGAACCTGTCACGGAAGAGTGAAGCTACGTGCCTCTGACCGCCTCACCCCGTTTTCTTTCCCGCTTGTTTTCCAGCTCATCCATTACCCGCGAGGAAACCCTCGCCGGGCCGATCCGTGGCGAGTTGCTCGGTGCCGAGCACCTGGCGGAGCGGGCCCGTGAAGTCGCCCGGCGTCAGCGGGCCCGGGCCCGGGGCCGAGGCAAGCGGAAGACCCCGCTCCTGGAACGCTTGAACGAAACCCGGGGAATCCTGGATGACGCTCATTCCAGGCTGGCCAAGGGGGTCGAACGGGAGATCAACATCGGTCCTGCCGGCGAATGGTTTCTGGATAATTACCACGTGGTCCTGGAACACATCCGGGAAGTCAGGGAAAGTCTCCCCCGTTCGTATTACCGGGAGTTGCCGGAGCTCATTTCGGGACCCCTGGCCGGCTATCCCCGGGTTTACCAGCTGGCGATTACACTGATTTCTCACACCGAGGGACGGATCCATCTGGAGAACGTGGGCCGTTTCTTCCGGGCGGCTCAGGAGGTGACCACCCTCAATATCGGAGAGTTGTGGGCTGTCCCGGCCATGGTCCGGTTGGGCCTGATAGAGAACATTCGCCGGATGGCGCTCCGGACCGTCCAGCGCCTGGCGGAAATTGAACTGGCCGATACCTGGGTCACCCGGATCCAGGAAGCGAGCGAATCCGGCTCCGACTCCCTGAACCGGGTGCTGCGGGATTTCCTCTCCGACCGTCCTCAGCTCACCATCGCGTTCGTTTCCCGGTTTCTGCATCAGGTTCGGCAGGCGGCCGTGCCTGCCTCATCGCTCACTCTGCTCGAACACTGGATCAGCGAAGAAGGCCTGAACGCGGAAGAAGCGTCCTCCCAATCAACCCAGCGGCTCGCCCTCACTCAGATCACGATGGCGAACAGCATTACCAGCCTGCTCGCGATGGCGCGAATGGACTGGCGGGTTTTCGTCGAGGACCAGAGCGTCATGGAAGCCGTGCTCCGGGAGGATCCTTCCGGATTCTACCCCCGGATGACCTTTGCGACCCGGGATCATTACCGCCATTCGGTGGAGCGGATCGCCAAGCAAACCAGGATCCCGGAGGAAACCGTCGCCCGCTCCGCGATCGACCTGGCAGAAACCGCACGGCTGGATCCCGCCGCCGACCCCCGGGGAGGGCACGTCGGGTATTACCTCGTCGGCGGCGGGCTGCCGGAATTGGAGCAGACGACGGGTTACTGGCCCTCGCCCGGTGAGTCGCTCCATCGCTGGGCCATTCGTCATCCGAACATCGTATTCGTAGGTGGAATCCTCGGGAGCACCGTCGTCGCGCTGGCGACTCTCCTATGGCTGGCCGGCTCAGCGGGGCGCTCCACCCTGCCTCTCGCACTGCTGTTCGGCTTCCTGCCCGCGATGGACATCGGGGTTCGCTTCGTCAACCAGCTGGTCACCGCCTTGCTGCCTCCCCGCACGCTGCCGAAGCTCGACCTGGGCGAACAGGGAGTTCCGGCGGAATTCCGGACTGCCGTCGTCATCCCCACGCTGTTCGACAACGTTGAAACGGTGCACCGGACGCTGGAGAACCTGGAGGCCCAGTTCCTGGCCAACCGGGAATCCCAGCTTCATTTCGCGGTTCTGGGGGACTTCACCGATTCCACCACGGAACACCGGGAGACCGACTCCGCCATCATTGCCGCAGCGGTCGCAGGCGTGCGCGCGCTCAATGTCCGCTATGGCGAAGGCGTCGCCGGCCAGTTCTACCTGTTCCATCGACCCCGGCGTTGGAATCCGCAGCAAGGCGTCTGGATGGGTTGGGAGCGGAAGCGGGGAAAACTGGCCGAGTTCAACCGGTTCCTTCGTGGTCATGGGCGGGAGGCATTCTCCGTCATCGAAGGGAACGTGGAACCGCTTCGAGAGGTGCGCTACGTCATCACGCTCGACGCCGACACGGTGCTTCCCCCTGAGGCTGCTCCGCTCCTGATCGGTGCCCTGGCGCACCCGCTCAACCGTGCCGCATACGACCCGTCCCTGGGGCGGGTGGTGCGCGGTTACGGCATTCTTCAGCCCCGGGTGGGAGTCGCGTTGCCCAGCGCCAACCGGTCCTGGTTCGCCGCCATTCATTCCGGTCATCCCGGTGTCGATCCCTACACCACCGCGGTCTCCGACGTCTACCAGGATCTCTACGGCGAGGGCAGTTATACCGGCAAGGGCATCTACGAAGTTGACGCGTTCGAGCGGGCGACCCACGGCCGTTTTCCGGAGAACACACTTCTCTCTCACGACCTGATCGAAGGAAACTACGCTCGGGCGGGGTTGGCCACCGACATCACGGTCTACGACGACTATCCCCGCACCTACCACAGCTACACCAGCCGCAAGCACCGGTGGATTCGGGGCGACTGGCAATTGTTGCCCTGGCTGGGCTTTCGAGTGCCCGGGCCGGATGGACCGGAACCGAACCGCCTGTCGCTCCTGTCCCGGTGGAAGATCCTCGACAACATGCGACGCAGCACGGTCGAGATATCACAACTTGCCCTCCTCGTCGCCGCCTGGACCGTGCTGCCGGGGTCCCCCTGGCGCTGGACCTGGCTTGCGCTCGGTGCGGTAGCGGCGCCCTGGATTGTAGCCCTCCTGCTCGCCGCGCTCCGGCCACCGCTGGACAAGTCGTGGCGGGCTTATTACGGGGCCGTGGGACGGGACGCCGTCACCAGCGCCCAGCAACTCGGCCTTGCTCTGGTGTTCCTGCCGCACCAGGCCTGGGTCTCGGCGGATGCGATTCTGCGCACCCTCTGGCGGCTGTTGGTCACCAAGCGGTGCCTCCTGGAATGGGAAACCGCCTCCCAGATCGAGCAGGGCACCACCCAGCATATCCGCGCCGCCTGGCGGTCGCTGTGGCCGGCCATCGTCGTCGGGGGCGGTCTGGCGGGCCTCGCTATCGTGCTCGAGATTCTGCGGCACCATCCGGGAGACCACCGCGAATGGCAGCTGACGGCGGCGATAGTCCCGTTTCTCGCCCTCTGGCTCTCCTCTGCCGCGGTGGCGCGTGCGCTGAACCTGCCGCCCCTGCAACGGGAGCGAAGGCTGTCCGCATTCCACCGAACCGCGGCCCTGCGCTACGCCCTGTTCCACTGGCGGTACTTCGAATACTTCACCACCCCGGAGACTCAGTGGCTCGTCCCGGACAATTACCAGGAGGATCCGCAGGGCGTGGTGGCCATGCGGACGTCGCCGACCAACCTGGGCCTGCAATTACTCGCCACCGTGAGCGCGTACGACCTGGGCTTCATCACCCTGGAAACCATGACGCGCCGGCTCGAGCAGGCCTTTCGCTCGTTCGAGCGCATGCGTCGTTTCCGCGGGCACTTTTATAACTGGTACAGCCTCAGGGATCTAAGCGTCCTCGAGCCGGGGTACATATCGACCGTGGACAGTGGGAACCTGGCCGGTCACCTGCTGGCGCTCCGGCAGGCCTGCCTCGCCTTGCCGGACGAGCCGGTCTTCGACACCCGAGTCTGGAGCGCGCTCGAAACCGGGGTGCGGGTCGCCGAGGAGCACCTGGGCCTGGTGTCCGATAGTGCGGAGCAGGCCGTGGTCGCAGCGCAGGCCCAGCTACGAAGCATCCGCATAGCCCTGACCGAAGCTTCCCCCATTACTCCTCCCCTGGGCCACCTGGCATTTCTCGCTGCCGCGCTCGACGAGGTAGGCAAGACGCTGCACCAGGCCCGCGGGGGTTCCGAAGATCTCGCCGCGGTGACCAAGTGGATCGACTGGAGCCGCGACCTGATTGCCCAGCACCAGGCCACGATCGCCGAGCTGAGCCCGCGGGTGGTCGGGGGCCGCGACCACGAAGCGGCGTTCGCGTTTCCCACCCAGCGTGAGCTGGAGCAGGATACCGGTTCTCCGGGGATCGTCGCCCGGCTGGAAGCTCTCGCCAACCGGGCCGATGCCTACGTCCGGGAAATGGATTTTCGCTTTCTCTATGATCCGGACCGGAAACTCTTCGCCATCGGCTACCAGGAGAGCACGCACAGTCTGGATAATTCGTACTTTGACTTGCTGGCCTCCGAGGCCCGGTTGGCCAGCTTCGTCGCGATCGCCAAGAAGGACGTGCCGGTCGACCACTGGTTCCGCCTGGGCCGCACCCTGACCCGCGCCGCCGGAGAAACGGCATTGGTGTCGTGGAGCGGAAGCATGTTCGAGTACCTCATGCCTCCGCTGGTCATGCGGTCATTTCCTTTCACCGTGCTGGACCAGACCTACCAGGGCGTGGTGCAACGGCAGATCGCCTATGGCGCAGAACGGGCAGTGCCCTGGGGAATCAGCGAAAGCGCCTACAACGTCCGCGATCGGTACCAGGTCTACCAGTATCGCGCGTTCGGAGTGCCGGACCTGGCGCTCAAGCGCGGACTGGGGCGCGATCTCGTGATTGCTCCGTACGCCACCGGTCTGGCCGCCATGATCGATCCGCCCCAGGCCCTGGCCAACCTGGCGGCGCTTGAGCGCCGGGGGGCTCTCGGCCCGTTCGGTTTTCGCGATGCGCTGGACTACACCCGGCCTGTCCCTGGCCGCCGCTGGTCCGTAGTGGCAGCGTACATGGCGCATCACAACGGCATGACCCTGGTCGCGCTCACCAATGTCCTGGCGGCGCGGCTGTGGCAGCGGCGCTTCCACGCCGATCCCCTGGTTCGATCCGCGGAACTGCTGCTGCACGAGCGCATCCCCCGCCGGCTCCAGCTGCTCCCGGTGCAGACTGCCCGGGCCGAGGAAGCCCTTCCCGATCCGGACCTGGAGCGACCCGCGGTCCGGGAGATCAACACTCCGGACACGGTGCGCCCGCACATCGCGCTGCTGGGTCAGCTGCCCTATACCATCATGGTGAGTCATGCCGGTGCGGGGTACAGCCGGTACGAGGACCTGGCCGTTACTCGCTGGCGCGCCGATGGAACCCGGGACAATACCGGCCAATTCTGCTACCTCAAGGATCTCACCGACGGTCGCGTCTGGTCCGCGGCTCACCAACCGGTGTGCGCGCCGGCCGATCGATACCGGGCGCTCCTGGGCACCGACCAGGTCGCGCTGGACCGCCTCGACGGCTCCATTGAAACCCGAACCGAAATCACCGTAGTCCCCGCCGATGCCGCCGAAGTGCGCCGTATTTCGGTGACCAATAACGGCGATGAAGCCCGCGAGATCGAGCTGACCAGCTATGGTGAAATCGTCCTGGCCCCGCCGGACAGTGATCGCGCTCATGCGGCGTTTTCCAATCTGTTCGTGGAGACCGAATGGCATGAGTGGTGTACGGCCATCACCGCGACCCGGAGGCCCCGGTCGGCGCAGGAACGGACACTCTGGCTGGTTCACGTGGTTGATGGCGGAAAGGCGCGAGTTGGTCCGGTGACCTGTGAGACCGACCGGGCTCGCTTCGTGGGTCGCGGGCGTTCGACCCGGACCCCGGTCGCGATGGAGACCGATGGGGCGCTGTCGGGCACCACCGGGGCCGTCCTGGACCCGGTTTTCGCGCTACGGACCCGGGTACGCGTCGAGCCGCGCCAGTCGGTCTCGGTCGCTTTTACGACTCTCGTGGCCACATCGATGGCCCGAGCACTGGAGCTCGCCGGCCGATATCACGAACCGCACGCCGCCCAGCGCGCGCTCGACCTGGCGTGGACCACCACCCAGGTCGAGCTCCGCGAGCTGGCGATCAGCCCGGCCGATGCCGGGGTCTTCCAGGAGATCGCCGGGCATCTGCAGGACGGACATCCCGCTCTGCGCGCGGAGCAGGAAGAACTCATGCGGAACCGGGGCTCCCAGGCCCAGCTGTGGTCCCAGGGGATCTCCGGCGACTGCCCCATACTGCTGGCGATGATCGCATCGCCCGAAGGGCTGCCGACCCTCCGCCAGCTCTTCAATGCTCACCGCTACTGGCGCCGCCGGGGGATGCTGGTCGACCTGGTAATCCTCAACCAGCATCAGCAGAGTTACCAGCAGCCCCTGGACGAAAAGATCACCGAGGCCCTGTTGGGCTCGGCGGATAGTGGACTCGAAGAGCGGCCCGGAGGAGTGTTCATCCGCCGGCAGGATGCCCTTCGCCCCCAGGAACTGCTCATGTTGCGAGCAACCGCCCAGGTTCACATCCTCTGCGATGGCCGGCCGCTGGGCCGCATCGTGGACAGCATGCTGCGGCAGGAGGAAAACAACGACGGCGAGCATGGCGATACCCAGGACGGGATGACTCTGCTGCCCTTACGAAGCCTGCCGGGTATCGCCACCGCGACCGCAGCCGGGCGGGCCATCTGGCGCACCCTGGCCGAAATGCCGGAGCGGGAATCACCGAAGCCCCCGGCCAGGGCGCACCGGATCTCTCCTCCCGGCCAACCCAGGGCCGCTGGCGGTCCGGACCTTCAGTTCGACAACGGTTTCGGCGGACTCACCGCCGACGGATCCTACCTGGTTCGGGTGCGGAGCGACCTGGTACCGCCTGCGCCCTGGATCAATGTCATCGCAAATCCTTACGGAGGATTTCTCATCTCCGAGCGCGGCGCCGGCTGCAGCTGGGCGGGCAGCAGTTACTTCTACCGCTTGACGCCCTGGTCCAACGATCCGGTGAGCGACCCGCCAGGAGAAGCGATTTACATCCAGGACGTGGAGTCTGATGAGCTCTGGTGCCCTACCCCGGCGCCAGTGCCCTCCGATGCGTCGTACACGGTCCAGCACCGCCCCGGAGTTACCACCTTCGAGCAGGAGTCCGGCGGGATCGCCACCCACCTGGCCCTGGGGCTCGCCGAAGACGCGATGGTCAAACTGTCGGTTCTCCGAATTACCAATCGGGGCAAGCGTCCTCGCCAGCTGCGGCTGACTTCGTACGTCGAATGGACCCTGGGCTTCCTCCGGGAACGCACGCGTCACCAGGTTCGCACCGAATTTGAGGCCGGGACAGAGACCATCTTCGCGCAGAACTTCTTCGATCCCCAATTCGCCGACTGGGTGGCGTTCAGCGCCATGACCGAAAGGGTGTCCGGCTTCACCGCAGACCGCGGTGAGTTCCTGGGCCGCAACGGATCGCTGGCTGACCCGGCCGCGCTGGATGCCGCGGCCCTGCTGGGAACCACCGGTGCTGGCATCGATCCCTGCGCGGCGCTGCAGTGCCTGGTCCGCCTGGCACCGGGTGAGACCCGCGAAATTGGCTTCCTGCTGGGCGCTGCGGCCGGTCGTGCCCAGGCCCAGGGCCTGCTCTCTCGATATCGGAAGATCGACCGGGTCACCAGCGAGGCGGCCAGGACGATCGAGGCGTGGGAACAGCGCCTGTCAGTCGTCCAGGTTCGGACCCCGGACCCGTCCTTCGACGCGATGGTCAATCGCTGGACGCTCTACCAGGCGCTCGCGTGCCGGATGTGGGGGCGAACCGCGCTTTATCAGAGCAGCGGGGCGTACGGGTTTCGCGACCAGCTGCAGGACAGCATGGCATTCCTGTACGCCGAGCCGGCACTGGCTCGTGCGCACATTCTCCGCGCCGCGTCGCGTCAGTTCGTAGAGGGAGATGTCCAGCACTGGTGGCACCCCGAGACCGGGCGGGGCATGCGTACCCGGTTCTCCGATGACCTGGCCTGGCTCCCGTTCGTGGTGGACCAGTACATCAAGGTCACCGGCGACTCGGCCCTGCTCGACGAGGAGGTGCCCTACCTGACCGCGCGGCCGCTGGAGGCCGGTGAGCTCGAGGTGTACGATTCGCCGGCGGTGGCCGGTGAGAAGGGGTCGGTGTATGACCATTGTCTTCGCGCGTTGCGAAAGGCGTCCACGACCGGGGACCACGGCCTGCCGTTGATCGGGATCGGAGACTGGAACGACGGCATGAACCGGGTTGGCGTAGAGGGGAAGGGCGAGAGCATCTGGCTCGGCTGGTTCCTGGCAACGACGCTGGAAGCCTTTGTGCCCTACGCAAAGAGTCGCGGTGACGCGGCATCGGCGACCGAGTTCAGGCGGCAGGCGAAAGCTTATGTCGCCGCGATCGAAGCGGAAGGCTGGGATGGGGAATGGTATCGCCGGGCGTATTTCGACGACGGCACCCCGCTCGGCTCAGCCCAGAACGAGGAATGTCGCATTGACTCGATCGCCCAGAGTTGGAGTGTGATCTCGGGCGCCGCCCGGCCGGAACGGCAAGTCCAGGCCATGAAGTCCCTCGAAGAGCACCTCGTGGATCCGGCCGCCCGTCTGATCAGGTTGCTCACCCCTGCCTTCGACAAGACTTCCAGGGATCCGGGATACATCAAGGGGTATGTCCCGGGAGTGCGGGAGAATGGCGCGCAGTACACCCACGCGGCCCTGTGGACCGTTCTGGCCGCCGCGCTCCAGGGGGACGGTGATCGGGCCTTCACGCTCTACCAGATGATCAACCCTCTCACTCACGCCGGAACCGCGGCGGACGTGCTGGTATACAAAGTCGAGCCTTACGTCGTGGCGGCCGATGTCTACACCGCTCCGGGGCACGTTGGGCGCGGAGGTTGGACCTGGTACACCGGGTCGGCCAGCTGGATGTACCGCATCGGGCTCGAGGGGATACTGGGGTTTACCAAGCGGGGCGACTCTCTCGAGTTGCATCCCTGCGTACCGGCAGCCTGGCCAGAGTATCGAATCGACTACCGGTTCGGCCGGAGTACCTACTCGATCACTGTCCAGCAACCTGGGAAACTGCAAGCCGACCGGTCCGAGGTGATTCTGGACGGGATCGCCCTGGATGGCACTGCCATTCCCCTGCAGGATGACGGCAAGAGTCACGAGGTGCTGGTCAGGCCATCGATGGTCCCGTCCCACTCAAAGCGGCAGCAGCTGCGCCTGGGATTCTAGCGTGGCCCGAATAAAGAAACAGCCCGGTGAAACCGGGCTGTTCTGAAACGAGGGAGAGCGGGCGACCGGGCTCGAACCGGCGACGTCCAGCTTGGGAAGCTGGCATTCTACCAACTGAATTACGCCCGCGGGTGGAGCATCAGGAGTTCCGAGCCCAGAAACTACTGAGCCTGCCCGGTTCCTGCAACTCACCCGTCCCTGACGTTGTTGCTACTTCTTGTGGTACCGCCAGCCAACAATACCGGCGTCATCCGGCGTAAGAGCGATCGCCTGGGTCGCACCAGCGGCGAGCGCCGGGATCGCCACTTCCTTGGTCTCCACCGGCTTACCGGACTGGTCGAGAAACTCGAATACCAGGGTGACGGCCGCGGGCGCCAGGTCCTTCCCGGCCGCATCGTGCGCCGCGCGCCCGGTCGCCGTGCCCTTGAGCTGCGCCGAATTTGCCGCCGTCGTGAACGCCTCCACGTTCACCGTCACCGGCATGGAATCGATCATCATGACCAGGCGCAGCGTCTTCTCCTGGTTCTCCCGGCGATGGGCCGGGTCGGACCCCTGCTTGACCCGGTATCCCGTGGCGACCATCCGCAACGCGCCATCGTTCATGGGATCCAGCGCGATCAAGCGTTCGCCGACGGCGATCAGGCTGTCGATGGCCGACTGCCGAGCGTTGGCCGGCAAGGTGCTGTCGTTATAGATCGACAGGTAGGTAGCGGTCAGGTTCAGGAGCGCATCCCGGTAGAAGGGATTCCCTTCCATCGCCTGGTGGAACGCCTTCGCGGCGTCGCCAAAATTCTTGTCACCGAATGCCTTCACTCCGATGTCGAACGGATCGACGCCGGCGGCCGCGCCGCCGCCGGCGCCGGTGGAGAGCAGCCCGGACTCGATCACCCGGGCGCTGTCCGGCATGCCGGCGCCGCGGAACGCATTGGCCAGCGCGCGTTTGGCATCGTTGTCATCAGGCACCACGGTCAGGTACTTGCGAAGCGTCGCGATCGCGTCCGCGTGCCGGCCAGCGTTCAGGTAGACCACGCCGAGATTGAACATCGTCTGGTTGCGAATAGTGGCCTGTGCGGTGTCGGTCGCCGCCTTGGTCTCCGCGGCAGCCACCGCCTTCTCGAAGTTCGCAGCCGCACTGTCCAACTGCTTCCGGTTGAAATAAATGATGCCGAGGTTCTGGTAGGCGTACGGGCTCTCGGGATAAAATGCGGCGGCCTGCTGAAGCAGAATCAGCGCGCTGTCGGTATTCCCTTGTTGCAAAAGGGTTGAGGCAGGGTTGATCAATGCTCCGTAGGTCCGTACCCGGGCCAGGTGCACGTCGTCGCTACAGGCCGGTGCCAGCTGCTCCGTCCGGTCCAGTGCGGAGTCGGCAGCGGTAATGTCGCCAAAATAGAGGTAGACCCGGCCGAGCCAGTACCAGGCCGCAGGGCTACCCGACTGCCCGTCGGTGTTGATGGCCTCGAGCAGCACCCGCCGGGCATCGTTCAGCAGGCCGGGCCGGTTGGCGGGGTTCGACACCTCCAGGGCCGATTTCAAGTAGGTCGCCCCGCTCTTCACCTTGAAGTGGCCGCCGCGCAAAACATCGCAGGCCGGCAGGAGTTCGACGTATCTGGTCGGCTGCGCGGCGATCACCGCCTGGTTGCCGGTCTGTCCGGCCAGCACGCCGGGGGCGAGAGCCAGCACCGCAAAGGTCGGAATCCATCGCTTCAGCATTACTGCTCCTTGTTCGGGTACACGTCAGTGTCGGCCCATTCGCCGACGATAAGACGGGCGCGTCGGCGCACGTCGAAGGCCACTTCTTCCAGCGGCCGGCCCAGCCGGACCGCCAGCGCAGCCAGATCCTCATACTCGGGTTTCAACCGGGTGCCACCCGGTGCATCCACCACCTTTACCCGCACGGTTCCGCCTTCGACCGGCACGGTAATCTCGCGGCGAGAGAGGGTAACGCGTTCAGCACGCCAGCGGCGCACACCGATCGTGGTGCTGTGGCGAAACACCGCTTCGGTCACCGCCGCGGTCGCCCCTTCGGGGCTCATGATCTCGAGCCGGAACCCGGTCCGCCCCTTTTTCATCTGGGTCGCCCAGACCTGGACGTCGAGCGCGCCGGCAGCCATGACCGCGTCGCGCAGTGGATCTACATACTCCGGGTTCAAGTCGTCAATGTCGGTGGCGATCATCACCGTCTCACCGGCTTCGGCGACGGAGTTGGCCAGGATCAGGCGCAAGGCATTGGGGTAATTTCCCGGGTTCCGGGTCCCGGCTCCCCAGGCGCTGCCCCGCATCCGCCAGCGGGCCGGCGGCGCTCCGGCGGAAAGGACCTTCAGCAGGACCGCGCCGGTCGGGGTGGTCGCCTCGCCCTCCACCGGACCACCGGATGCGATTTCCATCCCCTCGACCAGGATCGCTGTCGCCGGCGCGGGAACCGGCAACGCGCCGTGCGCCGCACGAACCCAACCGCGGCCCAGTGCCACCGGACGATTGTACACCGTTGAAATCCCCAGTTGTTCCAGCCCTTCGATTGCCCCGATGATGTCGATGATGGCGTCCACGGCCCCCACCTCGTGCAGGGCGACATCTTCCGACCGTCCGCCGTGGATCCGCGCCTCGGACTCTCCCAGCAGCCTGAAGGCCTGGACGGCCCGCTCCCGCACCCACGAGGATACCGGCGCGCGTTCCGCGATGGCGATCAGTTCGCTGACGTGGCGATGGGGACCGGGTTCATGCCCGGCGCCCGGTGCCGGCTCATCATGATGGTGATCATGCTCCCGGTGGCCATGGCCATGGGTACTGGCCGCTACCAGGTCGGCCGGGGCTTCCACCACTCCGCCCGGCAGGGTCACCGTCACCTTGACCGAGGAGACGCCGCACCGGTCCACGGTCTCGATAGCGATCCGGACTTCCGGGAATCCCAGCCTACCGGGCAACCCCTCCAGCCACTCGCGAGGGGCCCCGGCAGCCACCAGGGCGCCGAGCAGCATGTCCCCGCTGATTCCCGCGGCGGGATCCAGGATGGCGAAGGGCTGGGTCATGGCTGGAATATGACCGGGGCCTACAGGGGGAGCAAATCGGATGGAATGCGATACAGCCACCCTGCCCCGGTGTTGAAAACCACGATTCTGCCTCCCGAATCGAGTCCGCCGGATGCAACCAGTTTCTTCACCGCGGCCACAGCGGCGCCACCTTCCGGAGACATGTCGATTCCCTCTTCCCGAGCCACCATGCCGGCCTCCTCCATGAGTTCCTCATCACTTACCGCAACTGCCCCACCACCGCTCTCAGCCAGTGCCTGGAGGATCAGCCGGTCTCCCAGGGGTCCCGGCACCCGGAGCCCGCTGGCAACGGTCCAGGGTTCGGCCCACGGCTCGGCCCTCTCTCTCCCTGCGGCGAACGCCCGAACTACGGGAGCACATCCTGACGACTGCACCGAAAACATTCGAGGGAGCGTACCGGAGATCCACCCCGCGGCACGCAGCTCCTGAAACGCCTTCCACATTCCGATGAGGCCAGTACCACCGCCGGTGGGATAAATGATCGCGGCCGGCAACTTCCAGTTCATGGCAAGGGCAATTTCGATACCCAGGGTCTTCTTTCCTTCGATCCGGTAGGGCTCGCGTAACGTGGATAGATCCATAGCCTTAGCCTCTGCGGCAAAGGCCCTCGCCGCCTTGCCGCAGTCGCCGATATGTCCCTTGAGCCGGACAAGTTCGCCCCCGAACGACACAATCTGGGCAAGGATCGCAGGCGGCGTCGTGTCTGGCGCGTAGACCCGAACCGGGATGCCGGCGCTGGCTCCATAGGCCGCGGCGGCGACCCCGGCATTGCCCGCGGTGGGAATCACAAACCTGCTGACTCCGGCGGCCCGGGCCCGGGTGACAGCGGCACTCAACCCGCGGGCCTTGAACGAACCGGTGGGATTCACCGCCTCGTCTTTCATCCAGAGATCATCGAGGCCGAGCCGCTTTTCCGTATGCGCCAGGCGCAGCAGCGGGGTATCACCCTCGCCGAGAGTGACCGGATCCTCGCCGGGGGTGATGGGCATCATCGCCCGGAATCGCCACATGCCGCGGCTGGGATCGGCGCCGATCGTGTCGCGAAGCTTCAGGGTCCATTGCCGAGCAGGATAGCGCACCAGCCAGGGCTGACCACACTGGCAAACGCTGGGAATACCCCGAGGCGATTCCGTGGCTCCGCAGGCCGAGCACTCCAGCATCCAATCCATGTTTGTTATTTCCTTAGATCAGGCCCGGTCGCGCAGCCGGGTGAGGAGGGACTCGGCCTGCTTCAGGGAGAACCCCGGTATGGCCGCAACTTCGGCCGGTGACGCGCTGCGCACGCCCGCGAGGCTGCCGAAGCGCTCCAGCAGCCGGCTTCGCTTAGTGGCGCCGATACCGGGGATATCCAGCAGCTCCGAGGTGATGGTGCGAGCCGACCGGCGTTGCCGGTTATAGCTGAGCCCGAACCGGTGCGCCTCGTCGCGGGCCCGCTGCAACAGGCGCAGTGAGGGGCTTCTCCGGGAGAGCCTCAAGCTGTCCGATCGGCCGGGTAGAAAGACTTCCTCGTCCCGCTTGGCAAGACTGATGATCGGCACCGTGGTGACGCCCGCTTCGCGTGCGGCGTCGAGAGCGGCGCCCAGCTGGCCCTTTCCGCCATCGATCACCAGGAGATCGGGGAGCGGTTTCTTCTCGTCACGCCTGCGGGTGAGGTAGCGGGCGATGACCTCGTGGATCGCCGCGAAATCATCCTGCTGTCCCGGGCCCTTGATCTTGAACTTGCGATACTCGGCCTTCTTCGGACGTCCGGCTTCGAACCAGACCAGCGAGCCGACCGTGTCCCGGCCCTGGTTGGTCGAGATGTCGACGCAGACCAGGCTCCGCGGCACCGCGCTCATTCCCAGGTCCCGGCCCAGGGCGTAGACCGGATCTTCGGCCCGCTCGTCGGTCTCGAAGGATTCGATCCTGAGACTCTCCAGCAGGTGGCGGGCGTTCTGGTCGGCCAGCTCGAGTAGCCGGTGAGACTTACCTCTCTGGGGAATGTTCCACTGGGTATCAGGCAACAGTTCCTTGAGACTCTCGAATTCGGCCGGGGGAAACGGGAGAATGGCATTCTTCGACCGGGACTCCGCGGGCACATAGTAGCGAACCAGGAACGCGCTCAGGATAGTCTCGTCCGATTCCTCTTCCACGTTTTCCAGGAAGCGGTGCTCCCGGCTGATGACCTTCCCTTCCCGCACCCGGAGCAGGGTTCCCACGGCGTCGTCCCGGTCCCGGGCGAACCCGATGGCGTCCGCCTCGGCGGAGCCGACAGTCTCGACCGAGGGCGGAGCCTCGAGCTGCTCCAGCCAGCGCAGCGTGTCCCTGAGATCGCCGGCGCGCTCAAAATCCTGCCGGTCGCTGGAACCCTGCATGAGGTTCCGCACCCTGGCGCGGACGTCCTGGGTCCGCCCGCTCAGCACATCGAGTACGTCGTCGATCATCCGGCGGTACTCGACCTGGTCCTGGTATCCGACGCAAGGGGCGAGACAGCGGTGGATGTGGAAATCCAGGCAGGGCCGGTCCCGCTGCTCCAGCGGCAGGTCATCACTGCAGGAGCGGACGGTGAAGATCCGGCGGATCAAAGCCAGCATTCGCCGCATGTCCGCAACGTCGGTGTAAGGCCCGAAGTATTTCGCGCCCGGAATGTCCCGCCGCCGGGTCACCAGGACCCGGGGAAACGGCTCCCGCAAGGTCACCGCGATGGAGGGATAACTCTTGTCGTCCTTGAGCCTGACGTTGAACCGGGGCTGGTGCTCCTTGATGAGGTTGTTCTCGAGGAGAAGCGATTGCGGCTCGCTGGGGACGACGATGGTTTCGACGTCATCGATCAACCGTACCAGGAGACTGTTACGGGGACTCTCACCATAATCGGCGGTGAAATAGTTCCGCACCCGGCTCCGGAGCCGCTTCGCCTTCCCCACATACAACACGTTCCCCGCGGCATCCTTCCACAAGTAGACGCCCGGCCCATCGGGCAGGGAGTCGATCTTGCGCTGCAGGTGATCGGGGATCCTTGGATTGGTCATCCGGCCGGCTGCTTCAATCGGGTCGAGAAGTTCTGAGTAACCTCCTGGCCTCCGGAATTCGGAGGGCCCAGGTCAGGGAAAAATACATGGCTCCATAGATTCCCAGCACCACCGCCGCCCGGAGGACGGGGTGAAGTTCCGGAAGCATGCGGTCGACCAGCCAGGCCGTCCCTGCCGCGAGCAAAGCCGCGCTCCACAATCGCACCAGGAGGGATGCGGGGACGCCGGTGGGTCCCAGTCGCGCATTCAGGCTTTTCCGGAGAAGCACGAACTCGACCCAGCCGGCGATTCCGGCCGATACGGTAAGCCCGGCGGCTCCCCAGCGGGCCGGTATCCCGATGATCCCCGGCAGCGGTATCGCAAAGAGGTAACCGAGGGCAATCGTAAGCCCCACCCTCAGCACCGCGTAACGCAGCGGGGTGCGGGTATCGCGGAGAGCGTAATAGGTGGAGGCATAGAGCCGTCCCATCGTGCTGGCGAGCAACCCGATGGCGGACCCGGCCAGGATTGCCCACACCCACTGGGAATCGGCGACCGAGAAACGCCCGGTTTGAAAGAGCGCGCCGGCCAGCACCTGGCCCAGCGCCGCGAAAGCCATGGCCGATGGGACCACGAAGAACGCGATCTGCCGAAGCCCGCGATTCAGTCGGTCGCTCAGGTAGGCGGCCACCGTTGCGTCGTCGCCGACCGCGCTCGACATGGCGGGAAGCTCCGCGGCGGAAATGGACATCCCGAAGAGACTGACCGGAAGCGTGTACAGGGTCTGGGCGTAGCTGAGCGCGGCCACCGCCCCGGTCGGGAGCAGGCTGGCCAGCACCGCGTCCACGTAGGCGCTGATCTGGACCACTCCCCTGCTGACAAACGCCGGGAAGAAGTTGTGGATGACGCTTCGGACATGGGCGCCCGAGGTATCGAGGCTGAGCCGAAGCCGGGGAAGCAGGCCGCGCACCACCGGCCACTGGACCAGGATCTGGAGCAGGCTGCCGACTACCGACGCATATGCGACGTATTCAGCCAGCTTCCACTCGGTCGCCCGGGGGCCGAACCAGACCAGTGAGGCAACCATCGCGGCGTTCCAGATGATCGGCGCGGCATAGGAGAGGAAGAAGCGCCGGTGGCTGTTGAGAATGCCCAGGCACCAGGCGGAGAGCACCAGCAGGCCGGCGCCGGGAAACAGGATCCGCACCAGCCGGACGGTGATCTCCCGCTTTTCGCCGGAGAATCCCGGCGCGATGATGTCCACCAGCCAGGGGCTGGCCAGGACTCCGATCGCCACCGCCGCCGAGACCACCATGCCGAGCAACGCGGCTACCGCGCCGGCCAGTCGTTCCGCTTCGGCATCCTCGCCTCTGGCTCGGAGCCCGGCATAAACCGGAATGAAGGAGGCCGACAGGGCGCCTTCACCAAACAGGTTCTGCAGCAGGTTCGGGATCCGAAACCCGGAGGAGAATGCGTCCGCCGCATCGGAGGTCGCGAAGTAGTGCGCGAACACCCGTTGCCGGATGAGGCCCGAGATCCGGGAGAGGAAGATGCCCGCCGCGACCATCAGGGCGGGGCGCTGGCGCGGGGGTTTGTTCAGGGTTCCTGCGGGGGTGGAATGCGGCGGCGCGGTTCGGTGTCTTCGATCAGCCGCTGGAGGAACGTCGTCTCCTCCTGGAGCGTTTGGACCAGGCGGGTCAGGTCGTCCACTTCACTTTCCAGTAACTCCACCTTCTTGGCCAGCTCGTTCACCTCCGGGGGGACCACCTGCGGGCCTTCCAGCCGGCGGCCCAGCGCCCGCCCGATCGGCGAATCGATGATGATGCCCATGATCGGAATCAGCAGGGCGATAATGAGGATGATGCCAACGAGATACATGATCGAGTCTACGCGGTCGCCCGGGCGGCTTCAAGGGCGATGGAGTACCAGCTGGCGACGCTCTCGGCGACCAGGTCCATGACGCCGGGCCCGTACCGAGCCAGGTAGCCTGTGATGCCATAAACCCGCTCCTGGGGTTTGCCCTCGGGGAGGACGGCGGTGCGAGCCCGCGTGATCTGCGCCAGCTCGGTCTCCTGCCGGCGCTTCAGGTGCTGGACGATCCGCTTTTCCAGGTCCTCGCTCTCTGACAGGGCGTGCTGGCGGGCGCTCTCGACCGGTTTCTTGAGCGTGGGGTCTATTTCCACCGCCCGCGGTTCAATGCGGTTGTAGATGGAGGGGACGATCCGCCGGAGTTCGGCCAGGGCCGCCAACACGTCGGCCGGGATCTGGGCCCGGATGACCCGTTGTTCCAGCGCACCGGGCTCCAGCAGCTCGGACAGCTCTGCCCCGAACTTCTCCAGGGTCCGGTCCACCCGGGGCTCAACCAGGATCCCCGACCAGCGGGGAACCGGGAGCTGCCGATGCACTCGCATCCGGTCGTAAATCGGAGTGGTAAGGGCCAGGTAACGGAGCTCACCGGGCCCGGCGACATAGGCTACCGTGGGCAGCATGGCGCTCTCGAGCACCGGGCGGAGCAGGACATTCCCGGAGAGCCGCTCGGGCTCGTTCGCGGCGATGGTCTGCAAGTCGGCAAGAGAAAACTGTTCCCCACTCCGCCGCGTGGCGAAGCCGTCGCCGCTCGGCACCAGGCGGTCCCGCCCCTGACGGCTCTCCAGCATGACGAGGGTCGCACCGTCTCCGACGGGAACCCCGGGGTCGAGCCCGGCCGCCTGGAGTTCACGGGCTCGCTGAACCAGGTCGCGGTCGAGATCTCGGGCCAGGCCGAGGGCGCGGACGATGTGCCGGGCCGCGGCGCGCTTGGCGTCCCGATGCGTGCTGTCGAAGCAAAGCACGCCGTAGGGGGCAAGCAGCTCGGCCAGGGCGCCGGCAAAGGATGCCGCAACCGTCGCCTCGGGAGCGTAGTGCCGTCGCAGCCATGCGAGGACTTCCGGTTTCGACTCGGCACCCGGGAGTTCCTGCTCCAATCGCGCGATGGCGGTCAGTACTTCGGGTCCCAGCAACTCGCGATACATGGGAGTGAGCGGCGCCTCGGGATCTCGCTGGCGGAGGACCAGCTCCGCCACTGATCCGTCCGTCGCGGCCCAGGCAAGGTGATTCGCTTCCACAAAATCGTGATCGTCGCCGGCCACCCAGAACACCGCCTGCACCGGCCGTTGCCAGCGCTCCTCCAGCCGCCGCGCCAGGGCAGCGGCCGAGAGGGCCTTGTAGATCGTGTAGAGGGGACCGGTGAAAAGGCCCGGCTGCTGTCCCGTGGTCACCAGCAACGTTTCCGGGTTCTGGAGCCTGGCAAGCAGCGCTTCGGACCCGGGTGGCCGGAGAAACGCGTTCAGCAGCTGCTGGATCGATTCGGGTGAGCGGGCGGGGGGCCATTCAATCGGCGCCGCGAGCGCCGTGGTTACGATGCGCACAGTCAGGTCCTGGCGGCGAATAGAATACATCGGGGCGATGCCGGCGTGAGGGGGGCGCCGTCATAGGAGCCGAAACGGTGGGTCACCTTTCCTCCGGAACGTTCGATCATCGCCGTAAGGACCTCGGGCTTGAGCAGCCGGACCCGTTCCATGAATTGCCTTCCCTCCGGAGTCTCAATGATCTTCACGACGTATTGACCCTCCGATGAAAGCCTGCGAGTCACCCGGGCCGGACCGGTCCCCAGGGTCACGGTTTCCTGGGGAACCAACCCGGAGGAAACGGCGCTGGCATTGAGGAAGTCAATAACAAACCACCCGCCGGAGCGAATGGTTCCCAGCATGCCGGCGAGGGCTTCGTCGTGCTGCTGATCATTGGAGAAGTAGCCGAAACTGGTGAACAGGTTCACCGTGAGGTCCATGCTCCCGAGCCGGATGGGGAGTTGCCGCATGTCGGCCCGAACCAGCGGCGACCGGGTTGTCTTCTGGGCCCGGCGCAACAAGGTCATCGAGAGATCGAGACCGGTCACTCGCGCGCCGGCCTGTTCCAGAACCCGCGCGTGCCGCCCGGCGCCGCAGCCGACATCGAGCACTCTCCAGCCGGCCTGCCACGGGAGCGTCCGGCGAATGAGCGCCACCGCGGCCTCCGCGTCCGAGTCGTTCCGATGGGGGTAGAGCTGCAGGTACTCTTCCCCGAACCAGTCCTCGAACCATTCGGTCATAAACCGAAACGGCGTGCAGGGTGCAGGGTGCCGGGTGCAGGGGGGCTCACTCTATGACCTTCCCTTGTGGTAGGGCTCACCCTTGAGGATGGTGAACGCGCGATAGAGCTGCTCGTACACTACGACCCGGGCGAGCTCATGGGGCAGAGTCAACGGGCCCAGGCTCCATCGATGCTGAGCTTGGGAAAGTAGTGTTTTGTGGAGTCCGGTCGAACCGCCAATGACGAATGCGAGCGGGCGGGCCTCGAGACTCCACCGTTGCAATCGATGAGAAATGTGCACGCTGCTCCAGGGAACCCCATCCCGGGCCAGGGCGATCATAGCAGCGCGCTTCGGTAGCCGTTCCGTGAGTCTTCGGGCCTCGTCCTGCTCGATTTCCGCGGCCGAGTTTCCCCGTCCTTCCCGGATCTCGTGTTCGACAAACGAGGAGTAACGCCGAAGCCGCTTCTCATACTCGTCGCATGCCTCACGGTAGAACGAGCGAAGCTTCCCCACCGCAAGAATCGCGATCTCCATCATTCATCAAAGAGAACAGGGCACAGGCACCCTGCACCCCGCACCCTGCCCTCTGTACGCTGTTCGCGGTTCAGGCGTACATCCCGCGCAGCCGGTGCACCGCGGCGACCCGGTCGATCGACAACATGTAGGACGCAATGCGCATGTTGACCCCGTGCTTGTCGGCCACCGCGGCTACCTCGGCAAAGGAGCGAACCATGATGCGTTCCAGCCGGTTGTTGACCGTGTCCTCGTCCCAGAAATAGCCACCCCGGTCCTGCACCCATTCGAAATAGCTCACCGTCACCCCTCCCGCGTTGGCCAGGATGTCCGGGATGACGAAGATGCCCTTCTTCTCCAGGATCGGGTCCGCCCCGGCTGTGGTTGGACCGTTGGCGCCTTCGCAGATGATCTTGGCCTTGATGGACCCGGCGTTCTCACTGGTGATCACGTTCTCCAGGGCGGCCGGGACCAGGACGTCGCAGTCCACGGTGAGCAGCTGTTCGTTGGTGATCTTCGAGGCACCCTTGTACCCCTCGAGGAACTTGTGATCGCGGGTATGCTTGATCACTTCCTCGATGTTGAGACCCTTGGGATTGTGAATGCCACCGGTCTTGTCGCTGACCGCGACGATGGTGAGCCCGGCCCTTTCCATCAGCAGCGCGGAGATCGAGCCCACGTTGCCGAAGCCCTGGATGGCGACCCGGGTTCCCCGGACCGGCATGCCCAGTTTCTTGAGCGCCTCGATCGTGACGATCTGGCAGCCGCGGCCGGTGGCCTCGCGGCGGCCCAGAGAGCCGCCCATTTCGACCGGCTTGCCGGTCACCACCGCCGTCACCGTATGACGATGATGCATGGAATAGGTATCCATGATCCAGGCCATCACCCGCTCGTTGGTGTTGACGTCGGGCGCGGGAACATCCGAGTCTGGCCCCAGGGTCTCGATGATCCCCGACGTGTAGCGCCGGGTCAGCCGCTCCAGCTCCCGCTCCGACATGGCGGAAGGATCGCAGATGACGCCGCCCTTGGCGCCGCCGAATGGAATGTTCACCACCGCACATTTCCAGGTCATCCACGCGGCCAGCGCCTTTACCTCGTCCAGGGTGACGTTCAGGTCGAACCGAATACCCCCCTTGGCGGGACCCCGGGACGTGTTGTACAGCACCCGGTAGCCGGTGTAGACATCCACTTCGCCATTGTCCCGGAGGACCGGGACCGAGATGATGATCTGCTTCTCCGGGCTGCGCAGCACCTTGTACAGCCCCGGGTCCAGCTTGAGCCGCTCGGCGGCGTAGTCGAACCGCGACATCATCGCCTCGAACGGGTTCTCTTCGCTGATGAAGCGGGTGTCCCGGTCGGGACGGATGACGGATTGGTTAGGTCGTGGCACGGTCGTCATAGAAGTAGTACGCTCCAACGGTCAGAGTGTAAGGCCGGCGACTGGGGTCACCACGGCATCGAGTCCAGCGGCAATCTCTTCCCTGCCCTCTTCCCAGGTGATATCGAGGATCGCGACCAGCGGTTCCGGTGCGTTCCGGGGCCACCGGTCCCGCAGCTTGACGGCATCCTTCTCGGTGATCACGACGTGATCCGCTCGACGTGCCGCGTGGGCCAGCCAGGCGACGTCTTCATCGCGGTAGTCATGGTGGTCCTTCCAGGTGGCCACCTGGACGGCGGCTCCGGTAGCCTTGGTCTGGGCGACGAACGCCTCGGGGTCAGCGATACCCGAAGCCGCCACCACCCGGCGTCCCCGCAGTTCGGTGGCAGCCACCACCTGCCCGCTCACCAGCCCTTCCAGCCGCGCCAGTCCAAGGTGCGCGATAGCCACCGGTCCGTCCACCCGGTCCACCAGTTGCCGGGCCAGCTGAAATGCCGCCTCCGGACTGGCGCGCTTGCGGGTGACGATGACCGCGTCCGCCCGTTTGAGGGCGCCCAGGTTTTCGCGCCAGGGCCCGGCCGGCAGCGCCCAGCGCACTGCCCGGGTCGTTTCGGCCGACACGAGGACGATGTTGTAGTCCCGGTGAACGTCCAGCCGCTGAAAAGCATCGTCCAGGATAAGGACCTGGGCGCCCCGGGCCAGGGCCCGCTCGGCGCCAGCCACCCGGTCCGGATCCGGCACCACGACGGCTTCGGGAACCGACTGGGCGTGCACCAGCGACTCATCGCCACCGTGGCCGCGCAGGAGAATGCCGGGGCGGACGCCGCGACTGGCGTAGTACCGCGCGATCCAGATGGCGATCGGCGTCTTGCCCGAGCCTCCCACGGTCAGGTTGCCGACAGCTACCGACGGCAGTGGAAGATCGTGGGTCTCGAACCAGCCTCTGCGATAGGCCTCACGCCGGAGTCCCATGGTCACCTGCCACAACATCGAAGCCGGCAACAGGGCCACGCGAGCCAGCCTGGCATCCACCCGCCGGCTGGTCCACAGCCAGCGAATTACGCGATGGGTATCTCCGCGGCGTCCGGCCATGCTGCCTTTCGAGCCACTTGAGTGAGGGCCGTCGCGGTCGTCGCGACTCCGGCGTCCAGCGCCGCCTCGCCGGGCCCGATCGAGAACGGCTCGCCATAGGCGATGCGGACCCGGGCGAACGGCTTGGGCAACATGAACCGGTCCCAGGAACGAAATCGCCAGGCCCGGTCGGCATCCGCATGAATGGGCAGGACGCGAACTCCCGCCCGTTGCGCCGCGGCCACGACGCCAGGCTTCATTTCCCGGCGCGGCCCCCGGGGACCATCCGGCGTAAACGCGACGACGGTTCCGGCCCGCAGCTCCCGCACCGATGTCAGCAATGCCCGGGCGCCTCCCCGGGTGCTGGACCCGCGAATCAGCCGGTACCCGATCCGCCCGGCGTAGTCCGCCAGGTATTCGCCATCGCGTGCCTCGCTCACCAGGATGGCCACTCCCTGCTTCCGGTGGTGCCAGAGGAGCGGTAACAGGACCTCGTGCCACAGCACGAAAACGAATCCTTCTCCGCTTTGCGCCAGGTCGCGCCACCACCGGTCATCCACCAGCTCGATGCGCCAGGTGCGCGCAAGGAGCGACGCCAGAGGTGGGCCGAGTACCCTTCCCAGCCACCGCGCCAGGCGGCGTTTCATCTCCCGATGAGCTCGGCCGCGATCTCCGCCACCCGGCCCGACGCCCCCGGCGATCCCAGGCGCTGGCGAACCAGCGCGAGTCCCTCGTGCTGGGCCCGGGTCCGGGGATCCGCCGGGTCCAGCAATGGGCGAATCGCATCGGCCAGGTTGGAGACCGTTACGTCGTGCTGGGTGAGTTCCGGCACGACTTCACGCTCGGCAATGAGGTTCACCAGGCTGATCCAGGGGACCGTCATCAGATGCCGGGCGATGCGATAAGTCCAGGGATGGGTCCGATATGCCACCACCATCGGGGTCCCCGCCAGTGCGGCCTGCAGCGTGGTGGTTCCCGACTTGGCGAGCACCGCGTCGGCGGCGGACAGCACGGTCATGGAGTCGCCCCGATGGATCGCGATCGGACCGGGCTCGGGATACTCGCCGGACGGCGTCGCGGCCAGCAACACCCGGTCGCAGCGACCTTCCTCGAGCACCTGCAACCCCGCGTCCCGAAACCGCTGCCAATGGCTCCCGATCTCGTTGGTCCGGCTCCCGGGAAAGATAGCGAGGACGCGAGCCTCTGCCGGTAGCCCCAGCCGTTTCCTTGCGGCCTCCCGGTGGCCCGGCCCGGGGGCATGATCCACCAGGGGGTGACCCACGTATTCGGTGATCAGCCCGAGGGCGCCGAAGGCCCGTTCCTCAAACGGAAGAATGGCGGCCACCCGGTCCACCACCCCACGGAGGTGCTTCACCCGGCCGGGCCGCCAGGCCCAGAGTTGGGGCGCGATATAGTAGAGCACCTTGGCGCCGGAACGGTGAGCCCGGCCGGCCAATCGGAGATGGAACCCCGGATAATCGATGAGCAGGACCAGGTCGTAGCGTTCCCGCTCAAACCGGCGCCGCAGGGTCCGCAACAACCGCAGGTGCTTGGGAATGGATTCGATGACCTCGATAAAGCCCATCGCGCTGTACTCTTCCATCGGATACAGCACGCGAGCCCCGGCGGCCGCCATGGCCGCCCCGCCGAACGCGTCGATCTCGGCGCCGGGAAAGCGGTCGCGCAGCGCTTGAACCACCCCTGCCCCATGCAGATCACCCGACGGCTCCCCCGCGGAAACGAAGATGCGGACGGGCCCGGCACTCATGGCGGAGGAGCGATCGTGACGGGCGACCGGCTTACCGCTTCCGCCACCTGCAGCGCCAGGGCAAGCGCCGACCGGCCTTCTTCCCCGCTGACCCCGGTCCGATGCTCTCCCTCGACGCCCGCCACAAAACTCTCCAGCTCGAGGCGCAGCGCATCAGCCTCCGGTGCGTCCAGGACGATGCGCTCCACGATGTCTTCCACCTTGAGCCCGGGACTGGGGCGCCAGTCGGGACGCAGCCGCATGAACTCGCCGGTGCCGGTGGCAAGGTCGAGGGAGAAATACCCGCTGGTTTCGAAGATCCGGAGTTTGCGAATCCGGTCGCGCGCCATGCGGGAGGCGGTCACGTTGGCCACTGCGCCGTTGCCGAATTCCACCCGCGCATTCGCCATGTCGGGAAAGGGCGACAGCACCGCGACTCCGGACGCGCGCACGTCAGTGGCGGGTACCCCGCCCACCAGGTGCAGCACCAGGTCGAGATCGTGAATCATGAGATCCAGGATGACGGCAACGTCGGTGCCCCGGGGTTGGAACGGCGCCAGCCGCATGCTTTCCATATATCTCGGTTCGGCCAGGTACGGCATCGCGGCCCGGATCGCCCGGTTAAATCGCTCGACGTGGCCAACCTGCAGGATCGCGTTGTGCTTTCCGGCTGCTTCGACCAGTCGATCGGCACCATCCAGGCTCGAGGCCAGCGGCTTCTCCATCAGCACCGCCACACCGGCCTCCAGTGCCCGCACTCCCACGTCGGCATGGGCCGGCGTGGGCACCGCGATGGTGACCGCCTTCACCCGGGCCAGCAGGCGGTCCAGGTCACGAAACGGCTGGGTATTCACCTTGGCTGCGACCTCGGCCGCGCGGGTCGGCACCAGGTCGTACACGCCGACCAGTTCCACGCCGGGGAGGCTGGCGAGGTGCCGGGCGTGGTGGGAGCCGAGCGCGCCAACCCCGATGACGCCGACGGGAAGCCGGACGCTCACCCGGGGACTCCGCGCTCCGAGGTTTCGATGAAGGCGATGAATTTTGCGACTTCGGGCACCCCGGGGAGATCGGCGCGGGCCTTTTCCGCCGCCTGCGAGAGGTTGAAGTCGGAATTGAAAAAGTAGCGGTAGGCGCGCTTCAACGCGGCGACGCATTCACCGGAGAACCCGGCCCGCTGGAGACCGATGGTATTGAGCCCGTAGAGCTCCATCGGGTTGCCGACCGCCTTCACGTAGGGGGGGATGTCCTGGCTCACCCGGGTCATGCCGCCCACAAAGGCATGAGTGCCTATGGTCACGAACTGGTGAACGCCGGTGAGCCCGCTCAGCGTAGCCCGGTCCTGCACGGTGACATGACCGGCGAGGTTGGAGCCGTTCGCGATGATCACACCGTTGCCGATGTGGCAATCGTGCCCGAGGTGGACATACGACATGAGGAAACACTTTTCGCCAACCGCGGTCTTGCCGGTGGCGCTGGTCCCCCGGTTGATGGTGACGAACTCGCGGACGGTGGTTCCGGCACCGATCTCCACCCAGGTTTCCTCCCCGGCGAACTTGAGGTCCTGCGGTTTGCCGCCCAGGATGGAGCCGTCGCCGATGGTGACATCCGCCGCCAGCCGGACGTTCCGTTCCAGCGTAGCCCGGGGAAATATCCGGCACCGGTCTCCCACCACGACCTGGGGCCCGATGATCACGAAGGGGCCGACCTCGACGTCCTGGCCCAGTTGGGCGCCAGGGTCGACGATCGCGGTAGGGTGAATCCGGGCTGTCACCGGTCGACGACCCGCGCCATCATCTCGGCTTCGGCCACCACCTGCCCGTCCACGTAGGCCACGCCTTTCATCCGGCAGGTCTTGCTCTTGAACTGCAGCATCTCGACTTCGCAGCGCAACTGGTCTCCGGGCAGCACCGGGCGGCGGAACTTCACGTTGTCCAGCGACATGAAGTACACGACCTTGTCCGAAATATCCTCGGTGCCCAGCACCAGCATGCCGCCGACCTGCGCCATCGCCTCGATGATGAGGACGCCCGGCATGATCGGGTGACCGGGAAAATGGCCCTGGAAGAACGGCTCGTTGATGGTGACGTTCTTGATCCCGACGATGCGGCGCTTGCCCTCGATCTCGATGATCCGGTCCACCAGCAGGAACGGATAGCGGTGGGGAAGCACGTCCTGGATGCGGCCAATGTCGAACACGGCGGCTCCATTCTTCGAGCTGGTCCGGCTGATCGCTCGGGCCAGCGCGATGTTGCCCTGGTGACAGGGGCGATTGGCGACGATATGGGCGTGGACCCGTCCACCGAGTAGCGCCAGGTCCCCGACGATGTCTCCTGCCTTGTGGCGCACGAATTCATCCGGCCAGCGGAGCGTGGTATCCAGCACGCCGTCCGGCGAAAGCACCACGGCGTTGGCAGTGGAGGCACCCCGGATCAGTCCCTTGGCCCGCAAGCCCTCCACTTCACTCGCGAAGCCGAAGGTGCGCGCCTTGGCCAACTCGCCGGCAAAGCCGTCCGGGGTGATGTCGAACACGCCGACCTGGCGGCCGATCAGGGGATGGGCCCACTCGATGATCGTGGTGAGGCGGAGCCCCTTGTGCGGCGAAATGACGTAGGTGGACTCGCCATCGGTCACCTGGAATGGCGCGGTCACCCGGTACACGGTGGCCTCGCCGGCCTGGTCGACCAGCCCACCGGAACGCAACTTCTCAACATACGGGGCAAACGACCCGTCGGCGATGGGAGGCTCGGGTCCGTCGATCTCGACCGTGAGATCGTCAATCTCGAGCGCGCCGACCGCGGCCAGGAGGTGTTCTACCGTGTGGATGGTCTGCTCGCCCTGGCCGAGGGCGGTGCGTCGCTCGGTGGCCGCGACCTCGGTGAGGCGGGCCGGGATGGTGGGGCTGCCCGCGAGATCCATCCGCCGGAACAGGATGCCCTGCCCTGCAGCGGCCGGCTTGCAGACAGCGGTCGTGGTGGCCCCGGTGTGGAGGCCGATTCCCTTGATCGTGACGTCGCGCTCAATCGTTCGTCTGGGCACGTTGCTGGGGCTCGCGTACAAGAGATTCGAGTTGCGCCGCTATCGGGGCCAGCCGATAGAGCGCGGCCTGGGCCCGGAGAAATTCGCGATGGGGCCGCGCGGGGTACCCGCCATACGTGGCGCCCGCGGGAACGTCCCGGATCACCACCGAACGCGCGCTGAGAATGGCGCCGTCGCCGATTTCGACGTGGTCGGCGATGCCCACCCCACCCGTCGCGATGACCCGGTCGCCCAGCCGGCTGCTTCCCGCAATCCCCACCGTGGCCATGACCAGGCACTCTTGCCCGATCCGGCAGTTGTGAGCGATATGGACCAGGTTGTCGATCTTGGTGCCGCGGCCGATCACCGTATCGTCAATGCTGCCCCGGTCCACCGTGGAGTTGGAGCCGATTTCGACTTCGTCTTCCAGGATGCACGCCCCGACATGGGGGATCCGCTGGTGCCCCGAGCTGGATGGCAGGTAGCCGAATCCCTGCCCGCCGATCACCGCGCTTGCCTTGAGTACCACCCGGTTCCCCAGCCGGGAGCCTTCGTGGCACACCACGCCGGCTCCCAGGCGGCAATCCTCGCCTAGGACGACGCCATCCCCGATGACCGTGTGCGCTTCCAGCCGGGAGCGCGGCCCGATTCTGACGCCGCGTCCCAGTACCACGAAGGGGCCAAGGTACACGTCGGCCCCGAGCTCGACGCCTTCACCCAGGAGGGCCGTCGGATGGATTCCGGTCGGGCTCGCGACCGGTGGAATGAACTTCGGCAGCAGGCTCAACAGCGCCCGGTAGGGATCCTTGACCACGATCCGGGTCGGCGGTCCCTGGGCCTCGGCTTCGAAGTCCGGCGAAATCAGCACCGCGCCGGCACTTGAGGCTCGAAAATAGGCCAGGTAGTTGGTCGAAACAAGAAAGGACAGAGTGCCGCCATCAGCGCGATCGAGCGGCCCGATGCGCTGGAGCACCACGGCTCCATTACCAATCAGGCGGCCGCCGACGAGATCGGCGACCGCCTGCGCGGTGAGGATGGTGTCGGGCACCCGGCTACCGTGGTGTAGCTTGCAGCCGCTGAATCACGGTTTGGGTAAGGTCCAGAGCCCGGTCGGCGGAGATCACCCCGCTGCCCAGGGTCGCGATATCGAATATCATCGCATAGTTCCCTTCGGCCCGGATTCCGTCGATCACCGTCTGGATACGGGCCGTAATCGGGTTCAGCAGTTCATCCTGCCGCTGGTTGGCCTTGTCCCTGAGGTCGTTCATCTGCGCTTCCAGCTGCTGCTGCTGGGTCTCCAGTTCCTTGCGCTTGGCTTCGCGGGCCGAAGGACTGAGCAACACCTGGTCCCGGGTAAACGCGGACGCCGCGGAATCGAGCGTGGACTGGAGCCGGGCTGCCTGCGCCCGATACCCATCGACTTCCCTGGTAAAGGTGGATTCGGCCTGCGCGAATCCCGGCGTCTCCTTGAGGATCAGCTGGGTGTTCACAAAGGCGATCTTGGATCCCGTTTGCTGCGCCTGGGCCCGTTGTCCGACTGCAACCACCGCGAGCACAGCCAGCAAGGCGACCGACACTAGTTTCTTCATTCCTGACTCCGTCATTGGGTGCTAGAAAAAGTTGCCGAGTTTGAAATGCAGTTTCCAGCCGGGATCGGGCTTGCCGTTGAGACCGACCCGGTTGAATCCGTACCCCAGGTCGAGCCCGATGGGGCCGAGCGGGGTGATGAGGGCGGCGCCGAACCCGGCGCCGCGGAACAACCGACTGGGATCGTATTGCCTGGCGCTGCGATAAATGTTGCCGGCGTCGAGGAAGCTGCTCAGGTACACCGACTGGCTGATCCGGGCGCCGAACTCCACGGTGAACGCCGAGTAGGCCTTACCGAACGCATCGGGCTGCGCGGTGCCGCCGGAGGCGCGGGGATCGAAGCCGTTGGGCGTGATCGAGAACTCGTCATAGCCGCGCAGCGGAATCCCGAACTGGGTGCCGCCCATCGAGTAGAGCTCGGTGAAGAACGGCCCGGCGTCACCGAACACGAACCCGGATTTCGCGGTCAGCCCCAGGACCAGCTGGACTCCGCTGCCCAGTTGCGGGTTCCCGCCGATCGAGCCGAGCGGGGCGTACCAGCGGCCTTCGAGTTCCAGCTTCTGGTAACGTCCGGTGCCGCCCAGAATGCCGCCGTTGACCTCGGTCTGGATCGACGTCATGCTGCCGCCGATGGCGAACGGCAGGCCGATCCGGGTATCCCGCTGGAGAGTCGCGCCCAGGGTCGAACGGCTGCAGTTGTTGCAGTTGAAGCGCTGGCGCAGATCGGTGGACCCGCCGGTGAACTTGATCCGCTGGAACCCGTACGAGGCGAAAATCCTGGTGTAACGGGATCCGAAGAAGGGGAACCCGAACTGGAGGCTGCCGCCTTCCTGGCGCCGCCGCCCCAGGTCGCCGACGGTGAAGCGCTGCCGGGAGTTGAACAGAGTCAGGGTTCCGGAGACCCGGCTGTCCCTGATCGCGGGATCGGTGTAGCTCAGGGTGAAGTCGTTGATGTTGCGCCCGAACTGCCACTGGAAGCGGACCCGTTTGCCCCGCCCGAAGAGGTTCGGCTCCTCGATGCCGAAGAACCCGCCTACCCCGGTCCCCTGCCCCAGCGAAGCGCCGAAGTTGAAATTCCCGGTTCGCCGTTCTTCCACCCGGAAGGTGACGTCGACGTCGACCCCGTTGGTCGACGGATCGATATCGGGGAACGGCATCGGCTGCTGGAAGAATCCCAGGTTGGCGATGTTCTGGTACGACCGGATCAGCCGGTCCTGGCTGAACACGTCGCCCGGCAGCAGGACCACGGCCTCCCGGATCACCCGCTCGTGGGTGACGTCGTTGCCCACGATGTTGATCTTGTTGATCGTGGCGACCGATCCCTCGTGGATATCCCAGGACAGGTCGAGTCGTGGCTGGCCGTCAGGTCCCGTGCGCCGGGTCTCGCTCGGCGTCACGGTGACGTAGATGTAGCCATTGTTCCGGTAGAGGGTCCCGACCTTCTCTACCGCCGCATCCCACTCGGCCCGGTTAAACGGAACCTCGGTAACGCTGGTATCCCGGGTCTCGCCCGGCGCCCGCGGGATGCCGAAAGGATACAGGACCAGCAGCTCGTCCCGGGAGAAGTAGCGGTTCCCGTTGATCTCGAAAGTGCCGACGAAGTACGGCTTGCCTTCGTCCACGTTCACATGCAGCACGGCCTTGCCGGTGGCGCTGTCCACCTGGAGCGTGTCGGACCGAACCTGGAAATCGATGTAGCCGCGCTGACCATAGAAGCCAGGCAGCCGTTCCCGGACGTCCGCGTCCAGCCGGTTGTCCTCGTAGCGGCCCTTCTGCCACCACCAGAAACCTTCCGGCCGGGTGGCCATGTGCTTCACCACTTCCTTGTCGCTGAAGCGGGTGTTCCCCTCGATCACGATCTGGCTCACCGCGACGCGATTGCCCTCGGAGATATCTACGACCAACTGCACGCTGCCATCCGGCATCGGGATCTCGCGGGCCTTGATCACCGCCGAGGAATACCCCGACGTATGGTAGAGCGAGTCGATGCTCCCGATCGCTTTCGCCAGCCCGGCCCGGTCGATGGGCCGGCCGATCATGGCCTTGATCTTGTCGATGGCCCCGCCGATCGACAGGGCGGTACGCCCCGACGAACGGCCGGTGTTCGACCCGTTGAGCCGGGCCAGGTCGATATCGGGCGACTCCTGGCCGCTCCGCACCGTCACCTTGCGGACCACCGGCCGCTCCTTCACGGTCAGCACCAGCACGAATTTCCCTTCGGGCGTCACGAAATCGGCCCGCACGTCATCGAACTGCCCGGTGCGGAACAACGACGCCAGCGCGCGCTGCACATCGCGGAAGCCGACGACCTGGCCCGTGGCGAGGCCGGCCGTGCCCAGGACCTGGGTCCGGGTAAGCCGGACGTTGCCTACCACCGCGACGCTATCCAGTTGGGGCGGCGTGGCCGGCTCCTGGGCCGCAACGGAACGAAGGCCGCCGGTGAGAGCGGCGACGACCAGGAGAGAGAGCAGGCGATTGCGCATGCGAGGGAGTGAAAGACTCGCGCCGCCGCACCAGGCGGCGACGCGTTGTCTCAGGTGGTCTTGGAGGGTGTCATGGCGCGGAAAGCCAGCTTCTCGCCGTCCGGCGCCACGTCGACTTCGATTTCGTCGCCCCGGCCGAAGTCCCCGGTCAGGATCTTCTCGCTGAGCGGATCCTCGATGTACTTCTGGATCGCACGCTTAAGCGGGCGGGCCCCGTAGTTCTGGTCGTAACCCTTGGTGACCAGGAAATCCGTGGCGGCCGGGGTCAGGCGGACTTCGTCGCCCAGCCGGCGCTGCACTTCCTTGAGCAGAATGACGACGATCTGCGCGATATGCTCCTTGGAGAGCGGATGGAAGACGATGACGTCGTCCAGCCGGTTCAGGAATTCGGGATTGAAGACCTTCTGGATCTCGTCCTTCACCTTTTCGGCCATCTTCTCGAACGACGCCCGGAGGTCGGTGCCGTGGAATCCCAGGCTCTTGTTCTGGGTGATTTCCCGGGCCCCGACGTTGGACGTCATGATGACCACGGTGTTCTTGAAGTCGATCACCCGGCCGTAGTTGTCGGTCAGGTGGCCTTCATCCAGCACCTGGAGCAGGATGTTGAAGACGTCGGGATGGGCCTTCTCGATCTCGTCCAGCAGTACCACGGAATACGGCTTCCGCCGGATCGCCTTGGTCAGGGTGCCGGAATCCTCGTAGCCCACGTATCCCGGAGGCGCGCCGATCAGGCGGGACACCGAGAACTTTTCCATGTATTCCGACATATCCACCCGAATGAGGGCGGACGCATCGGCGAAGAGGAACTTGGCCAGGGACCGCGCCAGCTCGGTCGTCCCCACGCCGGTGGGGCCGGAGAAGATGAAGGAGCCGATCGGGTGATTGGGATCCTTGAGGCCGGCCCGGGACCGGCGGATCGCGCGGGAGATGGCGACGATCGCTTCGTCCTGGCCCACCACTGACAGGTGCAGCTCCTCTTCCATCCGGATCAGCCGCGCGGCCTCGGCTTCCTGGAGCCGGGTGACGGGGATACCGGTCCACCGGGACACGACGAAGGCGACTGCCTCTTCATCGATGACCGGGCGGCGGATCTGGCGTTCCCGCTCCCACTCTTCCTGCTTCAGCCGGATCTGGTTCTGGAGATCGCGTTCCCGGTCCCGCAGACTGGCCGCCCGCTCGAAGTTCTGGTCCCGGACCGCGTCTTCTTTCTCGACGTTCACCTTTTCCAGGTCGTTCTTGAGCGAGGAGACCTCGGCTGGAGGCACCTGGGAGGCGAGCCGGGCCCGGGCCCCGGACTCGTCGATCACGTCGATCGCCTTGTCCGGCAGGAACCGGTCGGTGATGTAGCGCTCCGAAAGCTGGGCCGCGGCCTCGAGGGTCGCGTCCGGGAAGGAGACCCGGTGATGCTCCTCGTACTTCTTGCGCAGGCCCTTCAGGATCTCGATGGTCTCTTCGATGGACGGTGGCTCGACCATGACGGTCTGGAATCGCCGTTCCAGCGCGCCGTCTTTCTCGATGTACTTCCGGTATTCGTTCAACGTCGAGGCGCCCACGCACTGCAGCTCGCCGCGGGCCAGGGCCGGCTTCAGCATGTTGGAGGCGTCGATGGCGCCTTCCGCCGCGCCGGCACCGACCAGGGTGTGCAGCTCGTCGATGAACAGGATGATGTTCTTGTTCTGGGCGATCTCGTTCATGACCGCCTTCAGCCGCTCTTCGAACTGGCCCCGGTACTTGGTGCCGGCGATGACCGCGGCCATGTCGAGCGAGAGCACCCGGTGGTCGCGCAGCACATCGGGGCAGCCCCCGCTCGCGATGAGCAGTGCCAGGCCTTCGACGATCGCGGTCTTGCCGACACCGGGCTCGCCGATCAGGACCGGGTTGTTCTTCTTGCGCCGGGCCAGGATTTCCATGACCCGCTCGATTTCCTTGGCGCGGCCGATGGTGGGATCCAGCTGCCCTTCAGCGGCCAGCTGGGTCAGGTCGCGGCAGAAATGGTCGAGCGCCGGGGTCTTGGACTTTTTCTCGGACTTGGGGGCGGCCTGCGGCTGCGCGGTCCCGGCCGGCGCCTGCGGCATATCGCTGCCCAGCAGCCGCAGGGTCTCGGCCCGCGACTGTTCCAGGCTCACGCCGGCGTCGGTCAGCACCTGGGCCGCGATGCCTTTCTCTTCCCGGAGCAGGCCCAGCAACAGGTGCTCGGTGCCCACGTAGGAATGATTCAGTTCCCGGGCTTCGGTCATCGCCAGCTCGAGGACCTTTTTGGCGCGCGACGTGTACGGCAGGTCGGGGCCGACCGCGGCGCTGGCTTTGCCCTTCTTGACCGTCTCTTCGATTTTCTGCTGGATCTCTTCCAGGTCGACGTTGAGATTGGTCAGGACGGCGGCGGCGACACCTTCTCCCTCCCGGATCAGACCGAGGAGAATGTGTTCGGTGCCCACGTATTCGTGATGCAGGCGGGCCGCTTCCTCGCGGGCCATCTGCAGCACTTTGCGGACGCGATCGGTAAAGTTGTATCCGTTCATGCTCTCATTCCTGCAGCGGAGGTGAGTCGCCGGCCCTAACCGCGCCGGGCAGCGTCAACCTCCAGAAGTTTCCGCACGTATCTCGCGCGCTGAATCGCCAGGGCGGGGTCGTCTACGCTGAGCCCATGCGCCGCCGCCAGGTGGGCCGGCTGACAATGCACCAGCAACTTGTTCATGGTGTACAGCCCGACATCGCCCAGCAACTTGAGCCCTGCGCCGAGCCGGACGCCGCTCAGCAGATTCATCATTTCGTCGAACGAGAGGGTGCGGGCGTAGCGAAGCAACCCATAAGCCCGCCAGACCTTGTCCTCGATGATCGTCGGCGCGTCGCGTAACAGCACCTGGCGTGCCTGTTCCTCGTACTCGATGACCTGACGGACGATCTTGCCGAGGTGATCCAGCAGGTCCTGTTCCGATTTGCCGAGGGTAGTCTGGTTGGAGAGCTGGAAGAAATTGCCGACGACCTCGCTCCCCTCCCCGTACAACCCCCGGAACGTCAGCCCGACCTGCCCCAAACCCTGCAGGACTTTGGAGATTTCCTTGGTCAGAACCAGCCCGGGAAGGTGGATCAAAACCGAGGCGCGCAACCCGGTTCCGACGTTTGTTGGACAGGATGTAAGGTAACCAAACTCAGGATGAAATGCGAAGGGAAGTCGTTGTCCCAGTTCACTGTCCAGCTTGTCAACCTGGGCATAGGTGGCCTCCAGTGCGAACCCCGAAGACATCCCCTGGAGCCGGAGATGGTCCTCCTCGTTCAGCATCACCCCGATGCGGTCCTGGACCAGCAGCGCCGCTGCCGGCCGGACCCTGGCCTCGGCGTCTAATCCCGCCAATTCCTTGCTGACCAGGTGCCGTTCATGTAACAACTGCCGGTCCAGCAGCTCCAGGCTGTCCATCCGGTAACACACCGCGTGTCCAATCAACGCGCTTTCGCGGCTCGCCGACTCCACATCCCTCAGGATCGTTTCCCGCTCCGGTGCCGCATTCCGGGAACCGAACGCGTGAGTCGACAGGTTCCGGGCCAGGCGGACCCGGGTGGACAAGACCAGATGGCTCAACGGCCCGCTGGCGTCCAGCCAGCCGAGGCCGCCGTCCGGCAGCAGGGTCAGGTCGATCATACCAGGTCTTTCAGCTGGTCCCGGAGTTGGGCGGCCAACTCGAAATTCTCTGCTTCGATGGCGCGGCGCAGTTGTTCGCGGAGTTCCACCGGACCTCGGCGCTCCAGCGCGGGAGACTCGGGGATAGCGCCCGGGGGGCTGTAGCGCTCGCCGGCGTGGCGGGTGGCGCCATGCAGGCGCCGGAGCAACTCCCGGAGGGGAGCCCCGAGCGTGCGATAGCAGTCGGGACAACCCAATCGCCCGGATTCCCGAAAGTCCTGGAGCGTCGCGCCGCAGCTGGTGCAGACGAAGGCGCCAAATTCGGTGGGTGGCGCGTTGTCCTTGAGTCCCTGCCCCATCGCCGCGATGTAGGTGGCCAGGGGAGTCTTTCCAATGGCCAACGTGGTATCCAGGCCCAGCTCGCTCGCGCAACGTTCGCACAGGGGAATCTTGGTCACCTCGTCGTTCGCGACCTTGGTCAACTCGGTGACCGCCTCGCGCTCGTGGCAGTTGCTGCATTTCATGAAGGCAGCGACTCCACGCCGGCATGGGGAACCAGGTGGCCGGCCTCAAGCGTCATCACCCGGTCGGCCCGGGCCGCGAGCATGGGATTGTGGGTCACCGCGACCAGCGCGGTCTCGAATTCCCGGGACAGGGTGGCGAACAGCTGGTGCAACCGCTCGCCATTGAACTGGTCGAGATTGCCCGACGGCTCGTCGGCCAGCACGATGACCGGATCGTTCACCAGGGCCCGCGCTACGGCCACCCGCTGCTGTTCGCCACCCGACAGCTGGGCCGGCCGATGAGTCATCCGCCCCGCCAGCCCCACGGCCGCCAGCAGCTCCTCGGCCCGCGAGCGGGCGGCCGATTCATCCCGCCCGGCGATCAGGAGCGGCATCATGACGTTTTCGAGGGCGCTGAACTCGCGAAGCAGGTGATGGAACTGGAACACGAACCCAACCTTGCGATTGCGAACCTCGGCCAGCTCGGTGGCGGAGCGCTGGGCGAAGCTGACACCCTCCAGCTGGACCTCGCCCGAGGTCGGCAGCTCCAGGGCACCAAGCAGGTGCAGCAAAGTGCTCTTCCCCGCCCCGGAAACCCCCATGATGGCAACGAATTCACCGCGGGAGACGCTCAGGTCCACCCCCGCCAGCACCTCGATGAGGCTGCCGTCTCCGCCGCGGAAGGTTTTCCGCAGAGCCCGGGCTTCGAGGACGGCGCTCATTCGTGCCGGATCGCCTCGACCGGGGTGAGCGATGCCGCCGAGCGGGAGGGGTAGATGGTGGCCAGGACTGAGAGCAGGAGGCTGGCCGCGACCACCACCAGTACGTCCAGCGGCTCGATGTGAATGGGCAGATGATCGATGAAGTACACCGCCGGATCGATCGGGATCAGGTTCCAGCGGTCGAGGGAAAAGGAGACCAGCAATCCCATCACCACGCCGCTTGCCACACCGATCAAACCGATAATGGCGCCCTGGGCGACGAAGATCCGGCCGATCGAGGTTGCGGGAAGGCCCATGGCCTTGAGAATCCCGATCTCCCGGGTCTTGTCGGCCACGACCATCGTGAGGGTCCCCACCATGTTGAAGGCGGCCACGATCATGATGAAAAAGATGATCAGCCCCATCGCGAGTTTCTCCAGCTTGAGCGCCCCGAACAGGGTCGAGTTCTGTTGCTGCCAATCCATCACCCGGTAGGGATAGCCCAGTTTCGCTTCCAGTCGCTGGCCCAGCTCGGGCGCCTTCCAGGGATCGACGGCCCGTACGGCGAGGCCGGAAACCGCGGTCCCGAGGCCGGTGAACTGCTGGGCGACCTCGCGGGACATGACCACCAGCTTGTTGTCATACTGAAACATCCCGGTATCGAAGAGCCCGGTCACCTCGAAACGCCAATAGCGGGGGATGGCGACTCCGAGCGCGGAGTTCATCCGGAAACCAGAGGGGGGAACCAGGGTGACGGTGTCTCCCGGCGCCACGCTCAGTCGAGCCGCCAATCGGTTCCCCAGCAGCACCGCGCCATCGAGCCCCGGCAATGCCTTGAAGGACAGGTCACCGCGAGTGATGGCGGAGGGCAGCGAGGTGACCGACGCTTTCCCGGTATCCGGCTCCAGACCCAGGATCTGCACGCCCTCGAAGTAGTCGTGCCCGGAGTTGATCACCGACTCAGTCAGGACCTCAGGCGTCACCGCGACGACTCCGGGTTCGCTGGCGACCTCCGCCATGACGTGCTGCCAGTCGTCCAGCCGGAGGCCGGCGCCGAAGGTCAGCACCCTCAGGTGGGGGCTGGCGACCAGAATCCGTTCCCTGAGGTCATCGGCCAGGCCATTCATCACCCCCAGCACGATGACCAGCGCCATTACGCCGATGGCGACACCGCCGGTGGAGATGATGGTGATGAGCGAGGCACCCTTCCGGCTCCGCCGGCTCTTGAGGTAGCGCCGTGCGATTCTCCGCTCCAGTTTGTTGGGCAAGAACAGGAGTGGGACGTATTCCTCGAAAACTCTCCGCAATCCACTGCGGGGCCGGTCCAGTGTATTCGAGGTCACGGCGCATCCTCGGGCCGGTCGGATTCCTGCGCCTCCGGCCGCATGGCCGGGAACAGGATCACGTCGCGAATCGAATGCTGGTCAGCCAGGATCATCAGCAGCCGGTCGACCCCCAGGCCCAGGCCACCGGTCGGCGGCATCCCGTACTCCAGGGCCCGAACATAATCCTCGTCCAACGGCTGGGTCTCCTCATCCCCTCCGGCACGTTGCCGCGCCTGGTCCTCGAAGCGGCGGCGCTGGTCGTCCGGGTCGTTCAGCTCGCTAAAGGCGTTGGCCAGCTCCTTCCCCAGCACGAACAGCTCAAACCGCTCGGTGAGAAACGGGTCGTCACGGTGTTCCTTGGCCAGCGGCGACAGCGGCTTGGGATAGTCGATCACGAAGGTCGGCTGCTGGAGGGTCGGCTCCACGTACACCTTGAACACCTCATCGATCAGTCGTCCACCCGACAACTCGGCCACCGCGTCCGCCGGCTCGTTCTTCCGGAGGAGGGCTGCCCGAAGCTCGTCCTCCTTTGCCGTACGCAGGTCGAGCCCTGCCGTCGCCTGGACCGCGTCCAGGAACCTGACCTGCTTCCAGGGCCGCTCGAAGTTCAGCACCTGGCCCTGCCGCTCCAGCAGCAGGGTTCCACAGCTGTATTCCACTACGCCCGAGACCATGGCCTCGGTCAGCTCCATGATGTCGCGATAGTCGGCATATGCCTGGTAGCACTCGAGCATGGTGAATTCAGGATTGTGGGTCCGGTCCATGCCTTCGTTCCTGAAATCGTGGCCGATCTCATAGACCCGCTCAAGGCCGCCGACCACGAGACGCTTGAGGTACAGCTCGTCGGCGATCCGGAGATAGAGCGGCAGGTCCAGCGCGTTGTGATGGGTACTGAACGGGCGGGCCGATGCGCCACCGTAGAGCGGCTGGAGGACCGGAGTTTCCACCTCGAGGAACCCCCGCTCATCAAGAAACCGGCGGAAGAAAGCGACCACCCGGGCACGCAGCTGGAAAATCTCGCGCACGTGCGGGTGAACGGCGAGATCGGCGTACCGCTGGCGGAAGCGGACCTCGGGATCATGCAGTCCGCTGAAGGTCCGGGTCGTCCCGTCCTCCTGGACCTGGGTCTTGCCCCGGGGCAATGGGCGGAGCGACTTGGCCAGCAACTCCACCCGGGCCCCGCGCACCGTCACCTCACCCGCCTTGGTCCGCATCAGCCGCCCGCGCACGCCGACGTGGTCGTCAAGGTCGAGCAACTCGATGAGTTCCCAGGCCGGACCCGGCATTTCATCCTTGCGGAGATAGACCTGGATCCGCCCGCTGGCATCCTCGATATGACCAAAGATGACCTTCCCCTTGGGCCGCCAGGCGGCGATGCGCCCGGCCACCGCCACCTCGGTGCCATGGTCACCCATGTCGTCGTGGTAGACGGTGAGCGCGGCGACCGCCATGTGGGTCCGGTCGAAGCCGTAGGCGAACGGCCGCACGCCGAGCCGGGCCAGCGCGGCGAGCTTGTCGCGGCGGGCCAATTCGACGAAGGAGCGCTCCTGGGTCACGCGGCCTTCCCTCCGAATCGCTTGAGAAACGCGTGGATGAACTCGTCCAGGTCGCCATCCATGATCCGCTGCACGTCGCCCACCTTGGTTTCGGTACGGTGGTCGTTCACCATGGTGTAGGGCTGGAAGACGTACGATCGGATCTGGTTGCCCCAGGAGTTGTCGGTCTTGGTGGCTTCGATGACCGCCCGCGCGGCTTCCTGCTCTTCCAGCTTTTTCTGGTAGAGCGCGGCCCGGAGCATCTTCATCGCCGTCGCCTTGTTCTTGCCCTGGCTTCGCTCCTGCTGGCAGGCGACGACGGTGTTGGTCGGGAGGTGAGTCAACCGCACCGCGGAAGAAGTCTTGTTGACGTGCTGACCACCGGCGCCCGACGCCCGGTAGACATCCATCTTGATGTCCTCCTCCCGGAGATCGATCTCGATGGTGTCGTCCACGTCAGGATAGATGAACACCGAGGCGAACGAGGTATGGCGGCGCGACTGGGAGTCGAACGGCGAGATCCGCACCAGCCGGTGCACTCCCTTCTCGGCTTTCAGGTATCCATAGGCGTACTCGCCCTTGATCTCGATCGTGGCGGACTTGATGCCGGCCTCTTCCCCGGGAAGCATGTCGAGAATCGAGACTTCGAATCCATGCCGCTCGGCCCAGCGCACGTACATCCGCATCAGCATCGAGGCCCAGTCCTGGGACTCGGTGCCGCCGGCGCCGGGATGGATGGTGAGGATGGCATCGCGGTTGTCGTCGGCGCCGCCCAGCATGGTGCGGAGCTCGAAGGCGGCGAGACTTTCTTCCAGCTGGCGGGACTCCGTCTCCAGGTCGGCCAGCATCCCGGCATCCGGCTCGGCGTCCAGCATCTCGGCGAGGCCGAGCGCGTTCTCCAGGCGGGCGTGGATCTCGTGGTAGGGCTGAATCCAACCCTTCAGCGTCTTGATCTCCTGCACTACTCCGCGGGCCCGTTCCTGGTTACTCCAGAAGGCGGGATCTCCCTGCTGCGCTTCCAGGGCACTCAGCCGTTGTTCCTTGGTCGCAAGGTCAAAGAAAGTCCCGCAGCTCGGTGATTCGACGATTCAGCTCTTCCAGGTGCTCGCTCAGTGCGGACATACCACTCCTCCAAACGGAGATTTGGACTTCTGAAGGCAATATAAAGCGATGTGGGGCTTGGTGATAGGCCAACAGGGTCAGAAGTAAGAAGTGAGAAGTAAGAAGGACCGCCGGCCACGCCGGTCCCTTCTCACTTCTCACTTGTCACTTCTCACGCTGTTTATGGAAAGAGCTTTTGCCCCCCGGCCAGGATCTCGTTGAGCGCGTCGTTGAAGTACGGGGTCGATTCGGCGATGTCCTTCCCGACCTGGTCGCGATACTCTTCCCAACTTTTCTTGATTTCTTCGCCGAACGCCTCGGCCAGGTTCCCCTTTTTCAACGCTTCGGACCGGCGGTCGGGATAGTAGACCACCAAGTCCGAGATGAGCGCGCGGGCCAGCCGCCGGGCCTTGGCCTGGGGATCCTGCGACATGAACGGGTTGACCATCCTGCGGGCGGCAGCGGGAGCAGCCGGGGGCGGTGGTGCGGCCGGCGCAGGGACGGCAGCCGGAGGACGACCGAGGCCGGCGCTGCTGGTTCTCGCCGCAGGCGGAACGACGGGCGGAATCGCCACCGATGGGCGTCCAGGCGGCACCGCGGTCCCCCGGGGGGCAGTGGTCCTGGATGGCTGGCCCAGGCCCGCCGGTTGTGCTCTTTCCGGACTCGGCCGATCCGCCGGCGGTTCCGGTACCGGCACCGAACCGGTCGGAGCGATGGTCTGCCGGGTCCCGACCGGGACCGGAGGCATCGACCTCTCAGAAGGACGATCACCCCAGGGATCGACGGTCGCGGGCTTCGACGGTTCCGGCGGGGCGGGAGCGGCGGCAACGGGGGGTTCGGGTGGCGGCGCCGGCGGCGGCGGAGCATATGTCGGCCGGGGCGCGCGCTCTTCGGGCACTGCCACAGGGGGCTGCTCCCGCGCCGCGCCGGATGCCGGGACCTGGAAGATGGCTGCGCAGACCCGGCAACGGGCGCGCACGCCCTTCTCCGGCACTTTGGCCGGATCTACCCGGTAGACGGTGCTACAGCTGGGACAGGTAACGTTCATTCACCTATTCCTTTATCGCTCCGGTCGACCCTGACCGCTGGATCCTTCCGGCTCACCCGACGTCCGCCGGTCAACGACGAACACCGAGCCGGGGAGCGTCTTCGCGTAACTCTTCATTTCCGTGGCCAGCTCACTCACCTGTGCCGGGTGGGCGAACCGCCGATTGCGATTGGTCACGATCCCGATCGAGAGCGTCATCAGCGGAACCCGGTGCAGCTGGCCCCGCCGGTCCTTGCCGAAAAAGTACCCCGCCCGGCGATCCTGGTCGTTGTACTGCAGCGGCATCAGGGTGTCGAACACGCTCAGAATCTCGGTACAGACCGGGCTGATGTCCTTGGACGGGATAATGAAGATAAAGTCGTCCCCGCCGATGTGGCCCACGAATCCGCGGGGGCCGCTCATTCCCTTCACCACGTCGTGCAGCAGCCGGGACACCAGGTAGATCACCCGGTCGCCGTCGTAGTAGCTGTACCGGTCGTTGAATTCCTTGAAGTGATCGAGATCGGCGTAACAGACGGCGAACTCGGTGCCCGACTCCAGCTGGCGGCGAATCTCCCGCTCGATTTCGGTGGTGCCCGGCAGCCGGGTGGACGGATGCACCGAGACATCGCGCTGGGTGCGAATCAGCATCGCCTCCAGCCGGGCCCGCTGCTCGGCGGGGGAAAACAGCCCGGTGATCACCTCGTCGGTGCCGGCGGCAAACCAGGCCTGGACGTTGTCCGGGTCATGGCTGTCGCCCAGCATCGCCACCGGCACAATCGCGGTAAACGCATCGCTCTTGAGCCGGTGGACCAGCTCGGTGCCGTCCCGGTTGGCGCCGACCACATCGACGAAGAGAATGCAGGGAAAGCCGCGCAGCACGATGGACTCGACTTCATCCGCGCTGTCGAGCACCATCAGCGGGAACGCCTTGGCGTCAGCCCATTGGCGAACCAGGGGCGGCACCGGGCGCGAGTCCGGCGAGTAATAGAGAATCGTCGGCCGAGTTCGCACCCGCTACCCTCGTAAGAAGTGACAGGAGGCTAACTTACGGGCCCCAAGCCGGGAAGTCAAATCAATGCTCGATAGCATATGGCGTATGGCGTATGGCAATGTGCTCGTTGAAATCCTCGCGATTAGACAATTGCCGCAAGATTTGAGGCTTGGTTGACGGTCATTCGGCATGTTTCCAGGGAACGGACCCCCATCAAGGCGCGCTGTGTCATTCAGGTTTGAAACCCTCAATATCTGGAAACAAGCACGCGCGTTCTCTGGCGCCGTCTACAAAGCTGCCGAGAAGTTTCCTCGCCACGAGGCCTATGGGCTCACCAGCCAACTCTATCGAGCGGCGAATGCAGTGCCCCTGCTGATTGCGGAAGGCTCTGCCCTTCCCTCCAAGTCTCTGTTCAATCATCGTCTTGGACTAGCGCAAGGCGAAATCGCGGAAGTCGCCTGTGGTATCTATCTGGCCCTCGATCGCGGGTACCTTGAGGAGGCCACTCGAGTCAGTATCTACGAATCAAGCGAGTCAATCGCTCGCCAAATCGAGCGCCTCAGAGACACGTTGCGCTAGCCAGTAATCTCCGAGGACCTTTTGCCATACGCCATAAGCCATATGCCAGTTTTTGCCATACGCCATAAGCCATACGCCTAAATGCTATCAGCCATACGCCTAAATAAAGAAGGCCGCTACGGCCACCATGGCGTAGACTGCGAGCAGCTGAACTCCCTCAAACCAGTGGGATTCGCCGTCCAGCGTGATGATAGCCGTCACGATGGTGGCCATGGCGATCGCGGCCACCTCAAAGGGTCGAAAAATGAGGTCCATCCCCTGCCCCAGGATGACCCCGGCGAGCACCAGCAGGGGCGCCACCAGCAAGGCAACCTGGGTGCTCGACCCCAGGGCGATGTTGAGCGCCAGGTCCATCTTCCCCTTCCGCGCCACCATGATCGCGGTGGCGTGCTCGGCCGCATTGCCGATGATCGGGATGATGATGAGTCCCAGGAACATCTGGGAGAGTCCCAGCGACGCGGTGACCGCTTCCACCGAGTGCACCAGGATCTCCGACTCCACCGCCACCCCTACCGTCGCCACCGCGAGTACGACCAGCGCTTTGACGATTCCCCATGGCACGCCGGGAAACTCGTGCTCATCGCCGACAAAAAGGTTGTTGTGGGTCTTGAGCGCGAACACCAGCGAGCAAACATAGGTGATACCCAGGATGATCGCGACGCCCTCGGAAAGATACATCCCCTGGGCAACCTGTTCCGGGTGCAGTGAGTGGAAGATGGCCGGAAACACCAGGCCGACGACGGCCAGCGCCAGCATCGCCGCGCTCATGCCGGCCGCGGTCCGGTTGAAACGGATGATCGAGCGGCCCGAGCTTCCCGCGATGAGCGAGAGCCCGAGGATGAGGAGGAGATTGCCCAGGATGCTGCCGGTGATGGATGCCTTGACCAGGTCCACCAGCCCGGCCTGGAGGGCCGCGATGGCGATGATCAGCTCGGCGGCGTTCCCGAAGGTGGCGTTCAACAGCCCGCCCAGCGCGGGACCGGTGCGCTGGCTCAGGTGTTCGGTCGCCTCTCCCATGTAGCCCGCGAGCGGAAGCACTGCAAGACAGGCCGAGGTAAAAATCAGCACCGGCGACGCGTGCGCGTACTTGAGCGCGATGCTGGCCGGGATGGCGAGCAGGAGCAGGTTGCGCCAGGTGAGTATCGGGTTCCGGTGGGCGAGGATAGCGGCTCGCGGAACCTCAGATGTTCTTCGCGGCGCTTCCGGTGCCTTTGCCGGCCGGGGCCGGGCCGTTTCACCCACGGGCTTCGGCGGAGGCGGCGCCTGGCGCGGGGCGGGCTCCGCTCGGGCCCGATCCTTCGCCGGCGGGGCGAGTTCCTTTCGGCCCAGGTCGAGATTGGCGCCAGAATCCGCCAGGGCCTGCTGAATCAGACCGCGACGGTCGCGGAGCAGGGCCAGGAAGACGTGCTCCGGTTCGACCACTGTTGCCTTGAGGTTCCGGGCCTCGGTGGCGGCCAGGTCGAGGACCTTGCGGGCACCGGTGCGGAGCTCGAGATCGTCGGCGGGCGTGGACGCCTGGCCGGGAACCAGGAGGCTGGCCAGCCGTTGCTCTACTACTGCCGGATCCACCGACATCCGTTTGAAGAGCGCGAGCAGCTCCGGCCGCTGCAGCTGCACCAGGGCGAAAAGCAGGTGTTCCGATCCCACGAATTCATGCTGCAGCCGCGCGGCCTCCTGGCGCGCGCGCGCCGTCAACTCACGGGTCGCGGAACTCGGCTCCGGTGTTGATGGCATCAGGTTCGGACGGGGCGGAATGGTCGCTTCAGAACGGTTTGGCCTCGTCGATCAGCATGATGGGGATTCCGTCTTCGACCGGATAGATCAGGCGGCAGGCATGGCAAAGCAGCGATTCGGGCTCCTCGCGGTACTCCAGTTCGCCCCGGCACTTGGGGCACACCAGTATCTCCAGGAGCTCGGTCGGCAGACTCATGATCGACCCTGTCAGTTGGGGTGGGCGGCCCGCTTCTCGGGTTCGGGAAAACCGAGCCGGGTAAGAGCCACGCCGCTCTTTCGCCAATTGTGGAGGACCTTCACCCGGGAATCGAGGAATACCGGCACACCCATCAGGGCTTCCAGCCGCTGCCGGGCATGGCTGCCAATCGCCTTGATCATCTGGCCCCTGGCGCCGATCAGGATGCCTTTCTGACTCTCCCGCTCCACGAAAAGCGTGACTCGAATGTACACGGGCCGATCATCTTCGCGAAACTCCTCGACCGCGGCCGCGAAGGAATAGGGTAACTCCTCCTGGAGCAGCTGGAAGGCGGCCTCCCGCAGGTACTCGGTCACGAAGAACCGGAGCGGCTGGGTGCCGATATCCTCGGGATCGAACTCGAAGGGGCGCTGAGGCAGCCGGGCGGCAATTCGCTCCAGCAGTCCCGGGATTCCCATCTCCCCTTCCCCGGTCACCGAAGCTCCCTCGCTCAGCAGACCCTGCCGTCGAATCTCGGAAACCAGATCACCCTTGGTGTACACCACGAACACCGGCGCCCGGGGGGGATGGTCGAGACCGGTCAGGGTGACGAAGTCGGGCGCCGGTGCTTCGGGAGCGGGATGCAGGTGCAGGATCAGGTCCACCTTCTGTAACTCCTCGAGGGCGGCGGCCCGCATTCTCTCCTGCATGAGGTACCCGGGTTCCAGCAGGCCGGGGAGATCATGGAATACGTACTGGATGCGGTCGTCGGTGCGGACCCCAACCACTGGCAAGCGAGTCGCCTGGGGCTTGGGGCTCACGATGGCCAAATGAGTGCCGACCAGGGTATTGAGGAGGGTGGACTTGCCTACGTTGGGCAGGCCAGCCAAAGCTATGTGGCCGGTGCGGGTGGCCGCCGCGTCAGACAAGAGCGTCCACCCCGTACCACACGCCGAAAACCAGGCTGAGCATGCCGAGCGTCGGGATCAGCAGCCCGAGTCTCCGGGCAGCGGGGCCCCGGACCAGCAGCGCGCCGAACAGGACGGTGATGATGGTCATGGAGACCGCCGTGCCAATAGCGAAGAGCAGCAGGGCGAGGACACCTGTGGCCGTGGTCGGCGCCGCGCTCACCAGGAGGATGCTGGCGCCGGCGGATCCGCCGATCCCGTGCACCAGTCCGATGCCGAAGGCCGCGAGCGGCGAGCGACCGATCGCTTCGGCGTGGCGGTGCGGGTGCGGCCCGGGGTGGGGGACCTTCCTGACGTGCTCATGCAGGTGGGGGTGGGCGTGGACCACCCCTTCGTGGGTGTGCGGGTGAGCGTGGAAGTAACCCCGCCGCCAGCGGACCAGCAGGCGAATCGCCAGGAGCACGATGATCGCGCCGATGGCGACTTCGGCCCCCTGGCGCACCGGTTCCGGCAGGTACTGGCGAAACAGGATGACGGGAAGTCCGAAGAGCAACAGGGTGACGCCGTGGCCCAGGCCCCAGGCGGTGCCGAGGCGCCGGGCGCGGCGCACCCCTTCCTTCTGGTCGGCGAGCACCAGGGTGGAAACCGCCGCGATGTGATCGGGGTCGGTGGCATGGCGCAGGCCGAGAAGGATGGCGACGATCAAGACCGAGCCGGGGCCGTTGCCGAGCAGGGTGATCCAGTGATCGACCGGGTTCATGGCCGAGGAAGATAAGGGGTGGCACGAAAAAACCCGGATCCTGTGAGGGATCCGGGTTCTTAGGAGAAGCTGGCGACGGTCTACTCTCCCATCACCTCTCAGTGATAGTACCATCGACGCTGCAGGGCTTAACTACCGTGTTCGGAATGGGAACGGGTGTGGCCCCTGCGCGCTAGTCGTCAGCCGTTTTGGGTGCCGGGGCGCGCTGTGCGCGCCCGCGGCCAAAATCGGCAATTGAGGGAACAACGGATAGAAGGCGGAATCTAATTTTGGAGAGATCAAACTTCACGGGCGATTAGTACCGCTCGACTGAAGAGGTTGCCCTCCTTGCATCTGCGGCCTATCAACCAGGTAGTCTCCCTGGGCCCTTTAGAGAGCCGAAGCTCTAGGAGTGTTCATCTTGGGGGAAGTTTCCCACTTAGATGCTTTCAGCGGTTATCTCCGCGCGACATCGCTACCGGGCGCTGCCCCTGGCGGGACAGCCCGTACACGAGCGGTCGCTTCGTCTCGGTCCTCTCGTACTAGAGACGACACCCCTCAACACTCCTACGCCCACGACGGATACAGACCGAACTGTCTCACGACGTTCTGAACCCAGCTCATGTACCACTTTAACCGGCGAACAGCCGGACCCTTGGGACCTTCTCCAGCCCCAGGATGTGATAAGCCGACATCGAGGTGCCAAACCG
>DASYPP010000086.1:0-6150 GCA_036006525.1 Gemmatimonadales bacterium
CTAAACAGCCTGGCGACCTTCCGGAACGGCCAGATGATTGCCCGATAAGCCAGTCGCCTGGCCAACGCGAGAATGGGGCCGGTATCGTCCCAGGTTGCGAGGGCCCAGTAACGCTTCCCCGCATACGACCTCCGCCAGTCCGCCAGGCTCAGCTCGCCACGGCGCCAGTACCACATAGCACTCTTGAAGTCTCCAACCTCGTCAATCCACTTCACGTGATCCGGGAAGCTCTCCGGTACCTTCGCCCGGGTGCCCAGCACGAGATCGGAATAGGCGATCCAGGGGAGGTTGATGCCGCAGCGCTCGCTCAGCGCATGGGGATACCAGGTTCGCCCGGTCACTTCGGTCATCAGGTACTCGCCGGTCACTGCGTGACGCTTGAACTCGATGGACCCGTATCCGGAGTAATCAAGCGCAGCCAGCGTGCGCTCGGTCCGCCCCGCGATCTCGGGATCCCAGAGGCTTTCGGCCAGGCTGGAGATTCCGAAGTGGGGAACGTATTGCCGGACCTTGCGGCCGGTGAACATGGCCAAGGGAGCACCGGACCGGTCCAGGTAGGTCAGCGAGAAGAACAGCGAGCTGTCGGGCCCCGGGGTTACTTCCTGGACGATGAGGTCGCGATGGATTCCCCAGGCCATCCGGAACCTGGCGCCGAGCTCCGCCGCATCGTTGCATTGCAGGATCTTGAGTCCCCGGGCGCGCCATTCGGGCGTCGCGATGGAGGGCTTGATGAGACAGGGATAAGTGATGTCCCGGGCGACCTGGTCCGCCGCTTCGGGTGAATCGGGAAAGAAGGTGCGGGCGATCGGAAGGCCGTGGTCCTGGGCAAAACGGTAGAAACGGGACTTGCTGAGGATGAGGTCCACGACATCATGGCTCGGCATCGGGAGATGGTAGTATGGCTCCAGCTCTGAGCGGTGCTCGGACACGTACCCCAGGGACAGATCTCCCGAAGGGAAGAGGATGCTCTTGCCGGCCAGCTTCCTGCCCTGCTCCACCAGGCACTCGATCAGCGCGGCAGGATCGCTGATTGCCGGCAGGGCGATCTTCCTGGCGAACCGGGTGTGTTCCGGGGGATCGCCGGAGCCGTTGGTGATGACGATGGCCGGCACCCCGCGGCGGCCCAGCGCGCGAACCGTCCCCAAACCGTTCACCCCCAACCCAATGACGACCGCGGGTACCATGGGATCCGGGGGGGAAGGCATGGAGGGTAATTGAAGCAGTAAGTGTCCCGTTATCAATGGGTTGGTACGACTTTTGTTATATTGTGCGCGCCGTCAGGTCACCCGCCACGGAGCATTCGTGAAGCAAGAAGGCGACGCCCCTCCAGAACCGTCCGTCCGGACCTCGGGAGCAGAGCGTTCGCGACAGCTGGACCGTTCCCTGATGCACGGGGTGGCGTGGACCGGAGCCATGAAGTGGGGTACCCAGATCGTCAGCTGGGCCGGGACACTCATCGTCGCCCGGTTGCTCAGCCCGGCGGACTTTGGCCTGCTCACGATGGCCACGGTCTATCTCGGCTTCATTCAGCTGGTTAATGAGTTCGGGCTCGGGCCCGCGATCATCAAACACCGGGATCTCACCGAGGAACAGATTGCAGCCTTGGGTTCGGTCTCAGTCTGGATGGGGATCGGCTGGTGGGTGATTTCGATTCCGGCAGGCTTCATCATCTCGGCGTTCTATGAGGAGCCCGCGGTCCATTGGATCATCGCGGCGCTGGGGGTCACCTTCGTCACCACCGGCCTCAGGGTGCTGCCCCGTGCTCTCTTGAGCCGGGACATGCGATTCAAGCGAGTGGCATCCATCGACGCGGTCGAAATCCTCACCAGTACGGTGATGCAGATCGTGTTCGCCTACATGGGACTTCGCTTCTGGGCCATGGTATGGGGCAGCATTATCGGAAGCGGGATCAGTACAATCGTGGCACTCCGCTTCGCACCCCACCGCCGGCAGTGGCCCCGCGACTTCCAGTCGATCGCGCCGTCGATGCGGATGGGCTGGCATATCGTCGTATCGCGCTTCGCCTGGTATCTCTACTCCAACGCCGACTTCGCCATCGTCGGAAGAGTTCTCGACAAGGTCACGCTCGGCGGCTACGGGTTCGCCTGGACGATTGCCAGCATACCGGTCACCCGGATTAGTGCCCTGGTCGCCCAAGTAACTCCGGCGATCTTCTCAGCAGTCCAGAACGACAAGCCGGAATTCCGGCGATACGTTCTCAAGCTGACCGAAGGTTTGGCGCTCATCACCTTTCCTTTTGCCATGGGATTGGCGCTCGTCTCGCATGAATTCGTGATGGTCGCCCTGGGAGAAAAGTGGCGGGTTGCGGTTGTGCCGCTCCAGCTGCTGTCCTTCTACGCCGGAATCCGGGCCGTCACCACGCTGCACTCTCAAGTGCTCCAATATGCCGGCCGTTCCCGGGACCAGATGCGCTACAGCGTGATGGCGCTCATCGTTTTGCCGCCCATGTTCTATGTCGGGGCCAAACTGATGGGGGTTTCCGGAGTGGCGTGGGCCTGGATTATCGGGTTCCCACTCATCATGATTCCGCCGTGCCGGGCCGTTTTTCAGGTCACCGAGATGAAACCTTCAGATTATTTCAAGGCACTCCTGCCGGCCGCATGGGCCTCGGCGGCAATGGCAGGAGTGGTACTTCTGGTCAAGCATTTTCTTCCAGTGAGCATGAGCGACTTGCAGGTGCTGATCATCGAATCCGTTACCGGGGCCATCACTTACACTTCCCTCATTCTCGGATTCCAGCGAGACCATATCCGGGTGCTGCGCTCGATGATCGGACAACTCAAGCGATGACCGGCGCGACGCCGCTTCGCTCTCCAGGTCGGGCAGTGCTGATCTCGTTCCATTATCCCCCTTCTAAGGAGGTCGGAGGACTGCGCGCCCAGAAAGTGGCTCGGGCCCTTCGAGATGCGGGTTATGATGTCAAGGTCATCACCACGAGCGCTGGTTCAGAGACAGTGTCTCTGGCACATGAACCTGGTATCGAGATTGTCCCGGTAAAACAGCTTCGCGGTCCGCGTGAGTGGTATGCCAGCTTCAAGAAACGACCTCCCCAGGGGATGGACGACTCCCAAAAGGAACGCCTGGAATCTGGATTAGAGCCGGCCCCGGTTCCCGCCTGGAAGCGATACATCAACTCGTTCCTGTGGGTCCCGGATGCGCGGCAAGGATTTATCTGGCCGGCCCTGAAGGCAGCACGCGCGCTTGCCCCCACCGGGAGCCTTCTGTATACCACGGCGCCACCCTTTTCCGCCCATCTCGCCGGACTCTTGCTTCGCCGGACCCGCAAAATCAAATGGATCGCCGAGTTTCGCGATCCATGGACCGACAACCCATGGAAGCCCGCCGAGCTGCGAAGTCGGCCCGCCGATGCGCTGAACTCGTGGCTGGAGAAACGCTGCATCAATGCCGCGGACCGGGTCATCACGGTCACGGATTCGGTAGGGGAGATTCTGGCCGCGAAGTTGGCGCCAGTCCGGAGGTCACGGGTAGCGGTAATTCGGAACGGGATCGACCAGCTCTCCCCGGTCGGTGCTCGCACCATCGGCAAACCATTGCGGATTCTGCATGTGGGTTCGGTATACCACAAGCGCGATCCGCGTCCCTTCTTTCAGGCATTGGCAAGGATTCGGACGCGGGGTGGGCTGACCAGCCGGGATGTCGCGGTAAGCTTCGTCGGCAATGGCCGGTGGTACAATGGCAATTCGCTCGAGGATTACGTCCGAAGCCTGGACCTGGCCGAAATCGTGAGCTTTGGCGATTGGGTTACCCATGCCGAAAGCCAGGAACTGGTGAGGTCATCGGGGCTTCTACTACTTCTCGCCCAGGAACAGCCACTCCAGGTTCCCAACAAACTGTACGAGTACCTGGGGTCCGGTGTGCCCATCCTGGCTATCGCGGATAAGGAAGGAGAAACAGCAAGAATGCTCAGACAGGTGGGCGGCCACTACGTGGTTCCTCCCGATGACGCACCGACCCTTGACGCGGCCATCGAGGAAGCCCTTCAACTTCGGAATCCCGCCGTTGCCCGTGCTTCCAACCGTGCCATCCTGGCCGAGTGGACCACCACGGAGCAAATGCGCAAGCTACAGAGGCTACTGTCGGAGGATTCCCGCTAGGCGTACCCGTAACGGGCGAGGTGAGTACCCACGACGGCCTCCAGGGTTTTCTGCTGACCCGGTGTCAGGTCCCGGCGCCATTTCTCGTTCTCGCTGCGAAAGGATTGTTTCCCGAGATGGCGCTCGAAACCTGGCGTCCACTGCAGTCCACAGAATTCAAGCGCCTTCCGATATGAAGCAATCGGGTCGTTGCACACATCCTCGTAGCGCAATTCCAGAAGTTGCCCGGCCGGCACGGACTGCTTCGCGAGTTCCGCTGCGTCCATCAGGATCTTCCACTGGATTCCCGCAAGGGCCACGAACGACCTGGAGTGCCGCTCCCATTCCTCCTGATATTGAGGGGACAACTCTCCCCAGCGCCAGTTCGACGGGCCCCTCCATCCCCACCACCAATCCACCTGCATGAAGGAATTGGCGACGGCGCGCCCGTCCCGCAGCACGTGAATGAACCTGGCTTGGGGAAAGACCTCCCCGAGATATCCCAGGCGGGGCCAACCGGTGATTTTGAGCAGGGGGCGCGTTCGCTTGCTGGTCGCGAGGCCGGCGAGAGCAAGTGGCAGCTGCTTCTTCGCGCTGGGCGTAACATCACTGGCGACCAGATCCCGACAAGGGACGCTGAATCCTCTGTAGTAATGATCCCAAAATCGGTACGACTCTCCCGGATCATACTGACGTGACAGGAACGGTCCAATCACGGGAACGTCGATGAGCTGCATCAGCATGTGAGCGCGGGCCGGCCGGCTCGGATATCGGTCGCTGAATCGCGAGAGCCAGGTCACCGAAGGGTGGCCACACATGACCTGGTGGAAGATGGTCGATCCACTACGGCCAACGCCGACGATGATGATTGGACTGTCGTTCACGCACCCTCCCGTGTTATCGCAGGTGTTGCCGAGTAGAGCGCCTCGTAGGCTCGTACCATGGCCTTGAGGCTGAAGTCGTCCTCGACCCTTCGGCGGGCGATCATTGAATCGGCCCGAAGCTTAGCGCGATCCCCGAGCGCCGCCGCCCAGCCCGCGGCGATCGCGGGAACATCCCCCGGTGTCACAAGCCGATGCCGCAGGACGTCTCCCAGCACCGCGGCATTTCCCCCCACGTTGGTCACGATCGGCGTCAGCCCGGCGCTCATCGCTTCGAGCAGGCTTACCGAGGTCCCCTCGCTGCGCGACGTCATGGTGAAGAAGGCAAATGCGGACTGCATGTGGTCCACGTCGTCCCGCCAGCCCAGCAGGTGGACCTGGCCCTGGAGCCCGTGCGCCTGGATCAATTGCTCCAGGTGGCCCCGATCGGATCCTTCGCCGCCCACCACCAGCACCGGCGGAACCCCACCGCTCCACTGTTTTCGCAGTTGGGCAAACGCCTCGACCATGATGTCGTAACCCTTGATCGGCTCCAACCGGCCGATACTCCCGATGACGGGCACCTCGGCGGACAAGCCCAGCTCCTGGCGCAGGGCCCCGTCGTCGGGCCGAGGTCGGTGCAGCTCGGTATCGACCCCGTTGGGGACCAAAACCACCCGGTCGGGATGGGAGACTACGTCGTCGCGGAGGTGCCGGGCGAGTACCTCGGAGACCGCGACCACCACGTCGGTTCGTCGCGAGGCGAGGCGGGCAATCAGCCGGTCGAGCCAGGGATCGGGAAACTTGCGGCCATGCTCGGTATGCACCAACCGTGGAACTCCGGCTTGTCGCGCCGCGAGGGAGAACTTGTACCAGACGCCGCTATGGGTATGCATGACGTCCGGCTTGATGGCGGCGATCTGCCGGACGAGCGGTCCCGGGTGCAGCATGGACCAGCGGGGCAGCGGCACCGCCTGGTGGATTGCCGCGTAGCGTTCCAGCCCTTCACCGAAGCGGCCGAGGTAATTCACGTACATCACGTGCGACTCAAAGCGCTCCGGATCCAGTAGCCGCACCAGGTCCGCGAAGAGCCGCTCCATTCCACCGTAATTCAGATTCTGGATGACGTGCAGCACCCGGAGGCGGGCCATCAGCTGCGGCCCTTGCGCCGGGAC
>DASYPP010000087.1:0-41347 GCA_036006525.1 Gemmatimonadales bacterium
TGACACCGCCCCACCCGAACAGCCCAAAGGCAACGAGCATGGCGCCGATGGCGACGTTCAAGCTGAGCCGCATTCCCAGCTTGAGCGCCAGGGTGCGATCGCCGCGGCGCTCGTCCTCCTCGAACTGGTAGAGCTGAGTCAGGGGATAAAGCGACGCGAAGAGCGGACAGAACGCGAGGAGAACCAGGAATCCGGACGGGGTGACCGGCATGCCGGTGCTGGCCCATCCGGCGAACGGCGTCAGCGTGCCGAAGCCCCACATGTTGATAAGCCAATCGGGGCCGGCCACCGCTTTCAGCCGGAACGGGGGGACCGAATACACCACGGAAAGGAGGAAGCAGGCCGCGTACGCCCAGGCATAGGAGATCGGAAGCAGCAACGCCAGGCCCTGGCCCAGCACCATGAGCCCGAGGCTGAACCCGGCGAGCGCGCGGGGCGGCGGCGGCGGCTGTCTGAGATAGCCGATGTCGCCCTCGTCCTGGTCGAAGGCGGAATTGAGCGCGAGGGTGCCGCCGTTGAGACACACGACCCAGATCAGGATGCCCAGCAGGCCCGTTTCCAGCATTGCGCCGTGCCTGGCGCCGGAGAGTCCGACAGCCAGCAGGTAGCCCAGCGCGGTGTGAGCGGCCATGATCGGCCACTCCATGGGACGCAGGTGGAGCAGGTAGGAAACGCCCGGTCCCAGGAATCGATAGCCCCACCGTCGCGGCGCGCTCAGTTGCGACCAGCGGGGGTGGTCTACCACTCCAGGCCGAGGTGCCGGGCCGCGATGCGAAGACCGCGGAGGGTGAGGTCGGGATCCACCGCGTCGATGTTATGGGTGAACGGAGTCACGGTGGTTGCCAGGCCGCCGGTCGCCACGACCTTGGGGGTCCCGCTGTTGGGCCACTCTTTCCGGATTCGCGCGATCATGCCATCCACCGCGTCGGCCGCGCCGAACAGCACTCCGGCCCGGATACAGTCCTCGGTGCGGCGTCCGATGGCGTGCTGGGGCGGGGCCAGCTCGGTCGCCGGGAGCTTGGCCGCCCTCCTGGTGAGCTGATCGGCCGAGGTGCGAAGCCCGGGCATGATCGCGCCGCCGATGAAGCGGCCGTCGATGGTTACGCAGTCGAAAGTGGTCGCAGTGCCGAAATCCACGACGACGGCGTCACCGGCGAACAGCGCATTGGCGGCGAGCGCGTTCACGATGCGGTCGGCCCCCACGCTCAAGGGTTCGTCCACGTCCAGCTTGATCGGAAGCGGGGAGCGGGGATCCACCGTCGTGGGCCGGAGCCCGGTCGTGGTCTCCAGTCCCGCCACCACGCTCTGGGTGACCTGGGGGGCGACCGAGGCGAGACAGATGCTCCGCACTTCATTGGGCGAGTGCCCCGCCTGCAGCAGGAACGCGCCGATGGCGCTGCCCCACTCGTCGCTGGTGCGGTCCGGGTTGGTCGTCATTCGCCAATGGGCGACCAGCGACTCACCGCGGAAGAGCCCGGTGGTGATCTCGGTGTTGCCGATGTCGAGCACTAGGAGCATGAGAGACTCATCTCGAGGAGCGTCTGTCTGCCATTTCAGTTGGCTTTGAGCTTTGCAGCAGCTTCAGCGCAAAGACGCTAAGTCGCTAGGAAAGACCTTCGTAAACGGTTCTTCTTGGCGTCTTGGCGCCTTTGCGTTGGCATTTTGCGAAGCTCACATCCGGGTACCAGACTCGCTGGTACAACATCGACCCTCCAAGCCATATCCTCAAGCCCGTCCCCCAACCACGACCGATCCTGAACGCAGACAGGTCAGCTCGCCGTCCTTCCCACGGATCCTGAGTCGCCCGTCCTTCTCCACCCCATCCGCAATCCCTTCCACTGGCTCGATCACTTCCCGGCCCCGGAGCCAGTCCCGCTTCTCGAATCGGCCCAGGTCACCGGCCGACAATCCGGCCCCGTCGCGTTGCATGGCACGGAGGGCTCGGGTGATCGGCCCGACCAGGCTGTCGGGATGGAGCGAGGGAAGCACCGAATTCAAGGCCACCGCGCCGGGCACGACGTCGTCCGGAAGCTGGTTCCTCACGTTGAGCCCCAGCCCGACCGCAATCCAGGCCAGCACCGCCCCCTGCCACCGCGCCTCGCACAGGACGCCGCCGACTTTGCGCTCACCCAGCATCAGGTCGTTGGGCCACTTGAGCGCCAGGCTCGCCTCCGGCACCATCGCTTCAACTGCATCCACGACCGCCAGCCCGACCTGGAGACTCAACGCTTCGTCCGCCGCTCCGCCGCGGAGCAGGATGCTGTACCACAGCCCGCCCAGCGGCGAGTGCCAGGTCCGTCCCCGGGATCCCCGGCCGGCCAGCTGTTCCTCGGCCACGACGACGGTCCCGTGCGACGCGCCCCGCCCGGCGAACTCGTGGATCACATCGAGCGTGGAAGCGACCTGGCTGAAGCGATGGATCTCGGGTTCGGCCATTCTACGTCGTATTCCCTGTGGGTGGGCTCAACTGCCAACGCAAAGGCCCAAGTCGCAAAGACAGCGTAAGCAGTAAGCAGTAAGCAGTAAGCAGTAAGCAGTAAGCGGGACAAACTAATTACCGATCGTGACACTGGCCTGCTTACCTCTTACTTGTTGCTTCAATGTCATCGACCTGGCTGGAACTCTTAGCGGCTTCGCGCCTTCGCGTTGGGCTGTTGCAGTTATCCATGCCGAGGCCAGAAATAGAACAGCAGGACTATTCCCACGGCGATGCGATACCAGGCGAACGGCGCAAAACTTCGGTGGGAGACGTACCCCAGGAACGCCTTGATGACGACCAGCGCCGACCCGAACGATACGATGAACCCCACCGAGAACAACGGCATGTCGTACCTGGTGAGGGTGCTCCAGCTCTTCAGCAGGTCAAACAGTGTCGCCGCGAACATTACCGGCACCGCGAGGAAGAAGGAGAACTCCGTCGCGGCGCGGCGGGAGAGTCCCAGGCCATAGCCGCCCATGATGGTGGCCCCGGAGCGGGAGACTCCGGGGAACAAGGACAGCACCTGGGCCAGCCCGATCCCCAGCGCGGTGGCCGGCTTCAGGTCGACCACGTCGCCGGTCCGGGTCGGCGGCGCCCACTTTTCAACCAGCAGGATGACGACGCCGCCCACCAGCAATGCGGCGGCGACGGTGACCGGGTTGAAGAGATGAGCCTTGATCCAGTCATGCGCCACCAGGCCGACCAGGGCCGCGGGCAGGAAGGCGATGGCCAGGTTGATAAGCAACCGGCGGGTACCGAGGTCCCGGTGCCAGCGGGTGAGCAGGGTGAGGAAGAGTTTTCGATAGAGCCAGACCACGGCCAGGATGGCGCCCAACTGGATGAAAATCTCGAACGTCTGGGCTCGTCGCCCGGTAAAGTCGAGCAGGTCGCCGGCCACGATGAGATGGCCGGTCGAGCTCACCGGGATGAACTCGGTGATTCCTTCGACCAGCCCGAGAATGATCGCGGTGAAGACCCAGCTCACGAGCTGAGCACTTCCTGGTAGAGCTCCTCGTACTGGGGCACCACGTTTTCCGAGGAGTAGCGCCCGGCCGCGGCGATGGCGGCCTGGACCATCGCGGCGAGCGACCCCGGATTGCGGAGCAGCTCGACCGCGCGGCGGCCCATCGCTTCGACCGAGCCGGCCGGCTCGAGAATGCCGGTGACGGCGTCCTCCACCACCTCGGGGATTCCCCCGGCCCGGGTCGCCACCACCGGCACGCCACAGGCCATCGCTTCCAGCGCGGCCAGCCCGAACGACTCGCTCTGGGACGGCAGCAGGAAGAGGTCGCTGGCCTGGAGCAGGTTGGCGACCCGGTCGATCCGGCCCAGGAAGCGCACGTCGTTCGCCACCTCGAGATCGCGCGCTTCCTTCTCGGCATCTTCCCGCTCGGGGCCGTCGCCGATCATCAGGAGCGTGGCGGACATGGCGCGGCGGATCCGGGCGAAGACCCGCACCACGTCCTTGACCCGCTTGACTTCGCGGAAATTGGAGACGTGGGTGATCAGCTTGTCCCCCGGCGGCGCCAGCGACTTGCGGCACTCGGCCAGCTCGTGCCGGGCCAGCGGGAGGTACTCTTTGACGTTCACGAAATTGGGGATCACCCGGATGCTGCAGGTGTCACAGCCGAAAGCCCGATAGGTCTCTTCCCTCAGGTATTCCGACACCGCCGTCGTGGCATCGGACCGCTCGATGGAGAACTTGGTGATGGCGTAGAAATTGGACTCCTGGCCCACCAGCGTAATGTCGGTGCCGTGCAGGGTGGTGATGATCTTGAGCGGCAGCTCCTTGCCCAGCATCTCCCGGGCGAGGAACGCCGTGGTCGCGTGCGGAATCGCGTAGTGCACGTGCAGCACCTCCAGCCGCTCGCGCAGGGCAACTTCGTGCTGCTTGGAAGCCAGGGCCAGGGTGTAGGGATAGTGCTCGAAGAGGGGATACCGCCCCATCTTGGTATCCACTTCGTGGAAGAATACCCGCTCGGCGTAACCCCGAAGCCGGAATGGCGAGGCGTAGGTAATGAAGTGGACTTCGTGGCCGCGCCGGGCCAGCTCGAGCCCGAGTTCGGTGGCGACGGCGCCGGAGCCGCCATATGTCGGGTAGCAGGTGATTCCGATGCGCATTAAAGAAGTAGTGGGTTGAAGGAACAAGGTACTAGGTACTGGGTACTGGTACTGGGTACTGGTACTGGGTACTGGGAAGCAGCTAAAGGTACCGGCACTCGAGGCAAGGGCAAACCCATTTCACCCAGTACTCAGTACCCAGGAGCCAGCACCTTCATCTTGTTTCCCACGCGCGAGCGATTTCACCCGCGATGACGTCGGGCGGCCTGGTCGAATCCAGCGTCAGCACTTCTCCCGACAACTGATGGCGGAACCAGGTCTCCTGCCGCTTGGCGTACTGCCGGGTGCTGGTGGCGATGGCGGCCGCCACCTGGTCGCGGGGGATCCGGCCCTGGAGGTAATCCACCGCTTCCCGCATTCCGATCGAGTCCAGGCCTGGCGCATTCTCCGGGAGGCCCTCGGCCAGCACCGCGGCGACTTCTTCAATAACCCCGCGCTCGACCATTTGTTCCGCCCGGCGCAGGATTCGCTGGTGCAGCACCGGACGGGGCACGGTGAGCACCACGAACCAGGGATCGATGGCGCCTCCGATCCGAGCGGCCTGTTGCCAATGGGAGAGGGGGCGGCCGGTAAGCAAGGCGACTTCGATGGTGCGGGCCGCCCGCTGCTTGCCGCCGCCGCGAAACCCCGGGTCCAGGCGGCCGGCCCATCGGATCAGCTCGGAGTTCTCCAGCGTCGCAGTCCAGGAGCGGAGGATATCGCGCTGGGCCGGGTCCATGGCGGGTTCCGCAAACAAACCCTCCGCGAGAGCCCGTACATAGAGTCCGGTGCCGCCAACCACGACCGGAAGCTTGCCACCGGTGCGGACCCCGCGGATCCAGCGCGCCGCGTCCCGGGCAAACCGGCCCGCACTGTATCGCTCGCCCGGGCGAATCAGGTCGAGGCCGTAGTGTCGAACCTTGGCCAGTTCCTTCCGGGTAGGCTTGGCGGTGCCGATATCGAGGTTGCGGTAGACCTGGCGGCTGTCGGCGGAGATGACTTCCAGCGGCCAGTGGGCGGCGAGCGCGATCGCGACGGCAGTCTTGCCCACGGCGGTAGGGCCAACGATGACGGGGACCCGCTTAGTATCGCTTTTCAGTACGGACAAGAGGGCCCTTGGTCCAACTCAGAGGCCAAGAAATGTGGGATTGCGGGAATGGGGGAATATTTCTTACCGTCTCCCAAATCGACGCTCCAGCTCTTCTCTTGGTAGTTGTACCATCGTTGACCTGCCATGCACGTCATGAGGCGGGAGGGTGCAGGCCATCAGCCGGATGATCAGCTCGCGCATTTCCCGGTGGTCGAGCCGCTCGCCCGCCTTGACCGCGGCCCGGCAGGCGTAGGTCGCGGCGAAGCGCTCCAGCGGATTGGCCCAGCCGCCGAACCGGCCTCGCGCGAGGTCGGCCACCATTTCCCTGAAGCAGTGAATCGCATCGAACCGGGGATGCGGGTTGGGCGCGGTTTGCAGCACCACCGTGCGGCCGCCAAATCCGCCGACTTCGAAACCCACCTTCGCGAGAGCTTCGCGATGAGCCTCGACTACGTCGTGCTCTTCGTCGGTCAGCTCCAGGGTAGCCGGCAGCAGCATCCGCTGGGCCGCCGCGGGTAGCCCGGTAAGCGACGCCATGGTCGCCTCGAAGAGGACCCGCTCGTGGGCCGAGTGCTGGTCCACGATGATCCAGGCATCGGGCACTTCGTAGACGATGTAGGTATTGAAGAGCTGGATCAGGGTATCGAGCCCGGGAAGGTCGGGCTCGCTGGCGGTGAGAACGGCGGGCCCGTCTTCCAGGGGTCGAAACAGGTCCGCCAGGTCTGCCCTCTCCCCTGGCCCCTCTCCCATTCTGGCGGACGGGAACGGGGTCAGGGGCATCGGCCGCCAGTCGCCGATCGGCGCGGCCGCGACCAGGGGCCCCAGCGCATGGCGCACCGCTTCTTCCACCACTCGTTCGACGCCGATGCGGTCGCGAAAGCGGACCTCGAGCTTGGCCGGATGCACGTTCACGTCCACGTCACCGGCGGGCGCCTCGACCATGAGGAACAACGAGGGCCGGTCGCCCGGCGCGATCGCCGAGCGGTAACCCGCTTCCGCGGCGCGCACCAGGAATGGATCCCGGAAGGGGCGGCTGTTGACGAACAACTGGGTGCGGCGGCCGGTCGGTTGCGCGTCGCCGGGCCGCTGGATGAACCCGCTGACCCGGAAACTTCCCGAGGCGTACTCCACCGGGACCAGCGTGCCGGCGAGATCCCGGCCCCAGACACCGGCCAGCCGGTCGGGTAGAGTTTCACCCGGCGGGACGCTCATCCGGCTCCGGCCATCGAGCAGCAATTCGAACCCGGCCTCGGGATGGGCCAGGGCGAGCGTGGCGACCGCGTCATAGGCCGCGCGTGCTTCGCTGGAGACGGATCGGAGAAATTTCCGGCGGGCGGGAGTATTGAAGAACAGCGTGCGGACCGACACCGTCGTACCCCGCTGCCGGGCGGTCGCCTCCACCCGGTCCATCCGGCCGCCGTTGACCACCAGGTGGGTGGCTTCGGCATCGTCTTCTGCCGTGGTGAGCTCGAGCCGGCTGACCGAGGCGATGGAGGGCAATGCTTCGCCCCGGAACCCGAAAGTGCGGACCCCCACCAGCTCCGCCGCGCTCTTGATCTTGCTCGTGGCGTGGCGATCCAGCGCGAGCACCGCGTCCTCCTTCCCCATCCCCCAGCCGTCGTCGCTCACATCGATCAGGGTCTTGCCGCCGTTTTCCAGCTCGATCCGGACCCGGGTCGCGCCGGCGTCCAGCGCGTTCTCCACCAGTTCCTTCACCACCGAGGCCGGCCGTTCCACGACCTCGCCGGCGGCAATCTGGTCGGCGACGGCATCTGGGAGAATGGCTATGCGACGGGGCATGCTCAAAGATAACAAATTCACCACGGAGTCACGGAGCACGCGCAGGATTCACGGAGAACATCCATGTGATCGGCCTCCGTGCAACCTTCGTGAATCTTCGTGGCTCCGTGGTGAATTTGGACCTAGAGCGGTTCGACTACCTCTCTCGGCAGCCAGCCGACCTGCCCGTTCGAGGCGCGCACCATCGCCCAGTTGCCGGCCCGGGTAATGAGCGATACCACGCTGCCGACCTGGACCGGCAACACCGCCGGTGCCAGCTCGTGGGGAGAAAGCGCGATGGAATAATCGGCGGTGACAATCGCCAGCGGGCGCCGGTACCACCGCGACAATCCGCCGGCAGCCGCCGCCAGGACCAGCCCCGCCATCACCACGACCGCCCAGCGGTGGCGGCCCCGGCTCAGCGCAAAGCCCAGCCACCCGACCAGCCACAACACCGCCGCGGCGATCCATAATTCCTCGGGAGTCACCGGAGGAGACCAGAGATCGCGGACCGAGCGCGAGTCCGGCGCCGGCACCAGGGCCAGGGCCCGACGAATGGCGGGATCGCGGGGCGCCAGGCGCCGGGCCCGGGTCCATGCCACCATCGCCGGGCCGGCTTGCCCCATGCGAAACTCGGCGGCGCCCAGGTTGAACCAGTGAGCCGCGACGTCGGGATCGAGCTGGGCCCGGGATGCGAATCCCGAAGCGGCCTGGGCCAATGCGCCGCGATCGTACAGCTGCTCGGGTGTCAGGGTCTGGGCACCCGCTCGGGCCGCGACCAGCAGCAGCAGGACGGCCGGGGTGGCGACGCTGATGGTCCGGCGCACCCGCTCGGCCTTGCCCGGACCCTTGAGCCGGGGCAACAGCTGCGCCGCCTCGGCCAGTACTTCGTTCCTGCCCGATTCGCGAGACGGGCCATAGCGGAATCGGCGCAGGTGCTCGCGCAGCTGAACCGCCTGGCGCGCGATATCGGCCTCGACGCCCACGGCACGGAGCGCGTTTTCCAGTCGGGTACCTTCGAGCTCGTGCAGCCGGGGCACCAGTTCGCCCAGGGCGGCGGTCAATTCCGCCTCCACGTGCGCGGTCGGGTCCCTGACCGGCCCCGCCAGTGCGCGCTGCTTCCGCCGGATCGGAATGAATCTGAGCAGCGCCAGCAACGGCGGCCCGATCGCGAGGAGGAGGAGCGACCAGGGCGGCATTTCCTCCAGCAGCCAGCGAGCTGGAGCAGGCCGATTGCGAAGCTGGAGGGGCGCGGGTGAAACCCGGGAGACCGAGGCGGCCTTTCCCGGCGCGACCAGATAGGTCATCGCCGCCGAGTGCGTCTGGGTGAAGTTGCCGGTCGCGGGATCGAAATACTGATAGTCCAGCGCGGGCAAGCCGGCCGTGCGGGCCGAGTCGGGGATGACCAGGTAGCGGAACGTCTTGGTCCCCCCCAGCTTGCCATCGGTGATCTCGATGCGGTCCGACACCCGCTCGGTGTAGGCGCGCAGGTGCCGAGGCCAGGTGATATCCGGCGCGGGCCAGAGCGCGATGTTCCCTTCCCCGCGTAGCAGCACGTCCATGGTGAACGGCTCACCGGCTCGACCGGAGCGCGGGTTCAACGCCCGGTCCAGCGTGATCGCACCACCCACGGCTCCGGTGAAGTCAGCCGGACGATTCGCGGGCAGCGCCCGCACCTCGACCTGGCGGGGGTCGCTCTTGACCGCGTACCGCTCTTCCTGGCTGAAGAACTGGAAGGCGAGGGGAACGCTGTAGTGCAGGGTGGCCGCGGGCACCGTGAGTTTCCCCGGCGTCAGGGGAAACACGATCTGGTGGACGACGAACAGATCGAACCAGTGGCCATCCACCTGGCGGCTGGCCGCGATGCCGGCGGGAGCCCGTTGGGGATAGGAGTATACCCCGTCGATCGACGGAGTTTGCACCGTGGGCGGGCGCCTGAGCTGGAGCCGAAGCTCGCGGGGGAACCACGCAGCCGTGACCACGTCCACCTGCTCCCCTACATAGGGCGACGTGGTGCTGAGCAAGGTGGAGACCGAGGCATCGTGACCCGATCGCGGCGGGCGGGATTGGGCCAGCAGCCGCTGAACCCGGGGACTCAAGGCCGGCGACGAAGGACTGCTGGCTGAAGCCGTGCCGGTGACCTCGACTTCCAGCGGGGGGGCTTCGGCGTAGTCGCGGCCCTGGCGGACCCGGGCGGGACCCAGCCGCCATTTCCCGGCCGTCGAGCCCCGCAGCCGGAATTCGAGCACCGTGGTCCGGGCGAGGTCGCCGGCCGCGGCCACCTCGGAGCGCTCGCTCTTCTCCAGCAATTCCATTCCGGCGAACGGTGGCACCACGATCTGGATCGGATCGGGCGAGCCGCTCCGCGCCCGCACGGTGAGGACGACCTCACCGCCCATCGGGATGTGATCGGCATCCACCTGCATCTCGACGGTGAGCGGGACCTGTCCCTGCTGGATGAGCAGGGCAAACAGGAGCGGTATCACCAGTCCTTCCCGGCCGTGGTGCCGCCGCTCCGGTCACGCTGGGCGTGGCGGGCGCGGGTCTGCCGCTCCTCCCGGTCCACCGAGCCCAGGATCTGCTCCGCCTCCCGGCGCGACAATGCCGAGGGCGAGTCCTGCTCTCCACCCTGCCCTCCCTGTCCGCCTCCGCCTCCACCGGGCTGGGGTGGCGGTGGCCCACCGCCGCCACCGCCGGATGAGGGCGGTTTCTGGCGTTGGGTCAGCTCGAGGTTCCACTTGGCCCGCTCTGACGCCGGCTCCAGCAGCAGCGCGTCGCGGAACGCCTTGGCGGCTTCGTCCAGCAGCGCGTCCTTGTCCTTCTCACTGCGCCGAGCCGCGACCAGGTTGGTCACGCCGAGATTGTAGAGCGCGCGATAGCGCAGGGCGGGATCGGCCGATTTCGCGGCTTCGGTCAACGCGCGTCGCGCCACGTCCAGGTTGCCGGCTTCCATCGCCGCCGTGCCCGCGTTGTACCATGCGGTATCGCCCGCGGCTCCGCTCCCGGCTTCGCGCAGAAACCTGGCCGCCGCTTCCCCGGGCTGCCCTCGCTCCAGGGCACGGGCGCCGGGTGAGGGCTGCTGTGCTCGCGCCGCGGGTACCAGGGCCAGGCCGGCAATCGCCACCAGCGCGGCGTGACGCCGGGTCAGCGTGTGCGCCAGCAGCAGCACCGCGGCGATGAGCACGGGAATCCAGCCCCGCGGGAGCTGGGCGCTGGACGTGGTGGACGCCGTGGGCGCCCGCTTGAACGCGTCAAGCAGGTCGCGCACCGCCCCGGCCTGGTCGGGGAGATCGGCCGAAACCACGGTGCCCTCAGCGGCATCGGCGATCTCCTGCATCAAGTCGTCCCGGCGGCTGCTCATCACCGGGTGGCCGTACTCGTCCAGTTTGTATTCCAGGAGCGTCCCTGCTGAATCCCGGATGGGGATGCGCACCGGCTTGGTGCCACCTTCTCCCACCAGGACCAGGTGAATGCCGGCCTTGCCCAGCGCCTTGGCCTGGTCCAGCGTCTCCGGCGTCGAATCGTGGTCTTCCCCGTCGGTGAACACGATCAGCACCCGGTCGGCGCCTTCTTCGGCGGCCGACATCAGACCCCGAGCCTGGCTCAGCACCGAGCTCAAGCTGGTGCCGCCCTGGCTCGCGATATCGGGGTCCAGTCCATCGAGAAAGAGCACGATGGCGCCAACATCGACCGTGAGCGGGGCCAGGATGTAGCTGCGGCCGGCAAACGCGATAAGCCCCATCCGGTCGCCTTCGAGGTCCTGGCCCAGCCGGCGGGCTTCGCGGATCGCGCGCTGCAGCCGGTTGGGATCGGCGTCTTCCGCCAGCATGGACCGGCTCACATCCACCGCAAACACCACGTCCAGCGCCTTGCTCTTGGCCGTGATCTCTCCCCGGCCGCCGCGGGGGCCGGCCAGCGCGACCACGCCGGCCAGCGCCACCAGCCCCAGGAGGATCGGCGCACCTCGCCCGTAGGAACGCGCTTTTCGTTCGGCTTCCAGGGACCACGCGCGGGCATGACTCACCCGGCGCGAACGCGCCCGCCAGGCGATCGCTCCCGCGATGATCGCCAGCAGCGGCGACAGGATCAGGAGGAGCGGATGATCGAAGCTCATGGCACCCGGACCGCGACGGTCGCGGCCAGCAGCAGCTCGATGCCCAGCGCGACCAGCCCCGCCAGCACGAAGGGCCGGACCAGCTCCTCGTAACGGGTATAACTGGTTACGTGGATCGGGCTCTTTTCCAGGGCGTCGATCTGCTGGAAGATGCGGGAGAGCGCCTCGCTGTCCTTGGCGCGGAAATACCGGCCCCCGGTCTGTTGCGCCATGTCCTGGAGCAGCTGCTCGTCGATCTGCACCGGCAGGATCTCGTAGCGGAAGCCGGTGACGCCGCGGCCGGTCGGAATCGGCGCCTCGCCTTCGGTCCCCACGCCGATGGTGTACACCTTGACTCCCATCGCCGCCGCGGCCGCGGCCGCGGTCCGGGGATCGATGGTGCCGCGGTTGTTGACTCCATCGGTGAGCAGCAGGACGACCTTGGAGCGGTCGGGAACCTTGCGCAGCCGGTTGAGCGCCGTCGCCAGGCCGCTGCCGATCGCGGTGCCGTCCTCCAGCATGCCCATTCTCAAGTCCATCAGCGCCCGTTCCAGCACCGGGTAGTCCACCGTCAAGGGAACCTGGGTGAGCGCTTCGCCGGCGAACACCACCAGCCCGATTCGGTCCGCGTCCCGGGCCCGAATGAACGCGGCGGCTTGCGCCTTGGCCACCTCGAACCGGTTGGAGGGCGCGAAGTCCTCGGCCAGCATGCTGCTGGAAATGTCGATCGCGACCACGATCGCGATGCCCTCTTTCTTCTGCTCGATGGTCGTGCCGCCCGAGCGGGGGCCCGCCGCGGCAACGATCCAGGCCGCCAGGGTGACGGCGCGGAGCGTCGGAGGCAGCGCCAGGATCCAGCCACCGGACGTGGCGCCTTCGACCAGCGTGACATCGCTATACCCGGCGCCGGTCGAGCGGCGGCGGCGGCGAAACCAGAACCACAGCGGAATCGCGAGCAGCAGGAGCAGCAGCCAGGGCCGCGCGAAGCTCATCCGCCGGCCCTTTCAATCGCCTGCGCCAGCTGCAGTCCGCGCTGATACAGCTGGTAGACGTTGGTCGTGCTCGTGGCGACCGGCGCAAAGCGGATCGAATCCAGCGAAGCCAGCACCTCGGCCAGCTCCGCCTGGGGCCATTGCGGCCGCAGCTGTTCGACCTGGCGCAGCACGGAAGCGGTGTCGAGGCCCGGGTGAGCGGATGGAATACCGTGAGCGATCGCCGAGCGAAGCCGCGCGGCGGCAATGCCGGCGACCGCCCGGCGCTCACCGATTTGGGCCCAGTGCGCGATCATGTCCGGAGGCGGCGAGAACGGCGGAGCGGACGGACTGGGGGCCGCCGGCTTGCCGCGCCGGTTCCAGTACCAATGGAGCGGAACCAGGAGCAGCACGGAGAGGAGACCCAGGATCAGCGCAGGGAGCGGGCTCACTTCCTGGCGAACCACCAGGTTGGCGGGTGGCTGGATCGCGAGAGTGGAGTCAGGTACTCCGGCCGGCAGCACGCTGGCGACTCGCAGCGTCACCGACTCGGTGCCCAGGGTATCCTCGGTGCCCGATGCCCGGGTGATGATCGGGCCGGGAACGTCGAGCTGGTGATCGCCGGGCTCCCAGGCCACCAGCGGGTAGCTGATCTCGGCCTGGCTGCCGCGGACCACGACGACCGGGTGACCCAGCAGCTGCACCGGACCATCCAGATCCCAGTCGGCCGCGCGGATGCTGTCGCCCGCCGCGAGCCGAACCGTGCGGCGGGTCCACAGGGTATCGCCCACGGTGGGAAGCGGGTGCTGCTGCAGCAGCAGGAGCAGGAGGATCATCCGCGGTGCAACCGGCGCGCCCGTTGCGCAAAGGCGCGGTGCAGCGGAATGCTGTAGTCCCGGTCGGTGGCGAGCGCGATATGGTCGACGCCCGCGGAAGTAAGGCCGCGGTGCCGGTCGGCCCGGCGCTTCTCCGCCATGTGCTTGACCCGGGCCCGGGTCGTGGGACTCCCCGCATCTACCAGCACCCGGCGGCCGGTCTCCGCGTCGTCCAGCTCGATCCAGCCCGCATCGGGCAGGTTCTGCTCCCGGGGATCGTCCACCGTGATGGCCACGACTTCGTGCCGCGCGGCGAGCCGGCTGAGCGGAGCTTCCCAGTTGGCGGCGAAGAAATCGGAGAGCACCACGACGATGCTGCGATGCCAGAGCAGCTCGGCGGCGTACAACAGGCTGGTCGCGAGGTTGGTGCGCTTGCCTACCGGCTGGAAGGCGACCAGGTCGCGGATGACCCGAAGCGCGTGGCGGCGGCCTTTGGCCGGCGGCACCACCCGCTCGACCTCATCGGCGAACAGCAGCGCGCCGACCCGGTCGTTGTGTCGCGCGGCCGCCAGCGCGAGCACCGCGGCCACCTCGACAGCCAGCGCCGCCTTGGTCCGCGGTTCGCCGAAGCGGGTGGACCCGGACTGGTCCACCAGCAGCATCAGGGTGAGCTCGCGTTCCTCGGTGAAGGTCTTGACGTAGGGACTCGCGAGCCGGGCTGAGACGTTCCAGTCGATCGAGCGGTAGTCGTCGCCCGGTTCGTAGGCCCGCACCTCGGCGAACTCCATGCCCTGGCCCCGGAACACCGAACGGTATTCGCCGGCGAACAACGACGCCACGAGCCCCCGGGTGCGGAGCTCGAGCTGCTTGACCTGCTTGAGGATTTCGGGAGCGATGGCTGGCATAGAATACAAAGCGTAAGAGGTGAGAGGTAAGAAGTAAGAAGGACTGCCGACCGTAGCCCTCTCACTTCTTACCTCTTACGCTTTTTCATGGGACCTTGACGGCATCAAGAAGCCGGCGGATGACGCCGTCGGTATCAGTGTCCTCCGCCTCGGCTTCGAAGGTGAGCACGATCCGGTGGCGGAGCACATCGGGGGCGAGGGCTTTGACGTCTTCGGGAACTACATAGGTGCGGCCGCGGAGATAGGCGTGGGCCCGCGCCGCCTGGGCCAGCGCGATGGACGCCCGGGGGGACGCGCCGAATGCCACCATTGGCTTGAGATCGCTGGCGCCGACCAGCGCCGGGTCCCGGGTCGCGCGGACCAGGTCCACGATGTAGTCCACCACCTTCTGATCCATATAGATGGCGGCCACGGTCGCCCGTGCCGCCAGGATGCCGACGGGATCCAGCACCCGCTTCACCGGGATGTCCGCCCCGCCACTCATCCGGATGAGCACCTCCCGCTCTTCGTCGCGGGAGGGATAGCCAACCCGCACCTTGAGCATGAAGCGGTCGAGCTGGGCTTCCGGTAGTGGATAGGTGCCTTCGCTCTCGATGGGATTCTGGGTGGCGAGCACCAGGAAGGGTTCTTCCAGCTTGTAGGTCGTGCCGCCGATCGTCACCTGCTTTTCCTGCATCGCCTCCAGCAGAGCCGCTTGCACCTTGGCCGGCGCCCGGTTGATCTCGTCCGCCAGGATGATCTGGGCGAAGAGCGGGCCCTTCTTCACCCGGAACTCCTGGGTCTTCTGATCGAAGATCATGGTGCCGATGAGATCGGCCGGCAGCAGGTCGGGAGTGAACTGGATCCGGGAGAACGACGCGTGGATGATCTCGGCCAGGGTTCGCACGGCCAGGGTCTTGGCCAGGCCGGGAACGCCTTCGAGCAGGATATGACCGCCGGTGAGCAAGCCGATCAGCAGGCGCTCGACCATCGTGTCCTGGCCCACCACCCGTCGCGCCACTTCGCGCACGGCGTTCTGGGCCATCGAGGTGTCGGCCGGTATGGGACTCGGTTGTGCGCTCATGTTACTCCACTTTCATCTTTATCGCTTTATACACTGCAGTTTCTTCGGAGGGAGTCAGCGGCCGGTAGCGGCCCGCCGCCAGTTCTCCCAGCCGCACCGGGCCGTAAGATAGCCGGGCCAGGCGCTCCACCTTGAGTCCCATCGCCTCGCACCAGTGCCGCACGATCCGGTTTCGCCCTTCCCGCAGCGTGACGTCGATGATGCTCCGGCCATCATGACCAGGTTTCACCAGGACCCGTTCCGGTTCCACCGCCCGGCCGTCAACCGCGACAGGCTCCCGCACCGCCTTGGCGATTTCCGCCGTCGAGCGGCCGTGGGCCAGCACCGAGTAGCGCCGGGAGATCCGATACTTGGGATGGGTGAGCCGGTGCACCGCTTCCCCATCGGTGGTGAGGAGCAGGAGCCCGGTGGTCATGACGTCCAGCCGCCCGACGTACGTCAGGCCGGCGGAATCGGGGATGAAATCGAAGACGGTCCGGCGGCCGGCTTCATCATCAGCCGTGGTGACGACGCCGAGCGGCTTGTTGAACGCCAGCCAGCGGCGGTCCTTCACCTGGACCTTCTTACCGCCCACCGTGATGGACTGGCGAGCGGGATCCACCTTGGAACCCAGTTCCGCCACCTTGCCGTCCACCCGTACGCGGCCCTCGGTGATCAGTTTCTCGGCAGCTCGCCGGGAGGCGACGCCCGCGCGGGCCAGGGCCCGCTGTAACCGCATTTCGCTCATGATTCCGATTCGACGTATGCGGCGGCTTCGCCTTCGGCGGGTTCTTCCGGCACGTGGGGATGCAGCGCGATGGTGAGTTCTTCGGCCCGGGGCAATTCCCCCAGTTCCTTGAGGCCGAGGAGTTCGAGGAAGAGATTGGTGGTACCGTAAAGCAGCGGCCGGCCCAGCTCCTCGCCCCGGCCTACGACCTCGATCAGGTCGCGTTCCTGCAGCGTGCGCAACACGCCGGCCGCGTTCACCCCCCGGATCTCTTCGATTTCCGCCCGGCCTACCGGCTGCCGGTAGGCGATGACCGCGAGGGTCTCCATCGCCGCCCCGGTCAACTTCGGGGTCCGGACCGTGAACTGCGCGCGTTCCAGGGCCGCGGCGAAATGGGGCCGGGTGACGATCTGGAAGCCGCCCGCCAGCTCCACGACTTCGACCCCATGCTGGTTGAAGTCGTAGCGCTCGCGAAGCTGGTCCAGCGCCTGGCGCACGTCCGACAGGCTGGCGTCCTGCTCCAGGGTCTGCAGCTCCTCGACCGTGAGGGGGCGGGCGGCGGAGAACAGCGCCGCTTCAATCAGCTGGGTGAGTGGATTCACGGCGGATCACCATCGGCGCGAACGGCGCCGATTGCACGAGGTTGAGGCGGCCCCGCCGCGCCAGCTCCAGCAGGGCGATGAACGTGGACAGCACGTCGGTAATGGTGGGGCGCGGCCCCAGCGCCTGGAGCCAGCCGAATTCTTCGTTGTCGGCCAGGAGCGCTTCGAGCCGTGCCGTCGCCCCCTCGACATCGAGCGGACGGGGCACCACCCGGTGGAACATCGGCGAGGGAATCGCGGCGATCACCCGCTCTACCGCGCTCAGCATCTCGATCAGGTCCAGCGTCAGCGGCGGCGGTGGCAGCTCGGGCGGCGGCGGCAGGTAGCCCCGGACGTACTGGCTGGCCCGCCGATCCACTGCGCGCTCCATCCAGGTAACGATCTCCCGGATCTGCTGATACTCCAGGAGCCGGCGCACCAGCTCGTGGCGAGGATCTTCCCAGGTGTCGTCGTCGAGCCGGCGGGGGAGCAGCATCTGCGCCTTCAACCGGAGCAGGCGGCCCGCCATGTCGAGATAGTCCGCCGCCTGGTTGAGACCGAGCAGGTGGATCGCGCCCAGGAACTGATCGGCGATCCGCGCGATGGGAATATCGGCAATGTCGATCTGCTCCTCACGCAGCAGGTGCATGAGGAGGTCGAGCGGGCCGGAGTAGGCGTCCAGTTGGACGACAAATCCAGGCTCGCCGCCGAGCGCAGTGGTGTGTGGGCCGTTTTGGTTCAACGGCGGGTGCTCAGGATCAGGGTCGGGTCCCACAAGTGAAGGGATTAGGAGATTGACGGGATTGAGAGGATTGAAGGAACCCCCAGCATCCCGCAGGGAATCCTCCCTCGCTGTAATCTCATCAATCCCCTCAATCCCTTCAATCCCTCAATCCCTTCAATCTCTTTGACTTGATCTATGGCCCCTCACCCCCTATCCTTCCCGCTCGCCAGAACCCGGGGGCCCAGGACCGCTGGGAACCCCGCTTCCGATACCCGAGGTTTTAGACGTGCCCAGGATCAAGTCCGCCAAGAAGCGCATGCGCCAGGCGAAAGTCGCCACCCAGCACAATCGGGCGCAGCGAAGCCAGCTCCGCACCGCGGTCAAGCGGGTTCGCGCCGCCACCGGAGAGGCCGCCACCAAGGCCTACCTCGAGGCCGCCAAGCTGCTCGATCGCGCCGGTCGCAAGCACCTGATCCACCGCAACACCGCAGCCCGTCAAAAGAGCCGGCTGGCGAAGCTGATCAAAAGCGCGAAGTAAGGCGGTAAGGCGGTAAGGCGGTAAGGCGGTAAGCAAGAACCTAAAGGGCGAAGCTCAGTCATCGAGCCTCGCCCTTCGTGTTGTTACCTACCGCCTTACCGCCCTTCCGCCTTACCGCCTACAAGTCAGCGAGTTCCGCCCCACACCGCTCGCAGTACCACTCGGTCGGCCGGTTCATCGTTCCGCACTCACCGCACTTGAGGGTGCGTTGGGCGGTCGGAATGCTGGGTCGCCCCGGGATTTCGGCGTGGGGACCGCTGGGCTCCAGGGTGTGGGCTGCGGTAGTGAGCGGAGGCTCCCCGGTGGTCGAGACATTGGGCGGACCCAGGGTTTCCGGCGGCCGCGCGATACCCCCACTCGCCCGCCGGGCTGAGGGACCGCCCTTTTCGTCTTCACTCACCGACTTGAGGAACGCCAGCTCATCCACTCCGGTGTTGACCTCTTCCTCCTTGACCGACGGGAACCAGAGCGTCCGGCCGGCCGGTCCCTGGGGGCTGCCTTCCTTGGGTTTTACCGGGCGCACCGTTCCCGGCGCGGGACGGATCGTGGTCTGCCCGGGGCCCGGCGGCCGCGGGGGTTCGGGGGCCGGCGGCTTGGGTGGCTGCGGTTGCGCCGCCTGCGGAGGGGCCGCGGGCGCCGGGGAAGCCGCCGGTGCCGACGAATTGCCCGCCAGTTCGTTGAACGCGGCGGAGAACTCGGGGAAATCGTCGCTGGGGCGAACGGCCGCCGCGGGCGGCGGAGGTGCCGAGACCGGTAAAGGAGGTACGTGCGCCGGTGGTTGAGTAGCCACGGGTGGCGTTGGGGCCGACGGGGCCGGAGTGGGGGGAGCGGGCGCCGGAGGCGGAGGTGCCGGGATCTCGGCCACGACCACCGGCGTCGCGATCATGGCCTGGACCTTCTCCAGCTCGCTGATCTCTTCGCCCAACTCGGCAAGTTCCTCGCGGATGGTGACCAGGTTCCGCTGCGCCTCCCCCCGAAGCTGCTGCCACTTGGCCTCGCCATACTCGCCCACCGCATGCCGAACCTCGGCCTCGGACATGATCTCCTTGGCCTGGGACTCGCGAGTGAGCAACTCCGCCCTGGTGTCGCGGTAGCGACCGAGCTGCTCGACGATTCCGTCGGCGTGGGAGCGTAACTGCTCGATCACGGCATCGAGCCGGGCCTTGTAGTCCATGCGCACTCGGGCTCGCACCGATTCAGGAGCGGTGTCCGAAGTTGCGTCCAGTCGGGCAAGCCAGACCGCAAACTGCTGCCGTTCTGAAAGCAGCCGGTCTATCGGATCGCCGGATTTCGAACTAGTCCTGGCCATGTGGGGGCAGTCCTCTCAGGTATGGAGGAGCCGGTGAGGAACACTCCAAATGTAAATAGAATGCGGGGTTAAGCCAGAGGGATTGAGGGGAGTGAAGGGATTGAGGGGATTGAAGGGAGTGACGGGATTGAAGAGAGTGACGGGATTGAGGGGATTGAAGGGAGTGAGGGGATTGAAGAGAGTGAAGGGATTGAGGGGGATTGAAGCCAATCCCGTCAATCCCCTCAATCCCGTCAATCCCCTCAACCCTCAATCCCTGAATACAATGCTGCCCCTCACAATCGTCATCTCCACCCTGCCCTTGAGTTTGGTCCCGGCAAACGGCGTATTGCGGCTCTTGCTGAACGAGGTTGCCGGGTCCACCACCCAGGTCCGGTCAGGGTCCAGGACCACGACGTCCGCGGGGTGGCCGGTGCGCAGGGTGCCGCCGGGAATATTGAAAATGCGGGCGGCCTGGGTGCTCATCCGGGTGATGAGTTCGGGCAGCGTCAGGAGTCCGGTGTGTACCAGCTCGGTCAGAGCCAGGCCGAGCGAGGTTTCCAGGCCGATGATGCCATTGGGCGCATCGTCAAACTCCCGCTCCTTCGCGTCGTAGTGATGGGGCGCGTGATCCGTGGAGATCACGTCGAGGGTTCCGTCCTTGAGCCCCTGGCGGACCGCGTCGCGATCGGCCGCCTCCCGAAGCGGCGGGTTCATCTTGGCGTTGGTGTCGTACCCTTCGCACCGTTCGTGGGTCAGCGTGAAGTGATGCGGCGTCGCCTCGGCGGTAACCTTGAGGCCCTTCTCCTTGGCCCGGCGGATCAGCTCGACCGAGCCACGGGTGGACATGTGGCAGAGATGCACGTGCCCGCCGGTCAGCTCGGCCAGGATGATATCCCGAGCGACCATGATTTCTTCCGCGGCCGCGGGAATCCCCTTGAGTCCCAGCCTGGTGGAGATGATGCCCTCGTGCATGACTCCACCGGCGGACAAGGTCGGCTCTTCGCAGTGATCCGCCACGGGAATCCCGAATGTACGGGCGTACTCCAGCGCGGTGCGCATCATGTGGCTGGAGACCACCGGCTTGCCGTCATCGCTCACCGCGACTGCACCGGCGCCCACCATCTCCCCGAATTCCGCCAGCTTGTCGCCCCGCTGCCCCAGGGTGATCGCGCCGATGGGATACACCTTCGCCTTGGCCGCGCGCTGGGCCTGGCGCACGATGAACCCGACCGCAGCCTGGTTGTCGGTGACCGGATCGGTGTTGGGCATCGCGCAGACCGAGGTGAAACCGCCGGCCACCGCCGCCATGGCGCCGGTCGCCACGGTCTCCAGGTCTTCCTGGCCCGGCTCCCGGAAGTGAACGTGCAGGTCGATCAGGCCCGGGGCGACCACTTTCCCGCTCACGTCCACAATCTCCGCCCCGTCCGGTCCACCGATGTTTCGGGCCAGTTTCTCGACCTTTCCATCTATGAGGAGAAGGTCGGCGACCCCGTCGTGGTCCTGCGAGGGGTCCACCACCCGCCCGCCTTTGAGCAGAATCGCGCTCATCGCTCGCCTCCCTCGGCCCAATCCGGCGAGCCGCCCGCCAGGAGATAAAGCACCGCCATCCGGACCGCGACGCCGTTGGTCACCTGGGGCAGGATGACGCTGTGCTCTCCGTCGGCCACGTCGCTGTCGATCTCCACTCCGCGATTCATCGGGCCGGGGTGCATGATGACCAGGTCCCGGGGCGCCTTATCCAGCCGGTCACGGGTCACGCCGAAGACCCGGTTGTACTCCCGGAGCGAGGGGATGAAGCCGGCGGTCATCCGCTCCAGCTGGAGCCGGAGGATGTTGAGCGCATCGGCCCACTGAATCGCGTCTTCGATCCGGGGAATGATGGTGACGCCGAGCGATTCGATGTCGCGCGGCATCAGGGTAGCCGGTCCGCAGACGGCGACTTCGGCGCCCAGCTTGGTGAGTCCCCAGATGTTGCTCCGCGCGACCCGGCTGTGCAGGACGTCGCCGCAGATCGCCACCTTGAGACCGTTGATCTTTCCGAACTTGTCCCGCAGGGTCAGCAGGTCGAGCAATCCCTGGGTCGGGTGCTCATGTTTGCCGTCGCCCGCGTTGATGACGTTGGAGCGGATCCGGTCGCCCAGGAACTTGGCCGAGCCCGAGGACCCGTGGCGGATCACCACCATGTCGATCCGCATCGCTTCCAGGTTCCGCGCCGTGTCCACCAGGGTTTCCCCCTTGCTCACGCTGGAGCCGGAGGACGCCACGTTCACGGTATCGGCGGAGAGCCGTTTTTCGGCAAACTCGAAGGAGATGCGGGTGCGGGTGGAGGCTTCGAAGAAGAGATTGACGATGGTCTTGCCGCGCAGGGCGGGAACTTTCTTGATCTGCCGTTCGCTTACTTCCTTGAACGGTTCCGCCGTGTCCAGAATGAGCTGGATCTGCTCGGCGGAGAGCGGCTCGAGCCCGACCAGGTCCTTGCCCAGGCTGGGCACGGTCACCTCAGGCCCGGACGAGCTCGACGGCATCGCGGCCGTCGATTTCAGTGACAAAGACATCCACTCGATCCTGGGGACCCGTGTTGACTGAGGTGCCGACGAAGTCGGCGTGAATGGGCAGTTCGCGGCCGCCGCGATCGACCAGCACACAGCAGAGTATCCGGCGGGGCCGGCCAAAGTCGGCGAACTCGTCCAGCGCGGCCCGGATGGTCCGGCCGGTGTAGAGCACGTCATCCACGATGACGATGGTCCTGCCATCGAGCGAGGGCGGAAGCCGGGTCTCGCTCACCACCGGCCGGGGGCCGATGGTCTGGAGGTCGTCGCGATAGAGAGTGATGTCGAGTTTCCCCCGCCCTACCTTGCCGCCCTCCGCTGCCTCGATCTGGCGGGCCAACCGCTCGGCAAGCTCAACCCCCCGGCGCTGGATCCCGACCAGGACCAGTCCGTCAATACCATGACATTTTTCGACAATTTCGGAAGCCATCCGGGTGAGGGCCCGGGCAATTGCCCGGTCGTCCAGGAGGGGAGTACGGGTGGGCATCAGGGCGGGAAACTAGCCAGCCGTTGGAGGCAATGCAAGCTTCAGATGCGATTTAGTGATTTAGTGAATTTGTGATTTAGTGATTGAAAAACCGAGGTAGTCAAATCACTAAATCACTAAATCTCCAAATCATCAAATGAGATTGGGGGCTTCCAGACTCACCAGAAGCGCGGTCGCTCCCAGCAGCAGGGTCCCGACGATCAACTCCAGCGTCGCCGAGCGGAACAACCGCGCACTGGCACCCGCCTCGCCCAGGGTCGGTCGCACCCGGCGCCAATTCCAGGCGCCCAGTCCGGCGGTGAGGGCGAGCATCCCCACCTTGATGAGCAGAGTGGTACCGTACGAGCTGGACAGGAGCGCGCTGAAGGAGCCCACGTATTGATAGCTCAGGACCAGGCCCGCCACGACGGCAATGCCAACGCCGGTCAGCGCAATAGGTGAAAAGGCTTCGACCAATCGGGCGATGACCCGGTGCCGGGCCGTATCGTCTATTCGCCGGGTGCCGCCATAGCCGACCAGAACGACCATCGCGAGGGTGCCGAGCCAGGCACCGCCACCCAACTGGTGAATCGCGTGGAGCGAAACACCGAAGAAGCGGCCCAGGGGATTCTCGCTGGCGTGCCCGGTGAACGGCCCGAGCCCGGCCACCAGGAGTGCGAGCGGAACCAGTACCCGGGTATCGCGCACGATAACGAGGACGACCAGGCCGGCGAGGGCCGCGCCCCACTGGAGAATCCAGCTGTGTCCCCACCCAGTGCCCAGCATGGCACGGTAGAGATCCCGGGTGATCGGCTCCCCGGGATCCACCAGGGAATGGACCTGCGCCTGGAGCCGGAGAAGTGCCGCAATGATCAGGAGGACGGCAAGGACGATGGCGACCCGCCGGGTGCGGGCCAGCAGGGCGGCGGATGTTTCGGGGAACTCTCGTTGAATGCGGGTCTTGACGACGGCTTGAAAAGTGGCGGCGCCAGTGAGCCCCAGCGCCGCCACGTAGCCGAGCCAGCGAGAAACGATTGCGAGGTCAGGCATCAGCAAAAGAAATGTGGGAATGAGGGAATGCGGTAATGGGTGAACCGTTCTGTTCCCCCATTCCGTTATTCCCCCATTCCCTCATTTTGCTTGCTGAAATGTATAGCTGCCTCGCACCGCATGCCCGTCTCGAGACAAGGCGCGCCACTTCACTATGTAGCTCCCGACGGGAAGCTTCGCTGGAATCGGAGCTTTGAGCGACAGGCTATCGTCGGTGCCGGTCACCTTGCCCAGGGCGACCGACGAGCTGTCGGCGCGGAGCAGCGTTATCGTGCTCACCGCGACCTCCGGCTTTTCGCTGAACCAGAGCCGGATTTCGCGGGTCGGCGTGGCCACGGCTTCGCCGGCGTTGGGCGAGCTCTTCAGAAGGTGCAGATGCATGGTGAACGCAGCCGGCCCCAGGGCCAGCGCGCTGACCAGAAGCGCGCGACGAAATCCCAACATGGGCTACTCCTTGAGTCCTGCATTAGTGAGGTAAACGGACAGGGCGGGATTCGAACCCGCGAGGGGCTTGTGACCCCCACACGCTTTCCAGGCGTGCGCCTTAAGCCACTCGGCCACCCGTCCCAGGCTTGAGCGGGGATAAATAATACAATCCCATCAATCCCCCAATCCCTTCAATTATTGCACCTCCTGAACAGTTTCTCTCCGCCCGCATCTGCTGTTTCTTGCCCGTGAAATTAGTCGGCTGGCTGGGAAAAAGACCTCAAGTTACCCTGTAGATGACTGGCTTTAACATGCATATTCGACAATGGCTTCACCTGGATGGCAAGTCTTCAACATGACTCGACTGATTCTAGGGGCGCATGCCATGCGGCCCTACGACATTCCACTTTGAAACCTCTACTGCTCCCCCCTCGTTCCATATAACGTACGTCGGCAGTCCCTCCCATTCCCGAATTCGTGTCCCGGAGCTTCTGATGCGAGGCACCCTGCGAAATCTTCCGCTCGTCCTCTTTGCCGTCTACGGCTGTTCCAAGGGCGAAGCCGAGGCAGGCGGCACCCGGCCGTACAAGGTCGGCCTGGTGGATAAGGGGGAGGTCCAGGTCTTTGTGGAAGAAACCGGCGTGGTTGAGCCGGAACGGCAGATCGTCGTCAAATCTCCCATCTCCGGCGTGGTGCAACGGCTGCTGGTCCGGGAAGGCGACCGGGTAAGTCCCGGCAATTTGCTGGTGCGCATCGTGCCGGACATCGCGCAAGCCAATACCTTCGCCCGAATCCGCTCCGAGATTGCCGGCGCGCGGATTGCCCGGGAGAACGCCCGCATCGAATTCGACCGGGCAACCGCCCTCCGCGCCACCAATGGGAACACCCAGTCCGAGATGGATCAGAAACGCACCGCCCTGGAACAGGCCGAGAACGCGCTTTCCGCCGCGTTGGACCAGCTGCGGCTGGTCGAGCAAAGCGGCGTCAGCACTGGTGACACCGTGCAGTGGGCAGACGTCACCGCACCCACCGGAGGGGTGATCATCATGCGCGGCGTGGAACAAGGCGAGACCGTGGTGGGCGGCACCAGCGCATTCGGCGGGGGCACCGAGTTGTTCACCATTGCCGACCTCTCGGCCCTCAGAGTGAAAGCCGCGATCAACGAGGTCGACATCGGCAAAGTGCACCAGGGCGACAGCGTGTCGCTCACGGTGGACGCGTTCCCCGGAGACACGGTTCGCGGCCTGGTCCGCCTGGTGCCGCCCGCCGCCCGGCTCCAGGACCGGGTGCGGGTATTCGACGTCGAGATCGGTGTTCGCGGCAACTTCGGGGTGCTGCGCCCGGGGATGACCGCCAATGTGCGGATTGTCGGGCCCAATCGGCATGGGGTGGTGCGGGTCCCGGTTGAGGCGGTGTTCCTCGCCGAAGGCAAACCCGTCGTCTACAAGCTGGTGAAGGGAGAGCCGGTCACCACCCCGGTCCAGCTCGGACTCGGGGATCTCGCCTTTGTCGAGGTGCTCACCGGCGTGGTCGCCGGCGACACCGTCGCCCTGGAAGACCCGGCTCTGGCGAAGGAACGAGCCGGGAAGCCGGGGAACTGACGATGCCGGGTCTCATCCAGGCCAAGGCACTCACCAAGACCTATCGGCTGGGCCGAGTGGACGTCCAGGCGCTCCGCGGCGTAGACGTGGAGATCAAAGCGGGTGAGTTCGTGGCGATCGTGGGTCCCTCCGGCTCGGGCAAGAGCACCCTGATGCACATCCTCGGTTGCCTCGACACGGCCAGCTCCGGGAGTTACCACCTGGAAGGCGAAGATGTGAGCGGGCTGCGGGGGAAGCGGCTGGCCGGGGTGCGCAATCGCAAGGTGGGATTTGTCTTCCAGACCTTCAACCTGATGCCAAGGCTCAGTATCGAGGAGAACGTCGGGCTGCCACTCAAGTATCGGGGTGGCATCGGCCGGGGTGAGCGGAAGCGCCGAGCGCTGGCCCGCCTCGAGGGCCTGGGCCTGGGGCACCGGATCGGCCACCGCCCGGATGAGTTGTCGGGTGGCGAGCGCCAGCGGGTGGCGATCGCCCGGGCACTGGTCGGGGAGCCGGCCATCCTCATGGCGGACGAGCCCACCGGCAACCTCGACTCCCGCTCCGGCACCGAGGTGCTCGAAACCTTCGAGACCCTGCACCGCTCCGGCCACACCATCATCATCGTCACCCACGATCCCAATGTCGCCGCGCGGGCCGAGCGTACGATCAGCATCGCGGACGGGCAGGTCGTGTGAGCCTGTTTGAGTCGATTCTTACCGGGCTGGATGAAGCGCGGCGCCACCTGGGCCAGACCGCGCTCGCCCTGCTCGGCATCATCCTGGGCACCGGAAGCATCGTGACCGTGCTGGCGTTGTTTGGCGGCCAGGCGGCGCACAGCCAGGAGTTCCTGAACGAGGTCGGCGGGGTGGGAACCCTGATCGTCTCCAACCGCGACCTGCCGATCCAGCCCTCGGCCCGCGAGCTCCGCTCCGAACGGCTGACCTACCGGGACGCCATCCTGCTCAAGGCCCGCGCGGGCAGCCTCTCGGCGGTGAGCCCCGGGTGGGTGTCCCAGCTGACCTACACCGCAGGCAACAATCATTTCGACGGCCAGGTCATCGGCACCGTTCCCGACTACGCCATGATCAACAAGATCAAGCCGTTGGTGGGGCGCTATCTCACCGAGTATGACGTAAGCCGGCAAGCCCGGGTGGTGGTGATGGGCTGGAAATATGCCGACTCGCTGTTCGGTGACGCGAAGGCGGCATTGGGACGGAATCTTCAACTGGGCGGCAAGCAGTTTACCGTGGTCGGCGTCATGACTCGTGAGGAATTCTACTTCGCCTCGTGGGAGGGCAACGCGCTGGAGTATCGGAACGAGCGGGCCTATATCCCGATCAGCACCGCGGTCGCGCAGTTCACCGGCACCGACCCGCTCGACTTCCTCACTCTCAAGGCGACAAGCATCTCCGCCATTCCGGCGGCGCAGGCCGAGGCACAGCGGCTGCTCTACTACCGGCATGGCGTGGAGGACTTCGACATCCGTCCGTCCGGCGCCGGTGCCGGAGGGCAATCAGGGCAATTCCTCCTGCTTTTCAACTTCATCTTCCTGGTGGTCGGCGTGGTTTCGCTGTTCACCGGGGGCATCGTCATCGCCAACATCCTGCTGGCCTCGGTGGTGGAACGGGTCCGCGAGTTCGGCACCCGCATGGCGCTGGGTGCCACGGCGGGCGGCGTCTTTGCCCACGTGCTGACCGAGGCCCTCCTGGTCACCCTGATCGGCGGGCTGCTCGGCCTCGGGCTGGGCACCGCGCTCACCGGCACAGTCGCCCGGATCATGGCCCTGCCCGCGGTGGTGAGTCCCACCATCGCCCTGCTCTCGATCACCACCTCGGCCGTGGTCGGCATCGTTGCCGGGGTGTACCCGGCCATCCGGGCCTCCCGGCTTTCCCCGGTGGAGGCGCTTCGCTATGGCTAAGCTTGGCGCGATGTTGTCCGAGACGGGCGAGCTGGTGCTGGACGCCCTGCAGGAGATCCGGGGCCACAAGCTCCGGTCGCTGTTGACGCTCTCCGGTATCGTGTTCGGCGCGGCGTCCCTGGTAGCCATGGCGTCGCTCGCCCAGGGGATGAAGGCAATGGCCTATCGCGACCTGGAGTCGATCGGGTTCCCCAACGCGTTCACCGTGAGCGATCACGGCCCCCGCTCCGACGCGACCCGGGCGGCGGATCTCCAGCACCCCGGCATCAAGCTGTCGGACATCGCCGCGCTGGAGCGGCTGCCCGGAGTCGTGTCGGTGCATCCCCGGAACTGGGGCGGCCGGTATATCGTGGCGGGACCGGCTGACCGGCGCACCATAGACGTTGAGGGGATCGACGCCAATTACCTCGAGATCCGGAACTATCGCATCATCCAGGGCCGGAGTTTCCGACCGCTCGACATCGCCAACGTATCGCGGGTCACGGTGCTTGGCGCCGAGGTGGCCAGGGACATTTTTGGGGCGACGCCGCCGGTTGGCCGGACCATCACGATCGACGGCGTGAAGTTCACGGTGATCGGCGTAGTCGAGCCCATGACCTTTGAAATGGCGCCGATCGACTTCAGCTGGGTCGCCCGCCAGGTCTATGTGCCGTGGTCCTGGTTTACCCGCTACTACCAGGAGCCGGGACACGTGGACCAGGCCCTGGTCACGGCGGACACGGCGGCACCATTGGGCCCGGTGCTCCGAGCCGGCGAGCTGCTGATGCGGCAGCGGCACGGCGGCGTGGAAGATTTCGAGGTGGACAACGAAGCGGCCGACATCCTGGACGACTTCGCCCTGGCCGACAAGGTGCTGGGCGGATGGAACGGCGTAATGTACGCCATCGCCGCCGTCACCCTGATCGTGGGCGGAATCGGACTCTTCAGCGTGCTGCTGATCTCGGTGCGGGAGCGGGTACGGGAGATCGGGATTCGGAAAGCGCTGGGCGCTGACGACAGCGACATCCGACGGTTGTTCCTGGCCGAATCGATGACGCTGTCATTCCTGGGTGCGGTACTCGGGGTGGGTGCCGGGGCCGGCCTGATCTACGTCACCCAGATCATCGGACGCCAGTTCGGCAAGAACTTTCTGATTCCGATCAACCTGCCCGGCGCCTTCATGGCAATCGGGTTTGCGCTGGTGGTCGGCGTGGTGTTCGGCTGGTATCCCGCGCGACGCGCGGCGAAGCTGGACCCCATTGAGGCCATCAGCAATTGATGGCAATGATGGAACTGGCGGAGTCTAAGTTGAGCGCCAGCGCACTGAGACTGGACCATAGCCCCAGGGCCTCGAGACTCAGCCGGCGAGTCGACGGCCGGAGCGAGCGAATCAGGCGACTGAGGGTTCGAAGGGTGGGACGACGGCGAAACGCCTTGGCGAGCGCCCGGCGGGCCAGGGCATAATCACCGAGGCGTCGGGCCAGGATTCCAGCTCGGGTCCACCATGCCGCGGCCGCGCGGGGATGAGCAGAGAAGTAAGCGGCATGTTTCTCGAGGAGAAGCAGACTACCACGAATCCTGGCTGGAGCGTCATTCCGGTGGCGCACTCCCGGATGCTTGCGGACCAGGTATCCAAAGCGCTCCGTGGTCCATACCGGGATATCTCGCGAGATGCGAAGCCACCAGTCGGCGTCCTGGACGGCAAAGAACCGCTCGTCGAACTGGAGAACGCATTCCGCTCGGAGGGTAGTCGCCCCCAGCGAGGGAACTCCCTGGTTGAGGATAACGTCGTGAACGTTACCTCTCAGCATCAGCCTCCGCCGGACCGTACGGTCAACGAAGCGACTCCAGCACAGCGCAATCGGCGCGCGGGCCAATCCCCCGAGCGCCAGCTCCAGGCGTTCGGGCACGAAGAGATCGTCGTCATCGAGAAAAGTGATGTATTGACCGGTGGCGTGCTCCAGGCCGGTATTGCGCGAGGCAGCGGGACCTCCGTTGCACGCCCGGCGAACCAGTTTGAATCGCGGGTCGGAAGGAACGACAGGTGGCGTGGGGCTGGCATCGTCCACCACGATGCATTCGAAATCCGGGCGGGTTTGCGCGAGCACCGAGGCGAGCGCCTCGCGGAGCAACGCGGGACGGTTGTACGAGGTGACAATCACGCTAAAGGTCGGCCTGGTCATGACGGCACTGGACCTCCCCGGATCAGCTTCGCCGACGCTGAATGGATCCTTGCTCAGCTCGTGACTGATTGGATCTCCCGGATGATATACCCGCTCCGGGTGACTTTCCAGCTGATTGGGATAGAAATACACCGGGCGCGAGGCCCGCTAGCATCCGCTCGCGGGTCTTGGGAGCCCGGTAAGCAGGGCCTTGAAGGCGGGATTGCTGGAGATCGCGTCGAACGGTGGGTCACAGCGCAAGTGCAGCTGGAAATGCAGGTCGCGGCGGGGCTGGTAGCGGGAAAGCCAGGTGATCGCCGCCCCGGCGTCGCCCAACGCCGCATAGGCCTCGGCGCGGTAGACCGCGGTATGCAACGACACGGGATTATACGACTGGGCCAAGGCCTCAGTCTGCCGCAGTAGAGCTCGAGCCGCGGCCGGCTGCCCAGCCCTGGCTTCCGCCAAGGCACTGCCCTGGATGGCATTCACCGTCTCCACGTCGGAACTCAAGCGCCGCTCCGCGTCGAAAGCCGCGACGGCCTGCACGAACTTGCCTCGTTCGATCGCGACATAGCCAGCAGCGTTGCGCGCAGTGAGAAACGTGGGATCGACCGCGATCGCGCTGTCGGCCCACACCGCTGCGCTATCATACTCGCGACGCCAGAGGTGGGCCAAGGCAAGAAAGGCCAGGCCCTGGGTGTAGGTCGGAGCGATGGCCACGCTCCGTCGCCAGCTCTCTTTCGCGGCCGCGAGATCACCCCGTTCGGCCTGGGCCATGGCCAGCGCGTGCCACGCCGGCGCGCGCGTCGAATCGAGCGCCAGGGCCCTGAGAGCAGCCCGGATCGCTGGAGCCACGTCGGTTGGATCGATAGCCCGGGCTACCAGGGCTCTTGCCAGCCAGGCATCCGCGCTGGTGGAGTCCGTGGCCAGGGCGGCATCTGCTGAGATAACCGCCAACCGAAGTGCGCTGTCCCAGGATATTCCGGGGATCGCAAACTGCCGCTCAGTGGCGCGTACCAGTGCCTTGGCCAGTCCACTCCGAGCCAGGCTGTAAGAGGAGTCCCGCTGGATCGCGGCAGAGAACGCGGCAATCGCGTCGTTCACCCCGGCCGCAGTCCGCCGGTCGTACCCGCGGATCCCCCGTTGATAGAGGGCCACGAGCGCGGTATCCGGAGCCGCTGGCGCGGCCCCGGATGTTGGGGTCGCTGTCTTACGGAGCAGGATGCCCCCGATCAGAACGGCGCCGAGCAGGACAGCGCCGGCACCGGCGACCAGCCTGCGCCGCCGAGGTGGCCGCACTTTCCCAACGACGGGCTCCTCGCCCTGGGCAATTCGGTCCGAGAGCCGCACCAGCTCCTCCGCGAACTGGTTCCCTGTCTGGAACCGGTCGGCGGGGACCCGGGCGGTCGCGCGGTGGATTATGGCCTCGAGTGATCGGGGGAGACCCGGCCGGATGACGGCCAGCGGCCGCGGCGACTCGGTGAGCGCGCGCGCCAGGATGGCCTGGGGAGTCGGCCCATCGAAGGGTGGCTCCCCGGCAATCATTTCATACAGCACACACCCCAGTGCGTAGATATCGCTGCGGGCGTCGACGTGCTGGTCGCCGGTCGCCTGCTCGGGGCTCATGTAGGCCGGAGTACCGATCGCCATCCCGGTCTCAGTCAACCGGCGGGAGTCGGCCGCCGTGACGGCGCGAGCGATGCCGAAGTCCGCCACCCGGGCATGACCATCCGCCAGCAGGATGTTCTCCGGCTTGATGTCCCGGTGAATCACCCCGCGGGAGTGGGCGTACGACAACGCGCCCGCCACTTCCCGCGCGATCTGGATTGCCGCGCCGAGCGGCAGTTGTCGCTCCCGGTCGAGCCGGTCCCGGAGTGACTCGCCTTCGACCAGCGGCATGACATAGAAGAGAAACGGTTCCGAACCGGCCCTCCCCGAGTCCAGCAGCGGCAAGATGTGGGGATGGTCCAGCTGGGCGGTGATGGCGATTTCGCGGAGGAATCGTTCCGGCCCGATCGCCGCCGCGAGCTCCGGCCGCAACACCTTGATGGCGACCTGGCGCTCGTGCCGCAGGTCGCGGGCCAGATAGACCGTCGCCATCCCGCCCCGGCCGAGCTCGCGCTCGATCCGGTAGCGGTCAGCCAAGGCGTTGGCCGGGGCGCTCGAGTCGTTCACCATTCCGCGTCAGTCCCCTGGGTGATACTCCCGCTCGGTATGTCCCACCAGTTGGGACCGGTAGAAGTACACGTCCCTCAAGTCTCCGGTGGCATACCGCTGGGCCTGGTCGTTGAAGTGCCTGGACCCCACACGGCCACTCTCGCCTCCGGCCGTCACCGCGCGGGCCCGCACACTGTCGCCAAATTCCACCACGGCCACGAAGCTGTTCCCGCCGGTGCCGTACCACTTCTTCGTGTTCGAGTATGGCCGGGCACCGAAGGAGGCCAGCGATCCCCACGCGGCGGAGGGGAACCCAACCGGAATGCTGGGGCCGGCGTCGTCAAAGCGGTGGACAATATCATCGGTGAGCCGCTGGAAGCGGTTGATGTCACCCCAGGGAGTCTTCCAGGTTCCGAAGTCGGCGGTAAGTCGGTCCACGGCCGCCGAGAGGGCCTCAAGGAGCTGGTTATCGGGCACCTGGGTCGCGACCCGGTCTTCGACCATCACCTCGGCGTCGAAAGACACATTGCTCACCCGGCGCTCCACCTCGCTACCCCAGAAGACCGCGAGCGACGTGGGAATGGACGCCACCGACCAGCGGTAGTCCCACCCCCGGAGCAAGGCGATTGGCTCGGCCAGTTTCGTCTTGAGCGGGTCGCCGGCCGGCGCCTTGTCATAGGCCCGAAGCAGCGCAGGAATCATTCGGGCAAAGGAGGTGAGATAGCTGTCGTAAGCGGCTTGCCGCAGGGCATCCAGGGTAAAGTCCTTTCGATTCTCCAGCACCCGGACGGCGTGGAGTCCGCGGGCCGACTCGGTCCCGTTGTCGACGTAACGGGGGAACTCGATCCTTCTTCGGCTGGCCGGCCCGGCCGCCGACCAGGGCGCATTGTTGGAGTTATAAAGCCACCCGCTCTCCGGATTCAACAGGTTCGGACTTTCAGCCACATCCAGCAGGCCGTGCCAGTCGGTTCTCGGGTTGCTGCCGTCCACCGGCTTGGTCCAGTCAAAACTGGTATCCCGCAGGGGGATGAAGTTGGCGTGGAAGTAGGCGATGTTGCCGTCTGCATCGGCGTAGACGGTGTTGTTCGACGAGTTGGTGTGCAACTCGAACGACTTGCGGAACTCGCGGTAACTCCGCGCCTTGGTCCGGGTATAGGACTGGGTCAGGGCATGCACCGGATCCTGCATCAGGCGAACGCTTATCCATTTGCCGTCTACGGCGCGGACGATCGGTCCGTGCTGGCTGTAGTAGACCGTGAACTTCTTCTCCGCCATGCCGCGGTCGGTCTTGTAGGGAACGGTGATATTGACCGCGGTGAGCGGGCGTTCTTCGCGGCCATACTTGTAATAGTATCCGTCGCCCCGCTTCAGTACCGTCTCCTGGTACTCGTCGATGGCGTCCGCGCCGCTGGAGGTGTGCATCCAGCCGACCCGGCTGTTGAACCCCTGGTAAACGAAGAACTGGCCCCAGGTCGACGCCCCATACACGTTCAGGCCGTGCCGGCTGGCCACCTGAAGCTCGGCCCGGAAGAAGAACGACGTGTGGGGATTGATCAGGAGAAGGGCGTGATGGTTCACGGTATTTGATGGAGCGATGGCGATACCATTGGAGCCGGAGGGCTCGGCCGGCGGCCCGTCACCACTGCCGGGAGCCGGCAGCGCAGGCTCCGGGCCCTGTCCGTAGAAGGCCTGGAGCTGGCGAAGATCCACGCTCTCGATATCCCCGCCGATGCTCCCCTCGCTGAAGCTGAGTGCCATCCAGGGCTCGAAGTGGGTGATGACCATCGGCTTCACGTCGGGGTGCTTGTAGAGATAGAAGTTGAGCCCGTCCGCCCATGCTTCCATCAAGTCCTGGAGCCAGTCATGGCTCTTCGCGAAGAGCGTCTTCAGGGAATCGGGGTTGATGAAGAGCTTCATCCTGAGGTCCTGGTAGATCGCCGACTCTCCCTTGGCCTCCGCCAGCCGCCCCATCGCGTTGAGATAATTCGTTTCGATTCTATTGAAATCGTCCTCGGCCTGGGCGTACATCATCCCGAACACCGCGTCCGCGTCGCTCTCGCCATAGATGTGCGGGATGCCCCAGTCATCACGGATGATGGTGACGTCGCGGGCTTCCTGTTCCCAACGAGCGAGGTCTGATTGAGGGGATTGATAGGATTGAGGGGATTGAAGGGATTGAAACCCCACAATACCCAGGACGATCGCCAGGCCAAGAACCAGTTTCTTCATGGGATCAATACCTCCAACTCGTTGTATCAGCGCCAGCGGGTGCATTCTTCCGAATCTGGTCCATGATCCGCGGAATGAACATCTGGGCGTAGCGGAGCCGCGAGTAGGCGTTCGCCCGGGTGTGGTCCCCGTTCCAGCAGTGTTCCGCGCGAGGCTCGTAATCTACTTCGGCATCGGAGGGTGGGTTGGTTCGGGCCTTCAGAACCTGCTCCACCAGGTAGACGGCATCGTTGAGATAATAGTTATCGGCCTCGCCGACGTAGATGTGGAGCTTGCCGCGCACTTTGGGGCCCAGGGTGGGCCAGTCGCGCTCCAGAATGTGGCTCAGGTCAAAGTGATCCCGCCAGTACTGGGCGACCGCGTGGTCGATCTCGCCGGTCGCCTTGTCCCAGATCGGCGCGGGATATCCGTCGGCGGCTACCGGTGAGAAGACCGCCTGCCAGATGTCCCACTGCCCGCCGGAGCGCCCCCTGGTGCCGAGCACCAGCTCCAGGCGGTTTTCACCCTCGAGGGTCCAGTTGATCTGGCCCAGGTAGTCCCGGTGTGCCGGGCGGGCGAGGCGAAGCCACGGAGCGTCGGGGTAGTAGGCGTTCTTGTCGTCGTAGATGTTGGTCAGCTCGAAGGCACGGAAGTCCACCGGGTCCGGACACGCGACCCAGGCACCGTTGAAATCGTCGGGGTAGAACATCTGCACCGCCATCGCCTCCCAGCCACCGGTGGAGCCGCCGTAGGTGAACCGGGCATACCCCTGCCCTATGCCGCGATACTTCTTCTCCAGGTAGGGGAGCAGCTCCTGCATGATCGCATCGCCGTAGGGGCCGTTGTTGGCGGAATTCACGGCGTAGGAATCGTCGTAGTACGGCGTGGGATGCTGGATCTGAATCAGGAGCACCCGGGGGAATCCGGGGCCGGTCCAATCCTTATAGAACTGATATGATGCCTGCTGCTGGATCCGGTTATACCCCGCCAAGTGAAACCGGGTGCTGTAATCGGGCTGGAGCGTGGTGTCGGGTGGCGTCTCACGCCAGGGGCTGAAGTCCCCCGGAAAGTGGCCATGGTCGATCACCAGGGGATAGCGGGCGTTGGGGTGCTCGTCGAATCCCTCGGGCAGGATGACGTGGGCGCCGAGGAACACGGGGCGACCCCAGAAGCGGGTGAGCAGCTGGCTCTGGATCCGTTCGTGGCGCACGTACCTGGTGTCGGCGGGTGGGGCGATGGGCGGGATGATCGAGTCGAGCGAGATCCGGACGAGTTGTGGATCACCGGACCGCAGTGTCACCCACATCGGCACGCTGTAAAGGTTCCCCGGCTTCTGGTTCCATTGCTGGCCCTCACCCATGTCGGGCGGAAGCTTCACCGTGTGCCCGTCCGCCCGGTGAAAAGTCTCGTAGCGGTTAAGCAGCGCCTGGACCCGGTAGCGGCCGGAGGGAATCTGGTTGATGCGTTCCAGCGGATAACCCACCGCCCGGCTGTCCACGACGGCCACAGTTCCGGGCGCGAGCGCGTCCACGTCGATCCCGAAGGCTTGCTGGGTTTCGGTGCCGCTGGAGATCTGAAATCGCGGCTCGGCGGTCGAGTCTTTGGAGACCAGCACCAGCAAGCGGCCGTCGAGCGGCGCCGCGCTTCGGGATCGGGGAAAGCTGACCTCGAACCGGGGGCCGGAGACATTGCCGGGAGTCTGTTGCCCCACGGCAATCGAGGGGAGTAACAGCGAAGCGATGACGAGCAGTTCTCGGGTCATTCCACTACCTCCGGTGAACGGTCGAACTCCAACACCACGACCGAGCAGACCGGGTCGGGCGGCGTCGGGGGCAGAGTAATGATCGCACCGGGACCCTCATTGGATACCCGGAGCGGTCGCAGCTCCGGGTCGGCCAGCAGGTAGGCTTTTTGGACCGGCGTCCTGAGTCCGGGGACTTCAAGCCCGTCGGTGGTCCATTCGGTGAGAAAGAGATACAAGCGGTTCGCCTTCGACGTCGCCCGGAACCGGGCGTGCGCGAAGGGTGATGCCATTGTGCCGTGGATGGCCGAGCCGTTGACCGCCATCCAGGCGCCCAGGGCGTGCAACCGCTCGACGCTCTCTTCGGGAAATGTGCCATCGCTCTTCGGCCCGATGTTAAGCAGCAGGTTTCCGCCCTTGGATGCGGTCTCCACCAGGAGCCCGATCAACTGCGCTACCGACTTGAAGTCGTGGTCGTGGCTGTTGTAGCCCCAGTTACCGTTCATCGTGATACAGGATTCCCAATCCACGCCGGGCCAGCCGGTCGCGGGAATCTCCTGCTCGGGAGTGCGGAAATCACCGAGCGGATCGGTGATCGGCACCGGGGACCATCCTTCCACCCGGTTGTTCACGATTACGTTGGGCTGGAGGGTCTTGCACTTCTGATAGAGCACCCGGCCCAACTCGTGGGTCCAGGTACCCTCCCACTGCCCGTCGAACCACATCACGCCGATGTCGCCATAGTTGGTGAGGAGCTCGGTGACCTGGCCGTGGAGATACTCCAGGTACCTGGCGTAGCGGGCGCCTTCGGCCGACCGAGTCTCAGCCTCCCAGTCGCGGCGGGGGAGATAATCGGGATGATGCCAGTCCATGATCGAGTGATACCAGCACTGGCGGATGCCGCGCCTGCGGCAGGCCTCCGCCATCTCCCGCATGATGTCCCGCTTGAACGGCGTGGACCGCACGCAGAAGTCAGTGAGCTTGGAATCGAACAGGCAGAACCCGTCGTGGTGCTTGGTGGTGATGGTGAGGTAGCCCATCCCCGCTTCCTTCGCCAGCGACACCCAGCGGTCGGCATCGAAGAGCGTGGGATTGAACCGGGCGACGAGCTTGTCGTACTCAGTCACCGGGATGTGAGCGTTGTTGCGGATCCACTCCGCGTAGTCGGTTCGCCCGCCCCACTCGCCGGCCAGGATCGAGTAGAGTCCCCAGTGGATGAACATCCCGAAGCGGGCTTCGCGCCACCACCCAAGGTCGGACAGTGGGTAAGTGGGCAGGTGGGCCGAACTGGGAAGGGGCGTGGCAATGGGTGTGAACGCGGTCAGCCAGCTGGGCGGGCGGTTTAGCGCTATCGCGCCTAATGCGGCGGCACTGGTTCCCAGGAAGGCGCGACGGTGGAGCGACGTCATGGCTTTACCAGCCCGCCGAATGGATTGAGCATCACCGAAAGGATCGAGCAATGAGTCGGCACCCCCCAAAGATGCACTGCCGCGGCCGTTCCGGCGAGCCGGGATGCCCCGGCTTGTCTTGCCATTTCCTCCGTGAGGGTGCAACCTGTGGCGCCATGAATTCCGCCGCGCTCGCCTTCCTTTGCATCGCCCCGACTCTCGCCGCGGCCCAGGCCCCCACCGAACCTCCCAACGCCCCCACGATCGTCGAGATCAGTGACCGCCGCGTGGTGCTCCGCTACCAGGACCGCGTACTGCTCGACGCCAGCGTCGCGACGACGGGGGGACCGGTCGAATTCCGCCGGCTCACCGATTCCACCGGCGGCCGGGTGACCCAGGTGCTCAAGTGGACAGCCGGCGGCAACGGCCGGCTTACGATAAGCGGCGTAGTGCGGGGATCGCCCGAAGCGTTCGGGGCCGAGTCGGAGCCGCGCGAGGATGGCCTGCCGGTGGTGCGCCACGCGAGCGGACCGGTCACCAACCGGCTCAATCGGGCGGTCTACGATCGGCGGGCCGACTGGGTGCTGTCGGTGGATGTGCCCGCGCGGGTTGAACTGACGCCGGTGGCCGGTGCCGACAGCGGCGTCAGCTACCAACTCACCGCGACCGGCGGCGAAATCTCGCTCCGGTTCCGCCCCCGATTCTACCAACGGCACCGTGGCCTGGCGGAGTACCGACCCTGGCAGTACCGGCCCTGGCAGCAGTCGGTCGCCGGGTGGACGTCGTGGTACGCCTATTTCGACCGGGTCACCCAGGACGACATCCATCGCACGGCCGATGTGCTGGGTGTGGTGCTGCGGCCCTTCGGCTACCGCTACCTCCAGATCGACGACGGCTACCAGCAGCTCCCCATCGGCCTTCCGGATCATTGGCTCAGCGCGAACCCGAAGTTCCCCGACGGCCTGAGCGCGTTGCGCGGCTACATCAGCGCCCGGGGGCTCGAGCCCGGCATCTGGACCAACGTCAGCTTTCAGGACCGCGCGGCCGCGGAGGCGCACCCCGCGTGGTTCGTGCCGACCGAGAACGGCGGCCCTGCGTCGGGCAACTGGGTGGGCTACGTGATGGACGCCAGTGCGACCGGCACGATGGATTCCCTGGTGCTGCCGGTCTACCGGGCGCTTCGGCAGATGGGCTGGACCTACTTCAAGCTCGACGCGCTCCGCCATCTCCGCTATGAGGGCTACAACAGTCACCCGGCGTACTTCAGCGGGAAAGGGCTGGACCGCGCGGCGGTGTTCCGGAGCTTCGTGCAGCAGGTTCGTGAGACGATCGGGCCCGATGTTTACCTGCTCGCCTGCTGGGGAATCCGCCCGGAGCTGATTGGACTGGTGGATGGAGTGCGGGTAGGTGACGACGGCTTCGGCTATGGTTCCTTCGCGCAGTACAACTCCTTCAACAACGTGGTCTGGCGCAACGATCCGGACCATATCGAGCTGCACCAGCCCGACGGGTACCGGGCCGCGACGCTCACCACGCTCACCGGTTCCGTGCTGATGCTGACCGACCGCCCCGAGGTCTATCGAACCGATCGGGTGGAGGCCGCGAAGCGTACCGCCCCGGTGCTGTTCACCCGGCCGGGGCAACTGTACGACGTGGACCCCTCGCGCTCCTCGCTCCTGTCGCTGGCAGCGACCGAGCTGAGCGGCTCCGGGCCCCGTCCGTTCGACGCCGACCAGCGCGAGGTGGTCACCCTCTACCAGCTCGATCTCGCGCGACCCTTCGAAGAGTGGACGGTGCTGGCCAGCACCCGCGACGATCCCGCCGTCATCCCTCTCGCCGAGCTCGGGCTGCTGCCCGGCGCTGACTACCTCGGCTTCGAGTTCTGGACCCGGCAGCCGCTCGGCGTGGTGCGCGACACCTTGCGCTCCCGCCCGATCGACCCGCGCTACGGTGTCGAAGTGATCTGCCTCCGCCGTCGACTGGACCATCCTCAGGTGCTGGCGACGAATCGCCACGTGACCTGCGGCGGCCCCGATCTGAGCGAAGTTGTCTGGCGTGACAATGCATTGACCGGGGCGAGCGAGCTGGTGGCGGGCGACCCATACGAGCTCTACCTGAATGAGCCGGGGGGATACCGGTTCGTTGGAGTGGACGTGGTTGGGGCGCGCGTGATCGGTCAGAAGGTGGAAGGGGCCATGCGGGTCATCCGGATCGAAAGCATGTCCGGAGGGGTGGCGCGCTGGAGCGTGCGGTATCGCAGCGTGAGGGAGTGAGCGGCTATCAGTTCGCCTTGTCCACCGCCGCCTTCATCTGCGCAACCCAGTTGGGAATCACGCGCAGATAGGACGCGCTGGTCTGCTCCGGTCCCTGGAGGTAAATGATGCCGCCGTCGTGCGAGAGCCGGTTGGACCAGCCCGCCGTATCGGAGAAACGGGGATCCCGCGCCCAGTAGGTGGGGGCGCCCTGGGGCTCACCAGTTTCGGGGTTTACCAGCACGGTGTACCAGGACACACCGGCGCGGTAGAGCACCGTCGTGGCGGAGAGCCAGAGCGGTTCCACCCCCGCCGAGGCGACTTGCCGTCGCCGGCCGGGCGCTGAGAACGGGGCGGTGATGACCTGTCCCTCCATCGTCTGGTACATGATGAGCTTGCCATTGGGAGAGACCGAGGCGAACCGGGAACCGGTCACCACGGTGTCCAGTTTCGCGGTTTGCGCGGTGGGATCGAACCGCATGGTGACCGATCCGACCCAGTTCTGAGCGAGCGCGGTATGCTCCCCCTGGTAGTCGGCTGGATCGGGGCTGGTGCCATCCCAGGGCGCCGTAAACAGCGTGTCGGGCCGGGCTCCGGGGCTCGGCGAGCCGCGGAGAACGGTCCAGCGGCTGGAATCCCGAACCCCGATCAGGAGTGTTTCGCCATCGGGGCTCCACAGTGGATGCCGGACAAATTCGTCGCGCAGCCAGGTGAAGCGCTGGCCGTCCCGCAGATCGTAGACCCGGAGTTCCATCCCGTCCTGACTCTGCGCCGCCACTGCCATCCACCGCCTGTTGGGGCTCAGGTCATACCGCTGGAAGTCACCCGACTCCATGGGGAACGGTACCGGCGTCCCCCCTGCCCTGAGGCTCACCAGCCGCCCGATTGTCGCGTCCATGCCGGGCGCGTAGACCAGACTCCCATTGGCGGCGATGTCATAATGCGCTTCGCCCACTGCCTCCCGACGGACCTCGGTCAGCAGGCTGGTGGGACGCCCCGCCAGATGTGTCCCCGGATCATAGGGCGCGGCCGCCAGGGTGCCGTCGAGCGTCAGATAGATCAGGTAGCGCTGGTCCACCACGCGGAAGGCGGTGCCGACCACCGGAGGGCCTGCGCTGCCATCCTGGCGCGCCGAGCGAATGAGAACCGTGCTTCCGGAATCGGGATCGACCACCGAGCCGTTGCGATTGACCGAGCAGACCAGGATCCGCAGCACCGGTTCCCATTGCCCGTAGAGACAGCGAGGGGTCTGAGCACTGCGGGCCGTGACCGCGTCCACGTCAAGCCGGCTGAGCCGGTAGCCGTCCATATCGGTCGCAATGACCTGGGTCGGCGACACCCAGTCCATCGTGGAAGTCGCCGTGGCGTCCAGCAGGCGCCGGGGTTCGCCACCGCCGATCGGTACCGCCATGATCTGCTGTCCCACCAGGAACGCCACCCGCTTGCCGTCCGGCGAAATCCGGGGTGCGGTCCCCCCGCGGGTGCCGGCGATGGAGTGGGCTTCGGCATCGTGCAGGCTTCGATACCAGAGCTCCGTGGAATCACCCTGCCCGCCGGCGTAGACGACGAAGTCCCCGGTTGGAGCGATGGAGATATTGCGGAAGGAGATGCCGTACGAGATGCCGGCGGTGCGGGCCGCGAAGATGACGGGTGCGCCGTCGGGCAGCGCGGCGTCGTAGACGACTGGTCCAGCGGCCGCCGGCCGACGTGCGAGGTTCCAGGCCGCAAGCCCCAGGAGCGCGAGGACGAGTATCCCGAGCACGGCGCTCACTGCCCGCCATGGACCTGCTGCGCCCGGTCTCCTGGCAGTCGGCGTCGACCGACCCGATACGCTGCGTCCGGCCAGGGCTTCGGCAAACTCGGCGGCCGTGGCAAAGCGGTCGGCCGGAAGTTTCTCCAGCGCAGTCAATACCGCGGAATCGACGTGCGGTGGCACCGTTCGACGCTGTCCGGTAATGTCCGCCGGCTCCGCGGTCATCACTTTGGCGACGATGGCCTGCGCCGTGGGTCCGGTGAACGGCGGCTCGCCCACCAGCATCTCATAGGTCACGCAGCCCAGCGCATAGACGTCGCTCCGGGCAGTGATCTCCCGCTCGCCCATCGCCTGCTCGGGACTCATGTAGGTCGGAGTGCCGAGCGACATACCGGTTTCGGTCATCCGGGTGCCACCAGCCTTGCTGGCGGCCAGCGCGATCCCGAAGTCCGCGACCAGCGCCCGTCCGTCGTGCAGCAGGATGTTTTCCGGCTTGATGTCGCGGTGGATCACGTTGTGGCGGTGGGCGTAGTCCAGGGCCGACGCCACCTCGGTCGCGATCCGGACGGCATCGCTGATAGGG
>DASYPP010000088.1:0-18531 GCA_036006525.1 Gemmatimonadales bacterium
CCCGCGAGCTTGCTCCGGCCATAGATCGTCACCGGGTTCGGCGGTTCGTCGCCTTTGAGGGGGACACCTGGCAGGGACGGACCCGCGGCCGCTGCCGAAGACACCAGGACAAATCGTCCGGCCGCCGCCCGGGTCGCGGCCTCCAGCAGTGCGCGCGTCCCGTCTCGATTCACCCGGAGGAACTCGGCTTCGCCGAGCGCCGCCACCACCCCCGCCACGTGGTACACCACGTCCTGCCCTTCACAGGCCTGGGCCATGGCGCGCTGATCGTCGAGGTCGCCCTTCACAAGGCGCACACCGAGGTCGGCGATTTCCTGGGCTTTTTGGGGGGAGCGGATCAGCGCCGTGACGGTATCCCCGCGGCGGAGCAGGGCACTAACGAGGTGGCGGCCGACGAAACCGGTGGCGCCGGTGAGAAGGGCTTTCATTCATCCAACAGGTCTGTCGTACAGCCGATAGGTTTTGTATACCTTGAACGTCATCTTCTCCAGCCCCAGCTTGATCGCCAGGTTGTCCTCCAGGATCCAGCCGCCTTCCGCCCAGTACATCCCGTGTTCCCCTGACTTGGTCCAGATCCAGTGGTACAGGGCCGAGTCGATGCCCTTGCCGCGGAACTCGGGGAGCACGCCGAGGAGGAGGACGCGGGCCCGGGTGATCTTCTTGCGCCAGAGCGACCAGAGCAGGTCGAGCGCGGCGGGAAACATCCGGCCCGAGCGGTGGCGGCGAAATACCACGTTGAAGTCGGGCAGGGCCAGGGCGAATCCGATGGTCTTGCCTTCTCGCTCGGCGAACACCACCTGGTCCGGCACCACCACGGGCTTGAACTGGACGGCCATATGGTCGATTTCGTGCTCGGTCATGGGAATGAATCCCCAGTTCTTTTCCCAGCACGCGTTGTACAGCGTCTTCACCAGCTCGACTTCCTTCTTGAAGTCCTTCATCCGGAGCGGCCTTAGGGTGACTCCGGCCCGTTTGAGCATCAGGTCAACGGCCCGGTTGAGCCGCTCCGGTACCGCAACAAAATGGACCTGGTCTCCGCCCTCCAGCATCAGCAGATCCTTGGCCTTGGCGAATCCCGCCCGCTCCAGGAGCGTCGCGTAGTACGGAGGGTTGTGCGGCGTCATGATGGTGGGCGGCCGGTCGAAGCCATCCACCAGGAGTCCGCACTCGTCGTTGGTGGAGAACGACGCCGGGCCCCGCATGACGTCGTGCCCCCGCGCCCGGCACCAGTCGTTGGCCGTCGTCAGCAATAGGTCGGCCACTGCCTGGTCGTCGATGGACTCGAAGAACCCGAAGAAGCCGACCTTGTCATCGTGAAATTCGTTGTGCAGCCGGTTGCTGATAGCGGCGATGCGGCCTACCACCTCGCCATCCTGCTCAGCGAGGAAGTACTCGGCTTCGGCGTGCTCGAAGAAGGGGTTCTTCTGCTTGTCGAGGAGGAGCTTCACGTCCCGACGCAACGGCGGGACCCAGATCGGGTCCCGCGCGTGCAGCCGGTAAGGCAGGTCAATGAATCGCTTCAGGGCCCGGGCGTCGTTGCCGACCGCCCGGATGGTCGCCTGGGTCAGATAACCCCCAGCTCCCGTCCAATCTTGCCGAAGGTTTCGATGCAGAAGTCGATCTGATCGAAGCTGTGCGTCGCCATCAGGCTGGTGCGGAGCCGGCACTGGGTGATCGGCACCGCGGGCGCCGTCACCGGATTGGTGAAGATCCCGGCGTCGAACAACTTGCGCCACATCACCAGGGTCTTCTCCAGGGGGCCGATCAGCACCGGCACGATGGGGGTCTGGGTCGGGCCGATTTCGAATCCCATGGCGCGCATGCCGTCGTGCAGCCGCTTGGTGTTGGCCCAGAGCTGAACCCGGCGCTCCGGCTCCTGCTGCATCACTTCCAGCGCCGCGAGGACGCCGGCGGTATTGGAAGGCGGCAGCGCGGCGGTGAAGATGAGCGGCCGGCTGTGGTGGCGGAGGTAGTGGATCACGCTCTCGGTGCCCGCCACGAACCCGCCGATCGAGGCCAGCGACTTGGAGAAGGTGCCGGCGATGATGTCCACATCGTCGATCATGCCGAAATGCGCGGCGGTGCCGTCACCCTTGGGGCCCAGCACGCCGATCGAGTGGGCATCGTCCAGGGCCAGCGCGGCGCCGTAGCGGCGGGCCACCTTCACCAGGCCCGGCACGTCGGCGATGTTGCCTTCCATCGAGAACACGCCGTCCACGATGATCAGCGAGCCGCACACGCCCTTGGCCATGTTGCGCTCGAGCTTCCGGGTCAGGTTGCCCAGGTCGCCGTGGTTGAACCGCTCGGTCTCCCCGTAGGACATCTTGGCGCCGTCTACAATCGAAGCGTGGTCCAGCTTGTCGAGGTAGACGACGTCACCCCGCGTCACGAGGCCGGTGATGAGGCCGAGATTTGCCGAATACCCGGTGGAGAACACCAGGCAGTCTTCCTTGCCGAGGAACTCGGCGAGGGCCCGCTCCAGCTGGGCATGCAGGTCCAGCGTGCCGTTCAGGAAGCGGCTCCCGGTACAGCCGGAACCGTAGCGATGCAGCGCGCGGGTGGCGGATTCGAGGACCTTGGGGTGATGGGTCAGGCCGAGGTAGTTGTTCGACCCCAGCATGATCCGTTTCTTCCCCTCGATCATCACGACCGTGTCTTCCGACTCCGAAATCGGCTTGAAGTACGGGTACAGCCCGGCGGCCTGGACTTCCTTGGCCTGGGTGTACAGCCGGCACTTCTCGAACAGCGCGACTTGCTGCAGCGTTTGAGTATCCACGTTACCTCGGGCTTACAAGGAATTGCACGGGACGCGCGGTCCCGGGACTCGAACAGGGGGTAGGGGGAAAATGCCCCTTGTACGGCCCCATGATTTTACTGTCTTGGGGCTGATATGACAAGGCGTTACGGCATTCTCGCTTCCACGTTACATTCGCCTGGCCGCATACGATTCAGGGCTTGTTTTTGGCGCTTGGCCCCTTTCCGGTCCGGACGCCACAACCTGGTGTGATCTTCCCCCGCTCCGGACGTCCTAAGTCCATGTCCCTCATCTGGAAACCAGCGGTCCACCGCAGTACACTTCTTGCTGCTCGCAGGGCGTCTCCCTCCCACCGGGTCCATTCATGGCGCTGAATTCACGAATTGCCGCAGCGGCTGCCGCGGCGGTCCTTCTGGTTCTCCTCCCGACGACCGCGCGGTCGCAGCAGCGGAATGCCCGGGTTGGGCGCTTCGAGGTCCCCGGGATGGACTTCTCCCCCGATGGCGCCTGGCGCAAGCACACCCGGGAAATCCGGATGCAGCGCCATAGTCTGATGCAGAGCGGCGCGCTGCGGGCTCTCAATGCCTCGGGCCCCTCGGCGACCCGGATCACCGGGACCTTCAATGTGCCGGTGGTGTTGATCAGCTACTCCAACGTGGCGGCCGCGTTTTCAACCGCGTCCTATCAGGACGTGCTTTTCAATCCCGCGCCGGTCGCAGCCTACAGCGTCAAGACCTATTACGAGCAGATCTCGCGGCATGCCATCACGTTGAATGGCACAGTATTCCCCCCTGTGGTGACCGCCAACGTCGATACCTACTACGAAGACGGGTGCGATGGGATCGGGCTCACCCCGAGCGGCAACGGTGTGGCCTGCCTGCATCCGGGCTTCAACGGCACCTCGGCGCGATTCGGTGAGCTGTTGACCGAGGTGCTGGGCAAGGTGGACGATGGCTCCGTCAACTGGGGCCAGTTCGACAACGATGGCCCCGACGAGGCGCCCAACTCGGGCGACGACGATGGCTTCGTGGATTTCATCAGCTTCATCCAGCCCGAGATAGACGGGGCGTGCGGCACCTCCAATATCTGGGCCCATCGCTTCACCATCGGCGGGATTGCCGGCGCCAGTTACATCACAAAGACTGCCTGGGCCGGGCACGCCGGCCAATTTATCAAGGTCAAGGACTACACCATCCAGAGCGGCCAGGGCGGCAACGGCGCCTGCACCGGCGGTCAGATCATGGCAATCGGAACGATTGCCCATGAAACCGGGCACGCGTTCGGGCTTCCCGACCTCTATGACACATCGGGCAATACTGAAGGCATCGGCGAGTTCGGGATCATGGGCAGCGGCAACTATTCCCTCGCCTACAGTCCCGCAGCGTACGACGCCTGGTCATTGTCGGAGCTGGGCTGGGTCAACCTGGACACCCTGAAGACCAGCGCCGTGATCACCCTGAACCCGGTGCAGACTTCGGATACGGTGCTCTACGTCCCGATTCCCGCCACCGACGAGTACCTGCTGCTGGAGAACCGCGATTCGCTGTTGAGCGATACCGCGCAGATGAATGCGGCGTTCGGCACCCGGAAGAAGAGTCCCGGCCTCCTGATCTGGCACATCGACCAGGGCCAGGTGACGGCCGGTGGACCCAGCAACTCGGTCAACGTCGGCTCCGTCCAGGGCGTGGCGCTGGAACAGGCTGACGGACTGAACGAGCTCCGGAGCATCGGCGGCGACCGGGGCGATGCCGGCGACACCTATCCCGGGACGACCACGAACCGCCGGTATACGTTCATGACCAATCCCGGCGCCCGGGACAACCAGGGTGCTTACGATGGATTCGGGATCGACTCGATTACCCGTAACGCCTCGATTCCGCTCATTGGGAGTCCCATCGTGTTCCGCTTTACCAAGCGGCCCCGTTCTCTGTTCACGACCAACCGCAACGGCGCGGTCATCAAGGTCAACAATGTCAGCCTCACCAGTTTCAACGACGTCGTGGCCCCGGGCGACCAGATCGCGCTCGACGTGGTGTCTCCCCAGACCATCACCAGCGGGCGTACCCAGCTCACCTTCCTGTCGTGGAGTGACGCGGGCGCCTCGGCCCACACCGTGATCTCGAGCGCGGTCCAGCCGGACACGGTGATCGCCAGCTTCTCGGCCAAGCACAAGGTGAACCTGGTGAGCGCGCCGAGCGGCGGCACCGTGGCGTCGGACATCGCGGGCAGCCCGAACCTGGTGACCGGGTTCTTCGGACAGGAGGGGCTGCCCATTACCCTCACCGCGACCGCGACCGGTGGCGGGACCTTCATCCGCTATCAGGGTGATACCACGACGACCAACCCGGTGCTGGTGCTTCCCATGAACCGGCCCTACAGTCTCACCGCGGTCTTCAGCGGCTCTGTCGTCATCGTGACCCAGGACGCGGTGAACGCGCTGCTGGGCGTCGCCTGTGCCACCAATCCGTGCATGAGCCAGGCGCAGCTCGACTTCATGGACCAGAGCGGGAACAACGACGGGGCGTACAACCTGGGAGACTTCCTGGCGTACGCCGATCGCTCCGGCCTCAATGCCAGCAGCCCGGTGATCCAGCAACTCCTCTCCCAGCCCACCATTTCGGTGCCGCTTTCCGGCCCGGCGAAACCGTAAAGGAGCCTGACCCATGCGGATCCGAATTCTTCTTGCTGCCCTGGCCCTCGGGGGACTGGGGTTAAGCGCCTGCGGGGGCGACGGTGGCAACGGCAACAACCCGACTCCCGGCAACCTGACCGTGGCTTTGACGGCGCAGTCGAGCGCGCCCGGTGCGGTGATGTTTACCGTCTCCGGCGGTGCGATCAGCGGCGTGACGGTGAGTGGGGGGTACCACGTCTACCAGACTTCCTTGAGCGGGACATCGCGCCGGGTGCTGGTGACCGGGAACATCACGGCGGGCGCGCTGGTCACCATCGCGGTCCCCGACACAAAAAAGGCCTCACAGTACAATGCCACGGTCAACCAGGTCGCGGCCCGCTCCACCGCCGCGGTCCCGTATCAGCAACTGACGCCTGGCGGGTTTACACTCGACGTGCAGTAACACCACGACCTGGCATCCGAAAACGTAGCGAGGGGTCTTCCCGATGCCCGGGAAGACCCCTCGCTTCGTTCGTATGACCGTCCTGCGGGTGGTTTCAGCTCGTCGTGCTGAGCGTGCCTTGAATCTTCTGCGCCATCCCCAGGTGCTGGGCGACGTTGGGGCGGATCTGCTGCAGCAACGCTTTCAGTTCCGCATTGTCGGCCTGCGGGATCAGGACGTTGTCCAGCGCGTCCAGGACCGCCTGGTGGTACGCCACTTCATGATCGATATACGCCTTGTCGAACGCGGCCCCGGTCAGGGTCGGGGCGTTCAACTCGGCCTGGGACTGGTCGTAGCCGGTTTCCAGCGCCCGGCTCTTTTCGTTGTCCTCGGGAGTCAGGCTAAGCTTGGTCGCCAGGGCGGTAGCCAGCTTGTTCGCGGCACCGTGATCCCGGATCATGGTCCGGGCGAAATCCTTAACCTCGGTGCTCGTTGCCTTCTTGAGCGCCTGGACACCTGCCGTGCTGTCCACCGAGTTGGCCGTCACCGCGATGTGGGCAATCTGCGCGTCGGTATACTCCGGGGCGGCGGGGGCCGGCATCGCCATGGTGGTATCCATCGCGCTGGAATCCGCAGCCGCGGTTTCGTTGTTCTTTTTAGCGCACCCCGTGCCCAGGAAGGCGAAGAGTGCGGCGGGCAGAAGCGCTCCGCGGGTTATCCGATATGCCGACATGGTCTTCTCCTTGTTTGAAGCCGGAAATTGTGCGCCCCAAGGTGGCCCCGATCCCATTGTAGTTCTGTGATCCAGGCCACCTCCCGCCTTACCGCACCGCCGCCTGACCGCTTTATATTGAGTCCGATTCCAGGGGGCGGTAGCTCAGTTGGGAGAGCACCTGGTTTGCAACCAGGGGGTCGTGGGTTCGATTCCCATCCGCTCCATTCCAATAAGGTGACGGGTACGGAGTACTGGGTACTGGGTCCCTTCTCCGAACATGCTGGGTTCCTCATCTCAACTCGTCCTCCTGTTCGTCGCCGGCGCCGCGCTGCTGCCGACGCCCCGGCGCCGCGCGCTCGCCGTCGTCGGCACGGTCGCCATCGGGCTGGCGCTCGCGGCCCTGCAGGTTGCCCCGGCGGCCGCCCCGATCTCCTTCTTCCATATCAACAACGGCCTCGAAACGCTGGGCCTGCTGCTGGTTCTCTGGTCCGCTGCCCGAGAGCTGCGCGGACTGCAACTGGCGGCGATGCCCGGCGTGCTTGTCGTCCTGGCCGCCAGCGTGGTCGCCACCCTGGGCCTGCTTCCGGTCGTCCGTTCCATCGGCTGGTTTACAGTCCTGGGCGTGGCCCTGCTGATCGGCGCGGCTGGCTTCGCGCTCGCCACGCTGGGCCGGTTGGCGCGGGTACTCGAGCCCTGGCGCCGGTTGGACCAGGTGCTGCTGGAGCGTCACCCGCCGCCCCTGGTACCGGTGCTGCCCACCACCGCTGACATGGTCTGGTTCGCCGGACTCCTGGCGGCTGCAATCGCCATCTGCTTTGCGCCCTCACTCCGCGCCGTTTCCCTGGCCACGATGATCGTCGCAGTGACTGGCCACGTGCTGATGCGGCGTCGCGCCGCTGGCTCTCCGGTGCCGTTCGCCGCGCTGTTCGCGCTGTTCATGATCCCGGTCTTCACCTACGTCCGGGCGATTTCGGGTGAAGCCAACCCCAACGTGGCCGAGCTGGTCAATGCGCCGTTCAGCCCCGCGGCCGAAGTGCAGATCTTTCCCTGGGTGTGGCTGGTCGCGTGGGGGCTCGCGGCCCTGTGGCCGCTCCACGGCCTGGTGTTTCCACTGGTGGCGCCGATCGGCGCGATTCTCCTGATCCGGCTGGGCGCCCATCCGCTGCCCGATGGCGCCGAGCATTGGGCTCCGCTCTTGATGCCGCTCGCGCTGCTCGGACTCTGGCATGCCGCGGCCACGGTCCACGATGCTGCGGTGCATCGGCGCCGGGTCCTGGGCCTGCTCACCGCGGGGGCCTTCTTCGGCATCGTCGCGGGCGGCGGGGGGGAGGCCGGTGCCTGGTGGCTGATCGCCTCCGCGCTGGTGGGCCCGTGGTTCGTCTCGGGATGTGAGCTGTTGGGGATTCGCTGGGGACTGGACCGCCTGCTCTGGGTCATCCCGGCCTATGGCGGCTACCTGATCGTGGAGGCCGGTCTCACCCGCCAGGTGACCTGGACCGTGCTGCTGGTCGTGGGGGTGGCGGTGGCGGGGTGGAGGGGGACGATGCGATTATATTTGCCCCGCTGACTCGAGCCAGGTACTCATATCTTCAGGAGTCTGTCATGCCGTTTTCCCTTCCTGCTCTTCCCTATGCCTACAATGCGCTGGAGCCGCACATCGATGAACCGACGATGCGGATCCACCACGACAAGCACCACCAGGCCTACGTCAACAACCTGAATGCCGCGCTGGAAAACAGCGCCGACCTGCAGTCCAAGCCGATCGAAGCCCTGCTCTCCAACCTCGACGCGATTCCCGAAGCGATCCGGACCGCGGTGCGGAACAACGGCGGCGGCCACTACAACCACACCATGTTCTGGGAGCTCATGGCCCCCGGGGGCGCGAAGGAACCGATCGGCGCGCTGGCATCCTCGATCGACAACACGTTCAAGGGATTCGACGCCTTCAAGGAGTCATTCAACAAGGCCGGGGTCGGACGCTTCGGCAGCGGCTGGGCCTGGCTCACCATGGACAAGAGCGGCACCCTGGCCATCGAAAGCACCCCCAACCAGGACACGCCGATATCGGCCGGCAAGATGGTGATCCTGGGCAACGACGTCTGGGAACATGCGTACTACCTCAAGTACCAGAACCGGCGGCCCGACTACCTCGCCGCGTGGTGGAACGTGGTGAACTGGACGGTCGTCGGCAAACGCTTCGACGCCGCGAAGGGCTGATACATGGGTTCCCCCGACGTTGGCGCCCCGGCGCCGGATTTTACCCTGCCGTCCACCGCCGGAACCCAGGTCACGCTTTCCGACTTGAAGGGCAAGAAGGTGCTGCTCGCCTTTTTCCCGCTCGCGTTTACCAGCACCTGTACCACGGAGCTCAACGCCTTCAACAATGACTTCGGCCAGTTCGGCGAGACCGTGGTGCTCCCCATCAGCGTGGACTCGGTGCCGACGCTCAAGGAATTCAAGGCGAAGGAGCAGCTGAATTTCGACCTGCTGAGCGATTTCAAGCGCGACGTGTCCCGGCGGTACGGCACCCTGCTCGAGGAGAAGTTCTATTCCAATCGCGCCTATTTCCTGGTTGACCGGAAGGGTATCCTGCGCTGGGCCTTCGTAGAGCCGACCCCCGGCAGCCGGCGGGAAAACGCGGAAATTCTGCAGCAGATCAATGCAGTGGAGTAAGCAGTAAGCAGTAAGCGGGACTGGCAACGGAGATCGAGACTAGAAACCAGTCCTGCTCACTGCTCACGGCTTACGCCCTTTCTTCCCTGGCCTCATCGTGAGCATGCATTCGCGAAGCTCAAGCGCACTCTTCATCCTGGCCCTCTTGGTCGGCTGCCGGCTGGAAGATCACACCCCGGCCGGCAGCCGGCGCGATGAGGCCCAGATCCGCGGTGTGATCAACGAGTATTACCGGAGTTTTTCCGAGCTGGACTGGGTCGGCTGTCGGCATTTTTTCCTGGACCGAGGCATGGTGAGCTTCGGCGGCGCGGCCGGCGACACGTCGCAAGTGGAGGCCGAAGTGATTCCCGCCGATTCGGCCTTCCAGTGGCTGGCGAAGATGCGGGAATCCGGGATCCTTCGACCGCCCCAGGCCCAGGTCATCCGGACCGACCTCCGCCAGGCTGACGGGTTCGCCGCCGTGTGGGTCGTCGTGCGGCAGGAGGTGCCGCGCAACGGGGGGCCCGGCGCGTCCGGCGAGGACCTCGAGCACTGGGTCCTGCGGCGCACGCCCGAGGGCTGGCGCGTCATCCTGCTGACGCTTCCCTGGCTGTCGCACTGAGCTCCCCGAAACGGATCGCGCTCATCTGCGCGGCCGCGGCGATCATCGCCATCACGGGTCTGCTGGAGATAGCGGCCCGCGGCCGCCGGGCGGAATTCCTCACTGCCAACGCGACGACCGCCCGCGCGGTAGCCGGCTACCTCACTATCGTGGCACCGGTCGATGGTGGCTCGGATTATCAGTTGGTCGGCCTGCTCTCTGCGGTGCACACCCTGGCCGCCTCCCCGCGCTGGCATCGGGGCATCCAGGTGGCGTGGGGCAATTCACCACTGCTTCCTGATTCCCTGAAAGTCGCACCTCCCGACACCATCGCCCGTCGCCTGCTCTCCGACCCGGGAACCACTGCCTTTGTCGAGCGCGCCGGCCGCACCGTCGCCCTGGTGCCGCTGCTGGACAAGAGCCTCGCCCATCCCATCGGCTGGGTCGCCGCGTGGGGAATGCTGGCGCCCGATTCCAAGAACGTGGTGCGCTCCAGTCTCCTGGCGCTGATCGCCGTCTCCGCCGGGCCAGCCCTGCTGCTCCCGGCGGCGCTGCTACCCCGCCGCACTCGCTGGTGGCTGGTGGTGGTCGCCGCCGGCGGGGTGGTCCTGCTGGCCGTCCGCGAAGACCACCGGGTGCTGGAACTCGCCGCCCGCCGCGAAGCGATGGTGGTGGAGCGAGTCCGCTTGCTGGGAGATCGGGCCATCACCATGCCGCGGATCGACAGGAAGCAGCTGGGGCGCATTGAGGCTGGTCCGGACCCACAGCGATCCGGGTGGACACGACTGGAGCGGTTGCTTGCCGGAGCGGTTGGCGCGTTCCTGCTGGTGGTGTGCGTGGGTACCTGGTCTCAGACCCGCGGGCCGCGCTTTGAGAAGGCAGAGGACGCGGAGGACGGCACACCGCTGAGAAGCTGAGTTCCGCAGAGGTAGTCGCAGAGGCAAACGATAGTTTCTCACTTACTGCGCGTCATGACCTTTCGGGTGATCCCGTCCGCCAGTCTCTTCACGTTGAAGTTGAGAAGGAGTCCGACCTCCTTTTTTGAGATCTGCAAATACGTAAGAAGTTGAGATTCGTGGACTGGTATCACGGTATCAACCGCCTTGATCTCAACGATTACCAGGTCCGAAACGATCATGTCCACTCGGTAGCCGACCTCCAATTGAACCTCCCCGTAGGCCAGGGGAAGGCTAACCTGGGACTGCACTTCCAATCCCGCGTTAATCAGTTCATAGGCGAGACATGCGTGATATGAACTTTCCAATAGACCGGGACCGAGCCTGGTGTGTACCTTCATGGCGTAACCAATGACCAGCCCGGTCAGTCCCGATTGCGGATAGTCGGCCTTGGTGGCACTCGCGGATGGGGTCGTCATGCCGTCACGGTAGCATGAGTGCCGCCCATCCACATAACCATTTTATTCCATGTCGACATCCTTAAACCGCGGCCTGCCTCAGCGAAGGCTCACGAACCTCTGCCTCTCAGCGGTGTGCCGTTCTCCGCGCTCTCTCACAGACACAGCTTTCCGCGCCCCTCCTGACAAGGTCCCCGAAATCCGCTAGCTTCTCTCTCATTCCTATGACCTCCCCCACCGGCGCCCTGGCCCTGATCGGGTCAATCGCGAAGTTGCTCAAAGCCGGTAACGCGGCCGAGCTGACGGTGACATCCGTCGCCCGGGCGTTGCGGGAAGGAATGGCGGCGCGGGAGGTTGGAATCTGGTTCCGCGAAGCGCACGCGACCACCTTCTGCTGCGTCCGGGCCGCGGCCGGCGACCCGGCTCCCCTGCGGCAGCAGGTCCAGGTGCCGGAGCGGCAGCCGGAGGCGGAACGGATTCACCTGGTGCACGAAGCCGAGTGGCTCGGCGTGCTCGACGTGCAGCGCAACCGCACGCCCCACCCGGACGATGAGCCGGTCCTCCAGATCGTCGGCGACATGCTCGCCCCCTTCCTTGGCTCCCTCGAACTGTCCGAAGATCTTGCCTACGAGGTGGCGGTCCGCTCCCACGAAATCGAGGAGCAGCGGCGCTTCATCACCCTGGTCGTCGACTCGCTTCCGGTCGGCCTCTACGTGGTGGATCGGGACTACCGGATTCAGATCTGGAACCGGAAGCGGGAGATGGGCACCCAGGGCCTCCGGCGGGACGACGTGGTCGGCCGCCCGATCTTCGACGTGCTCACCCGGCAACCGGCCGATGAGCTCAAGGGAGAGTTCGACCGGGTATTCGCGTCGGGTGAGATCCAGCAGATCGAGCTGGAGACGGGCACCGAGGAGGAGCGGCGCTCCTACCGGATCAGCAAGATTCCCATGCGGCTGGACGGCGACGAGATCACCCACGTGATCACGGTGGGCGAGGATGTCACTCTCTGGCACAGCGTGCAGCAGCAGATTCTGCAGAGCGAGAAGCTCGCGGCCATCGGCCAGCTGGCCGCCGGGGTCATGCACGAGATCAACAACCCGCTGGCCACCATCGGGGCCTGCGTGGCCGCCCTGGAAGGGCGGCTGGACGAGGTTTCCGAACCGGCCCGCTCGGCGCGGAAGGAGTACCTCGATATCATCGATAAGGAAGTGCAGCGCTGTACCAACATCGTCGATGGACTGCTGGATTTCAGCCGCCCCAAGGGCAAGACCAAGCAACGGACCCGGGTCATGAACCTGGTGGAGGACACGCTGTTCCTGTTGCGCCACCACAAGACCTACCGCAAGCTCGAAGTCCGGCTCGACGTGGACCCCACGCTCCCCGACATTCACGGCAACGCCGAGCAGCTGATCCAGGCCTTCATGGCGATCTCGCTCAATGCGGTGGACGCCATGGAGAACGGCGGCGAGCTCCGGGTCCGGACCGCGCGGAGCGATCACCGGGACGACGAGATCGTGGTCGAGTTCCAGGACACCGGGCACGGGATTCCCCGGCATTCGCTGTCCAAGATTTTCGATCCGTTTTATACCACCAAGCCGCAGGGCCGCGGCACCGGGCTCGGCCTCTCGGTGTGCTATGGGATCGTGGAGCAGCACGGCGGGCGGATCGAAGTGGAGAGCCAGCAGGGAAGAGGAGCAACGTTCCGAGTGTTCCTCCCGATCACCGGTGAGAGTAGCTAACTGCCAAACACAAGGACGCTACGGCGCAAAGGAATAACCAAACCACGTAATTCTTCGCGTCTTGGCGCCTTTGGGTTGGCAGTTGCGGTTTCCTACTAACAGAAGCCCCATGAAGATCCTTGTGGTGGAAGACGACAAGACCGTGGGCCAGTACGTGAAACGCGGACTGGACGAGCAGCGGTTTCACGCCGACCTGGTTACGGACGGGTTGGAAGGGCTTCGGCTCGCGTCCGGCGGGCTCTATGACCTCATGGTGCTGGACCTCCGGATCCCGGGGATGTCCGGCCTGGAGCTGGTCCGCACGCTGCGCGACCGGGGCAACACGACGCCGATCCTGGTCCTGACCGCGCAGGACTCGGTGGACTTCAAGGTCCAGGCGCTCCGGGCCGGCGCCGACGATTACGTCACCAAGCCGTTCTCCTTCGAGGAACTGCTGGCCCGGGTAGAGGCCCTGGGCCGGCGGCCCAAGCAACTGGCCCCGCCGGTGCTGAAGGTGGCCGATCTCGAGCTCGACACCGGCACCCGCGAGGTGCGCCGCGGCGGCAAGCTGCTCGACCTGACCCCCAAAGAGTATGCGGTCCTCGAGTACCTGATCCGGCACCCGGGCCGGGTCATGTCCCGCACCCTCATCACCGAGTACGCCTGGGATTACCATTTCGATCCCGGCACCAACATCGTGGACGTGGTGATCAACCGGCTCCGCAAGAAGGTGGACACCGGGTTCACACTGAAGCTGATCCACACCGTCCGAGGAGTGGGATACGTCGTCAAGCCAGGTGAGAAGTGAGAGGTGAGAAGTGAGAAGGACTTCATTGCTGCATATTGAGTCTACGGTGGGTCCCTCTCACCTCTCACCTCTCACTTCTTACGCGTCTGTATGAAGACGATCAGGACGCGGTTGACGGTCTGGTACACGGTGGCCATGGGCGTGGTGATCGTGGCTTTCGGTGCCGCACTGGTGATCGAGCGGCGGCATCCCAGCTTTGACGAGCTGGATGAGCGGCTCCAGCTGGAATCAGATGTCGCGGTCGGGTGGCTGAGCGAATCGCACCGGGTGCTGAGCGGCCAGATCACCACGATAGACTCGGTGCCGGGCCGCGAAGGTCGCTGGGTCCTCCGCACCATCCTGGTGCCCACGGTCAGCACCTACCTCGAAAGCATGCGGGATCCCCTGGTCGTGGTCGATTCGCTCGGCAACCTGCTGTACGCGTCGCAACAATCCCGTTCGCTCTCCTACAATTCCCTGGAACGCCTGGTAGGCCTGCTGCGCCCGCGGCCCGGCACCCGGGTAACCGGCACCGTCAACCTGGATCCCCACCTGGGCGCCTACCGCTATCTCGCCGCCCCGATTCCCGCGGTGTCCGACATCGGCGGGATGCTGATCGCCACCCCGGCACTGGTCTCCTCGTTCGAGCCCAGGGAGCTCATTCGTTCGATGGTGGTCATCCTGCCCATCGTCCTGCTGGCGTCGGTCGGCGTGGGCTACTGGCTGGCCGACCGCTCGCTGCGGCCGATCCAGGACATGATGGATGAACTGGAGGCGATCAGCGATGGCCGCGGCCTGCATCGCCGGCTGATGGTGCCCCGTTCGGGCGACGAGCTGGCCCGGCTGGCCCTCAAGGTGAATGGGATGCTGGCCCGGCTGGAGCAGAGTTTCTCCGGCCTCCGCCGGTTCACGGCCGATGCCAGTCACGAACTCAAGACTCCGCTCATGGTGGTGCGGGCCGGGGTGGAACGGGCGCTCACCAACCCGAGCGCGCCGGCCGACAGCATCGAACAGCTGGACGAGACCCTGAACCAGATCAACCGGATGAGCGAGCTGGTGGAGACCCTGCTCATCCTGGCCCGCGCCGATGAAGGCCGGGCCCCGCTCGCCCTCCAGGAGGTGGACCTGCGTGATCTGGTTGGAGAGGCGGTCGAGACGGCGGGCATCCTGGGCGAAGGCGCCGGGATTGCGGTAACCAGCACGCTGCCGGAGAAACCGGTACTGCTCGCGGTGGACGGAGCCCGAATGCGGCAACTGCTGCTGAACCTGGTGACCAACGCGATCAAGTACAACGAAGCGGGTGGATCGGTGGCGCTGGACCTGGTGGACCAGGGCACCGCCGTGGTAATCACGGTCCGCGACACCGGCATTGGCATCGCCGCCGGCGACCTGCCCCACGTGTTCGACCGGTTCTGGCGGGCCGACCTGGTGCGCTCCCGCGCCACGGAACATTCCGGATTTGGGCTGGGCCTCGCTATTTCGCGTTGGATCGTGGAGGCTCATGGAGGGAAGATCTCGGTGCAGAGCCGGCCTGGTCGGGGAACCGGGTTTACGGTGACCCTGCCTCGTGGTCCTGAGAAGACAGAGGACGCGGAGGACGGCATACCACAGAGAAGCTGAGTTCCGCAGAGGGTTTCGCTGAGGCAATCCATGGTACTGGCGATGAGGCGCCCTTCCATGTCACCAAATCACCTCCTCACAAGTTTCCGACTCAGAAGCGAGAATGATACGCTTTCCTCTGCGACAACCTCAGCGGGGCTCTGTTTCACTGCGGTGTGCAGTTCACTGCGCGCTGCGGTCGCGGTCCCTTGAGCGGTCCTCAGGACATGACACCCGGTCGTAACCGTCCTGTAACCCACCTCCTCCACCCACCTTAATCTCCCAAGCCTCTCTTTATATCAGCCCTGACAAGAGAGGCGGCCATGTTCGAATCCTTTGAGAAGCGAGCGCACCGGAAGTCGGTGGTTCAACCTGTTCTCGCCCTGGCGGTCCACGCCGGCCTGATCTCGCTGGCGCTTCGTGCCGCGCCGGAACCGGACAGAGGCGAAACCACCAGGCCGATACCTGCCAGGACGGTTTTCGTACTCTCGACCCAGAAGACCGACGGCTCCCCACTCCCCGGGGGAACCAGGGGGGAACCGCCCCTGCCTGTTCCTATAGATGTGCCAACCGGCCTGCCGCCCATCGGCCCCCTGAAGCCCGGGCCGATCACCGGGCCGACCTTTGACCCGGGCCGGTATCTGCCAGGCGGAACCTCTGACACCATGGGGGTGCTGGCGGCGGAGGTGCTCACCGAAAGCGACCTTACGGATCCGCCCCAGGCGCTGCATCTTGCTGAGCCCCGCTATCCCGAGGCGCTCCGCCGGGCCGGGATCGACGGGGCGGTGATTGTGACGTACATCGTGGACGCGGCGGGGCTTGTGGAGCCAACCTCAATCAGGATCGTCTCCAGCGACCACCCTGCGTTTGCCGAGGCGGTCCTGGCTTCGGTCGGGACGGCTCGATTCACCCCCGGACGGGTCCATGGCCGGGCCGTTCGGGTGCTGGTCCGTCAGGTTATCCGGTTTGCCACGCGGTCCTGACCGGGTACCGGCTCCGCTAATCCGGTTGTAATCGAATTGTCATCTTCGGGCTACTGCCCGGAGAGCCTGGTTGCTTTACCTTAACGCTCCACAACATCCAGCACTGCTGGGAGGTCTCGTGTTCGACACCCTGATCGAGTCCAAGCCCAAGAAGCAGAGAACCGCCGGCCAGACGGTCTTCTCCCTTGTGGTTCACGCCGCTCTGATCGCCGCAGCGGTCAAGGTGACGGCGGGAGCCGCGGACCGGGCCGACGATAAGGCGACTGACACCACAATGGTGTTCCTGGAGGCTCCCAAGGACATCCCGAAGCCGGTGCCCCCGCCACCCGACCAAGTGGTGCAGGCCAATCCACCCCCGAAGGGGTTCCAGACGGTCATCGCGCCGACGGATATCCCCAAGGAAATTCCGCCGGTGGACTTGAACCAGCGGGCGCTGGATCCGCGCGACTTCACCGGTAAGGGTGTCGAGGGCGGCATCGCGGCCGGCGTGGTGGGCGGCACGGGCCCGGTCATCGGGGAGACCTTCCTCGAGGCCCAGGTGGACGACCCGCCGCAGATGATCTCGTCCGGCCCCCAGCTGTTTCCGCCGGCCATGAAGGCCGCCGGCATTCCCGGCAAGGTCACCATGCAGTTCGTGGTGGACGTGACCGGCCACGTGGAGCCCAATTCGCTCAAGGTGCTGAGCGCATCGCACCAGGCCTTCGTGGAGCCGACCAAGCAGATGCTGCTCAAGAGCCTGTTCAAGCCCGGCAAGGTGCACGGGGAGCCGGTGCGGGTGCTGGTCCAGCAGGTCATCAACTTTACAATCACCTGATCACTCGTTCGCGGTCATTCTAACCGGGAGAATCTGAAACATGGATCTATTGCATCTCTTCAAGACCATGGGCCCCTTCGCGAAGGGCATCGTGGTCGTCCTGGCGATCATGTCGATTTATTCGTTGACGATCGTCTTTACCAAGATCGTCATGTTCACCAAGAGCGCCAAGGGTACCCGGAAGTTCATGCCGGAGTTCTCCCGCGCCATCCAGGAAGAGCAGCTGGAGCAGGCGATCAAGCTGGCCGAGACCCACAAGAAGAGCCACGTCGCCCGGGTGCTGGGCGAGGCGCTGTCCGAAGTGAAGCCGCTGCTGCGCGATCGCGCGACCATCACGTCCGCCGATATCAACTCGGCCGAGCGCGCGGTGGAACGGCAGATGCTGCTGACCCTGTCCGAACTGCGCCGGGGGCTGTCGGTGCTGGCGACCGTGGGCGCCACCGCGCCGTTCGTCGGCCTCCTGGGCACCACGATGGGTATCGTGAACGCGTTCGTCGGCATGGCGGCGGCCGGCGCGTCGGGCGGCCTGGCCGGCATTTCGGCCGGTATCGCCGAGGCGCTGATCACCACCGCGTTCGGCCTGATCGTCGCGATCCCGGCGGTGTGGATGTTCAACTACTTCACCACCAAGCTCGAGTACTTCACGGCTGAGATGACCTTCACTTCGAAGGAACTGATCGACTACCTGATCAAGAGCGTCGGCAGCGAGTTCGGCCGGTCGATCTTCACCAAGGAATTCCAAGCCCAAAAGGCGGTGAGCGGCAGTGGCCATATCCACGGGTAAATCCGGCGGGGTGACTTCGGAGATCAACGTGACGCCGATGATCGACGTCATGCTGGTCCTGCTGATCATTTTCATGATCGTCACTCCATTGATCGCCGCGGGGTTCAAGGCCACGCTGCCGCGAGGCGCCAACCTGGACAAGGATCCCGAAGGCAAGGACGAGGTGGTCCTGGGCATCGACGCGTCCGGTAATTTCTTTCTCAATGGGCGGCCGATTCCGGACGACCAGTTGAAGGACCAGTTGGTGGCGATCTTCGCCGCGCGCGATACCAGCAAGGTCCTGTACTTCAAGGCCGACAACCAGATCAAGTACGGCCGGGTGCAGGAAGCGGTCGAGATGGCGCGGACCGCGGGCGTACGGGTGCTGGCCGCCGTGACGGAGCCGCAGAACAACGTGATTTTCGCGGACGACAAGAAAAAGAAGAACTAGCGGGGCGCAATGGCGACACCGGGTTCGGGATCTCGAGGGACTGGCTCAGTCGCTGAAATCAACGTGACACCGATGATCGATGTCATGCTGGTGCTCCTCATTATTTTCATGATTTCGTTGCCCTGGATAACGCAGGGATTCCCGGCGATGCTGCCGTCCGCGGCACACTCCGAGTCTGATCCTGATGTGGGGAAGGATTTCGTCGTTGGATTGGATGAATCCGGCGGCCTGCATTGGAAGGGCAGGGCAGTGACCGAAGCTCAGTTGCGCGATCAACTGGCTA
>DASYPP010000089.1:0-51804 GCA_036006525.1 Gemmatimonadales bacterium
GAACCAGTGGCCAGCCCGCTCGTGACTCCTTCCGCTTCCGCCGACAGCTTCTCCCACCAACGACACAAAGCGATCAACTGCATCTCCTGTCATGGGACTCGCGCCGGCCAGGGCCGGCTCACGTTCGAACCCCCGCGTGGCTGTCAGATCTGCCATCACCAGGCGGCGGCCAGCAGCAATTGCCGGCAATGCCACGGGGAGAACGAAACCGCGGCGGCGCTCATCTCACACGTCGTGATCACGGTCCCCCGCCAGCCGCCCCGGCCCCGCGATGTGAGTTTCCAGCACGAGAAGCACACCTCACTTCGCTGCGTGGAGTGTCACACCACCTCGGTCAGCCTGGCGCCGGATTCGGCGGTGACCGCCTGCGTGAGTTGCCACGAGAAGCATCATGAGCCAGACCGGAACTGCTCCAGCTGCCATCGCACTACGCAGATCGTGGCCGCGCACCAGCGGCCGACCGAGGCTCACGTCGGCTGCGACGGCTGCCACACTCCGGCCATCGTCGCCGAACTGGTCCCCACCCGTTCGCTCTGCCTCACCTGCCATGGGGACCAGGACCATTACGCTCCCAGGGAATGCACCGTCTGCCACCTCCAGAACACGCCCGATGGATATCGCAGCCACCTGAGCGGAGCCGGCACCTGAGCGGCGCCCGCGCGGTGCTCATGGCCCTGCTCGGCGGCGGGCTCGCGGTGTCCCCGGCGCTGGCGCAGGGGTATCGCGTCCGGCTGGATACCCGGGTGCAGAGCGTGGGGTTTCGGGGCGTGGAGCTGGACAGCATTGCGCTGGGCTCCACCGTGATCGGTCCGTCCGGCGGCAGTTACACTCCCGACGGCTTCGCGGTTCACTGCCCCCCCGGCTCGCCGTTCTGCTTCTTCTTTCGCCCCGGCGCGGCGCAGCGGGCGGCGCCCGCCGTGACCGCGGCCGATTTCACGATCTGGGGCCTGGGTCTGCCCGGATTGAGCTTCCACGGGAGCGCGCGGGTGGCGGTTGACCTGGGCAGCGCCGACGTGTGGCCCGGGACCGATCCCAGCGTGCAGCTGCTCGAGGGCTACGCGGAATACAACAGCGAATGGCTGACCGGTCGCCTGGGTCGGCAGGTCTACACCAGCCGGCTGGGCTTCAGCGGATTTGACGGCGGCCGGGTTACCGTGCGAGATGTGAAGCGGGGGTTCGATGCGGTCGGCTACCTGGGCCTGGGTCTCGCGCGGGGGACGGCACTCCCGGTGACCAGCACGGCGCTCAATCCGCTGGACGACTTCCAGCCCCACGATCGCCAGATCATCGCCGGCGCGGCACTCGGGTACACCGGCGGGTTGGCTGACGTCCGGCTCGACTACCAGCGTGAAGTGGACCCGCGCTCCGACTACTTCGTTTCGGAACGGGCGGCCCTGGCGACCGAGGTTCGCCTGATGCCGCGGCTCGCCCTGGCCGGCGGCGCCGAGTACGACATGGCGCAGGGACTCATGGGCAGCTCCGACGTAACCCTGCGATATGTAGCACCTGACTTGGCGATCACCGGCGGGTTTCAGCGCTACCGTCCCCACTTCGAACTGTGGACGATCTGGGGGGTGTTCAGCCCGGTGGCGTACCAGGCGGTCACCGGCTCAGTATCGTATTCTGGATTGTCCCATCTGCAGCTGCGCGCGCGGGGTACCCGCTTCTTCTACGAGAAGAGCGAGACCGAAACACCACTGGTTTCAGTGGAAGACCATGGCTGGCGATACTCCATCGGCGCGACCTGGACTCCGACAGCCCAGCTCGGCATCGAGCTCGGCCAGGAGGCGGAGTTCGCGCCGGGCGGTTCCTATCTCAGCTACGACGCGGCGGTCAGCTACGCTCCCCGGGACCAGCTCCTGTTCACCGTGCACGGCGCCAAGCTGACCCGGCCGCTGGAGTTCCGCTTTGACGAGGCCGCGTTGAAGCAGGTGGGCGTCGAGGGGTCCTGGCGGCCGTCCGAGCGCTGGCAGTTCGATGTCAGCGCCGCTCGATTCATGGAAGACCGGAAACGCCCCGATGCTGCCGCGTTCGATTGGAACCAGACACGGTTCAGCGCCAGGGTATCGTTCCTCTTCGGGTCGGGCGAGGGAGTGTTCCGGCTACCCAAGGGCCGTAAGCCAACGGCATCGGGAAGTCGCACGCCGTGATCCGCGCCCGGCACCTGCTCAGCGCCTTTGGAGTCCTGCTCCTGGCGGGCAGTGCCGGGCGGCTGCTCGGCCGCGCGAGCCGCGATGGTTTCGACCACGCCAAACACAGCAAGCTCTTCCCTTCCTGTCAGAGCTGTCATGCCGGTGTCCGGGACGCCAATCAGCCGGTGTTTCCGAGCGCGGCCTCCTGCGCCGAGTGTCATGACGGCCAGATAAGGAAGCAAGTGGACTGGGAACCACCAGCCACACCGCCTCCGACCAATCTTCGCTTTACCCACGCCCGGCACGACACGCAGCTGCGGACCCGGCCGGGCGCCGATTCCGCCCTGGCCTGCGTTACGTGTCATTCGGAAAAGGGGTCAGGCTGGATGGTGGTGCAGCGGACGCTGAGCCGGGAATGTCTTGATTGCCACCGTCATTCCGAGGCGCACCTGGAAGTGGCGGACTCGGCGTGCGCTACCTGCCACCTTCCCCTCACCCTGGCGACCACGCTGACCCGCGAGGCGGTGGCCGGTTTCCCGGAACCCGAATCTCACAAGGCGCCCGGGTTCGCACTGGCGGGGCATGGCCGCACGGTGGCCTCGACCATTCCAGGAGCGCTGGTCTCGGCAAGCTGCGCCACCTGCCACGCGCGCGACTTCTGCGTCACCTGTCACGTCGACGCGCCGGAGCAACGCTCGATCCAGGCGCTGGGCGAGGATGCCCGCTCCCTGGCGATCGCGACGGAACTCAAGGCCCCGCCGAGCCACGCTGCACTCAATTTCCTGAACCGGCACGGCGGCCAGGCCCGGGGTGGGGCGCAAGAGTGCCGGACCTGTCATACCCGGGAAAGCTGCTCGACCTGTCATGCCCAGGAACCGGCCGCGGCCCGCGGGCTGGCCATGGCGGGCCCGGGCCGCGGCAAGGGTGCCGAGGTGACCCGGAGCCGGCCGGCCAGTCACGGCACGGACTTCCGGGACGGACACGCGGGGCTCGCCCAGGCGAATCCCCGCAGCTGCGCCGCCTGCCATGCGCGCACCGAGTGTCTCGATTGCCACCGGCCGACCGCGGCGTCCACCGGCGGGTATCACCCGGCGGGCTTCCTGACCCGGCACCCGGTAGCGGCGTACGCGCGCGAAGCCTCATGCGCCGATTGCCACAGCACCACCGGCTTCTGCGCGGCCTGTCATCAGCAATCCGGCCTGACGGCACAAAAGCTGTTGGGATCAGGATTTCACGATGCGAAACGGTCGTTCCTCTTCGGGCATGGCCAGGCTGCGCGGCAGAACCTGGAGACCTGCGTGGGATGTCACGTGGAGCGGGATTGCCTGACCTGCCACTCCGCCCAGGGCGGCCGCAACTTCAACCCGCACGGGCCGGGGTTCGACGCTCCACGCATGAAGCGTAAGAACCCGGAGACCTGCACCGTGTGCCACGGCAGCAACATTCCGTGATGACAAGGCTCTTCAGCGCCGTTGGTTGATCTCGAGCGGGCTTCGCTGGTAGATGCGGCGCTCTACTACGATTGGGATGGCAACCTGATTGCCGTGGTCGCAGATCGATCCGCTCGATGAATAGCAGGGAGTGGGTAAGCGGAGGGGTGGCCGCACGGCTATTCTTGATGACATGAGCATGACCAAACTCTTTGGCTTCATCGGAGCCACGGCGGGTGGAGCTGTCGGATGGTGGGTGGGAAACTACGTTGGCATGACTACCGCATTCATTCTGAGCATGGTGGGCACCGGATTCGGCATTTACTACGGCAAGCGCTACGGGGATCACCTCTCCGGCGGATGATCCAGGACCGCCCGCACCTTCCGGCTCAGATCCGCCTCGGCAAATGGTTTCTGCAGTATCACCTCGTCCCCCGCTTCCAGCAGGTGCTGGAGAATCACGTCGTCGGTATATCCTGAAGCAAACAGCACCTTGATCCCCGGTCGCAGGGCTCGCACCCGGGCGGCCACTTCGCGGCCGGACATTCCGGGCAGCACCACGTCAGTCAAGAGCAGATGTACGGTACCGGCATGCTGTGCCAGCACCGCCAGGGCTGCGTCACCGGTTTCGGCTTCGAGCACGCGGTACCCCCGGGCGGCGAGAATCCGGGCGGCGATTTTGCGAACGCCGGGATCATCCTCCACCAGCAGGATCGTTTCATTGCCGTGGTCGCTACCCTCCTTGGCCGCGGGAGCGGGTCGCACCGACGGCTCGGCCACGGGCAGGTAGAGCCGCATCGTGGTGCCCACGCCCAGCTCGGTGTACGCGGCGAGGTGCCCGCCGGCCTGCTTGGCGATTCCATAGCTGGTGGCGAGTCCCAGCCCGGTCCCCCGACCCCGCTCCTTGGTCGTAAAGAAGGGCTCGAAGATGCGCGTCTTTACCTCGTCGCTCATCCCCGAGCCGGTATCGGTCACCGAGATCATCACGAATTCCCCTGCCCGCAACTCGGGACGGGCACTCGCGAATTCCTGGTCGAGAACCAGCGTCTGGGTCGCGATCGCCAGCCGGCCGCCCCCGGGCATCGCGTCGCGGGCGTTGACCACCAGATTCAAAATGATCTGCTCGATCTGACCCCGGTCCGCCCGCACAATCGAGTGCGGTGCCTCCGCGCGGGTCACCAGCGTGATGTGCTCACCGATCAGGCGGCCGATCATCTTGGTGAGGTCCTGGACCAGCTCGTTCACGTTGAACACGGTGGGCTCGATCAGCTGGCGCCGGGAAAAGGCCAGCAGCTGCCGGGTCAGGTCGGCGGCGCGCTCGCCCGCCTTCTTGATCTGGCGCATCGCGTCCGGATAGTCGGCCGCTTCCCCACCGAGTGACAGCTCGGCCTCTCCCAGGATGACGGTCAGCAGGTTGTTGAAGTCGTGGGCAATCCCTCCCGCCAACTGGCCGACGGCTTCCATCCGCTGGCCCTGGGCGAACTGCTCCCGCGTACTCTTGAGCTCGTCGACCTTCGCTTCCAGGCTGGCATGCGTGTCCTGGACCCGTTCCGCCATGTGATTGAACGCCTCGCCCAGCCGAGTCAGCTCCTCGTGACCTCGGACCTGGACGCGCGACGCGTAGTCGCCGCGGCTGAACGCGCGTGACGCGACCGTCAGGTCCCGGAGAGGAACCGTGATGCGGCGAACCAGCAGCCAGACGGCGGTCAATCCCAGCGCCAATACGCCGAGAGCTATGATGGAGAAGCGGCCCAGAAAATCGCGGGCCGGCCTGAGGACCGCGGTCCGGGAGAGCTCGATCTGTACCACCCATGGCACGCCCGGCACCGCGCGCCCGGCCGCCATCCTCGCTCCCAGGTCGGCATGCTGGTACGCCACAATCCCGGTATCCGCCCAGGCCGAGACCGGCGGTGCTGGCACCCGGCCCCCGAGATCGGTCCACACTCCGGTCTTGGGACTGCCGATCAGTATTGACGCACCGGGGCCGATGAGGTCCAGCGTCGCCTTGCGTGACGCAGCGGAGTTGGACAGATAATGCCAACGCACGACGTGGCCCAGGAGGGTGCTGCCCTGGCGGACCGGCGCCAGGCTGGGCACGGCGAGGGAATCGCCGACCATCATGAAGGGCCCCACACTGCCGTGCTCCGGGCTGGCGACTGACGTGAGAAACCCTTCATTCGAGACCAGGCTGACGAGTGCCGTGTCGCGTCCAGTTGCAACAACCCGGCGGCCCCGGGCATCCCACAGCTCGACACTGGCAAGGCGAGCTGAATCCGGGCCCGCCGGCCAGAGCGCCGCATCGATCTCGCTGTCGGCCACGGTAAAGCCGCTCAGCTGCCGGATCAGCGCCGGGCGGCTGGCCAGGCTCTCGGCGGAAGCGGCGGTCCCCTGGGCCTGCTGCCCCAGCAATTCCGCAAACTGGCTGCTGATGTTCCGGAGGCGTTCGTTCGCGGCATCCAGCACCGCGCCATGCACATTCAGGTAGGCGACGTAGGTGAGCACAACCAAAGCTGTAAGGAGCAGCCCGCAGAGCGCGAGCGGCAGCCGTAATTCGAGCGATCTGAACCTGGAGCGAAGGTTCGGCATGTATCAGATGCCATTATAGGAGCCAGTCAGCCCCGGCGCAAACTTCTCAGTACGTTTGCTCGATCAGGTCCACCTCGTCGAGGAGCGCCTGCGCCAGTTTGGCGGCCCCGCCTCTGGACCGGGCCCCGACCGCGTCCTGGAGCTGCTGGATCTCGGAAGTCACCCGCCGGTCGAGCGTCGAATCGCGCGCCTGGACATGCGCCTCGACCGCCGCGTAGTTTCGTCCGATTTCGAGCGCCGCGGCGGCCGCCTCACTCCAGAGGCTTTGCTGCGCGCCATACAGCGCGTCGCGGCCGGCCACGTCCATGTAGGTCACGGCACTGGGAACCTTCGTCGGATACTCGGCCATCATCCCGGTGACGATCCGGCTGACCCGGTTCGCAGCGGCCAGTGCGTAGGCTTTGCTCTTGGCGACGATGACCGCGCTCAACGTGTCGAGAGCACTCCCGAAGGCGGCGCGCCGGGGGCCCGGGACGCCCTGGGCGGCCAGGCTGTCGGCCAGGCTCCGCAGCACGGCGAGCTTTGCCTCGGCCGCGGGCCAGGCTCCCTGGTCGATGTCGACCTGGATGTCTTCCGCCTCGGCCTCGGCGGTCTCCACCGCGTGCGGCAGGGCGATCGGCGCGGACGGGGCGCCATTGCTATCCGATCGAGCGGACGTGCTGTCTTCAGCGGCCTGCCGCGGTTCCTTCCCCTTGCAGCCCGCGAGGCTGAGCGCGAGTACGAACGCGGTAACAACTCTTCCCCGGTTTTTCATGACCATCTCCTCGTGTCTCTAGTGTCCAGTGTTGCCGCTGCCCGATCCGTTCGCATGCGGAAGTTGCTTTAATGCGCCGATGGCGTACAGCCCCGACGGGAGGAGCACCAGCGTCACTACGGTCGAGAGGGTAAGACCCCCGATCACCGCGATCGCCAACGGGCGTTGCAGCTCGGAGCCGGCACCGAGCCCCAGGGCGAGAGGGAACAGGCCGGCAAGGGTGCAGAGCGTGGTCATGACGATAGGGCGAAGCCGGATTTTGCCCGCTTCGATCAATGCATCGGCCGGGTCCATGCCTCGGGCCCGTGCATGGATGGCCGCATCGAGGAATATGATCCCGTTCTTCACGATCAACCCGATCAGCAGGATCAGCCCCATGAAACTCGAGACATTGAACGGTACGCCGGTGATGGCGAGCGCGACGATCGCGCCGGTCAATCCGAGGGAGGCTGCCACCAGGATCATCAGGGGACCCCTGAAGCTGCCGAACTGGGCAACCATCACCAGCAGCACCGCTCCCAGCGCGAGCGCAGCCACTACGACAAGTTGGCGGAACGAGTCGCGCTGACTGGCATATTGCCCGCCCAGCTCCAGGGTGACTCCGGGGGGTAATGGAATTCGATCTACCCGCGAGCGTACCTGCCGCATGACGCTGCCCAGATTCGATGCGTGGGGATCGATTGCCCCGGTCACTGCGACCATGGGACGCAGGTTCTCCCGGGTCAGCTCGCTGACTTCGGTGGTATCGCTGACGGCTCCCAGCTGGCCGAGCGGTTCCCAGCCGAGCGAGCCGATCACCGGCAGGGTCGCAGCGACATCGGCACGGAAGCGAACGCTGTCGGGTAGCCGGACTCGCACCGGTATCAGGCGATCGGGCTCCCGCACCTCACCGGCTTCCAGACCGAATAACGCGGCCCTGGTCTGGGCCGCGACCTCTTCCGGAGTGAGACCCAGCCGGGTGACCCGGACGGGATCGAGTTGCACTTTCACCTCCGGCAGATCTCCCTGCACCCCGTTGAACAGGTCCACCAGGCCCTTGATGCTCTCGATGGAATCGGCCACTGTCCTGGCGGCGTTCTCCGCGACGCGCACATCGGGACTAAACAGCTTGATTTCCACCGGATTGGGCGCCCCCGCCAGGTCGCCCAGCACGTCCGATTGCGCCTGCAGAAACTCGACTCGCATCGCGGGCAGGGCGGTCTCGATCTTGTCACGCAACTCGTCCATGACCTCATACACCGAATGGTGACGGCTGCCCCGCGGTTTGAGCATCACGGTCAAGTCACCGGTATTCGGCGCGGTGGCGAAGAAGCCAAGCTCGGAACCGGTTCGCCGGGTGAACCGCTGGATCTCGTCATCCTCGCTGAGAAATTTCTCCAGCACGCCCAGTTGTCGGTCGGTCTCCGCCAGCGAGGTCCCGGTGGGGGTCCAGTAGTCGAGAATAAAGGCTCCTTCGTCCATTTCGGGCAGGAATCCCGTGCCCAGCGTACGGTAGATCGCGAAAGTCACCAGGGCCATGGTTACCCCGGCGATGAGGGCCAGCCATGGCCGCGCCAGGACGACACGAACAGTGCGGGTGTATACCCGAACGACTGGCTCGAGCGAAACCGGGAACCATTTCGACAGCCGTGACTCCCCCTGCTGCTTCCTGGACTTGAGCGCGAACGGCGCCAGTGCGGGAATCAGGCCGACGGCATACACCAGCGAGAGCAGCACCGCAATAGCCAGCGCGATGGACAGCGATCGGAAGAACTGTCCAACCAAGCCTTCCAGCAGGCCGAGCGGTAAAAAAACCACGACGGTAGTCAGCGTCGAGCTGGTTACCGGGCTTATGATCTCGTCCACGGCCTTGAGCGAATAGACCGAAGCAGGTTGATCCGGATGCAGCAACCGGTAGCGCTCCATGTTTTCCACCACCACGACCGCATCATCAATGACGAGACCGATCGCCACCGCCAGTCCCCCCAGCGACATCAGGTTCAGCGAATCGCCGAACAATGCCAGTCCCGCAAAGCTCCCGGCAATTGCAAGGGGGAGAGTCAGGGCCGCTACCAGCGTGATGCGCCATCGGCCCAGGAACGCTCCCAGAATGAGGACTGCGAGCAGCCCTCCGACCAGCATAGCGTCGCGAATGCTTGCTATGGAGTCACGTACCAGCTCGGCATGGTCCGCAACCATGTCCAGCCGGACCCCGGCGGGCAGGCTCGGCCTCAATGAATCAATCGCGGCACGGACTCCCTTTTCCACCCGCAGCATGTTGCCGTTTGGCTGGCGCGAAATGTTGATCAGCGCCGCAGGGTGTCCGTTACCCCGGGCCAACTCGAAGAGATCCTGCCCACCATAGCTGACGCGCCCCAAGTCGTGCACCCGAAGCGGGAAATCGCCTTCCCGGCGCACCACGAGGTTGCCGACGGCCTCGGCGGTGGCCGCCTGGCCGGATACGATGAGGCTGAACTGCCGGTACTCGCGATCCACCCTTCCGGCGGGCGAAAGGACATTAGAAGCGCGAATCGCGTCCGCCACTTCGACCACGCCGATATGGTGGCTGACGAGGGCGGCCGGATCGAGAACTACGGAGACCTCGCGAACCAGTCCGCCCTGGACCTCAACCTCGCCCACGTCGGGCACCCGGGCGAGCCGGGGTCGGATCGTGAATTGAGCCAGGTCGCGCAGTACGAAGGGATCTCCCCCGGTCAGCTCGAACTGCATCATGGGAAAGAGTGAGGGGGTCATCCGCTCGGCCGTGATCTCAAGACCGGAAGGCAGCGAAGCCTGCAATCCCGCCAGCCGACCCTGAACCTGCTGCAATGCGAACTGCATGTCGGCGCCGGGCCGGAAGTCGAGGCTCAATTCGGTGGAGCCGCGCACCGTCCTGGTGCGAATCCGACGCAGGTCGATCACCCCGCTCAAACCTTCTTCGATCGGCCGAGTGACCGCGACGATCATATCGCGCGGCTCGAAGGTGCCGCCTCGAGCAATGATCGCAATCCGGGGAAAGGTGGCCTCCGGATAAACGCCGGCCGGCAGCTTGGTGAGCGCAAAAAGGCCGGCCAGGGTCAGCATGCCGGTCCCCAGAAACACCGCCGCACGGTGTCGGGACGCCAGGTTCGCTATGCTCACGGAGATTTTGTGCTGTCGGATACGCTGCCGGGAGCCGCGGCGCCGCCGAGAACCACGTGCATGCCGTCGCTCAAGCCGTAGGCACCAGTAGTGACCACCCGGTCTCCGGCCTTCAGATCACCCGTGACCTCGACCATGCCGCCCGATCGGACCTTTATTTCCACCGGTCGCGCCTTCACGGTAGTGTCCGGCTGTACGACGAAGACCGTCGGTGTGGATCCCAGCACCACCACCGCCGAATCCGGCACGGTCAGCGCGTTCCGATGAACGCTGGTGATTACCCTGGCCGTGGCACCCGCGCCGGGGCGGAAGGTCGGCGGGAAGCGACGGAGCGAAATCACCACCGTCCCCGCATTGGAGACGGTATCTACTGCCGGCGAGATCCCCTGCACCGAACCCTCGACCGTATCTGGCGCCCCTTCGATGCTGATCGTTGCTGGCATGCCGACCCGGAGCCGGGCCAGCACCGGCGCCGGCACCGTCGCGACGATGGTAAGGACTCTTCCGTTCACCACCTCGATCACCGGCGCGCCGCTCGCCACCCGCTCGCCGGCATTGACCATGATCGCCTGGACTGCCCCGGCGATCGGGGCCGTCACGTTGGTGCGCGCGAGCAGACTCTCGGCGGCATCGGCGTCGGCTTCGGCGGCGGTCGCCGCGGCGTCGGCCTCTTCCACCTGCTTGCGAGAACTCACCCCGGCCTGGAACAGCTCATGCTGCCGGTCGGCATTCTGCTTGGCCGCGATCGCCTGGGCCCGCGCCGAGCGGGCCTGGGCCTGGAGATCGGGCGCGTCCACCGTGAGAAGATGCTGCCCTCGGCTGACCTGCTTACCCACCTGGACCGCGATGTTCCGCACCACGCCATCGGCCGGCGCGGTGAGCGTCGCCTCGCCGCCGGGCGGCGGCGTGAGGCGGCCGACCACATCGAGCGTTTCCACGATGGAATCCTGCCGAACCTCCTGAATCGAGACCGGTACCCGGTGCTGGACCTCGGGGTCGGCATTCTCTGAGTGGCAGGCGAATACCAGCGGCAGGAGTGCGTACCTGGAGAGATTCTTCACTGCGTTCAGCATAGCCGAGCCTGGGACGCTCATTGCGTCACCCCCAGCAGGCTGCTCCAGGTCGCCCGCGCTTCCTGGAAGGCCATCAGGTCGTCCACCATGCTTATGGCGATCTCCCGCTCGACTCGCAACGCGTCGAGCAACGGAATGACTCCCGTTTCACCCAGCTGATACCCCCGTGCGGTGCGCTCCCGGATTCGCTGGGCGGTGGGGAGCAGGGAATCCCGATCCACCCGGGCCCGATAACGCGCCTCTTCGATTCGAATGCGGGTCTCGGCCAACCGGCCCCGAAGCTCGGCACGCGCCTCGGCCAGCAAGGCGGTGGCTTCGTCCTGGTCGGCGCGCGCGCTGGCCAGCTGGGCGCCGGAGAGGTTCCACAGGGGAATCGGGACGGAGACACCGAACAGCCAGAGCTTCTTCCCCTGCTGCGTTGGATCGTCCCAGTCAATGCCAACCTCGAGGGCGGGGACCGGGAAACGGCCCAGTATCGCGCTCTTATGACGTAGACCGGCGGCGACGGAATCCGCCAGGCGGGTCCGCACGCTGGGAACCTCGGCTTCGGGCAGCGCTGCCACCGTGACCAGGTCGATTCCTTCATCGAGGTCCCCGCGCAACGGCGGAAGGCTGTCGGTTTCCGGCCACACGAGGAGACGGCGCAGCTGAGTCAGCGCAGCGGCCCGGTCCTCCCGTCCGCGGGAGAGCGCCTGCCGGCTCCGCGACGCTTCCAGCCCCAGCTGCTCGGCCTCCAACTCGGAGATATCGCCGTGGCGGAGCCGCTCCCGGGCGATCGCGCTCAGCGAATCGGCGATGAGCAACTGTTGCGAGAGCAACACCAGCGCATCCTGGGCTCCCAGGGCGCGGTAAAACGCGGTAAGGGTGGTCGCCGCGATCTCCGCGGCCGTGATGGCCGAATCGGCGAGCGCCGCCTCCACACTGGAGTTGGCAGCCGACACGGCGGCGCCGCGGACCAACAGCCAGTCGAACGACTGCTGCACCGCGAAGTGCTGCCGCGGCGTGTCGTCGGTATAGCTGTAGCCCGCCGTCGGGTTGGGAATCTGCCCGGCGATCCGGGCCCCGGCCCGGGCCCGGTTGACCACGGCAGCCGACGCGCGAACCTGGCCCCGGGCGGTGAGCGCCCGGCTCACGGAGGCCTGCGCGGTCAGGGAATCGGGCCCCTGCAGAAGTACTACGAGCAGAGCCATCATGGCTGGGCCAACTCGAGCATGTGGGTCATGCGTCACCCCTGGAGGAAGGCCAAATAATAGGCTGTCGGGGTGACGGGAGGATGGAGCTATATCACACTTTCTTGCGCCGCCCCCGGATCGCCAGCTCGATGCCGGCGGCGCGGGCCAGGTCCCGGTGAATCCGGGAGACCCGTTCGACCTGCCCCTTGGCGGGGAAGCGCTCGTAGAAACCGGTGGCCTTGAAGTCCGCTTTCTTCTCCCGCCACGGCATCAGCCGCTGGGTCCACCGCTTGATCCGGTCTTCTTCGATGTCTTCCTCGGCCGAGAGGTCGGCGCAGACCCGGATCATCGCCTTGAGGGTGACGGAGTTGGTGACGAAGTAATTGGCGTTCCCCCACGCGTCACCCCAGACATTCTCCGCGGCCTTGAGGAAGTCACGGATGACTCTATAGAAACGCTCCACGTGGCGACGGTCGGTGCCGGTGCGCAGGATCGAGCGCCAGTCCGCATGCACCCAGCGGTGCACCTCGTTGAACAACTCGGCCTGGAGGATCCACTTCTCCTGCTTGCTCCGGCCGCCCAGCCGGTTGATCCGGTAGCGAAGCGGGCTGTCGCCTTCCTTATAAAGCATCTCCACCACCCGGGCCGAGTATTTCTTGTCGGGGTCGGCCCAGGAAACCTTCTCGTACAAGTCGACCAGGTGGCTCTTGTTGATCCGGGTGGGAGTGGAATTGATGATGACGAACATCTCGGTGGCGAAATCCTCGCTCTTGCCGTCGAAGATCACGCAGGGGACATGAAGGTTCGCCGCTTCCTCGGGCCGTTCGTTGCGATAGAAATGGAGAGCGGCCAGCCGGTGCTGACCGTCGATGATCAGGAATTTTCCGTTAGGCTGGGTCAGGATGCCCAGGTTCTCGTCCCCCGAGCGGGGCGTGAAACGGAGCCGTTCGGCGGTGAACAGGAGCACGGTGCCCGGGATCGGCGGTTGGTGCACCGCGTTTTCATAGAAGTTCTTGATCGCCCGGACTTTGCCCCGGGACAGCGAACGCTGGAACGCGCCCTCGGAGTGCTCGACCCGGGAGATGAACTGGGCGATGTCGTCGTCGTCGGGAACCGTTTCCGGGGCGATCTGCTCACCCTCTCCGTAGAAGCGGCTGATGAACCGCACCTTGTCGAGCAGCTCGGACGCGGGGTAGGCGGCAAAGTAGAAGACGCTATCCTTTTGCCGGACCTGGGTCGCCAACATAACGCCGACCTCCGAAGGAGAGGTACTGGGTACTGGGTACTGGGTACTGGGTACTGGGTACTGGGTACTGGGTCGTGGTACGTCGTCACGCAGTACGCAGTACCCAGTACGCAGTACCCGTCACCTGTTAAAGCGGATGCTAAAAGTACGTGGATCGGCTCGTAAGGCTAGAGAGCACGGTCTCGGGCCCAGGCCAGTGCCGCCCGCACGCCGCGGTCCCAGTCGCCCTGGCGCCGAGCCCGCTCCGCGGGAGTCATCCGCGGCTCAAAGCGATCGAAACGGCGGCCGGCCAGGAAGTCATCGGTCCCCTTCCACACACCGAGAGCCATGCCGGCCAGTCCCGCCGCGCCCAGCGCCGTGGTCTCCACCATGTCCGGCCGCTCCACGGGAATCCCCAGCACGTCGGACTGGAACTGCATCAACCAGTCATTCGCCGCGGCGCCTCCGTCAACCCGAAGCGTGGGGATCGGGGCGCCGGCATCGGCGGCCATGGCCCGCACCAGGTCGGCGCTGCTCCACGCCATCGACTCCAGCGCCGCGCGAACCAGGTGCGCCCGGCTGGTGCCGCGGGTAATGCCGAGGACCGTCCCTCGCGCGCCCGCCTCCCAGTGCGGCGATCCCAGTCCCACAAAGGCGGGCACAAAGGTCACCCCTCCGCTATCGGGAACCGCGCGCGCCAGCGCCTCGGTCTCTCCCGCGGAAGCGATGAGTCCCAGGCCATCACGCAGCCATTGCACCGCCGCTCCGGCAATGAAGACGCTGCCCTCCAGGGCGTAAGCCGGTTCGCCCCGGGGGCCGCAGGCCGCGGTCGCCAGCAACCCGTGTCTCGAATGGGCCCGCACCTGGCCGGTGTGTTCCAGCAGGAAGGCGCCGGTTCCATAGGTGTTCTTGGCCGCCCCCGGCTGGCAACAACCCTGCCCGAAGAGCGCGGCCTGCTGGTCGCCGGCTATCCCGGCGATGGGCAATGGGAAACCGAAGAATTCCGGATCGGCCTCTCCGAGAACCCCGCTCGAGGGCACGATCCCGGGCAGCAACTCAGGGGGAACGCCGAAGAGCTGCAACAGCTCGGGATCCCAGGCGCGGGTGGCGAGATTGTAAAGCAAAGTCCGAGACGCATTGGTGTGGTCGGTCGCGTGGACCCGCCCCTTCGTCAGGCACGCGACCAGCCAGCTGTCCACCGTTCCGCATGCCAGGCCGGCTGGCGCGTGGTCTTTCAGCAGGTACTCGAGCTTGGTGGCGGAGAAGTAAGGATCCAGCACCAGGCCGGTACGTTCCCGGATCATTGGCTCCAGCCCTTCGGCCCGGAGGGCGGCACAGCGCGCCGCGGTGCGGCGGTCCTGCCAGACAATGGCGGGACAGACCGGCCGGAGCGTCTGCCGCTCCCAAAGCACGATGGTTTCCCGCTGATTGGTGATACCAATCCCGGCGGGCCGCTCCCCGGCCAGCGCGATGGCGTCGCGGGCAGCTTCCAGGGTGACCCGGAGGATCTCTTTCGCATCGTGCTCGACCCAGCCCGGCTCGGGGAAATACTGGGTGAATTCCCGGTATCCGCGGCCCAGCAAACGCCCGTCCTGGCTGATAACGAGGGCGGTGCTGCCGGTCGTTCCTTGGTCCAGAGCGAGAATCGATGTCATGAGAGGGGTACTGGGTTAAAGGTACTGCGTACTGCGTTCTCGGTACGGCTGGTACCCAGTACCCAGTACCCAGTACCCAGTACGCGTTACTTGAGCCTCTCCAACTCGCTCGCCTTGAGAACGCCAGCGTCGGTGATATACCCGGCGACGAGTTCGGCCGGCGTCACGTCGAAGGCCGGATTCCAGACCCGCACGTCGCGGGGTGCCGAGGCCTTGGCCTGGAAGCCGCGAACCTCCTCAACCGAGCGCTCTTCGATGGGGATGCCTCGTCCGTCCGGCGTGGCGAAGTCGAACGTCGTGCGGGGAGCGGCGACGTAGAACGGCACTCCGTGGGCCTGGGCCGCGAGAGCGACGCCGTAGGTCCCGATCTTGTTCGCCACGTCGCCATTGGCCGCGATCCGGTCGGCCCCCACGATGGCGCAGTGAATGTCGCCGCGGCGCATGCGGCTGGCGACCATCCCGTCGGTAATGAGGGTGCAGGGAACGCCGCTTTGCATCAACTCCCACGCGGTGAGCCGGGCGCCCTGCAGCAATGGCCGGGTTTCCGGGACCACGACCTGGACGTCGAGACCCGCGCGGTGGGCGCAATAGATGGGCGCCAGCGCGGTGCCCAGGCCCCCGGTCGCGAGAATCCCCGCGTTGCACTGGGTCATCACCGAGACGCCGCCGCGGAGCAGCGGCTGCCCCGCAAGCCCGATCCGCTCGCACATCTCACGGTCCTCGTCCCAGATCGCGCCGGCCTCCGCCAGGAGCGCCGCGTGCAGGCTCCCGGCGTTCGAGTGGGCGGTGGCACATCGCCACATGCGGTCTACCGCCCACGCGAGATTCACCGCGGTGGGCCGGGCCTGGCGCAGCGTCTCCGCGGCCTGGCGAACCCCTTCGAGCAGCTCGGGCGCCGAGCGGCCCTGCCCCCGCGCCGCGAGCGTCACGCCCATCGCACCCGCGATGCCGATCAGCGGGGCGCCGCGGACCCGCAGCACCTGGATCGCTTCGACCATCGCGGCAACCGAGTCCAGCTCCAGGTACCGCTCCTCCGTGGGGAGTAGTGTCTGGTCCAGGATCCGGATACGATGGTCCGGGGTCCACTGAATAGGGGTTGGGATTGGCATGGGAGGGTGGAATCTAACGAGGGACGGGTAGCGAGTAGCGAGGAACTGTCCGACCGGAATGTCGTTCGTTACGCGCTACTCGTTCCTCGTTCCTTGGCAATGGACTGCATGAACGCCTCGTAGACGTCGGCGCGCCACCAGTGCTTTGACTGTTCCATCTGGACCAATGCCTCGGCCCGGGTCATCGCCGCCCGGTAGCTGCGGTTGGTGGTAAGCGCATCGTATACGTCCACGATGCAGATGATCTGCGCGCTCAACGGGATCTCGTCTCCCCGGAGCCGGTCCGGGTAGCCGGATCCATCGTACTTCTCGTGGTGCCACCGTATGATCGGCTTGATGTCCCAGGGGAACTCTACCGCGGCGAGGAGCTCGAGGCCCCACACCGGGTGGTTCTTGATGATCTCGAACTCCTCGGGAGTGAGCTTGGCCGGCTTGTTGAGCACCTCGTGGGGGATCCGCACTTTCCCCAGGTCATGGAGATAGGCACCCAGCCGGATCGTGGTCACCTGGTCCTCGGCGAGGTCGAGCTGGCGGGCTAGCATCATCGCATAGTCCGCAACCCGGGAGCAGTGCCCGTGGGTGTACTGGTCCGCGGATTCGATCGACTGGCCCCATTCGGCCACCACCCGCAGGAAGGTGCCTTCGAGATCCGCCACCTTGCCCCGGACGTCGACCAGGTCCACCCGGGCATTCAACCGGTTGAAGAGCCGGTGGGCCGTGTTCAACAGCAGGAGGGCGTCCTGGTTGCGGCCCATCTGCTGGTACAGCAGGGCCAACTCCCGGGACGCCTCGGCTTCGCAGAGCACCGATCCGGTCTCCACGGCCAGCCCGATCGAAGTGCGGAACCGGGATTCCGCAACCGCGTGGTGGCCGGCATCACGATACACCGAGCCCAGGACCTTATAGGCGTCGGCCTTGTCCAACCGGGCTCCCAGCTCGTCAAAAATCCTGAGCGCCGACTCGGCGCTTTCCCGCGCCAGCTGGTAGCGCTGTTTTGCCCGGTGCACTTCGGAATGGTTAAGCAGGCAGAGACCCTGGAGCCGTACATCGCCGAGCGCGGTCGCCCGGGACAGGCTCTGGCCGAAACAGCGGTCGGCCTCGTCCCAGTCTTCCTGGTCCGAATTGATCATGCCCAGATTGTGATAGGCGATGGCACAGCCGCGCTCATCGCCGGCGTGGATGAAGGCCTGCAGCGAGCGGACGTAATTGCCCCTGGCTGACTCGAGATCGCCCTCGACGTTGGCGAGGATACCGAGATTCTGGAGAATCCGGCCCTGGAGCTCTTCCGAGGCCCGCCCCAGTTCAAGTGCTGAATTGAAGCGTTGCCGGGCCGATACCATGTCGCCCGCCTCGAATTCGAAGCCCGCCATCGTGTTTAACGCCTCGGCGCCAAGCTCCACGGCGCCGCTCGTCATCGCCTCGTCGTAGCTGCGCTGGCAGAGTGTGCGGGCGCGACCGGCTTCGTTGCGATGATGGCAGACGACGGCCAGGCGGCGGAGAGCCTCGGCCAGAACCCGCTTCTCCCCGTCGCTCTCGGCCGCAAGAATCGCGGATTCAAAGCCGGACGCGGCCTCGCCCAGCCGGCCTTTTCGCTCTTGGTCGCGACCGGCTTGCAGGTGTTGCTGGGCGGACGACCGCGAAGCGGTCGCCGTTGAAAGGTCGGGCGAGCGAGAATCGTCCAATCAGCTGCTCCAGGGGAACCAGGGTGATGGCCGGGAACAGGGCAAGCGAGGGACCATCCGTGAAGCTGCTCCATATCAGTCGCTAAGTCGATGACATGCAGGATGTTATGGAAATCGTTGCAAGCCGGGTGGAGAGGCGCCGTTGAACCCGGCCTATGGCGATTTCCGAAGGGTCAAGTGAAATGAAACAAAACACCCGGAACAGCAGCCCTTGGGGCCGTGTTCCGGGTTGTTACTGCGGGGTGAAACTCGACTAGTAAGCCACGGCGTAGCGAGAGAAATGCTCCACCGGCGCGCTCACAGTTTTGCGCAGGATGTTGTCCAGCGACTGCAGGACATCAAGAATCCGCAGGCCCTCGCTGGTGTAGACGATCTTCTTGGGCGCCAGGCGCGCCAGCAGCGAGCAGTTGGCATAACTCATCGTCAACACGGCGGGATGACCGGCGGCAAAGTGAAGCCCCTCGGGATAGAACCGCACCGAGTTCACGCTGTCCCGCGGCGCCGCCATCGAGATCCTCACGTTGCTGCTCAAGGCGCCGCGGGGCACGACGAGCACATTGGCCCCCGCGTCGATGCTGCCGCCGGCCGGTCCGATGACCACGCTCGAAGAGTCGTAGGGCATCGGAGTACAGGTCATCAGTCCCTTGAGGAGACCGGTGCCGAGCAGGCCGCCGTTGTCGAGCAGGCCGAACTGGGGCTGGGCCGCAGTGCTCGACGGAGCGGTCCCCTGATCAGTTGCACAACTCAAGCCCCCCATCAGGATGAGGCCGAGGAACATCATGGAGATCAAGCGCGTGCGTTTCACAAGCCGCTCCCGAAAAGGGTGAATCGTGTGCGACGGTACCGCGGCCCCGAGGGACCGCCATGCTGCAACGGGCAGCATGGTACGCGGAAACCTGCGAAATCCTCCAGAAGCAAGGGTGGGACCGTAAATCATTTAGACTGGCTAGGATTGATACAGGCTAAATATGCATAATTTTGAACTACCCTAACAATCTAGAGATAGCTTGATTATCTGCGTTTCATTAATGTTGTGATTTTTGACGCTATTGCGGACCGGCAATGCGGAATTTCGAGGAAGACATCCTGGTCTGGCTGATCCCGTTGCGGCTAGGCCACAGCACCCCTTGTGATCGCGATCACACTCATGCCCGACTCCACTCCTGCTCCAGGTGATCGAGCTTGGCCTGGGCCCCAAAGGCCCGGAAGGCCCCCACCGCCTCTTCACGCCTCGCTGCGGCTTCAGTCACCCGACCCATGCCTCTCAGGGCCAGAGCCGACAAAGCGGCACATTCCGCTCGTAGCAGCGCGCTGCCCAGACTGGCGGCGATGCTCGTGGCGACCTCGGCCAGGTGGTGGGCCACCGCAAAATCCCCCTGGCGTAACGTGACCAGCGCACGGAGCCTTCCCGCTTCGATACCGTTGAGCTGATCCTCTGCTTCGGCGGCGAGCGCCGCCCCCCGGACGATCTGCTGCCCTGCGGCTTCGAGATTGCCCCGCTCAATCGAAACCTCGGCCTGCCCCAGCACCGCGAGTCCCTGGAGGGAGCGATCGTGAGCCTCGTCAGCCAGCCGGACGGCCTTCCCAGCCGCTTCTTCGGCCGCCTCGAGCCGGCCCAGTTGGCGAAGCAGCAGGCCCAGGTTGTGACTGGCCTCTGCCTCGCCGCGGGTGTCATGAAGCCCGTGAAAGAGCCGGGCGGATTCCTCGTAGAGCGGGATGGCGGCGTCCGAACCGCCCCCGAAGTGAGTCAGCGTTCCCAGGTTATTGCTGACCCGGGCGAGCATGGGCAAATCATTGTGGAGACGGGCCAACTGGATGGTCTTGGAGAAGTAGGCGCGAGCGTGACCCACCTGCCCTTGTTCGAAGGCGATGGCGCCGAGCAGGTTGGAGGAGGGAATCAGGCCCCGATGCTGGCCGGCGCTGGCGAACTGCTCGAACGCCGAGGTGGCCAACTGCTGGCCCAGGGTCAGGTCGCCCAGCCTCGCGGCGGCGTCCGCCGCGAGCAGCTGATGTTCCGGGTCCGACCGGTCTGATGGAGCTTCGTACGAGTGGTAACACTCGACGGCTTCGCGAAAACGGCGGTTCGCTACCAGTTTCTTGAGATGCATGGCCGGATCGTTACCAGGACACCGCGTATCGGGAGAAGTGCTCCAGCGACGCACTCACCCTCTGCCCCAGCAGATCGTCGATCGAGGGAAGCAGGTTCAGGAGATCGTCAAGATCATCCGTCGTGTAGGCGATCCGCTTCAGCTGCAATCGGGCGAGAAAGGAGCAATTGGAATAGCTCAGCGTGAGCCTGGCAGGCGCGCTGTCCGCGAAGGTGAGACCCTCGGGCAGGAGCCGGATGGAGACGACGCTGTCGCCGGGCACTTCCGCCGTTATATCGACGTCCTGGCTCAAGGCGCCGGCTGGGATCACGAGGGTGTGCGGGCCTACGCTAATCGTGCCGCCATCCGGACCGATAGTCTCCGTGGTCGAGGCGTAAGGCAGCGGCGAACAGACCAGCAGGCGGGCCGGGATACCGCTACCCAGCAGACTCGCTTCGGGGAGGCCGCCAGGTTGCCCTGAAGCGGAGGGTGGTGAAACGACCGGGTCGGTGGTGCCCTGGTCACTGGAACAACTGAAACTCGCAGCCAATGCGGCTGCAAGGAACAGCAGAGGAAATCGGCGTGAGCGCTTCATGACTGACGCTCCAACGTTGACGATAAGTGCGACGTGTGATCCGCGGAAACCGCAACCTGGCCGCAAACGGCAAGCCAAATCCGTACGAACTTGGGACGGTATTCGGGCAGGGGACTTCGGTTGTATGATTTAAATTATTTTGAATTAATGAGTTATCGGCCAACGTCACAATTACATGGTGGCGAGAAATCAGCCAGCACTCCCTGAACTGCAGGGTTTACGGGGCGCCTTACCACGCCCTGGGGTAGCTTGGAGTCTGACCCAGCCCGGCAACTTTCCTGTATCATGGCGGTCCGCTCGGGTCTCAAGTGTATCTTTTCTCGCCGGCAGGGCCGCCCCATACCCAACCTCATTCCCAACCAGGCCATGAATTACAGCAACCTTCTTTTTGATCTCAGCGATGGAATTGCCCGGGTCACCATCAATCGACCGGACAAACTGAATGCCCTGAATGACGCGGTGATAGCCGAACTGGGCGACGCGGTTCAGCGAATCCAATCCGACAAGGGTATCAAGGCCGCGATCGTAACGGGGTCGGGACCCAAAGCCTTTGTCGCCGGCGCCGACATCGGCGAACTGTCTCAGCAGGGGTCGTTCGACGGGAAAGCCCGCGCCCTGGTGGGCCAAGCGGTGTTTCGCCGGATCGAGCGTTCCGGGAAACCGATCATCGCCGCGGTGAACGGATTCGCCCTGGGAGGTGGGTGCGAGCTGGCGATGGCCTGCCATATCCGGATCGCGTCGGAGAACGCCCGCTTTGGCCAACCCGAGGTCAAACTCGGCATCGCGCCAGGGTACGGTGGCACGGTGCGGCTGCCCCGGCTGGTAGGCAAGGGACGCGCGCTGGAGATCCTGCTCACCGGCCAGATGATCGACGCCGCCGAAGCCTTTCGGATCGGCCTGGTGAACCGGGTGGTGCCCAACGACCAACTGCTGCCCGAGACGGAGAAGCTGGTCCGCACCATCCTGGAGAACGGCCCGCTGGCGATCCAGGTCTGCATCGAGGCGGTGGACTCGGCGCTCGAGGTCACTCTGGATGAAGGCCTGCAGCTGGAGGCGACCTATTTCGGCCTGCTGGCCTCGACCTCGGATATGCGGGAAGGCATGGCGGCTTTCCTGGAAAAACGAAAGGCCAATTTCACCGGTAAATGACTCCCCACGGGGGGTGAAGATTTTCGCCCCCCTGCAGACCTCCGCTATCTCCCCATCCCGGCACAATTTACAGCCCCTCCAAACCCTCGATTTTCGGGGGCAAAACGGCTAGATTACAGCCATGCATTTGGCAGCGCGGAAAACCGCCGTTTGGGGGGGGCTTCTGGCCTTGGTTTGGGGGTGCAATGGGAGGGATCGTCTGACCTTTCCAACCTCGTCGGACGGGCTGGGTCCCGAGGCCACCATAACCAGTCCTGGCCAGGACACCACCGTGAGTGTCGGCCCCAACGCCCTGGTGAGCGGCATGGTGGTCGACGGTGACGGCATCGACACGGTGTACTTCGACGTGGAGGGCGGGGTCACCACGTTCAATCCATTCGTCGCCCGGGGGGCCGACACCGTGACGTTTCAGTTGCCGCTCACGACCAACGGTCTCAGCGGCAACACGATCACGGTGTCGGTCTCCGGAGTAAACCGCGCCGGACTGCACGGCGATACCGCCGTCCGCAACATTACCGTCCAGTAGTGCGACTCGAGCGGCTCCGGCTTCGGCAGTTTCGCAACCTGGACGATGCTGAGTTCGAGTTTCCCGCTTCCGGCGTTGCCTTGCTGGGCGACAACGGCCAGGGCAAGACCAACCTGCTGGAGGCGATCTACTACCCGGTGTTTTTTCGCTCGATTCACGGGGCGGGCGACACCGAGCTGGTTCGCTTTGGAGCCAGCGGTTTCCGGGTGGACGTGGACGTATTCACCCGGGACGGGCGCCACCGGATCGACGTGGCCTTTCACAGCCCCGGTCGTCGCAAGCAGATCGAGCGAGACGCCGTGGCGGCTACCCGGCTGGCGGACGAAGTCGGTCACTGGCTCGCGGTCGCCTTTCTTCCCCAGGATCTGCGACTCACGGCGGGGCCTGCGGCGGAGCGGCGGCGCTACCTCGACCGGATGCTCGCAGTAGCGGACCGAGGCTATTACTCGGCGCTGGCACACTACCGGGCCGCAATGGCGCAGCGGAACGCGGGGCTTCGCCAGGGACGGCCCGACCTGGCCCGCGCCTTTGACGGGGCGCTGGCCGCCGCGGGATCCCAGGTGGTCGCGACCCGCTGCGCCTGGATCGACCGGGCCGCCGAGGCGCTGGCCGCCGAGCTCGAGTCCCTGGGGGAGCCGGGAAGAGCCCAGGTGTCGTACCAGGGACATCGCGAGCTGGCGGACTGCGCGGGGTGGATCCCGGCGCTCAATGCGGCCGAGGCGCGCGACCGCCAGCGCGGCACAACCACAGTGGGGCCGCACCGCGATGACGTACGTATCGTCCTGGACGGACACCCGGTCCGCGAATTCGGATCCACCGGGCAACAGAGAAGCGTGGCGATCGCGCTCAAGTTCCTGGAACTGCAAACACTGGAGCGGGCCCGCCAGGCTCCCCCTGCCCTGCTGCTGGACGATGTGTTCGCCGAATTGGATCGGGAGCGACAGCAGCGCCTGGCCGACCGGCTGGGCCGGGCGGGAGAACGCCAGGTGTTCCTGAGCTCACCGCGGGCGGACGAGTTGCCGCCGAACCTCGAGTTGCCGGTTTGGCAAGTGAAAGAAGGCAGGGTCCTGAGATAAGCAAATCACCACGGAGCCACGGAGATCACGTCCGTGTTCTTCGTGACTCCGTGGTGGATTGGTTGACGAGGAGGTCGGATGGCGAAGGGTCCGGAGGATCGACTGGAAGCGGCCACCGCCTGGATTCGCCAGCAGCGCGGCAAGTCAAAGCGCGATGCCGCGCCGGTCGGCGAGACCGTGGACCGGGTTCTTGCCAAGAACGGCCTCGCCAAGCGGGTGGCCCAGGCCTCGGTGATCGATGAATGGCCCCAGCTGGTGGGGACCCAGATCGCCAGGGTGACCCAGGCCGAGTCGGTTACCGCCGACGGCGTGCTCTGGGTCCGGGTGGCGACGGCGGCGTGGGCGAACGAGCTGAGCATGATGGCGCCCCGGATCCTGGCCCGGGTCAATGCGGAGCGCAAAGGTCGCATCCGGGAAATTCGTTGGGTTCCCAAATGAGGTGACGAGTACTGGGTACTGGGTACTGCGTAACCGCTTCAACCACCCAGTACCCAGCACCCAACCCAGTACCCAGTACCCAGCACCCAGCACCCAGTACCTACCTAGGAGCATATGGCGAAGACTGAGCAGCAGGCCGCGAACGGAAACGGCGATTACGGCGCGGAATCCATCCAGGTCCTGAAGGGACTGGAAGCGGTTCGCAAGCGTCCCGGCATGTACATCGGGTCCACCAGCGAGAACGGCCTGCACCACCTGGTCTACGAGGTGGTGGACAATTCGATCGACGAAGCGCTGGCCGGGTACTGCGACAAGATCGACGTGACGATCCACAAGGACAACTCGATCACGGTGCAGGACAACGGCCGCGGGATCCCGGTCGACATCCACCCGACCGAGAAAATTCCCGGGGTGGAGCTGGCGCTCACCGTGCTCCACGCCGGCGGCAAGTTCGATAAGTCGAACTACAAGGTCTCGGGCGGGCTCCACGGGGTCGGCGTCTCCGTGGTCAACGCGCTGTCGGAGCGGCTCGAGGTGCTGGTGGACCGGGACGGGAATCGCTACCACATGGCGTTCGAGCGGGGCAAGACCGTCGCCCAGCTCTCCACCAAGGGCAAGGCACGGGGGACCGGCACCATCGTCCGTTTCAAGCCGGACCCGCTGATCTTCACCGTGCTGGAATACGACTACACCACCCTGGCCGACCGGCTGCGCCAGCTGGGCTTCCTCAACAAGGGCGTCGCCATCACGCTCAAGGACGAGCGGGTCGAGCCGGCCAAGGAAGAGGTCTTCTTCGCCAAGGGGGGGCTGATCCAGTTCGTCGAGTGGCTGAACCGCAACAAGAAGGCGGTCCACCCCAAGCCGATCTCGTTCACCACGACCAAGGACGAGGTCGAAGTAGACCTCGCGCTGCAGTACGAGGACGGGTACAACGAAAACACCTTCACCTTCGTGAACAACATCAACACCCACGAGGGCGGCACCCACCTTACCGGGCTCAAGGCGGCGCTCACCCGGACCCTCAACGACATCGCGAAGAAGCGCGATTTCCTGAAGAAAGAGGGCTTCACGCTTTCCGGCGAGGACGTGCGCGAGGGGCTCACCTGCGTGCTCCATGTCAAGGTGAAGGAGCCGCAGTTTGAAGGGCAGACCAAGACCAAGCTGGGGAACTCCGAGGTCGAGGGCATCGTGAAGCAGATCGTAAACGAGCACCTCGGCAACTACCTGGACGAGTACCCGCCGGTGGCCCGGAACATCATCGAAAAGGCGGTGAGCGCGGCCCGGGCCCGCGAGGCCGCGCGCAAGGCCCGCGACCTGGTCCGCAAGAAGTCGGGGCTGGACAGCGGGGTGCTCCCCGGCAAGCTGGCCGACTGCTCGATCGACGACCCGGCGCTCTCGGAGCTCTACCTGGTCGAGGGCGACTCGGCCGGCGGCAGCGCCAAGCAGGGCCGGGACCGCAACTTCCAGGCGATTCTTCCGCTCCGCGGCAAGATCCTGAACGTGGAGCGGGCGCGGATCGACAAGATCCTGGGCAACGAAGAGATCCGGGCGATCATCACCGCCCTGGGTACCGGGGTCAAGGACGATCTCAAACTGGATGACGCCCGGTACCACAAGATCATCATCATGACCGACGCCGACGTCGACGGCGCCCACATCCGCACCCTGCTGCTCACCCTCTTCTTCCGGCAGATGCAGCCGCTGATCGAGGCGGGGTACATCTACATCGCCCAGCCGCCGCTCTACCGGGTGGCCAAGGGCAAGGAAGAGTTCTACGCCTACACCGAGATCGAGCGGGACGGTTACGTAAAGCGGCTGGGGAACGGCGATGGCAAGTCGGTAAACATCCAGCGCTACAAGGGCCTGGGCGAGATGAACCCGGACCAGCTGTGGAGCACCACCATGGACCCGGCCCGGCGGACCATCCTGCGGGTGACCCTGGACGAGGCGGTCCAGGCCTCCAAGCTGTTCGAGGAGTTGATGGGCGACGAAGTAGAGCCGCGCCGGCTTTTCATCGAGAAGAACGCGAAGTACGTGAGCAATCTGGATGTCTAACCCACCCCAGGCCTGGTCTGTCATGTCGCGACGCATAGCCTTCGCCTTCGCCCTGCCCATTCTGCTCGTATCCTGCAGCAAGGAGAAGGCGCCGCATTCCAGTGCCGCGGTGCGGGACAGCGCCGGCATCGCCATCGTGGACAACCCGGACGTCGGCTCGGCGCCGGAAGTCGTGCTGGATTCCCTGCCCGTGCTCACCATCGGAGGCAGCGGCAAGGGGCCGGACTATGACTTCGGCGAAGTCCGCGCCGCCGTCCGGATGGGAAGCGGCCAGATCGCGGTGGCCGACGGGAAATCCAGCGTGATCCGGTTTTACGATTCCACCGGGACGTTTCTCCGCCAGGTCGGGCGCAAGGGACAGGGACCCGGGGAGTTCCAGGAGATCGGATTGCTGTGGAGCACGCCGGGCGATTCCCTGCTGGTGTACGACCTGGTGTCGCGCCGGCTTTCAACCTTCGATTCGGCCGGCAATTTCGCCCACCAGGTCGACCTCGCCAAGCAGGGATTCCTGCAGCCGAGGGGACGGCTCAACGACGGGATCATCCTGGCGATCGGGTTCGTCTTCAACCCGGAGACCTTCGCCGCTACGGGCACGGCCACCCGGCCGGCGCAGCCGGTCCTCCTGATTCCCGCCGACTCCACCCCGCCGGACACACTGGGGCCGTTTCCCGGGATCGAAATGTACGCCGTCAACGTGGAATTCGGCGGCCGAACGTTCCCCAATCCCATGACCGTGCAGTTCGGGCATACCACTTCGGTGGCCGGCCGGGGCAACCGGATTTACGTGGGAGACAACGCGCGGTATGAAATCGCGGTGTACTCGCTCGATCGAAAACTGATCCAGCTGATTCGCGCCACCGCGCCGGAAGTACCGGTGACCCAGCCGATGCGGGAGGCCCAGCAGGCCCGGAACCTGGAGCAGATGGCGGCGAACGCCGAGCGGATTCCGGCGCCGCTTCGCGACCAGGTGGAGGGTTGGATCAAGACGGCCCGCTACGCCGAGCGGCTGCCGCCGTATCAGCAGATCGCGCTTGACCTGGACGGCAACATCTGGGTCCAGCATTTCGGGATGCCGGATGAACCGCAGCGCCAGACGGTGTTCGACTCGACCGGCGCGGTCCGCGCGCGCGTGGTGCTCCCCGCGAAGATGCAGGTGCTTGAATTCGGCTCGAACTACATCCTGGGCTCGGGAGAAGACGCTGATGGATTGCCGTTCGTCCGGTTGTATCGGACGCCGCGGCTGACCCAGGAGGTAGCAGCAAGCAGGTAAGAGGCGATACTACAAGCTTCAATCACTTTCGTCGGCAATCGATTAGATTCCGGTACGTTCTTCGGAACGCATTGTGGATCTCTATACCTTCAGTCTCCTGCTTGGCGCCGCTGGCCTGGGTGCCATGGCCCTCCTCGGCTTCTCGCATCATTCCGCCGGGGGCCGAACCCACGGACATTCCCATTCTGGACCGTCGCACGGCGCCACCCACGCCCACGGGCATGGTCACGGGCCCGGTAGCCACGGCCACGCCGCGTCGCACCATCATGGCATCAAGGAATCCGCGTCCCGGACCCTGTGGGCCCTTCTTTCGCCCAGGATCCTCTTCAGCGTGGTACTCGGCCTGGGCACCACCGGGGTTCTGCTCAAGTCAGTATTCAGCGGCCTTCCACTCCTGGCCCTGTCATTGATCGGCGGGGTGCTCTTCGAGCGGATCCTGGTCGGGCCGCTCTGGAATCTTGCGATGCGATTCAGCTCTACTCCGGCGCTTATGCTGGAGAGCTGCGTCAGCGACGAGGCCACGGCTGTTACGACATTCGATGCCAATGGTCAGGGCCTGGTCGCAGTAGAACTGGACGGCCAGGTCATCCAGGTGCTGGGAACCCTGCAGGCTGTCGACCGGGCGGCGGGCGTGCGGGTACGCGCCGGCGACCGGGTGCGAATCGAAGAAGTCAACTCCGAGCGCAACCGCTGCACCGTGTCGGCATTATAGCTCACGAAGGTCTGTCCTCTTCACCGGAGTTACGCTATGTCGGGCCTCTTTTCGGGATGGGTGCTGATCGCGGTCGTGGTCGGTTTCGTACTGGTCGCGGTTCCCCTGATCGTCAGCAGCTTCCTCAAGAACGTCGAGGCGGGCACCATCCGCCTGGTGAGCTGGCTGCACGGGGGGACGGTCACCTATCGCGGGCCCGGCAAGTCCAAGGAGATCCCGCTTCTCACCACCGGCACGACGATCTCCAGCAAGGTGATCAACGTCGACCTGGACATCACCGACCAGACCGCGGACGTGGACGACACCGGCACGCCGCGGCCGATCAAGGTCCGGGTCCTGGCGAGTGCGATCGTCTCCGTGGGCGACAGCGACACGCTTATCAAGACCGCCGCCAACCGCTTCTTCTCCAAGAGCGATGCCGACCAGCTCAACACCCTGACCGACCTGCTCTCCAGCTCGGGCCGCCGCGCGATCAACCTGTTGACGCACGACCAGCTCTTTTCGGCCAAGGCCACGCCGCCCCAGGCCTCGCTAATCTCGGCCCACCTTCCCGCCAAGATCTCGAGCAGTGTTCCTGTGCCCAGCGGGGATGTCATCGAAGACGAGGATGACCCGCTGGCGGTCATCATCCGGAAGGCCTGCTCCCGGGAGCTGACCGATCTGGGCCTCATTTTCAATTCGCTCAATATCAAGGTGGTGCAGTCCGAGGTGGCCGACGCGCGGCGCCGCCAGTCCGCCGCGGAAGCCCAGGCCAACGCGGAGATCGTCGCCGCGATGCAGACCCGGAGGGCGAAGGAGGCGCAGCTCGACGCGGAACGCGCCATCTCCGACAAGCAGCGCGAGTTGGAGCAGACCAAGGCGGCGAATGCCGCGCTGATCGCACAGGCGGAAGCCAAGCGGCAGGAAGCCGCGGGCGTGCAACGCGAGGCGGAGCTGGATGCCACCCAGATCGCCCAGGCGAAGGCGGATGCGGCGCGGGTCCGCCTGGAGGCCGAGGCGTCCGCCGATGCGGAGGCCATCCGGATCCGCCGGATTGCCGATGCCACGGCCGAGAGTATCCGGAAAGTGAACGAAGCGATCCAGGCGGGAGGAGAGAGCTACTTCAGATATCGCCAGATCGAAATGCTGCCCCAGATCGCCCCGGTGATCGCCAACGCGCTCTCCGACGCCAAGCTGGTGACCATCGCGGGGGGCGGCACCGGAGCGCCGGAGCAGACGACCAACAACATCACCAGCGTTATCCAGACCGTACTGGCGGCCCAATTGGTCGCGCGGGGAGGAATCCTGGACGGGGTTGATGCCGTTCCGCCGGCCAAACCGGTGACCAGAGTCCGCGACTAGCGTTCCTGGTTATGCAGCGTGGCCTCGATCCGGCGGTCGGGGATCAGCCAGATCAGGGCCACCGTCACGTAGATGCCATCGGATACCCACTGGTTAACGAAGGCGAGAGGTATCGCCAGCGCGTAAAGCACGATGGACACCCAGCCCTTGCGGTCGCTTCCAATCGCCATGCGCAGCTTTGAGCCCTCCCCCTGGTGGGCGATAATGCTCTGGGCCAGGATAGTGTAGGCAATCGCGGCCAGTAGCAGCACGACCCCGTAGAGCGCGGTCGGAAGCGGCGCGAAGTGATTCTCCCCCATCCAGCCGGTCACGAACGGAATCAGCGAAAGCCAGAACAGGAGGTGCATGTTAGCCCAGAGGATCCGGCCGTTGACCTGGTCGGTCATGTGCAACATGTGGTGATGGTTGTTCCAGTAGATCGCCAGGTACACGAAACTCAGCACGTAGGTCAGGAACACCGGTAGCAGGGGCTTCAGCGCGACCCAGTCGGTACCGTGCGGAATCCTCAATTCCAGGACCAGGATGGTGATGAGGATCGCGATCACGCCGTCGCTGAAAGCTTCCAGCCGGTTCTTGGTCAAGGCCCGACTCTCACGAACTCGGTTCCCAGCATACTCACCGCCGCCGCGCGTCCGGTCCCGGTCTCGAACCGGAAGCCGGCCACGGTCCCCGATCCCGCGATCTCGACCCGAAACCGGTTAGCGGTGGCATCGTAGACCTCGGCTTCGCCCAGCGCGGCACCCATCCGCACGACCAGGCTGCCTCCCTCGACCGACCAGACAACACGGCCGCTTTCCGGATTGACATAGGTCCCCGCGTACGACTCCAGTGGGTGCGGCAACGGCTGCTGACGCGCCGCTCGGCGGGCGAGGTCGGCGGCGATGCGCCGCCGCTCCTGGGCGGCCTGAAACGCGGCGGCTGTCATCGTCGAATCAAGACGGGCCGCACCGGCCGCGCTGCCCAGCACGGGATCGTAGATCCCGCCGAGCAGCAGGTCCACCAGTGCCGATGACATGCTGCCCCCATTGGCCAGGACGACCACGCCCATCCGCCGGCGCGGCATGAACGAGATGTGCGACTGGTACCCGGCAAAACCACCGGGCCGGTGCAGGATGGTGTCGCCATAGAGCGTACCGATGTCCCAGCCCAGCCCCCACGCGTGGCGATGGATGACGCTGGCCATGCGGTCCTGGGTCGATTGCCGCCGCTGGCTTTCCTGGATCGCGGCGGCGGGCTCGACCTGGCGGCCCCCGATCTTGCCATCATTCAGCTCGACGACCAGGAGCCGGGCCAGGTCGCGGGCGCTGCTGAAATGCCCGCCTGCGGGGTGCAGGTTGCCATCTTCCTTACCCAGGTGAATGCGGCGGAACCCTTCCGCCGTCGCCTGATGCGGCATCGCGATCACGCCGGTATCGCCCGGCGCGCGCCGCGCCGTGGTGTTTCGCATGCCGATAGGCTGCAGCACCGTTTCCCCCACAATGTCCTTCCACGACTGGCCGAACTTCTCCTCCAGCATGAGCCCCAGGATCTGGTACGGCAGGTTGGAATAGGCGAACGCGTGGCCGGTTTCCCGGGCGCCATGAGTCTCCAACAACTTCAGCAGCTCCGCCCGGCTTCCCTCGCCGGTATACGACATCCGGAAATCGACCGGCCCGTCGGCGACGCCCCAGGTCATGCTGAGCATGCTGCGCAGGGTGATCGAGTCGGCGGAGAGCGGCGGTTTGAGTTTGAGTGAGGGGAGGTAGCGGGAAAGCGGCGCGTCGAGATCGAGCTTGCCCTCCATGGCGAGTCGGGCGATCGCGAGCGCCGTCAGCGCCTTCGATGTGGAAGCGATATAGAAGGGCGTGTCCCCGGTGACAACGCGACCCGTTGCAAGGTCCGCGGTGCCAAATCCCCTGACGTAAGCGATCGAATCCCCGCACACCACCGCGACAGCGAAGCCGGGGGAAAGCTGGAGCGAGTCGGCGCGGCGGAGAATCGACTCGACCGGCCGGCCTGGGCAGGCTGTTGCCTGGGCCAGGACGCCGCCGACTGTCGCCACACTTGCGAGGAACATGAGAATCGGGAGACGGATCATGGCAAGGATCGTAATCGTCCTGAACCAGTTTCGCACTGGCGGACCTGATGTTCAGGCAGTACTCTCGGTGCTGCATGAATTCGCACCGCTCCTGCCTCGCTCGCCCGCTCGACCCGAGTTATCCCACCAACCGGGCCGTCATCATCATCCTTCCCATCGCCGGGCTGGTGGCGGCCGGAGTCGGGTTCCTTCGCGGCGTGCACGACTGGCATCTCCTGCTCACGGCCCTGGGCGGCGCCGGCACCGCGTTTGTCGCCTGGGCGCTGGCCCGGGAGCTGGCGCCGGACGACAATCCCGCGGCATTCGTGAGCATGGCGCTGGCGTACAGCATCTTCCTTTGGGTCCCCCATACCAGCGTAATGCTGGTATTTCTTACCATTACCCTGGTGCGTATCCTCAATCGATCGGTCGGGATTCCGGCCCGGCCGGTTGAATCGGCGGCGATCGTCCTGTTGCTGGGGTGGACGATCTATTCGAATCGAAATCCGCTCCCGGCCGTAGTGGCGGCAGTCGCGTTTGCGCTCGATGCTATCCTGGTGCCGGTGCTTCGGTGGCAGTGGGTCTTCGTGGTTGCCTGCCTGGGCATCGCATCGCTGGTGACGATTCCCACCGGCGTGTCGTGGAATCCGGTCGAACCGATCGAGACACCGTGGTTGCCCTGGGCGCTGGGCGGCGTCGCGGCGGTATTCGTTTTGGTGATCGTTCGCACCCAGCAGGTCACCTCCACCGGTGACCTCACCGGCGAACGGCTGTCCCCCCCGCGGGTGCAGGCCGGAATGGCCATCGGGCTGATGGTAGCGACCACGGGTATTCTCCCGCTCAGCCATGGCCTGGCCCAGAGTGCGCTGGTCTGGGCGGTATTGCTGGGCGTTATTTTGGGGCGCCTATGGCCGCGCGCGCACGCTGTGCGCGCCTTCACACCTTAACCGGTCGACATAAATGCGACGCTTCCTCCTGTTGGTCCTGCTCATTCCCTGCGCCTCGGCTGCGGCCCAGGATTCGGCCTTCTCCCACGCCGATACCCTGCGTGGTTCCTACGCGACGGTGGGCCGCTCCTGGTGGGACGTGACCTTCTACGACCTCCAGGTCACGATCAACCCGGCCGACAGCAGCATCCGCGGCTCCAACGCGATCACCTACCGCGCGGTCCGGCCGGGGCGACTGCTGCAGATCGATCTCATGGAGCCGCTGGTGGTAGACAGCATGGTGGCCGAGGGGCGGCACCTGCCGGTTCGACGGGATGGCCGCGCCTGGTTCGTTACCCTGGCGGCCCCGGCGGTGCCGAGCCGGACCCGGCTCCGCACCATCACGGTCTACTACCATGGCCAGCCCCAGGTCGCGAAGCGGCCGCCCTGGCAGGGAGGATTCACCTGGGGCGCGGACAGCCTGGGCCGGACCTGGGTGGTGACCACCGACCAGGGCATGGGAGCCAGCGTCTGGTGGCCCAACAAGGACACCCAGGCCGACGAGCCGGACAGCCAGCGGGTCCGGGCGACGGTGCCCGATTCGCTGGTCTATGTCGGCAACGGGCGACTCCGGGGCGTGGCCCCGCACGGAAACGGCACCACCACGTGGGAATGGGCGGTCACCAACCCGATCAACAACTACGCGATCGCGGTCGCGGCGGGGCACTACGCTCACTTCAGCGATATCTACCATGGCGAACGCGGCCCCCTCACCATGGATTACTACCCGCTGGACTACCATCTCGAAGCCGCACAACGCCAGTTCCCTCAGGCCAGGAGCATGCTCCAGTGCTTTGAGCACTGGTTCGGCCCCTATCCCTGGTACGAGGACGGCTACAAGCTGGTGGAAGTCTCCAACAACGGAATGGAGCATCAGAGCGCCGTGGCGTACGGGAACCGGTATGCCAACGGGTACCAGGGCCGGGACGCGTCGGGTACCGGGCTGGGTCTCAAGTTTGACTTCATCATCGTGCACGAGAGCGCCCACGAGTGGTTCGGCAACAACATGACCACCCGGGACCTGGCCGACATGTGGGTGCACGAGAGCTTCGCGAATTATGCCGAGGGGATTTATGCCGAGTGCCTGTTCGGGAAGGAAGCGGGCGCGCAGTACGTCATCGGGAACCGGCGTGGGGTACGTAACGACCGGCCGATCGTCCCGCCCTGGTATGGAGTCAACGCCCAGGGATCGGGCGACATGTACCCCAAGGGCGGGGAGATGTTGCACACGATCCGGCAGATCGTGGGCGACGACGAGAAGTGGCGGGGCATTCTCCGGGGGATGAACCGGACCTTCTGGCACCAGGTGGTGACCGGCAAGCAGATCGAGGACTATATCAGCCAGCAGGCGGGGGTCGACCTGAGCAAGGTCTTCCAGCAGTATCTCACGACCACCAAGGTTCCGGTTTTCGAATTCAAGATTGCAGGCAGCACGCTGTCCTACCGATGGAGCGACGTGGTCCCCGGCTTTGACATGCCGATCAAAGCGATGCTGGCCGATTCAGGTTGGAGCGTGCTTCATCCGACGGAGGCCTGGCAGACGGCCCAGCTGCACCTGACCAACTCAGCGGGATTCAAGGTGGATGATAATTACTTCGTGATTCCGAAACTCGTGGCGCCGTGAGCCCGGCAACAGCTCCTCGCGGAGGCCGCGGAGGAGCGCGGAGGCCACGGTGAACTGCAACAGCAGGAACTGACCAAGGACTAAGGACCGGTCCTGAGTCCTTAGTCCTTGGTCCTCAGTCCTGTCTTTAGAAGAAGCCGAATCCCGGAGGCGCCATCCCGTGCTTCCGGAAGTTGGCCACCACCTGCCCCGCGGTCCAGAATGTGTGCTGGTGGATCTCATCCCAGACCTGCCAGGTCGGCATCGACTTCCCGAACAGGGTCGCCATCGCTTCCCGCTGGGCCGGCGTCTGGGTCTTCAGCACGTTGGCGGCCCAGTCATAGGTGCTGTTGATGAAGCCCTTGAGCCCGGCCTTGCTGTTGAGGTAGGCCGCGGTGTCGGCGTGGGCCGGTGGTGCTGCCTTCATGACTGACGTCACGATGTACACCATCGATCCGGCCGCGTGCTCGATCTGCTGGGCGAAATCGCGCTGGATCGGCGTCACCTTGTCGCGATAGAACTGCTCCGGCATCGAATCCGCCATGGCCAGGAGCACGTGGCGCTGCAGCTCGAGGGCATTCAGCTGCACTTGCCGGTACGACTCCGGCATCGCACTCGTGGTCGCCATCTGGGCCGAGACCGGGCCGGCGAGCAGGCTCAGGAGCCCGGCACCGGCGAGGAATCTTGTCATTCGCATAGAGGAAACCTGGGATGAATGGGGACCTGATCTTGCCATGATGGCCTTCTGACCGCAAGCTTGACGGCATGCCCGGGGCCCGGGGTTCAGAAATGTGCAGATCTCGAGGAGATTGAATCATGACCAGAACACTGCTCGCACTGACCCTGCTGGTCCTCCCCGGCCTGGCCCATGCCCAGTCCGGCCGAGCCTCCCTGAACGGCTGGGTTGCTTTTGAAGGTGTGGCCTACGTGGACAAACAGCCGACCGCCACGGTGCAACTGCGGCACGTGCCGCCCGACACGTCGGTGGTCTATTCCATGAAGACCGACGAACACGGCTTTTACGCCTTTGAGCGGATTGGCCTCGGAGAATTCGACCTGAGAATTACCGCCCCGGGGTACCGGCAGTACGACGCGCTGGTCTATGTCCCCTCGGACTTCGTCGGGAACTGGGCGGTGATCCTCAAGAAACGATAGGGGCCCCGTGCGGGATCCGCCCCCGGCGCTCGACCATGGGGCGGGCCTCCATGGCGACGCGGGGCTCGACGTACAGATGATCCCGGGTGATCGGGTACGAATTGTTGATCCCGTTGGTGAAGGTCGTCTGGTACAGCCGGTCGGTCCCGTAGCGCAGACCGAGGAGGCAGGCGTTCAGGTAGAACCGCCACATCCGGATGAAGGGCTCGTCGTACACCATGCCCCCGTTCTGGCCGGATAGCGCCCGGATCTTGTCCACGTTTTCTTCGAACCGCCGCGCCCACCAGTCCAGGGTCCTGGAGTAGTGCAGCCGCAGGTTCTCCAGGTCCACCGGGACGAAACCCACCTTACCCATCTCGCCGAAGATGTCGCCGATGAACGGACACTCCAGGCCGGGGAACAGATAGCGCTTGAGCCAGAGGTCGGCGGGAATTCGGGCGTCCTTTCCCACCATGTGCAACACGCCGACACCGCCCGGCTTCAACAGCTGTTTCGCTTTCTGGAAATAGAGCGGGTGGAATTCCCGGCCGACATGCTCGATCATCCCGATGCTGACGAACTTGTCGAAGGAACCGGTCATGTCCCGGTAGTCGATGAAGTGGACCTTGACCTGCCGTTGCAACCCACGCTCCTCGATCTGGTCGCTGATGTACTCGTACTGCTTTCGGGACAGGGTGCAGCCGGTCACGATGGCGCCGTAGTGCTCGGCGGCGTAGAACATCATGGCACCGAACCCGCAACCAATGTCCACCAGGGTCTCCCCCTCGCGGAGCAGGAGCTTCTTGCAGATGTGATCGTGTTTCTGATCCTGGGCCTGCTCGATGGTGTCATCCTCGCGCTTGAAATAGGCGCAGGTGTAGGTCATGCTCCTGTCGAGAAAAAGCTTGTAGAACTCGTTCCCGTGGTCGTAGCCGGCGGAGATGTTGGTCCGCGCCTTGTTCAGCGTCTGGCGATAGCGGAGGAAGCCGGCCAGAACCTTGAGCTTGTTGCCGAAGGACAGCTTGAGCTTGGAGAAGGCCGGATCGAAGCCGAACCGGAGCAGGCCCCGGAGATCCCCTTCCACCTCGAGGTTCCCTGCCATGTACTCCTCGCCGAATCCGAGGGTGCCATCGCTGAAGATGCGGCGGGCAGCCGCCTCGGTCCTGATGATCAGGGTGAACTGGCGGGTACCGTTGCCATAGTGCTCGGTCTGGCCGTCCCAGAAGCGCACATCGAAGGAGGACTCGGGTAAATGCTGGTGCAGGGCCAGGAGGAGGGCCTGGAGAGTGCTTTTCATGTTTTTTGGCGGGATAGACCTGCGTGGGCGGCCGGAAGGAACTGCGACCGATTTCCCGAACGGGAGGTTCGCCGTGATATATACTCCTGTAACATACCCTGGTCGGCGTTCCTTCGCACCTGGGCGCACGCGGTGCGCCCCTACTCTTTGACGGGTCGGATCCCTCGCACGGCCGCTTCGATCAGCTCGGCCACATCGACATGAAGGTTGGCCCGTGCGGTTGCTGCGGGCGTCATTCCCTCGGTGTTGTCATGCGCCGGATCGGCCCCGTTGGCCAGGAGAATCCGGGCCGCATTGAGAGAGCCCGCCTCGGCCGAGTGGTGAAGCGCCGTAAACCCGGTGCGGTTCTCCGCCTCCAGGGGCGCACCCTTGTCGATCAGCAGCTGGACCGCGGCGGCCCGGTTGTACCACGCCGCCCAGTTGAGGGCGAAGCGTCCGTTCTGATTGCGGCGGGTATCCAAAGAGTCGATCTTTGCTCCGGCGGCGAGAGCCTGGCTGATGGCGGCGGTGTCCCCGCTCATCGAAGCGTCCCACAATTGGGATTGCGGGTCCTGGGCCGAAGCCCTGGGCGCCGTCAGGGCAAGAAGCGCGAAGCCAAACAGGAACGGGAGGAAGCGGCGCATGCAGTGCGTTCGGTGAGGGGAGCGATTAGAGCGTGGATTGGTCTACGAGGTTGACGTAACCATTGTTTCAGCCCGGAACGGAGCCCATGAAATCACGTCGCGAGTTTGTGCAGTCCACTGGTCTCGGTCTCCTCTCCCTTACCGCCCTTCCCACTTTCCTTCCCCGCCGGCGCGCCTACGACCTGGTCATTCGCGGCGGTACGGTTTTCAACGGGAGGGACTTCACGGGCCACGAAATGGACCTGGGCATTACCGGTGACCGCATCGCCGCGATCGCCGAGCGGATCGCGGAACGGGGAACCGAAGAGCTGGATGCCCGCGGCCTGGCCGTGGCACCCGGGTTCATCGATATCCACTCCCATGGCGACTCGAACCTGGACCAGGACCCGCGGGCCGAATCCCTGATCCGCCAGGGGATCACGACGATCATCGTGGGGCAGGACGGAGACTCGACCACCGATCCGCTGGCCGCGATCGAGCGGCTGGCGCCGTCGGTCAACGTCGCCTCAATGGTTGGACTGGGCAGCGTTCGCGGCGCGGTGGTGGGCGAGGACAATCGCCCGGCTACGGCGGACGAGATCGCGCGAATGACGGCGCTGGTCGAGACGGCGCTCGCGGCCGGAGCCTGCGGCGCGTCCTCGGGCCTCGAATACACGCCGGGCGCTTTCGCGTCACGGGACGAGTTGATTGCGCTGTGCCGCCCGCTGGCGCAGCGCCGGCTGGCCTACGCTACCCACATGCGGAACGAGGACGACCGGGTGCTCGAAGCGATCGATGAAGCGATCGCGGTGGCCCAGGGAGCCGGCTGCCCACTGCAGATATCCCATCTCAAGACCCAGGGACCCCGCAACTGGGGCAAGCTGGACCAGGCGTTCGCGCGGATCGAGGCCGCCCGCGCGGCCGGCCTCGACGTCGCGTTCGACCGCTATCCCTACATCGCCTACCAGACCGGGCTCAGCAATCTGTTCCCGGTATGGAGCCGGGACGGCGGGGCCGACGGGTTCCTGGGGCGACTCAGCGATTCCACCGTAGCCGGCCGGATTCGCAGCGAGACGCTGGCCAAGGTGGAATTGCTGGGCGGCTGGGACAACGTGATGATCACCAGTGTGCGGGCGGACGAGGACCGGAACGCGGAAGGAAAGCGGCTGGGCAGCTACAGCCAGGCCGCGGGCATGGATCCCTACGAGATGACCGTGGGATTGATCCGGCGGAGCAAGGCCAACGTGGGCATGGTCGGCTTTGCGATGAGCGAGGACAACCTGGCCCGGATCCTGGCCCATCCCCTGGGCATGGTCTGCTCCGACGGCGGCAGCTACGCGATCGAGGGTCCGACCCGGCGGGGCAGCCCGCATCCGCGCGGACTGGGCACCTTTCCGCGAGTGCTCGGGCGCTACGTGCGGGAACGGAAGGCGCTCACACTGGGCCAGGCGATCAGCAAGATGTCGGGCTTCCCGGCGGCGCGGACGCGGCTGGCCGACCGGGGCCGGTTGATGACCGGCGCGGCGGCAGACGTGGTGATCTTCGATCCCGCCACGGTAGCGGACCGCGCCACTTTCGAGCAGCCGTTCCAGTATCCGGTCGGCATATCGGTGGTGCTGGTGAACGGGAGCGTGGTCCTGCGCGACGGTGAGCGTCGGGGCGCTGGCACCGGGCGGGCGCTCCGGCCGGCGGCAGGCGCCTGATCAATTGGTCGGGCTGGGCGTTGCCACCTTGCCACCCCTCATTACGGAGCGCTTCAACACCGAGCCGCCGAGCACGCCGAGGATACGCTGAGCTAGAACCGATTGGACATGTGTCATGCTCTGCGAAATCTCGGCGGACTCCGCGCCTCTGCGTTGTTGGATGTTGCAGATGAGAATCTCACTCGGTCTGGCCAAGCGGGTGAACCGGAAGACGACAGCCCCCGGCCGGTTGAGATTCAGGACAATTCGTCCCGGCTGGGCGGGCGCACCCAGAGATCGAGCGCGAGAAACAGGGTCTTGGAGAACGGATAGAAGAGCAGCGGCAGGACCACCATCAGCCCGATCATCCCGGCCTCGATAATCGCCCAGGGCGGGTGGGGCCAGGTGAGCAGCAGCAGGATGCCGAGTACCAGCGCGAACACCAATTCCGCGACGATGATACTGAACATGTAGGAGCCGACCTGGGCGCCGGCCTCCCGCTCCAGCGGCAGACCGCATGCCGGACAATACGCCCGCATCCGGAACCAGGAACGAAACAGGTTGCCGCTGTCGCAATGGGGACAGTGCAGGTGCAGCGCCCGCCAGAACAGCCGAGTTGAACGACGCACTTTGTCTCCTCCTGACCCAACTGCCAACGCAAAGGCGCGAAGCCGCAAAGCACCCATTAACTGGTCGAACAATCCAGGGCAGACTCTCAAGCCCTGCCAGGCTCACCGTTTGGCGGCCCCGGGCCCCCAATCATCACCCGGCTCCTCGTCGTCCGGCTTCGCCATGCTGTTGCGGTCGCGCACGTCGCGCTCGGCCTGCTCCAGCTCGGCGCGGTCCCAATCGTCCTCCGGGCCGGGCGTCTTCGCGTCGCCCGACGGATCCCCCCGGAGCAGCCAGAGCAGTCCGGCCGCCATGACGACCAGCAGGAGGAGACCACCCAGCATCATGGCAACACCTCCACGCCTTGCGCGGTGACCCGGTGGCTGATGAGGGGCAAGGCATCCAGCTCCCCGCCAATCACGATGGCATGGCTCAAGGCGCGGAATGCGGCATCGATGCCCGCCTTGTCCCGGGCGAACACCGACGCGATCGGTTCGCCTTCGCTCACCGTTTCGCCCGGCTTGACGGTGATCACGAAACCCACCGAGTGATCGATGGCGTCGTCGAGGGCACGGCGGCCACCGCCCAGCTCGACGATGGCGCGCCCGATCAGCCGCGGTTCCACCCGGCTCACTACCCCGGCATCGGGCGCGCGGTAGATCTCGACGGCGCGGGCCTGGGGGAGCAGTGAAGGGTCATCCACGATGCGCCGATCGCCACCCTGGGCCTCGACCATCCGCCCGAACATTTCCAGCGCGGCGCCCGAGGTGATAGCTTCCTCCTGGGCCCGGCGCGCCGCCCCGCGGTCGCGGGCGACGCCGGCCAGCACCAGCATCTCGTCCCCCAGGGCGAGGGTGACGGCCATGACGTCGGCGGGCCCCCGCCCCTGGAGGGCCAGGATGGACTCCTCGATTTCGAGCGCGTTGCCGAGCGCGCGGCCCAACGGCCGGTCCATGGCGGTGAGCAGGGCAACGCTCGGACAGCCGTTTCGCTCGCCCAACTGGATCATGGTCCTGGCCAGTTCGAGGGCCTGGTCCAGCCCGGGAAGAAAGGCGCCGCTTCCGGTCTTCACGTCGAGTACCAGGCCGCCGAGTCCTTCGGCCAGCTTCTTGGACATGATGCTGGCGGCGATCAGCGGAATGGATTCGACCGTGGCGGTGACGTCGCGCAAAGCGTAGAGCTTGCCATCGGCCGGAGTGATCTCGCCGGTCTGGCGCAACATGGCGCAGCCGAGCGAGCGCACCTGGCGACCGGCCTCTTCCAGGGAGAGACCGGTGCGGAACCCCGGGATGGATTCGAGCTTGTCCGCGGTTCCACCGGTGTGACCGAGCCCGCGGCCCGACATCATGGGCACCGCTACGCCGCAGGCCGCGACCACCGGGACCAGCACGATGGAGACCTTGTCCCCCACGCCGCCGGTGGAGTGTTTGTCCACCAGAGGCTTGACGAAGCCCTCGAAGTGAAGCCTGTCACCGGAGTCAAGCAACGCCTGGGTAAGGGCGTCCAGCTCGGAGGACTCCATGCCCCGCCAGAGGACCGCCATGAGCAGCGCGGAGACCTGGTAATCCGGCACACGACCTGCCGTGTACTCCGTCACCAGTTCAGACCACTCGTCGGCGGTCAGCGGTTTTCCGTCCCGCTTGCGTTCAATGAGGCTGGCAACGAGCATATGAAATTCCTGAGTGTTTTTCTTGGACTCTGCGCGCTTCCCGCGATCACCGTCGCGCAGGCGCCCGATCATATCGCGATGGGGCGGGCCGCCTTTGACGCCCGGGATCCGCGGGCGGCGCTCATCCACTTCCAGGCCGCGCTGGCGGAGGATTCCACCAGCTACGAAGCCAACTGGCGGGGCGCCATGGCCGCGATCGATGTCGGCAAGCAGACGCCGGACGCGGAAAAAAGCGCCTCGCGCGACAGTATGTATGCGTTGGCGGAAAGGTACGCGCGAACGGCGGTCGAGGCGAATCCGGACGACGCCGACGGGCATTTCATCCTGGCCGTCGCGGTGGGCCGGGCTTCTCTCACCAAGGGCAAGCGGGAGCGGGTGCGGCGGGCGACCGAGATTCGCAACGAAGCCCTGCGGGCGATCGAGCTCCGGCCCAACCACGATGGCGCCTATCACGTCCTGGGCCGGTGGAACGCGGAAGTCATGCGGCTGTCGGGGCTCACCCGGTTCTTCGCGAAGAGCTTCCTGGGCGGGGCGGTGTTCAGCCAGGCATCGTGGGAACACGCGATCGAGTTCATGAAACGCGCGGTCGAAATCGACCCAACCATCATCCAGCACCACCTCGACCTGGCCGAGATCTATATCGATCGCAAGCGCTACAGCGAGGCCCGGCAACAGCTCGAGGTGATCGCCACCCTGCCCCTGAAGGACGTGATGGACCCGCGATATAAGGAAAGCGCCCTCCGGTTACTCAGCCGCATCGAGGGAAAGCAGGATTCCGACTGAGGTCAACCGATCCGCTTCTTCATCCGTCTCAGCTCCCGGCCCAGGCGATCCTTCAGCTCCGACACCGTGTCCCCGGACTGGTCCCGCAAATGGCGTAACCGCCGGCCCAGGCGTTTCCTGGTGTTCACCCCGCGGTCGGGCGCGAACAGGAGCGCGACACCGGCCCCCAGCACGGCACCCAGCGCCAGCCCCATAAAAAAATTCCGCTTGCCATGCCCGGCCGCGAGCGGCTCCTCGGCCAGGTCCTCGTCCAAAGTGAATTCATCGTCGACCATATCCCCTCCCGGTGATTCCAGCGGCGGACCCAGCCAAGTTATACCGCTTGGCGGGGTTCAGGTACTATCTTATTACTATCCTTTCTCCACTACGGGCCTATGACCTCCGTCACCTCGCCATCATCGCAGGACGAGATTGAGCGGCTGAACGCTCGTATTGCGGCCCTGGAGCATGAACGCCGGCACCTCCTGGCTATTATCGAGATCCTCCAGGAGATCGCGGCATCGCTCCACTTCACCGACATCGTGCAGTCCATTGCGCGGAAGCTGGGCGAGGCGTTCGGGCTGGACCGCTGCTCGATCTTCCTGTCCGAACGCGGCGGCCGCACGGTGCGGCTGGTGGCGAGCTTCGAGGACCCCAGCATTCGGAACTACGTCGTCGACCTCGATCGCTATCCCGAGTTGCGCAAGGCGCTGCAATCGGGCCAGACCGTGTTCATCCCCGACGCCGCCAGCGACACCAGCCTCCAGCATATCCGCGGCGCCCTGAACCATCGCAAGGTGAAGTCCATTACCGTCGTACCGATCACGTGGCGGGGTGTGCCCATCGGCGCAATTTTCCTCCGCACCTTCCGGGACGGTCCCACGTTTTCCGATTCCGACGTCCGCTTCTGCCAGGTCGTGGCGAATCTCACGGCGAAGGCGCTCCGCAACGCGCACCGCTTCGAGCGGCTGCAGGAGCGCCGGGGCGAGAACCCCGCCAACCGGGCGCGCGAGCGGGAACAGGCGGCGCTGATCGGCTTCATGCGCCGGCTGCTCGATGAATTCGCCGAGAAGGACGGCCCCTGGGGTGAAGGGGTGCTGGCGAAGGCGAGCGCCGAGGAGCTGGACCGCATGGTGGGAGTCGCAATGACGGTCATCAGCCAGGAAGCCGCCGGCCGCTGAGAACGCCGAGAACCAATTCACCACGGAGCCACGAAGTACACGGAGATGGCACGGAGAAAGCACCAATAAATCTCCGTGCAGCCTTCGTGATCCCCGTGACTCCGTGGTGAATTTTGTCATGTGACCAACGTGCAATTGATCCATGAAGCCTACTGAACGAGTGGAGCAGCTCCGTCAGCAGATCGAACGGGCCAACGTGGCGTACTACGTCCAGGACGCCCCGGAAATCAGCGACGCCGAATATGACCGCCTGTTCCGGGAGCTGCAGGATCTGGAGCGGCAACACCCCGACCTCGTCACCGCTGACAGTCCAACCCACCGGGTCGGCGCCGCTCCCGCCAGCGTCCTGCCCAAGCAGACTCACCGTTCTCCGATGTTTTCCCTTGCCAATGCGTTCAGCCCTGAGGAACTGGCAGCCTGGGAGGAGCGCAATGCACGGCTGGCGTCCGAGGTGAGAAAGGCGGGGTACACCACCGAGGTCAAAATCGACGGCGCGGCGGTGAGCCTGACCTATGAGGGCGGTCGCTTCACCCGGGGAGCAACCCGGGGCAACGGGATCGTCGGCGAAGACATCACGACCAATCTCAAGACCATTCAGGACATCCCCCTCGCGCTCAAGGGAAAAGGATTCCCGGAGCTGATGGAAGTGCGGGGCGAGGTGTATTTCAGCCTCGCGGCGTTCGCTCTGGTCAACCAAAGCCGGGAACAGGAGGGTGAGCCGCTCTTCGCCAATCCGCGCAACGCTGTCGCCGGGAGCCTCCGCCAGCTCGATCCTACCATCACCAGGAAACGCCGACTCAGGATGTTCGCCTTTCACGTGGAGCCGCTCAAAGGCCAGATCAAGGCCGATAGCCAATGGGAAATACTCGACCTGCTCGATTCATGGGGTTTCCAGGTCGAGAAGCACCGGGCCAGGCTCACCGACATGGAGGGGGTAAACCGGCGGATCGCCGAATATGAGAAGCTGCTCCCGACCCTGCCCTTTGGCGCCGATGGGATCGTGGTCAAGGTGGACAGCCTGCGCCTGCACCAGGACCTCGGCATCGTGGGCGGGCGGGAGCCGCGCTGGGCGATCGCGCGGAAATTCGCGCCCGAGGTGGCGATCACCCGGGTCAAGGAGATCCGGGTCAACGTGGGACGGACCGGAGCGCTCAATCCCTGGGCGCTGCTGGAGCCGGTGGAGATCGGCGGGGTCACCGTCAGCAATGCCACCCTTCACAATGAAGACCTGATCGCGCAGAAGGACATCCGGGAGGGCGACTGGGTGGAGATCATCCGGGCCGGCGAGGTGATCCCCCAGGTGATCGGCCCCCTCCGGGACCGGGAACGGGGGGCCAAACCGTTCCAGATGCCGGATACCTGCCCAGCCTGCGGCACCCCGGTCGAGAAGCTGCCTGACGAGGCGATGCGCTACTGCCCCAACGCCACCTGCCCCGGCCGGATCCTCGAGGGGCTGGTCCATTTTGCCTCGCGGGACGCGATGGACATCCGGGGGCTGGGCTACGAGCGGGTTCGCCAGCTGCTCGACTCGGGCCTGATCCGGACGGTGGCCGATCTCTATCGCCTGGAGGTCGACCAACTGGTGAAGCTGGAGCGGTTCGCCAAGCAATCGGCCACCCAGCTGGTGCAGGCCATCGCGGCGAGCAAGGCGCAGCCCCTGTCCATCCTGCTGTTCGGACTGGGCATCCGGCACGTCGGCAAGACGGTGGCCGCGCTCCTGGCCCGCCACTTCGGAAGCATGGACCGGCTCCGGGCGGCGGATGTCGCGACTATCAGTGGAGTGGCCGGCGTCGGCGAAGTGATCGCGGACGCGGTGGTGAGCTTCTTCCACAACCCCGATAACCGGGCGCTGGTTGCCGACCTGGCTGCCCTGGGTCTTACCATGACGGAGCCGAACGCGGCCGGGAGCGAGGGGCCGCTGGCGGGCAAGACCTATGTCATCACCGGCACCCTGCCCACGCTGTCCCGGGGCGAGGCCACCCGGCTGATCGAGCAGGCCGGCGGGCGCGTGGCCGGCAGCGTCAGCAAGAAAACCGACGCCCTGCTGGCGGGCGAAGCGGCAGGAAGCAAGCTGGAGAAGGCGAAGGAGCTGGGCGTTCCGGTCATCGACGAGGCCCATCTCTTGCGCCTTGTGCAGCGAACCCTGTAGCTTGGCATACCCTTTCCCCGACCATCGATGAACGCCGCGGCGCTCCTCATTCCCCATCGCTGTCTCGTCCTCAGCCATACCGCCCTGCATCAGCTTCGTGTCAGTCTCGAGCGTGGCACCGGGGTACAGAGCGCGACCTATCTCCAGGAAGCCGGCTTCGCCAGCGGCGAAGGCGTGTTCAACGCCTTCAGTGAATGGGTGGCAGCGACCTACTTCGTGGAGCGGCCATCGGATCTGGACGTGCAGTTCCTGGGCGAAGCGATGTCGGGGTTCTTTCATGAATGCGGCTGGGGCACCCTGGTTCCCGACCAGATCGCCCAGGCGGCGATCTGCCTGGATTCAGCCGACTGGGCCGAAGCGACGCCGGATAGCGAAGCGCAGTATCCATCCTGTCATTTCTCCTGCGGCATGCTGGCCGATTTCCTGGGCCGTCTCTCCGGTGGCCTGGTCGGCGTCATGGAAGTGGAATGCCGCTCCCGCGGCGACAGCCGGTGCCGGTTCCTCGGCGGCTCCCCCGAGACGCTCCATGGCCTGTACGAGCGGATGAACCAGGGGATGAGCTACCAGCAGGCGCTCGGCATCGAGGGGTGACCTTGGTGCGGCGATTCCAGCCTTGCAACTGCTCCTCGCGAAGGCCGCGGTGATCCGCGGTGAACGCGGTGAACAGCACCTGCATTACAATCATCAACAACAATCCGGGTGTTTTTGCCGCGGCCACCGCGTTACACCGCGTCCGCCGCGAGGAGATTGTTGTCACCTGCGTCACTCACTAGCGTAGAGACCCGGCGAAGAACCCCATGCGCTTCATGCGGGAAATCCTGGAACTCATCGTCGCCGGAGCCATCGGATTGGCACTGGCGTTTTTCGTGCGGGAGTATCAGCCGCAGGTCATTCCTCGAAGAATCTCACCGGGCCTCTGGCTGGGCATCGGGGCGGGCACCGGGCTGCTGGTGGCGATGATGTGGAGCGGCTGGAAGGTGGGCCGGCTGGTGGACCGACGGCTGCCGCGCCACCTTCGTCAGGTGCCCCGCTTCCGGGACGGCCGGCCCTTCGGGGTGCTGGCCTGGCGGGCGCGCGACCTGGCGTGGGAGTATCTTTGGCTGGTGCTGGGCGGACTGCTGGTCCTGGTGATTATCTGGCTGGCGAAGACCTTCGAGCCGGGTTGGTTCAAGTGACCAACTCCAGGGTACCGAACAGGTTACTCGTGAGCAGGATCACAGCCCCGCGCTCGACCGACGGCGACCTTGCCGTTCGGATTCGTTCCGAACCATTCCGCGGCCCAAACACGTGACGACACCACTCAATCGAAACCCGAGCGTGCTTCGGTCGGCACTCTGGTGCGGCCTGGTTTACGGCATCGCGGAGGGTCTGCTCGCCTTCGGGCTCTCGCGCATTCCTGGCGCGTTGACCTGGCACAACGGCAACTCGGCGCCAATCCTGGTGGTGGCGCCGATCTTCTATGCCCTGCTTTTCCTTATCGGTACCCTCCCGGTTGCCATCGCCGCCCGGTTGTTGCCGCGGCTCAACTGGGAGCGGTTCTGGCTCTCGGCCCTGGTCGGGCTATCGGGATTCTGCCTCGCCATGCTCGACGGACAGGTATTCTCCAAGACCACATCGCAGATCCTCGGGATTGCCGCCGCGGTGGTTTTCTTCCGGTACCTGAAACGCCACCAGGAGTCCTTTCACCGGCTGACCCAGCGGACCTTCCCCGTGCTGGTCACCATCGTCCTCCTGGGTGGCGTCGGACTGGTGGGCGCGTTCTACGCCCGGGAGGCGTGGATCCTGAGGAAGCTCCCCGTGGCGAGCCCGAACCAGCCCAACGTCATCCTCCTGGTCATGGATACCGAACGGGCCGACCATCTCTCCTCCTATGGCTATGGCCGGCTAACCACTCCGTATCTCGATAGCCTCGCCCTCCAGAGTGTGCGCTTTGAGCAGGCCTACTCCGCCGCGCCCTGGACACTCCCCTCGCACGCGTCCATGATGACCGGGCGATCGCTGCGGGAACACGGCGCGGGAAGCCGTACCTTGTGGAACCTGGACCGGCGCTATCCCACGCTGGCCGAGGAGCTGCAGAAGGCCGGCTACGCCACCGGCGGTTTTGTTTCAAACCTCTACTGGACCGGCCGGAGCACCGGGCTCAACCGGGGATTCATTCACTACGAGGACTACTTCAGGAACCTGGCGGATGCCGCCAATCGGACCGTGTTCGGCCGGCTGATTCTCTTCCCCGCGATTGAATGGTTTTCCAGCAACAACGATATCCCGGGCCGGCGCCGGGCCGCGCAGATCAACGGTGAGATGCTCCGCTGGATCGACGGGGTGAAGGGACGCCCGTTCTTCGCGTTCGCCAACTACAACGACGTGCATCAGCCGTACAAGCCGGCCAAGGGCTTTGAGGGACACTTTGGCAGCGTCCGGGACCGGCGCCGGTTCAAGAGCCTGGAGATCGGGGCCTTTAATGAAGATCAATCGGTCCCGCCTCCCGCCATCATAGCGGAAAAGATTGCTCTCTACGACGAATCGCTCTTCGCCATGGACCGCGCCATCGGCGCGTTCATCGATAGCCTGCGGGCCCGTCATCTGCTGGAACACACGCTGCTTATCGTGGTGGCGGATCATGGGGAGCACTTCGGCGAGCATGGCATCATGAGCCATGGCCAGAGCCTGTATGAACAGGAAATTCACGTTCCGCTGATCATCCGGGATGTCGGGCCGGTTGAGCCCGGCATGGTGGTTGGGCAGCCGGTCAGTGCGACCGACATTCCGGCCACCATCGCAGATCGGGCGGGACTGGCCCGGGGCACCTTTCCGGGCGCCTCCCTGCTGCAACCGGTTCCGGGCCGGCCGGGACCGGTCCTGTCGGAAATACGCAATCGCAATCGGCCCAAGGGATTCCGAACGGTGGAGACGGGCGAATCGGAATCGCTGGTTGAGGGGAACTGGCATTTCATCGCCCATTCCTCGGGAAAACCCGAGCTGTTCGACCGGGTCCAGGACCCCCAGGAATCGCAGAACCTGTCTGACTCGCTGCATTTTCAAAGCGTGGTCGCTCGTTTCCAGCAGGTGCTGCGCGACGCGGGGCTTGGCCAGGACACGGTGGACACCGCGGGCCAGCAACAGGGGAAGAACAAGTCAGGGCCGGGAGACTAGGAAGGGCTAGGGGCCGGACGCCTCGGGCGAAACGGCGAGACTGAAGTGGTAGCCCAGGACGTGCATGCCTTCGCGCGAATAAAACCGATGTGCCTCCTCACGATGGACCGCTGAATCCAGCTCAACCACACGACAGCCGTGAGTTCGCGCCTCCGCGAGCAGCCAGGCGAAAAGGGCGCGTCCACAGCCCGTGGAGCGGGCCGCAGCGTCGGTGACCAGGTCGTCGATCTCCAGCATGGCGCCGGTGCGGAACATTTCCGTGATTCGATATCCGGCAACGGCCCGAACGAGGCCGGCATCCTCGAGATACACCAGGCAGAAGCCATGCGGCTCCATCCGGCGCACCGCGGGGACGAGTTGTCCCGGCTCGAGATCAGGTCGGAGCTGATGCAGCACGGGGTAACAGCGCGCAATATCCTCGTCGGAGACGGCACGGCGAACCCGATTCATTTCCCCGTCACCGCCACCCCCTCCAGCACCATCGCCGGGACGCCGACGCTCCCCATCCACCGCAGGTCCTTGCCGATTCCCGCGATCCGCTTGAGCAGCTCGTAGACGGTACCCGCCACCGCGGCATCTTTCACCCGCCCCGCTACTTCGCCGTTGATGACCCGGTAGGCCAGCGCCACCGGATGGGAGAAGGCACCCCCGATCACGTTCCCCTGCCCGACGCCGAGTAGTTCGTCCACCAGCAGCCCGTCGCGGATCTGGGCCAGCAGCTCGGGAAAGGTGAGCGCGCCGGGCGCGATGGAGAGGTTGGAGTACGCCGCCTGCGGCTTGCCGAAGGTACTGCGCCGCGCGTGACCGGTGGCCGCCACCCTGGCCCGGCCGGCGGTCTCCAGGTCGTAGACAAATCCGGCGACTCGGCCCTGGTCGATCAGCGGCAGCCGGCGCGACGGCACCGCCTCGTCATCGAAGGGGCGCGAGCCGCTCCGGCCATCGAGCAGGGGATCGTCCACCAGGGTGAACGCCGAATCGAAGACGACCTTTCCTTTCTTGTCGCCCATGGGCGAGACACCCTGGAGCACCGACTTGCCCTGCATGGCGAGCTGGAGCGGGGCCAGCAGCACCGACGTGCCCGACGGTGTGAAGCAGACCGGCAGCGCCCCCGACGGCGCCTCGGCGCCCCGGTCGGCCCAGTCTACCCGCTGGAGCATCCAGTCCACCATCGCTTCAAGCTCGGTCTCCGCCGGCAGGTCGGCGCCGGCGATATGATCGGAGACAATGAGGACGTCGTCTCCCCGCACCCGGGTCAACTCCGCCGACAGGCTCACGGTGCTGACATCGTAGTTGGTGTCGGCGCCGTTGCTGTTGGCGACCCGGACCGAGCCGAGCGAGCGCTCGACGTTCACGCTGACCTGGCTGCCGTCCCGGGTCAGCCGGGCGAGGACCAGCTTGCCCAGGTCAGCCAGTCGGGCGATCGACGCCGCGGCGGCGCGGGGATAGTGGGTGAGCACCTGGGGCACCGGTTCGGGACCCGGCAGGGCCAGCACCACCGGTTCGCCGACGCTGGCGGAGGCAAAGGCGGACGCGACGAGGGCATCGACGTCGTCCGCGGTGCTGCCGGCGAAACCCATGCGCCCGTCCACCACGACCCGGAGATTGACGCCCCGTTCCTGCGCGTAGGAACTGGACTTGAGCCGGCCGGCTTCGAAGGCGAGGCTCACCGTCTCGTCGGTCTTGAGCACCACGTCGGCGGCGCTGGTCCGGCCATGGACCCGCTCCAGCAGCTCGGAGATCATCCGGCGTCTCCGCCGATTGCCACGTCTCGAATCCGGATGTGGGGTGCGCCTTCGGTCACCGGCAGGGGAACCTGGAAGCCCTTGCCGCAGCCGCCGCCCATCTGGTTCCAGTGAAAGTCTCCCGCAATCGCGTCCACCCCGTCGAGCGTGTGGAAGAGGTTTCCGGCCAGGGTCACGTCCCGCACCATCTCGGCGATCTTGCCCTTGCGAATCATGTAGCCGTAGCCGGCCGTGAAGGAGAAATCCTCCAGGTACGTCTGGCCACCCAGCGCGTCGCAGGCGTAGACGCCGAGCTCGATGCCGGAGAGCAGGTCCTCGCGAGTCCCCTTGCCGCTGGCGATGTAGGTGTTGGTCATCCGCACGATGGGCGCATGCCGGAAGGACAGGGCGCGCGCGTTGCCGGTTGCCGACTCGCCCATCCGGGCGGCGGTCTCCCGGGAGTGGAGCCGGCCGACCAGCACGCCGTTCTGGATCAGGGTGGTATTCTGGGTGGGAGTGCCCTCGTCGTCGTAGGGCAGGGTGCCGCGGAGTCCCGCGGCGCTTCCGTCGTCGCCGATGGTCAGCAGCTCGGAGCCGAAGCGGCGGCCCAGCCGCATCATCTCCCGGGCCTGGGGATTCTCGTACACGAAGTCGGCTTCGCTCAAGTGACCGAAAGCCTCGTGGACGAACACGCCGGCCAGCTTGGAGTCCAGCACCACCGGATAGCGGCCGCCCCGTACCCTGGGCGCCTTGAGCAGTTCCACCGCCCGCCGCGCGGCGGTGAGGAATTCTTCCTCGTGGTGCTGCACCGAGTTCCAGCCCCGCCGAAGCCCGATGGACTCCAGGGCCCGCTCGATGCCGCCTTCTTCCCGAGCGGTCGCGACGGCGCTCAGGGTCACTTCGGGGCGCAACTCGTAGAGCAGGGTGCCATCCGAGCTGGCGAACCAGTACTCGGTCACCTCGTCCCGATAGGCCGCCTGGGTGTCCACGACCCGGCGGTCATAGCCCAGCATCAGGTCATTCAGTCCCTCCAGCAGCTTCTTCTTCGCCTCGAGGGAAATGCCCCGCACGTCACCATCGAGGTCGAGCCGCACGTCGTCCTCGCGGACCGGTACCGGCGCCAGGGCGATCGGCTCATTCAGCCGCACTGCCAGCGACATCTCGTGGGCCCGGGAGACCATGGCGGAAAGCCGGTCCACGCTGGTGAAGCTGGCGACGCCCCAGCCGTACCCCTTGTTGAGGCAGCGGACGAAGCCGCCGGCATCGAGGCTGGCATTGGCGCCTTCCAGCCGGTGGCCCCGGAAGGCAACGGCGCTGGTCCAGGAGCGTTCCAGGCGAATCTCGGTATAGTCGGCGCGCGAAATCTTCAGCGCGTCCCGGAGTCGGTTCTTCATTGCCAGTGCTGTGAGAGGTAAGAGGTGAGAAGTGAGAAGGAAGCCCGATGTAAGGGAAGGGCCCCCGAGGCTACCCTTCTCACTTCTGACTTCTCACTTCTCACGGTTGGCTGGCTTTCAGGCGGGCAGCGTAATCGGGGCGGATGATGACTTCGCCATTCTGGATGATCTCGCGGTCCCAGGGAAGGATGATGAAGCTGTCGGTCTCGAAGGCGTGGTAGTCGGGGTTGTAGTCGCCGGTCTTGAACGAGACCGCGGTCTTCACCTCGGCCGGACGCTTGGCCCGCACTTCGTTGAGGGCGAGGCGGAGCGTCGCCCCCGAGTCGCAGGTTTCGTCCACGATCAGGACCCGCCGCCCTGAAATGGTCGCCGGCGGGCCGGCCACCAGGACCGGCGCCTGGCCTTCGCTCTGCCGGGTGATGTTCATGGAAGTGAATTCACACTGGAGGATCGAGGCCACCACCACGCCGGGGATCACCCCCGCCTTGGCGACGCCCAGCACGACCTCAGGCTGATATTCCCGGGCCACCCGGAGGGCCAGGGCCCGGCAGATCTCGCCGAAGAAGGCCCAATCGACCTCCATGACTCCCTTGGGTGAGACCGATGGGGGGCGGCGCAT
>DASYPP010000090.1:0-2983 GCA_036006525.1 Gemmatimonadales bacterium
CCTCACGACGGTACGGCAAACCGCAATGCCGTACGTGGATTCTCAATCAGGCGATCTGCACGCGGCCGCACGCGCCGCCGGCGTGATTCCCAGCCGGGCGAGTAGCCGGGGGGAATTGCACCCCCCGGCTCTCTCAGAACCGGACGTGACAGTCTCCCGTCATCCGGCTCCCACGGGTCGGCCTCGAAGTGGTGGGGCGAGCTGCCAGTGGACGAACAGAGCCGGATGGTGTTGGTGTACTCGCACCAGCCAGGTGAAGGCCCGGGCGGCGTGTCGCCGGAATCGCTTGTATTTCTGCATGGCCCATCGGACGATGCGCTCGTTGATACGCCATGCCAGGAAGCGCAACTTGGAGCGGTAGAAGACTCCGTAGTAGTTGATCCAGCCTCTGACCACTGGGTTGATGTCGGCGGCCAGGCTGGACAGGTCCGCCCAGCTGCGGCGGTTGAGATGCCAGGCCCTGATCTTCTGGCCGATCGCCTTGCGCGCCTTGGCGCTGACGGCGGGCACGAACCCAGTAAAGTGCCCGTGCTTGCCTTTGAGCAGGCGGCCCCGGAAGGTGAACCCGAGGAAGTCGAAGCTGACGTGCTCGGCTGTCCCGGGCCGGTTCGAGTCCTTGCAGAACACGATCCGGGTCTTCTGGGGGTGAAGCTCCAGGCCCAATGCCTGGAGCCGCTCGGCGACCACAGCCCGAAGCTGGCGGGCCTGGGCCTGGCTGTCGCAGTGGATCACGAGGAGAGTCGGCGGGGGGAGTCTCACCCCCCGCCGCTCGCAGAACCGGACGTAAGCCTCTCGGCTTATCCGGCTCCCATCGCCCAGCCGTCAGGACGTGCGCCGAGCCGCCAGTGCGCGAACAGGTGGGGAGATCGCTGGGCGATCTCGGCCAGCCATGCCATCGCGCGGCGTTCCCGGCGTTTGAGCCGTTTGTATTTCCGGCAGGCCCACCGCGTCAGGTGCCGGTTGAGCCTGCGGAGGAAGTAGAGCAACCGGGAGCGGTAGAAGCGCCCGTAGTAGTTGATCCACCCTTGCACCACGCTGTTGAACATCAGTGCGAGGTCGCCGAGGGACTTGTCACTGCGCTTGGCCCAGTGCCAGGAGCGGATTTCGGCTCCCATGGCCTTCATCGCCTCCGGGCTGACCGCGGGCAGGAACGACACGAAATGCTTGCCGTGCCTGTTCTTGGCCAGCCGGGGCCGGAACTCATACCCCAAGAACGTGAACTTCTCGTGCTCGTGCGAGCCGGTGCGGTCCGCGTCCTTGCAGTAGACGATCTTCGTCTTCTGCGGGTGCAGTTCCAGGCCCACTTCCGCGAGGCGGCCAGCGATGGCCTCCCGCACATGGCGGGCTTGCTGCTCGCTGGCGCAGTGCACCACCGCGTCATCGCAGTACCGCTCGAACCTGACCGCCGGGAACTGGCGGGCTATCCAGGCGTCGAACGCGTAATGCATGAACAGGTTGGCGATCAACGGTGAGATCGCCGAGCCCTGTGGGGTCCCGCGATCCCGGGCCACCAGCGTGCCATCCGCCCGCTGGAGCGGCGCTTTGAGCCACCGCTCCACATACAGCAAGATCCACCTCTGGTCCGGTGCGATGTGATGGGCGACCGCCTTGAGCACGAGGTCCCAGGGAACGGTGTCGAAGAACGCCCGGATGTCCAAATCGATCACCCAGTCCGCCCGCCAGCACCGCCGCCGGCACGCCGCGACCGCGCCCAGCGCCGACTTGCCCGGCCGGTAGCCATAGGAGTCCGGGTGAAACATGGGCTCCACCTGCGGCTCCAGATACAGCCGTGCCACCGTCTGGGCAACCCGGTCGGCCACGGTCGGCACGCCGAGCAAACGAACCCCTTTGCCTCCTGCTTTCGGGATCTCCACCGCTTTCACCGGCGGCGGGAAGTACGAGCCCGAGCTCATCCGGTTCCAGATCTTGTACAGATTCCGGTCCCGGTCCGCCTCGAACTCGCAGATCGACTGCTCATCGACGCCCGCCGCGCCCTTGTTCGCCTTCACCCTCTCGTACGCTTCCCAGACCTTCCACTTGGAGATCTGAAACGGCTTGTCCTGCTGCTTCGGCTCGCTCACCCAGCTCCTCCCGGCATCGCCGGTTGACCGCCGAACGAGCCAGGGCGACCCGTCCCCTTCGCTCGGCCCGCATTACCGGGCGTCATCACTACTACGAGACGGTCCGCCCGCCTGCCCCGCATCGGTACTCTGGCCCTCACAGTTTCCGCTGCTTGGGCTTCTCCCTTTCGCCAGCCGGTCCAACACCCGGCCGGTGGCATCGGGGCGAGGCGTTCCCGCGTTCCGCACTGGCGCCTGAACCGGGCTCGCGCCACCTTCATGCCGGACACCATCTGGCCAATAAGCAGGCACCCGCCAGACTTATCCCAGGGCAACAACTGGACCCTGGTTTCGATGTCGCCGCTACGCTTTCGACACGTCAGCAGTGGTTCACTCACGTTCGCCTTCCCGGTTCTCACCTGACGCATCCCCTGCGCCTTTTCCGTCACGCTCACCACCACGGCTCATTCACCGCAGCAACTGACGGCGGTTTGGACTCTCTCCCTGCAGAGCGAATCCGGAGGGCCCTACCTCCATCACCAGTGCAGCACCGCAACCATCAGCGCGATCTTCTACATCGCCACCTCCAGTCGCGTTCGCGGCGCACGGTCATCGGCGTAGTGATCCATGTCGTGGCCGTCGCTGGTCTGCGTGGAGCGCCCGTGCCCGCGCCGGTCATGGGCGATGACCCGGTAGCCGTGCTGGCCGAAGAACAGCATCTGGGTGTCCCAGTCGTCGGCCGAAAGCGGCCAGCCGTGGCTGAAGACGATCGGCTGGCCTAAGCCCCAGTCCTTGTAGAAGATCTCCGTGCCATCGGTGGTGGTGATCGTGCCCATGGCGGTGCCTCCGTTGGATCTGTTCGACGCCGAAACGTCCGCGTTGCGACCGTAACGATTTGGCTAGTCGCGGTCCAGCCCGGCCGC
>DASYPP010000091.1:0-19042 GCA_036006525.1 Gemmatimonadales bacterium
CGCACCGGCGCCGACATCGCCTTCGGCAGCGACCTGCCGAGGGCGGCGGGATTGAGCAGCTCCAGCGCTCTCGTCACCGGTTGCTATGTCATCCTCTCCCGCCTCAACCAGCTGGACAATTCGGGGCTCTCCACGCCGGAGCGGCAAGCCGAATACGCCAGCTGCATCGAGAACGGCCGGGACTACGGCCCGCTGGCGGGCGATGCCGGGGTGGGAACCCTGGGTGGCAGCCAGGATCACGCGGCGATTCTGCTGAGCGAGCCGGGCCGGCTGGTGCAGTTCGCCTATACCCCGCTGCGTCGCGAGGATTCGTTGCCCCTGCCTCCCGGATACCTCTTCGCCGTGGCGACCAGCGGGGTGACCGCCGAGAAAACCGGACCCGCCCGCGAAGGGTTCAACCGGCTGGCCCGGGTAGCCCGCCGAATTCTCAGCATCGCCCAGGAAATCACCGGGGGGACCGCCCTGTTCGCGGCGGTGCGCCGGGACCCGGAACAGGAAAGCCGGATTCGCCGCCGGCTAACGGAAGACTCCGGCGGAGAGTTCGAGCCGGGAGAGCTGCTGGGCCGTTTTGAGCAGATGATGCTGGAGGCCACCGTCCTGGTCCCCGACGCGGCACACGCCCTCCGGATGGGAGACCTGAACGCACTGGGGGCCACGGTCGAGTTGTCCCAGATGCTCGCCGAGCGGCTGCTCGGTAACCAGATTCACGAGACGAGGGCGCTGGTCCGGAAGGCCAAGGTGGCGGGAGCCAGGGCGGCGTCGGCATTTGGTGCGGGATTCGGCGGCAGCGTGTGGGCCCTGGTCGAAGAGGAGGGAGCCACCGGCTTCCTCGACGAGTGGAGACGGGAGTACAACAAGCAATTCCCCGCCCGGAGCGCGGCGGCTCAGTTCTTCCTGACGAAGGCCGGTCCCCCGCTCACGATTCTGTAGCGGTCGATCCCCCGACCAGGCGGTTGGCCAATTCCCGGATCCGGTCCGCGCCGGGAATCCGGTTCGTCCATTCGACCGGAATCGCACCCTCACCATCACGGGCGCCGAGCAGCGCGCCGGCGATGGCCCCGTTGGTGACGGCGTCCCCCCCTGCAGCGACCAGCCAGGTGATCCCGCGTTCCAGTCGCGGCTCGTTCCGGGCGAACCAGAGCCCGATCTCGACCGCACTCACCGCCAGGTTCCCTTCGGGGCCGGTGACCGGGAGCGCCTCGCGCTTTTCCAGCGGCACCCGGCGCACCGCCGCAATCAGGTCGTCCGGGGCGCTGTTCTTCTTGAGGACCTCGATCACTTCGGGGATGAAATCGGTGATGCCCTGGAGGAAGCAGGCGATAGTGGCGTTCACCGCCACCGCGCTCCAGCCGCAGCGCTGGTCGGGATGCAGCAGGTATCCCAGGTGGAACGAACCGTTCACCAGGTTCTCGGGCTGGGAAGCGGTGGCCAGGGCGACGGGGATGGTGGGAGCGAGGCCGCCGTTGCCGGGCGGGCCCGAGATGGCCTCCGGGGGGCCATCGAACTCGGCGATGTGGTCGAGCGCGGTCCGGGTCCAGTCGTCGATCCCGCGGCCGTCCCGGCGACTCCAGTCCACCCAGCGATGGGCGAGGCGCTGGAGGTCGAATTCCGGCTGGAGCAGCTCCTCGGCCTCGATGAGGGCCAGCGCGACGTCGGCGCCGTAGGGGGACGCCGGGGTCTCCGCCCACTCGGCGCCCTCGGCCACCAGTCCCAGCGCATTGCCTGCGGCCATCCCGAGCAGGCATCCGCGGGCCCGGGACTCGGGAGTGAGAGACATGGCTGGAGAATATAGACGCATCTATATTCTGCTCGTCCAGGCGATCCGACCCACCCAGCGTTGCAAGGTCCCCATCGTGGCTAAAGACTCTCTCTCGATCACCGACAATCGCACCGGCAAGGCCTACGAGGTACCCATCTCGGAAGGCACCATCAAGGCGATGGACCTTCGCCAGATCAAGGCGTCGGAGGAGGACTTCGGGCTCATGACCTATGACCCGGCGTTCATGAATACCGCCGCCTGCCGGAGCGCGATCACCTTCATCGACGGCGACAAGGGAATCCTCCGCTATCGCGGCTACCCGATCGAGGAGCTGGCGGACAAGGCCAGCTTCCTGGAAGTGGCCTGGCTGCTCTGTGAAGGCGAGTTGCCCAACCAGCAGGAGCTGGACGAGTGGGTGAACGAGATCACCTACCACACCTACGTCCACACCAACGTCATCAAATTCCTGGAAGGGTTCCGCTACGATGCCCATCCCATGGGCATGCTGCTCGGCGTGGTGGGCGCTCTCAGTACCTTCTACCCGGACGCCAAGGACATTCACGATCCCCAGAACCGCTATATCCAGCGGGTGCGGCTGCTGGCCAAGATCCCCACCATCGCGGCGTTCGCGTTCCGGCACTCGCGGGGCCTGCCCTATGAATTCCCCCGGAACGATCTGAGCTACATCGCCAACTTCGTCAACATGACCTTCTCGATCGGCGCGCAGCACCAGGGCAACCCGGTACTCCAGCGGGCGCTCGAGATCCTTCTCATCCTGCACGCCGACCACGAGCAGAACTGCTCGACCAGCGCGGTACGGGCGGTCGGGTCCTCGGAGGTAGATCCCTTCTCGGCGATTTCGACCGGTATCGCGGCACTCTACGGGCCGCTGCACGGCGGCGCCAACGAGGCGGTGCTCCGGATGCTGGACGAGATCGGCAGCAAGAAGAACGTCCCCGCCTTCATCGACAAGGTGAAAACCGGTGACGGCCGGCTCATGGGGTTCGGCCACCGGGTCTACAAGTCCTACGACCCGCGGGCCAAGCTGATCAAACGGGTGGCGGACGAGGTGTTCGCGGTCACCGGGCTCAATCCCAAGCTGGAGATCGCCCTGGAGCTGGAGCGGATCGCGTTGCAGGACGAGTACTTCATCAAGCGGAAACTCTACCCGAACGTGGACTTTTACTCCGGCCTCATCTACCAGGCCATGGGTTACCCGACCGACTACTTCACCGTGCTCTTCGCGATCGGGCGGACACCGGGGTGGCTGGCCCAATGGGAGGAGATGCTGCTCGACAAGGACCAGAAGATCGCCCGACCCCGGCAGATCTACATCGGGGCCGATGCGCGGCCGTACGTTCCGATCGACCAGCGCAAGTAGCCCCGACCATCCCCGGCATGAGCGACCTCGCTCCACTCCTCAAGATCGCCCTGGGAGAGCGCTACGAGATCGGCGGCCTGCTCGGGACCGGCGGGATGGCCATGGTCTACCGGGCCCGCGACCTCAAGCATGGCCGCGAAGTCGCCATCAAGGTCCTGCGCCAGGAACTCGCCGCCAGCCTGGGCAGCGAACGGTTCCTGCGCGAAATCCGCATCGCCGCCAACCTGCACCACCCCCACATTCTCCAGCTGTTCGATTCCGGCGAGGCCGAGGGGCTGCTGTACTACATCATGCCCCTGGTCCGGGGCGACACCCTGCGCCAGCTGCTGGACCGCGGGCCCATGTCCCTGAGCGATATGGTCCACCTGACCGGCCAGATCGCCGACGCCCTGGACTACGCCCATCAGCACGGCGTAGTGCACCGGGATATCAAGCCGGAAAACATCCTGATCGAGTCGGGCCATGCCCTGGTCGCCGATTTCGGGATCGGGCGCGCGCTGAGCGACGCGCGGCTGGACGCGCCGAGCACGCTCACCGAGGCGGGGCTCGCGGTCGGGACTCCGGCCTACATGAGCCCGGAGCAGATTGACGGGAAAAACCTCGACGGCCGAAGCGACCTCTACAGCCTGGCGGTCGTCGGCTACGAAATGCTGGCCGGCGCCACGCCGTTCACCGGCAACACCGTCTCGTCGATGCTGCGCCAGCATCTGCTCGAGCCCCCTCCGTCGATCAGCCGTGCCCGCCCCGAGGTCCCCCCCAACGTCGATGCCGCCCTGCAGAAGGGCATGGCCAAGACGCCGGACGAGCGCTATACGACGGCCGCGGACTTTGCCCTCGCGCTGCACACCGGAACGACGCCAGTGGCAGTGCCCTACGCCCCGCCGCGTCCCCGGCGGGGACTGATGGTGGCCGCGCTCGCGCTGGTAGCACTCGCCTTCGCGGCGGGCGCGCTGCTCTGGCGGCGGTTTCACGTGGGCGGGCCGGCCTCGCCGTCGGCCATCGCCGTCCTGCCGTTCACCGTGCGAGGCAACGACACGCTGCAGTTGGGCGAAGGGATGGTGACCCTGCTCAGCACCAAGCTGGATGGTGCCGGTGATCTCAGGACGGTGGATGCCCGGGCGCTGCTCAGCTATCTGGAGCGGGAAAAGATCGGAACCATGAATGTCGAGGAGGCCCGCCGGGTCGCGGGGCGCTTCTCGGCCGGGATGTTCGTGCTGGGCGATGTCGTCATCCTGGGCAACCGGGTGCAGCTATCGGCCGGGGTATACGATCGGGACAAGGACGGCATTCCAGAGCAGGCGTCGGTCGAAGGGTCGATTGACACCGTCTTCGGGTTGGTGGATGCGCTGGCGGCCAAGCTGCTGGCGGAGCGCAGCGGGCCCTCGGGAGCGGCGCTGGACCGGGTGGCGAGCGTCACCACGTCATCGCTGCCCGCATTCAAGGCCTATCTCGACGGTGAGCGCGACATGCGCACCGGGAATTTCGACCGGGCCGCCCTCGACTATCAGCGCGCGGTCGCCGCCGACTCCGGATTCGCCCTGGCGTGGTACCGCTTGGGAATCGCGGCGCTGTGGCTGGTCCAGGATGACCTGATCACCAGCTCGCTGGCCCGCGCGGAGGCGTTGAGTGCCCACCTTCCGGAGCGGGTCCGGCTGCTGCTCCAGGCGATCGAGGCCGCGCGCGCGGGTAACTTCGTGCGAGCCGAACAACTCTATCGGACCATTACCGGGGCGTCGCCCGACGATGTCGAGGCCTGGCTCCAGCTCGGTGAATTGCTGTTCCACGACGCACCGCTCAACGGCCGGGATTTTCGCGACTCCCGGGAGCCGTGGCGCCGGGTGATGGCGTTGGAGCCGGACAACATCATTCCCCTGGTCCACCTGGCCCGGGTCGAAGCCGCGGACCGCGATACCGCTGCCCTCACCGCCCTGGTGAACCAGATCTCCGCCATCCGGGCCCGGAGCGGCCAGGATTCCTCCGGCGCCCGGGTGGAAGAGCTGGAAATGGCGATGCTGCGCGCCGCAGCGGTGCACGATACCGCCGCGATCACCCGGTTGCTGGGCGACCTGGGACGGGCGTCGGAGGTGACCCAGACCCTCACCAGCTGGGACGTCGCGATGATGGGTGGAGACCTGGCCACCGCGTACCAGATCGCCGGCCTGTTGCGCGCACCGTCGCGCTCCGGGTTCGCGCAGGCGCTGGGCTGTCGCATCCAGGGCAGCATGCTGCTGGGCATGGGCAAGCGGGTGGCGGCTGACCAGGAACTGGACCAATGTGTCGCCCTGGATCCCGGGCTCATCACTGCGTTTCATGCATACTACGTGGCGCTCCCCATGCCGACGGCGTCAGAGCTTCGCCTGGAAAAGGAGCGCGCGGCGCTCGACAGTATTCGGCAGCCCGCCTCGGGGCCCACACCCGAGATGAGTGTCTTCATTACGGCCAACTCTGGCGGCTATCAGCAGATCAAGACCTATCTCGACGGCCTCTACGGCGCGCTGAATGGTGACACGGCCCTGGCGAACCGGGCCGCGGGACTCTTACCGACGTTGCCGGGATCGGCCATGGCGCAGGCCGCGGAGGGCATCCTTTCCGACGGGATCCGGGCGGAGGTCGCCTATCGGCAACAGCGCTGGGATGACGCCCTCCGCTTGCTGAACAAGCCCCGGGTGGCGCCCAATTACCTGGTCGCCGGTTCCTCGCCGTTTTTCAGTGGTGCCCGGGAACGATTCCGGCTCGCCGAATTGTTTGCCCGCTCGGGCCGGAATGATGAGGCGATTCGATGGTACAGCAGCTTTGACAATCTTTCGATGTTCGATGCACCGCTCCTGGCACCATCACTCCTCAGGAAAGCCGAAATCTACGAGCGGCAAGGGAAGAAGGCGGAGGCGATCGGGGCCTATCAGCGGTTTGTCGAGCTATGGCGGGATGCCGACGCTGACCTGCAGCCCATGGTCGCGCAGGCCAGGGAGCGAATTCAGGCTTTGCAGCGGTGAGGCGGTCACCCATCACTTCCTCCGATTGGAATTTCACCGCATTTTCGACCGATGATCTCCGCGCTGACCTTCCTGCTTACCATCCAGGCCTCCGGGGCCGTGGTGACCGGTACGGTGCGGAGCGCCGAATCCAATCAGCCCATTCCGAACGCGATCGTCGAGCTGACCGACATCGGTCGCGCCACCGCCACGGACCCCGACGGCCGCTACATCTTCTCTGAAGTCCCCGCCGGGCCCCAGCACATCCTGGTGCGCTACATCGGCCACGCGCCGCGTACCCTGAACGCGCTGGTGCCTTCCTCCGGGCAGCTCGAGATCAACGTCTCCCTGGTTCTGCGGCCGGTCCTGCTCCCCAACGTCGAAGTGCATTCCGCGATCGCGCTCCGCGACCTGGAGAACGACAGCACCGGTGCCCCGGACCGCGAGGTCTCGATCGCCGCAGTCCGAAACGATCCGTTGCTGGCCGAGCCGGACGGCTTCAATGCGTTGAGCGGCGGAGAAGTGGTGCTGGATCCCGAGTCGCCGAGCGGGGTCCACATTCACGGAGGAACCGGGGACCAGACCGGCTACATGCTGGACGGGATTCCGGTATTGAACCCATATCATGCGCCGGGGGTCTTCAGCGCCTGGAACCCCGACGCCTTGTCCCGGCTCCAGCTGACTTCGGCCAACCCGTCACCCGCCGGCCCCGAAGCACTCTCGGGAGTCATCACGGCAGCGACCCTTACTCCGGGTTATCGGTTGCGGGCCCACGGAAGTCTCAGTACCACCCAGGCCCGGGTGACTCTCGATGGCCCGCTGGGCGGCGGCATTGGCTACCTGGTGAGCTTCCGCTCCGGACCGACCGACCTGGTCCCCAGAAAAGATGAGTCCTCCTACCTGGGCGGCCGGAGCGGAGACTGGCTCGCGAAGCTCGAGCTCCCGGCGCTGGGCGGCCGGCTCCGGCTGCTGGGTTACGGCAACCAGAACCAGAGCGACGCCGCGGCCCGCAGTTCAAGCCAGATCCAGCCAGGACCAGGGCGCAACGAGTTCGAGTGGGACAGCCGGTCGCTGGGCCTGGAGTGGCAGCGCGGTTTCCCCGGTTACAGCGTGCGGCTGGCGGGATGGAACGCGGAGAGCGGGGCGCAATCCGACTGGTCCTCCCAGGGCGGACCGATCTCCATGACCGCGGCCCGGCGGGACCTTGGACTGCAGGCCCAGGTGGACCATCGCTCGTCCGGCGCGCTCACCTCGCTGGGGATTCGGCTGGAACGCAGTCACGCCGCGTTTGATATCGTCCCGGATTCCGCCAACGGACCCCGCTCGAGCCGGGCGACCCGCATCGTCGTCGGTACGTTGTTCGTTGACCAGACGAGGACGCTGTCGCACGGGCTGGAGCTGGGACTCGGCACCGGGCTGGCCTTGGCGGGCACCGCGGTGCGCCTGGGTCCGCACGCGCAACTCCGATGGAGTCCGGTTGAAGCCTTGACGTTCCGCGCCAGCTACTCCCGTCGTCACCAGTACTCCCAGTCGGTGAGAAACGCCGAGTCGGTGGTGGGCAACATCTTCCCCGCCGATCTCTACCTCGGCGCGGGAGCCTACGGTGTGCCCATTGCTCGGAGCGATCTGGGCGTGATCGCAGTGGACTACCAGGCGGGGAGCCGGGTGCGGGTGGGTCTCCAGGCCTACCGGCGCTATACGGATGGATTGCTTCTGGTGGCGCCAACGGAAGGCGAGCCATTCACCCTCGGCAACTTCACCACCGGTTCAGCCGCGGCCACCGGGTTGTCGGTCACCGCGGCCTACTCGTCGCCCCGAGTGGGGCTGGTGGCCAGCTACGGATTGCAGCGGGTCCGGTTCCGGGAAGGCGCACTGACCTACGCGCCGAGTTTCGGGGCGACCCACCTGCTCGAAGCGGGCGTGGTCGTGTTCCCCAGCGCCACGACTTCAATCAAATTGGGCGCGACCGGCGCACTGGGACGCCGGACGACGATCGTCGCCAGCGGTTTCGAGTGGGAAGCCTGCAACCTCCGGGACAAGGGGTGCGAGTTCGGCGGCAGCCCGTACTACGGCGGTGAAACTCCCGGAGGAACTCCCCTGCCCGGCTACTTCCGGCTCGACCTCGGCGCCCGCAAGCACTGGCATTTCGGCTTGGGCAGCCACCGTGCGACCATTGCCCTCTTCGCCACCATGACCAACCTGCTGGCCCGAAACAACGTCCTGACCTACACCAGGGACAGCAGCGGGGAGCCGGTGGCTATCGAGATGCGGCCATTTTCACCGCTGGTGGTCGGGATCGATTGGGAGTTCTAAGGAGAAGAAGCCCGAGAGCGCGGAGAACATCCAACGCAGAGACGCTGAGCACGCAGAGTTTCCGCAGAGGGCCAAGATAATTACTGCTAGACGTCAGGTTCCCCTGTCTGCGTTGTCTCTGCGATTTCTGCGACTCTGCGTTGGATGTCGCAGTTCTCCGTGAACTCCTCTGTCATAAACGACTCCCTCATATGCTCCCTGTCTACAAAGGGGCGAGCCCTGCCAGACACGACACCCTTCCACGACCAGTTCGTGGAGCAGTTCGAACAACACTATCGCCGGCTCTACCGCTACCTGGATCGCCTGACGGACGACCCGGAGCAGGCGGCCGACCTGGCCCAGGAGACCTTTGTCCGCTTGTACCACCGGGGATCGCTGCCCGACGATACCGCGGCCTGGGTGATCACCGTGGCGATGAATCTCTTTCGGAACGAAAAGTCGAGCCGGAGCCGCCGGCTGCGGTTGCTGACCGGGGCGCGGAGCGAGCAGTCGCAGGCCGATCCGTCCGATTCGCCCCTGGATGCGACGCTGGCCGACGAATCCCGCCGGCGAGTCCGGGCAACGATCGACCAGATGCCGGAGCGGGATCGGCGCATGCTCTTGCTCCGGGCCGAGGGTTACAGCTACCGGGAAATCGCCGGAGCCCTGGAATTGAACGAGGCGAGTGTCGGCACTCTGCTGGCCCGGGCCCAGCGGGCTTTCCGCCAAGCCTACGAAGAAAGCGCCAATGCGTATCGATGAACCGACCCACGACCAGGACGACATCAACGCCCTGTTGCGGCAGCTGGATCACCCCGGCCCCCCGGTTTCGGCCGAGGTCATCGTCGCCCGGGCTCAGGGGCGAAAGCCCGGCTGGGGTCGTTGGGCCGCTGGCATCCTGCTGGTGGCGGGCCTGGGCGGAGTGGCGTATGCCGTTCCGGGGTCGCCGGTGCCCGGTTGGGTGAATGCGGTCGTTGCCGCGATTACCGGCCCGGGGACTCCCCCGGCTCCTTCCGGCCCGTTGCCGCCTCCGGTTCCCGATGAGGCACCGGCCGGAGTGGCGGTGGCGCCGGGCGGCGACTTCACGATTCTTTTTACCCGGACCGCGGACAGCGGCCTGGCCCGGATCACCCTGACCGGCGGGAGCGACGTCGTGGTCCGGGCGCCCGGGGGCGCGGCGACGTTCACCTCCGACATCAGGCGGCTGGTGATCGACAATCTGCCGATCTCTGCGGTGTATGAGATCTCCATTCCGGCGGGCGCGCCGCGAGTTGAAATCACGGTCCAGGGCCGGAGGGTCTTTTTGAAGGAAGGCGATCGGGTTACCGCGGAGGGCACTACGGTCTCCAGCCAGCAATATCTCCTGCCCCTCAAACCGTGAGCCGGAGATTGTCTTGCGATCCCGCGCCTATTCTCCCTCCAGGTAGGTATACCCTTCCAGCCCCGCCACGTAGTCCGCAATGAACGTATTGGCTTCCTGGCGGGTCAGTCCCCGAGCGCTGGTCACCTTGCGGCGGAAGGTGGCGAGCAGGTCCTGGGACTGGAACTGCACGTAGTTCAATACTTCGGTGACGGTATCGCCGTGGACCAGGTCGGTGATTTCATAGCCGGTCTCGGTGAGCCGCACGTGTACGGCGTTGGTATCTCCGAACAGGTTGTGCAGGTCACCCAGGATCTCCTGGTAGGCGCCGGTCAGGAAGATGCCCAGGATGTAGGGCTGCGTCTCGTCATAGGGATGCAGCTCGAGCGAGGGTTTGCCTTTCCGGCCCCCGGCGAAGCGATCGATCTTGCCGTCGGAATCGCAGGTGACGTCCTGCAGGGTGCCCCGCCGGACCGGCTGTTCCAGCAGCCGGTGGATCGGCATGATGGGGAACAGCTGGTCGATGGCCCAGTTGTCGGGAAGCGACTGGAACAGCGAGAAGTTGCAGAAGTAGCGATCCACCAGGGTGGACTCGATGTCCGTCATGATCTCGGGGTAGGACGCCTTGTCCTCACCGATCAGCCGGGCCAGCCCGTTCAGGGTCGCCAGGTAGAACTGCTCCACCTGGGCCCGCTCGGGCAGGCTCAACACTCCACTGGCAAACAGCTCCTGGGCCCGCTCCTTGGCGAACACGGCATCGTGGGCCACTTCCTGGGCCCGGTCCAGCGCCATGCTTTCCAGGTTTTCCGCCATTTCCTTGAGCAGCGGGTGGGCCTTCTTCCCGAGGGGTGGCGGCACCGGCTCGGTCTGCGATTCCACATCGATCACGTTGATGAGCAGGAGCGAGTGGTGCGCGGTGATCGCCCGGCCCGACTCGGAGATCAGGTGCGGCATGGGCAGCCCAGCGGTCTGGCACGCGGTGCCGATGACGTACACCACGTCGTTGGCATACTCCCGCATGGTGTAGTTCACGCTGGCCGGGCGGGTGGAGCGGGACCCGTCGTAGTCCACGCCGAGTCCGCCGCCCACGTCCACGTGGCTGACGGGGAATCCCATGCGGTGCAGCTCGGAGTAGTAACGCCCGATCTCTTCCAGCCCCGCCTTGATGTAGCGAATGTCGGTGATCTGGCTGCCGAGGTGGAAGTGCACCAGCTTCAGGATGTCCTTCTTGCCCAGTTCATCCAGCCGGTCCAGCAGCTTCATCAGCTCCACCGGGGACAGCCCGAACTTGGATTTCTCGCCGCCGCTCTTGGCCCAGCGCCCGGCGCCTTCGGTGGCGAGCTTGATCCGGACTCCCACGGTGGGCACCACGTCCATGGCCTCCGCCGCCTTGAGGAGCACCTCGAGCTCGTTCAGCTGCTCCAGGACGATCATCACGCTGTGGCCCACCTTCTGGCCCATCAGGGCCAGCCGCATGAATTCCTCGTCCTTGTACCCGTTACAGATGATCAGATGGTTGGTGCTCTCGGAGAGTCCCAGGATCGCCTGCAGCTCGCCCTTGCTGCCGCACTCCAGTCCCACGCCGTAAGGCTCGCCGAACTCCACGATCTCCTGCACCACGTGACGCTGCTGATTGACCTTGATCGGGTAGACCGTGGTGTACTTCCCCTGGTAGTCGAACTCCTTGATGGCGTGTTCGAACGCCTCGGCCAGGTTCTGGATCCGGGCCCGCAGAATGTCGGAGAAGCGAAGCAGCAGCGGGAGGCCGACGCCCTGGGCGTTGAGGTCGGTGGCCAGCTGGTACAGATCCAGGGTCCGCTTGGGATTCCCATCGGGATGGACGCCAACGTGACCCTCGGCGTTCACCCGGAAGAAGCCCAGGCCCCAGCCGTTCATGTTGTACAGCTTCTCGGAATCCTTCGGGCTCCAGGCCGGCGCGCTGGCGCTGGCCGGCGTGCCGCTCGGCGGCGCGGCAGGAGTCGAAGAGGGGACGGTAGTGGTGATGGACTGCTCCATACTGAGGACGCAGAGAATCTAAATCATGTTGGTCGCAGCAGTAAGGACACAGAGCAAGGACTAAGGACTAGGGACTAAGGACTTTGCGTTCCTGGGTCTTTTGCCGGGCTTTACACTACTGGACTTGAGAGTTCCGGGTCTTTCCACCTTGGTCCTTAGTCCTTAGTCCTCAGTCCCTGACCTCAGGCCTCACCGCGTTCTGCTAGATTTCAGTATGCGCTGGAGCTATCGAATCATCCGAATTGCCGGGACCGACGTGAAGATGCACGTCACCTTCCTGCTTCTGCTGGCCTTCCGGGCCCTGGGGGGCTACCAGGAGGGCGGGACATCCGGGCTGGCAACCGAACTGGTATTCACGACCGGGATTTTCCTCTGCATTGTGCTGCACGAGTTCGGGCACATCTTCATGGCGCGCCGCTTCGGGATCCGCACCCCTGACGTGATCCTGCTGCCCATCGGCGGCGTCGCCCGGCTGGAGCGGATGCCGAGCGAGCCCCGGCAGGAATTCCTGATCGCGCTGGCTGGTCCCGCGGTCACCCTGGGCATCGCCGCCGTGCTCTACGGGTACCTGCGCGCCTGGGGGCTTCATCCCCCGCTGCTCAGCCTGGAGCTGGACGGGCGCAGCATCACTACGGCGCTGATGCAGGTGAACGTCTTCCTCCTGCTCTTTAACCTGATTCCCGCATTTCCCATGGACGGCGGACGGGTGCTGCGTTCCCTGCTGGCCATGCGCCTCGGGCTCTTGCCCGCGACCCGGATCGCCGCGCGCATCGGCCAGACCCTGGCCATCGTGGCGGGCGTTTACGGCTTCCAGAGCCACGCGACCATGCTGGTGCTGATCGCAATCTTCGTGTTCCTGGGCGCGGGCACCGAGCTCAACGCGGTCGAACTGCGGGCCGCCAGGACGGGTGACGGGAGATAGATTGCACGACGCGTATTCCAGTTTTCGCCAGTCCAACTTCCCCAAATACCTGAGCGGCAATTTCGTCTCCACCACGGGGATGCAGATGCAGACCGTGGCCGTGGGGTGGGAGCTGTATGAGCGCACCGGCTCCGCCTTTGCGCTGGGCATGGTGGGCCTGGTCGAAGTCCTGCCTCTCATCATCCTGGCGCTGCCGGCCGGCCACGTGGCGGACCGCTTCTCCCGGCGCCGGGTGTTGATGTGGTCGCAGCTGTTGTTCGCCTTCGCCTCCATCGGCCTCGCGGCCGTTTCGCTGGAGCGCGGCCCGGTCGCCTTGCTTTACGTCCTGCTGTTCTGCGGCGGGATCGCCCGGACGTTTCAGGGCGCCGCCAAGGGCTCGCTGCTGCCCCAGATCGTGGAGCCAACCCGGTTTGCCAATGCCGTCACCTGGAATAGCGCGGGCTGGCAGATGGCGTCGGTAATCGGGCCGGCGCTGGGCGGGTTGCTGATCGGGCTCACCCACCGGGCGTGGCCGGTATTCCTCGCGGCCGCGGTGACTTCCCTGGCCTTCCTGGTGCTGCTCCTCGGCGTTCGCCCCCTGGTCAGCTCGGGTGCGACGGCTTCGGCATCCCTCGAAGGCCTGCTCGGTGGAGTGAAGTTCCTCCGGCGGACGCCGGTGCTGCTGGCGGCGATCACCCTGGATCTCTTCGCCGTGCTGCTGGGCGGAGCGGTGACCCTGTTGCCCATCTTCGCGAAAGACATCCTCCACGTCGGTCCCGCCGGGCTGGGCTGGCTCCTGGCGGGGCCGTCGGCGGGAGCGGTGCTGATGGCGCTGGTGCTGGCCCACCGGCCCTTCCGGCGGGCCGGGCGGGCGCTGCTCCTCGCCGTGGTCGGGTTCGGCGCGGCGACCATCGTGTTCGGACTCTCGAAGAGTTTCCCGCTTTCACTCTGCATGCTGGTCCTGCTGGGCGCGCTGGACGGTATCAGCGTCATCATCCGGTCCACGCTGGTCCAGGTCCGCACCCCGGAGCAGCTCCGGGGGCGGGTCGCGGCGATCAACAGCCTGTTCATCGGGACGTCCAACGAGCTGGGAGGCTTCGAGTCGGGCGTGCTCGCGTCGGCCATCGGACCGGTAGGATCGGTCGTGGTGGGTGGCGTGGGGACGATTGTCTCGGTGGTCGTGATCGCCCGGGTTTGGCCGGAGATACGCAGGTTGGGGACCCTCGAGGAACCGCCGGGGGACCGGGAGCTTCCTCCGGTCACCACCGTTTCCAACACGTAGTCACGTAGGACACGTAGGTCACGTAGAACTGCAGAAAAATGATACTGGGTGCCGTTTTCGGGTTATTTGCCGGTAGTGTGATGTAGTTACGCTGTCACATGACCATTTCCTCGGAGTTGATCCAGCTCGGCTACGACACCATCGGGGCTGCAATCGAAGTCCACCGCCATTTAGGACCGGGATTGCTTGAAAGTATCTACGAAGATTGTCTGGCATCTGAGCTAGACAGCCAGGGCATACCCTACCAGCGCCAGGTCGACTTACCTATCAACTACAAGGGCCGTTGGTTGGGAAGGCGGTACCGCATCGACCTTCTTGTCGCCGATTGTCTCATCGTCGAGATCAAGTCAGTTGAAACAATCCTCGATGTTCATAAGGCCCAATTGTTGAGTCAGTTGCGCTTGACGAATCTCGCATCAGGCCTATTGATCAATTTCAACGTAGCAAGACTCCACGATGGCGTCCGCCGAGCCGTCAATGCGCCCGGCATGACCCTATTCATTCAAGTGATACTGTGGGACCCAGTAAACCAAAGCCAGTTCTACGTGCCCTACGTGTCCTACGTGCCTACGTGTTGAAAACGCCAGCCCTGCTGGTCGCCCGCGGGCTCACCTCGACCGGGGCCACACGTTATTGCTGCGCCGAATATCTGGCAGCGCCCGCCGCGGGTCCACTTCCACTCGAGTCACCCTCCCAGCCACCCGGTAGGTAAACCGCGACCCCAGGTTCCACATCTCCACCGGCAGCTTCACAGTCTCTTCCCGCCCATCGGCATGGCGAATCCTGAGTTCGGCCGGCATCACCATGGAACCGCGGTTGGACAGGTTGATGCTGCTCCGGCCCTGGCCATAGCTGACCGAGTCCACCGACTGATCGAGCCGGGCGGTGGTCATCACCCAGCCGCGCCAGAACCAGTCCAGCTCCATGCCGGATGCGTCCCGCATGACTCGGAAGAAATCGGCGGGCGTAGGGTGCTTGAACGCCCAGGTCCTGAGGTACTCCCGGAATGCGGGATCGAACCGGTCCTTGCCCAGCACTTCGTAGCGTAGCATCTGCATCATCAGCGCGGGCTTCTGGTATCCGCCCCAGAACAGGTCGCGCACTTCGACCGGGTTGTTGATCAGCGGCTGCTCCTGGCCGGGGATCGCGTGATCGGCGTAGAGGTGCAGCGGGTGGACCTCGATCGAGTCTCCGTAAGGTGTTCCCCTGAAATAGTTCGCGGCATTGGCCAGGTCGATGAACGTGTTGAAGCCCTCATCCATCCAGGGATAGAGCCGCTCGTTGGAGCCCACGATCATCGGCGTCCACTGGTGGCCCAGCTCGTGCGCCAGCACCCACTGCAGGTCGATCCGCGCCGGGCCGGACGGATCGAAGGTCATCATCGGATATTCCATTCCCTCGATCGGCCCCTCGATGCTGCTCATGTTGGGCCAGGGATACGGGTACCACTGCTCGCTGTAGTACTTGAGCCCTTCGCGCACCATGCGATTCGCTTCGGTCCAGAGCGGGGCGGAGGGCCGGTAAAAGGTGTGGATCACGGTGTTGTGGTAGCTGCTCGCGTCCCAGCGGAAATTGGGAGCCGCCGCAAAGGCGAAGTCGCGGACGCTGTCAGCGGTGAAGTGCCAGGTGTAGAGGCCCTGCCTGGTCGGGGGGCGGGTCTTTGCGATGTCTCCGGCTTCGTCAGCCCGGATGATGCCGATGGCAGTGTCCGATTTCGCCGCCCACGCCAGCCGGTCTCGTTGGCTGGCGGTGAGGACCTGGTCCGCATTCTGCAGCCGGCCGGTGGCCGCCACGACATACGATGCCGGCACCGTGATGTTCACGTCGAAGCTGCCGTACTCGAGATAGAACTCCCCGGCCCCGATATAGGGCTCGTGGTTCCAGCCCCGGACGTCATCATAGACCACCATGCGGGGATACCACTGTCCGAACTCGTACAGTGAGCCATCATGCCCCATTCGCCCGCCGCCGTAGTCGGGCACCGGAAATCGCCAGGCAATCTCCAGGTCCACCGAGCCGCCGGACGCCAGGGGTTGGGCCAGGTCGAGCCGCATCGTGGTGCCGAATACCCTGGGCGTCACGTCGCTCCCGCCGACCCGCACCTGCTCCAGGGTGATGCCACCGACGAACCCCTTGCAGGAGAAGTCGAAGGTCGAGCCCAGGAACACCAGGGGGGGCTGATCCAGCTGGTTGGTGACGCTCCCCCGGTCGCACATGTTCTGCTCCAGGAAGAGCCAGAGATAGGAAAGCGCTGAGGGAGAGTTGTTGGTGTAATGGATGGTTTCACGGCCCTGGAGCTGGTTCGTCCCGGGATCCAGGGTCGCCTCGATCCGATAGTCCGCCCGCTGCTGCCAGTAGTCAGGACCCGGGCGCCCGGACCCGGTCCGGTACCCGTTGGGGGCCGGGAGGTCCAGCGCCCGAAAGGGAGAGCTGTCCGCCACCTGGGCCTGGAGCGCCGGCAGCTCGGCCAGCAGGAGCAGACCCGAAAGGACCAGTCGTCTTGAGATCATGTTGCAGGCTCGGAAAGAGTAAGGAATCCGCAGAAAACCACTGGCGCCGGGGGGCCGGGTGGTGCAGCTTTCTGCCCCGCCCCCCCATCAAGGAGTACCGATGCACCCCCGTGCAGCTGCAGCCGCTGTGGCCACCGCCTTGGTCCTCATCGGTTGCGCCAAGAAAGACAAGAAGGCTGACACCACTGCCCAGGAAGTCCAGCCCGCGCTGATCGTGGTGACGGCGACCGATTTCGCCTTTGCCGGTCCGGATACGATCCATTCCGGTCCCAACGTCATTCGCCTGGTGAACCACGGAGCGGAGCCGCACCACATCTCCATGTTCCGGCTCGACAGCGCCCACACCATGCAGGAAATGATGGCAATGCCCCCGGAATCCCATCCCGCCTGGCTGGTGGCGGTGGGCGGCCCCAATGCCGCCATGCCCGGTGACAGCGTCCGCGCGACCCTGAACCTGGAGCCCGGCAACTACGTCATGCTCTGCTTCATTACCGGCGCGGACCAGAAGCCCCATTTCATGAAGGGGATGGTGCGGCCGCTCACCGTGGTGGCCGCCACTGGCCCGGTCGCGGCGGAACCCGCCGCCGATGTGACGGTGACCCTCAAGGATTACGGGTTCGACTTTGCCCCGGCCCTCACCGCCGGCCGGCACACCATCCGGGTCAACAACGCCGGGCCCCAATCGCACGAAATGGTGGTCGTCCGGTTACAAGCGGGCAAGACGATCAAGGATTTTGTCAGCTGGACCAATACCATGCAAGGTCCCCCGCCGGGCGAGGTGATCAACGGCATCTCGGGGATGAGCCCGGGTCAGCATGCCTTTTTCACCAACAACTATACCCCGGGCAACTACGGGCTGATCTGCTTCGTTCCCGACAACAAGGACGGCAAATCGCACTTCGAGCACGGGATGATGCAGGATATTACGGTCAGCTGAAAAAAGTGGGAAGGAGGGTAAGTGGGACAGTGGGTAAGGAATTACGAACTCGGCTGCTTCCCACTTACCCACTTGCCCACCGTCCCACCTAAGTTCTTTCATGCGCATCGCAATCTCCGGCGCCAGTGGGTTCCTCGGTTCCCACCTGGCGATCGCCCTCCGCAAGGGGGGCAATGAGGTGCTGGCGCTGGTCCGCCACCAGCCTGGTGGCGGGGAGATCGGCTGGGACCCCGATGCCGGTACGATCGACCGCGAGAGGCTGGCCGGAATCGACACGGTCATCCACCTGGCCGGACAGAACATCGCCACCCGGTGGACCGACGCCGCGAAACGGCAAATCCGGGAGAGTCGAGTCCGGGGCACCGGACTGCTGGCGACTGCGCTGACCGGGCTCCCGTCCAAACCCCGTCTATTGATCTCGGTCTCCGCGGTCGGCATCTACGGCGACCGCGGCGACGAGATCCTCACCGAAAAGAGCCGCCCCGGCGCTGGCTTTCTCGCCGAGGTCGCCCAGGCCTGGGAATCCGCAGCCCAGCCCGCGCGCGATGCCGGGATCCGGGTCGTCCACCCGCGCCTCGGCATGGTCCTGGGCCCCGAAGGCGGCGCGCTGGCAAAGATGCTCCCCCCCTTCCGGCTGGGCCTGGGAGGGAAACTTGGCTCCGGCGACCAGTGGATGAGCTGGGTCGCCCTCGACGATGTGCTCGGGGCGATGCAGCACATTATCGAACGCCAGGAACTCCAGGGACCGATCAACCTGGTGGCGCCCGAGCCGGTCGAGAACCGCGAGTTCACCCGGCTGCTCGGCCAGGAACTGCACCGCCCGGCCCCGCTCACCGTTCCCCGGTTCGCCCTCTACCTCCGATACGGCCGCGAGATGGTGGATGAAGTGCTGCTGGGGAGCGCCCGCGTCGTTCCCGAGCGACTGGAGGAAACCGGATTCAGTTTTCAATGCCCCACCCTGCGCCAGGCACTGGCTCGAGCGCTGGGATCCTGATTGTCCCTGGAGAACCGATGACGAATCCGGCTGGAGAACCGCTCGATTTTTCGACCCCGGCGCCGGGCGGCGCGGTGGTACTCACCTGCGCCGGCTGCCAGCGGACTCTGACCGACGAATACTTCACGATCGGGCGGGCGGTCGTGTGCGCTTCCTGCCGGGACAGCATCATGGCAGCCGAGGAGGCCGGGAAACCCCAACGGTTCGCACAGGCTCTGCTGTTCGGGGTCGGCGGCATGCTGGCGGGCGCCATCGTGTGGTACATCGTCGAAAAGGTGTTCAACCTGGAGATCGGCTTTATTGCGATCCTGCTGGGATATCTGGTTGGAAAGGCGATTCATCGCGGGGCGGGAAACCGGGGCGGGTTGCGCTACCAGATTCTCGCCGTAGTCCTGACGTATATCGGGATCAGTCTTGCGTACGCGCCGTTCCTGATCGAGGCCACCCAGGTGACGCTGGGAGACCTCGGCATCGGGATCGGAGAATTGATCTGGGAGATTCTCGGCCTGCCGGTGCGGGTCGTCACTGGCAGTTCCGGTGGAGTCATCAGCCTGATCATTTACGGTATTGCGTTCCTCCAGGCCTGGAAACTCACCGCCGGAGCACCGCTCACGTCGAGCGGCCCGTTCAAAGTAGGA
>DASYPP010000092.1:0-7359 GCA_036006525.1 Gemmatimonadales bacterium
AGCAGGGTCTGCTCATCGGAGGGAAGCTGACCGTCGTAGCGCGCCACCGATTCGCGCGCAATGGCATGCAGCCGTCGCGGCCGAATGTTGTAGCCAAGCGGCCGCCAGGTTTGCGAGACCTCGTCCTGAGCGACGCGGCGGACTTCTCCAATGGGTCGGCGAGAGTATTCCCTTCGAACCGCATCGTTCTCCTCCTGGTTCCGCCGCCCGACGAACCCGATCTCCAGAACTACGACGACTGGCTCCGCCTGCTGATCAGCCACGAGCTGACCCACATCTTTCACCTGGACCGGGTGAAGGGACCCTGGGGACTGGTGCAGTCGGTACTGGGCCGAGTGCCCGGCACCTTTCCCAACTATTACCAGCCGTCCTGGGTCGCCGAGGGTCTCGCGACGTATTACGAGAGCCGGCTGACCAGCCGGGGCCGGGTGTTCGGAAGTTTTCACACCCGGCTCCTCACCTCGGCCGCTGTCGGCAACCGGTGGCTCTCGCCGGGCGAAGCGACCTACCTCTCGCCCCGCTGGCCCGACGGCATCGCGGCTTATGCCTACGGCTCCCGCTTCTTCGCCAACGTCGCCCGGGCCGCGGGCGATTCCGCGGTGCCTCGCTTTATCGAGAAAACCTCGGGCCAGTGGATCCCCTTTCGCACCGGGCACCCGCTCGGCGCCGTCTCCGGGATCCGGCGCGACAGCCTGTGGAAGAGCATGCAGCGGGAATACATCGAGCGGGCCGAGGTCCCCGAGGGTCAACCGGAGGTGATGGCATCGAAGCTTCGCGGGCCGGCGACCGCCGCCGTCTCCCCCGGCGGGGCGCTGGCCTGGTTCGAAGCCCGGGGAGATGAGCCGGCAGCGATCGTCGTAAGGCGGCCCGACGGGCAGCTCAAACGCTACCGCACTACCGCCAACGTCGATCTCGCCTGGTCCGGTGACACGCTCTACGCCACCTGGCTCGAGCTGGCCGACCCGTTCACCTATCGTTCCGATCTTCATCGCCTGGTGAATGGTCACTGGACCCAGTTGACCCATGGCGCCCGGGTCACCGACCTGGCGGCCGGAGCTTCGGGCGTCGTCGCCGTCCAGGTGACCAGCACCGGCAACCGGCTCAGCATCCTCTCCGGCGATTCGATGCTTCCCCTCACCCGGGATCCGCCGGTTACCACCTGGGCCTCGCCCGCGATGCATCCCTCCGGCTCGCTGCTCGCGGTGCAACATGAAAGTGGTGGCTACCACATCGTCTCCATTACTCGCGGTTCCACCGGCCAGGCGGAGCTGGTGAGCGCACGAGGCAACCAGGTGCTCACCGATCCGGCCTGGAGCCCGGACGGGTCGCTGCTCTTCTACGTGAGCGATGAGTCAGGTCTGCCCCAGGTCCACGTGATGAATCTCGACGGTGGCACGCTGACCCTGACGTCGGAGGCGGCCGGTGCCACCCAGCCGGTGCCGGCCCACGATGGATGGCTCTACTTCACCGCGCTCGAGTCGGATGGCTATGCACTCAAACGAATCCGCTGGGATCCCAAGGGCCTGGCCACGCGGCTGGACGATGCCCCAATAACGGCCGGTTCGCTCACCCCGGGTCCGATGGTCGTCAGCGCGCCGGTCAGAGTTCGTACCGGGGGCTACGCGCCCTGGGCCGCGCTCCGGCCGCACTACTTCGTTCCCCTGGTCCTCGACAAGGGATCGGCCGGGACCTTTATCGGCGGCCTGACATCGGGCAGTGATCCGGTGGGGCGGGTGGGCTACGGACTTCAGCTCGGTGTCGGTACCAAGGGCGCTCGGCTCGATGGAGTGCTCTCGCTGGTGTACCAGCGTTGGGCCCATCACGCGGTGGACGTCTATCTCTCCCAGGACTGGGGGGACGCGGGCCGCATCACGTCGCCCATCAAGGCCACGGCCCGGAGCCGGGAGCGCGATGCCGAGCTGGGGGTGTCCAATCTCTGGGGCGGGTGGTACCGGTCGCTCGCTCTGCGGGTGGCGGGGCACTATGAGGAGGATCACTTCGAATCGTCGCCCATGCTGGCATTTATCAATCCGGCCTTCGCCGGCGTCAGTGTGAGCTTGGGCTCAGGAACCCTGGAGCGCCCGCCGCTGGCTATCAGCAGTGAAGACGGCATCACCCTGTCGGCCCGCTACCGCCGGCGCTGGCGGCTCGACACGTCCGGGTGGTCGGAAGACTGGCGGGGCCGGATCGCGGTGTACGAGGCCATTAAGGGGATCGGCCTCTTCGCCCATCCGGTGCTGGCGGGCCGGGTCGGCCTGGCGACCTCCAGCGGGCCGGACCGGGAGAGCTACGGGGTAGGCGGCCCCTCTGGCATCGGGTACCAGCCGCTGCCGGGTATCGTCGTGGGCTCCGGAAGGCAGTTTCCGGTCCGGGGATACCAGCCGGGGGAGACCCGGGGCGGCACCGCGATGGTGGGAACCGCGGAGTTTCGGCTCCCCATTGCCCTGGTCGCCAAGCCCCTGGGCTCCCTCCCCTACGGGCTGGACCGCCTGAGCCTGGATTTCTTCTATGATTATGGAAGGGTCTGGAGGGCCTCCCGGGCCGGGCTGCCCCGGGACATCAGCAGCACCGGAGTGGAACTGACATGGGACTTGAGCGTCTTATATGATGTTCCCCTCCGAATCCGGACCGGCCTGGCCGTCCCGCTCCAGGATGGATCCCGGACCAAGCGAGGTAAAGTGGCCTTTGGCATAGCCTTCGGGTCGGACTTCTAGTTAGAAGATCCACCACGGAGCCACGGAGAGCACGAAGATGGCACGAAGAACCCGCCCACCACGGTCCAGAGGTGATTCCATCAATTTCTTCATGTTGTTTTTCTCCACTTGCATGAGGCCGTTCTCCGTGAAGCCTACGTGGTCCCCGTGGCTCCGTGGTGGATTTGTCATGCATGGCCTCGCGGCAACGGTCCTGCTGTTCCCGGCCCGCGCGATGGCCCAGGAACCAGCCGACCGCGCCGTTCTCGCCGCCTTCCAGGACTCCCTCCTCTCCTCGACTGACAGCCTCCCGCTGGTTGCCATGGAGCACCGGCTGGTCGAGCAGGCCAAGGTGACCCGGAACGACGCCGTGCTCCACATGCGGATCGGCCTGCTGAACCTCAGGATCGGGGACTTGGGCGGCAAAGACCGCTACGAGGACGCGGCCAGTGAGTTCACCTGGGCGACCGAGTTGCAGCCGCAGTGGCCCTGGAGCTGGTACGGATTGGGGCTGGCCGAGCTGGGGGTGGGTGATCCCGAGATCGCGCTGGTGGCCGGGCTGCAGAACATGTTCGGCAAGGACCACCTGACCCGCAGCGCCATGGCCTTTGCGCACGCGACCGAGGTGGATCCCAGTTTTGACCGCGGCCTGGTGGAGCTGGCCAACACCGCGTTGAGCCAGAAGATCAATATCAAGCTCGATCTCGCCCGCGAAGCGCTCCGCATTGCCGCCACCACCGCCGCCGCCCGGAATCCCGACGTGCAGCTCTACCGCGGGCGCGTGGAGCGGGAGATTGGCGACATCGACACCGCCATCGTCGCTTTTCACAAGTACCTCGAATCGGACCGGGCGGACCGGGCACTGGGCGAGCTGGAGCTGGCCCGGGCCCTCTTCGTGAAGGGCGACATGCTGGGCAACGCCGCCTACTACGAAGGCGCCGCGCTGGACGACAGCCTGGCGGTGAGCGAGTACCGGAAGGACCTGGCCTACATCGCGCCCGACAGCATCATGGCCGGGTTTGACCAGAAGCAGGGACGGGACCGGGCCGACTTTCTCCGGGAGTTCTGGCAGGACAAGGATCACTCGGACCTGCGCAAGGATGGCGAGCGGCTCCGCGAGCACTACCGCCGGATCCAGTACGCCCGCCGCAACTTCGCCCTGGTGAGCACCAAGCGGCACTACGACATCATCGAGCGCTTCCATTCCAGGAACAAGGATTTCGACGACCGCGGCGTCATCTATATCCGCCATGGCGAGCCCAGCCAGCGGGCCAACCTCCGGATCCCCAACATCGAGCTCAACGAGACCTGGAAATACCAGCGGGCCGAAGGCGACCTGGTCTTTCACTTCGTGGCGCGGGAAGACGTGCAGGACTACAAGCTGGTCGAGTCGCTCTATGACGTGCTCGGGTTCGGCGGCGCGCTCGCGGTCCAGACCGGCGAGCAGGACACCAGCCAGTTGTTCGAGCGGCTGCTCCAGTCGCGCGAGGCGATCGACCCGGTGTATTCCCGGCTCCAGGGCGCCGGCCGCGCCGGGCTGGTCACCCTGAGCAACCAGGAGCGGATCCTGGGCCAGCGCAGCATCGCCGTGGGGACTCGTTCCGATAGCTACCAGCTCGAGTTCGCCGAGCCGCTGATCGCGCGGACCGACATCATGGCCGTGGGACGCGTCGAGCCGGGGAACCTGCTCCAGGTGACCTGGGCGATCCCCGGCGTGGCGCTGAAGGCCATCCCGCACCAGGAGGGATTCCTCTACCCGGTGCGACTCCGGGTGAATGTCTCCGATGCCCGCGGCCACACTGTCGCCTCGCTCGATACCACCAAGATGTTCCTGAGCCGGACCCCGGTGCCGGAGCGGGAGAACCTGGTGGACCGGGTAAGTCTGCCGGTGCCGCCCGGCCTGCTGCACTATCGCATCGCGGTGGAACAGCAACAGGGGGCCGGCGTGGTGATGCCCACCGACTCGATCCAGGTGGGAGACTTTACCGGCCAGGAGTTTACGGTGAGCTCGCTCGTGCTGGGCTGGCGCAATGCCAACTTGCGCTGGCTCCCCGCCTCGGGCGACACGGTGTATTTCAATCCTACCGGCGTCTATCGCCAGAATGCCGAGATGGAGCTGTATTACGAGGTCTATGGGCTGCCGGCCGGCACGCCCTACAACGTGGAGCTCCGGGTCGGTCACCGTGACGGTGGCGGGCGCCCCGCCATAACGCTCAAGTACGAGGAACGGGCCGACTCGCTGGTCACCCACAGTCATCGTACCGTGCTGCTCGACAAGGTACGCCAGGGCGACTACACCATGCGCCTCATCATCACGACCCCCGACGGCCGCCGCGCGGAGCGCCGCGCCGCTTTTCAGGTCTCCAAGGAAGTGGAAACTGCCAACCGCTAGTTCGGCGTGGTTCGACTCAACTGCCTGACACGAAAACACGAAATTGGGAAAGCACGAAAACAACTAATTCATGTACGTATTAGAATGAGGGGTGGGCCTTTCTTCGTGGTTTCGTCCATTCGTGTTTTCGTGTACAAGCTGTTGGGAATCACACTCATAGTATGACTCGCCCCTCGGTATTCCTCGGCGTCCTCTTGTTGCTGGCTCCGGCGCTTGTGTGTGCGCAGGAGCCCGCGCAGCGCGACTCCCTCGAGCATTTCCGCGATTCGCTCTCCACCACCCGGGACACCGCCTCCCTCGTCGCCTTTGAGGCGCGGCTGATCGAACAAGCCAGGGTCGATCGCGACAACGCGATGCTGCACCTCAGGCTCGGCTTCCTGGCTCTCCGCATGGCCGAGCTGGGCAGCAAGTCCCGCTTCGACGATGCTGGCTCCGAGTTCGAGTGGGCCATCGACCTGCAACCGGAGTGGCCCTACCCCTGGTTCGGGCTGGGGCTCACCGAATCGGGCGACGCCGACTCGACCTATGGCGTCCGGGCCCGGCTCCGCGCCGTGTTCGGCCATGACCCGATGACCCTGGCGTCGAATGCCATGGTGCGTTCGGTCAGCGTGGATTCCACGTTTGTTCCCGGACTCACCGGGCTGGTGGACGTCACATCCCGGCAGCGGCTCAATGCCAGGCCCGAAGAGGTGCTGGCGCTGGTCCGCCGAGCGGCGAACACTCGGGCGGGAACCTCGCCGGAGTTCCTGCTGGCGCGGGGGCGGATGGAACGAGACCTGGGCTACATGGATTCGGCCGCGGTCGTCTTCCAGTCCTACCTCGATCACGGCGGCAAATCCGATCTCGGCAAATTCGAGCTGGCCCGGACCCTCCTCGCCGACCACCACCTCGAGGCCCAGAACCTCTACTACCAGGTCGCCGGCTCCCGCGATTCCTTCGTGATCGCCAATCTGCGGCGGGACGTCGCCCTGATCGCCGGGGATTCTGGAGTGGCCCGGTTCGATTCCGCCGGCCAGGACGGCCGCGTCGCGTTCCTCGCCCGGTTCTGGAACTGGCGCGATCACTATGACATGCGCAAGGACGGCGAGCGCCTGGCCGAGCATTATCGGCGGCTCTATTACGCGCGGCGCTATTTCCTCCGGATCCCGCGCCGCCGACTGATCACCGGGTTCCAGGAATACATCCCGAAACAACTGGAGTTCGATGCCCGGGGCGAGATCTACATCCGCCACGGCGAGCCGACCGAACGGGTTGACCCGCCCGACTTCTGCGCCGTGTCGTGGCGCTACGCCCGGGGCGACGGCGATCTCATCTTCCATTTCGCCGGCCACCCGGCGGAAAATGACTACGAGCTGGTCTCCCAGGTGTTCCGGGTCTGCGATCCGGAGAACCTGTGGCTCTCCCGGGTCGTCGCCTGGTCCCCGTTCTACCGGAAGCTGGTGGCGGCCGGGCCGAACAGCCTGCCGCTCATGTCGCTCAACCAGGAGCTCGAGGCCGCGCGCGACATCAAGGAGGCCGTCACCTCGGACCGCTACGAACTCACCTACAGCAACACGCTCCCCGCCGCCTCCCAGGTCGTGGCGGTGGGCCGCGGCGACGGCGGCTCGATGGTCCACTTCGCGATCGCCATCCCGGGCGAGTATCTCAAGGCGGATACGACCGACGGGATCATCTCCTACCTGGTCCGGACCCGGATCGTGGTGCTTTCCCCAACCGGCCAGGTGCTGGCCTCCTCTAACCTGGCCCGCCGGCATCGCACCGATGCCGTGATCCCCAAGGGCCAGTACTTCACGGTGCGGGACACCCTGACGGTGCCGCCCGGCATGGCGACGTACCGGATCGCCGTGGAGCAGGACAGCACCAACGGCGGCATTTTTCCCAGGGACAGCCTGCTGGTCGGCCGCTTCGGGTTTGGCGGCGACTCGCTGTCGATCAGCGACCTGGTGCTGGGCAGCCGGGGAATGCGACTGGCATGGCTGCCGGCCCGGGAGGACACCGTCTTCTTCAACCCGCTCGGCAGTTTCCTCGAAGGGTCGGCGATGGAGCTGTACTACGAGGTGTACGGCCTCGGCGCCACCACCTACCGCACCCAGCTGGCGGTGAGGAAGCAGGGCAGGAACCGGCCGGAATTCACCCTGAGCTTCGCCGATCCCGCCGGCGGCGACGTCACCCGGAGCCGGCGCACGGTGGACCTGAGCCGCTTGAGGCGGGGCGATTACCTGATCGATGTCGTGGTGACGGCGGCGGATGGAAGAAGGGTGCGGCAGAGCAGGG
>DASYPP010000093.1:0-60340 GCA_036006525.1 Gemmatimonadales bacterium
CGTAGTAGGCGGTGTCGATGCCCTCCTGCACGTCACCCCGGGCCTCGGTGATCACCTTGCCCATCTCGCGGCTCATCAAGTCCGCGATCTCTTCCTGGTGCTCGCTCAGCAGGTCTCCGAGCCGGCGCAGCAGGTCGCCCCGGGCCGGCGCCGGCATTCGGGACCAGGTTGGGAAGGCGAGCCGGGCGGCCCGCACCGCGTCGGCGATATCCTGGGAACCGGAGTCCGGAAAACGGCCTACCAGGTCGCGGGTATTGGCCGGGTTCCGGTTCTCGATGTAGGCACCGGTACTCGGCGGCACCCATTTTCCCGCAATCAGATTCTTGAAGGTCTTTGCCATTAAAAGGGTGCAGGGTTCAGTGTGCGGGGTGCAGAGGAACTGGTACTGCGTACTGGGTATAGGGTACGGGATATCGGGTACTGGGTACTGATGCACTCTGTACCCTGCACTCTGCACGTGGTTGTGATTACGGGCAGGTCCAGTGGAGGGCCTGCTTGGCATATCCGGTACGCGGCAGGACCTCGCGCGCGAGAAGCACCATTCCCCAGAGGGTGACTCCAAGCGCCAGGCTGTGCGCCAATCCCATCCGGCGGCGCCAACTGGATATCGAGCTCCAGAGTCCCGCCATCACCACCGCGGCCGCGGCGCCTACATAGAGAAACAGGCTGATCCCGCACCCGTGCCCGTAGGGCCATTGGGTCATGCCGACGGCGAGCAACGCGCCGAGGAGCACCCGGAGCCATGTGGCGAGCGCGGCCTTGCGACCAACCGGCGCCGAGGGAAGTGCCGGCGCCGCCTTGCCCTGGGTCGCCGGCACCGGGCCCGGCCCGGCGGGCGTGCGCGCTATGACCTTGTCGATGTCCGCGAGTTCCTTGTCCCAATCCCGATCTGGGCTCATTTGGCATCCCGGGTTAGACCGTAGCGCTCGATTTTCTTGTAGAGATTGGACCGAGGCATCTTGAGGGCACGTGCGGTCTCCGACACGTTCCAGTCGTGCTCCTTGAGTTTAGCTTCGAGAAAACTCTTTTCGGCCTCGTGCTTGAAACCTTCGAAGGTACTCCCCACGAACCGATCCATGGGCAACGGCTCGTCGGGAAGTTCCACCGCTTCGCCCAACATTCGCTCGAGATCCGAAGCCATGACGGTCCGCCCCGGCGCCAGGATCATGGCCCGTTCCACCGCGTTCCTGAGTTCGCGGATGTTCCCCGGCCAGGCGTGCTGCTGGAACCGGCGGATCGCGCCTTCGTCAAAGCGCTTGGCGGGCATACCGGAGAACTTGGCCAGCAGGTCGGCAAAGTGATGAACCAGCGCGGGAATGTCGTCCCTGCGCTCCCGGAGCGGCGGTACCTCGATGGGCACAACGTTCAGGCGGTAGTACAGGTCCTCGCGGAACCGCCCTTCGGCTATCTCGTCTTCCACGTTCTTGTTGGTGGCGGCGATCACCCGGACGTCCACCTGGATGGTCTTGGCGCCGCCGATCCGGGTGACAATCCCTTCCTGGAGCACCCGGAGCACTTTGGCCTGGGCGGCGAGCGACATATCGCCCACTTCGTCCAGGAAGAGGGTGCCATCATCGGCCTGTTCGAACTTGCCGGCCCGGTCGGCAAAAGCGCCGGTAAAGGAGCCTTTCATGTGGCCGAACAGCTCGCTTTCAATCAATTCCGAAGGAATCGCCGCGCAGTTGACCTCGATGAAGGGCTGGTTCTTTCGGGGCGAGTTGTCGTGAATGGCGCGGGCCACCAACTCCTTGCCGGTACCATTCTCGCCGGTGATGAGGACCCGGGCGGGAGTCGGGCCTACCTTCTCGATGATCTCCTGCACTTCCTTGAGTGACCGGCTGTTACCGACCATGGCATAGCGGGTTTCCACCGTCGCACGCAGCCGGGCGTTCTCGCCCTTCAGCTCCGCCTGGGCCAGTGCGTTGCGCACCGTGACCATCAGGCGATCGGTGTCGAGCGGCTTCTCCAGGAAATCGAAGGCGCCACGCTGGGTCGCGGCGACGGCGGTGGCGATAGTGCCGTGGCCGGAGATCATGACGATGGGCGCCTGGTGCTCCAGGGTCTTGAGCCGGCTCAGAGTCTCCAGTCCATCCTGCCCCGCCATTTTCACATCGAGGAAGACGATGTGGGGGCGAAATTCCGGATACGCGGATATCCCCTCGGGGCCGGTTGAGGCGGTCTTTACGTCGTACCCCTCGTATTCCAGGACTTGCCGCAGGGCTTCCCGGATTCCGGGCTCGTCGTCCACCACCAGGATGCGCGCCTTCATTGGCCGCCCGTCTTGCCGTAAAGGGTGACCCCGCCGGGGTGGATCGCCACGGCACGGATGCCCTGGGGAATCACCACTGGAAGCGCTGCGTCGCGAGAGCCGGTGGCCCGCTCGAGCAGTCGAGGAATGACGTCGCGGGGAAAGGGGAAGCTGCCCAGGGTGAGCTGGTCTACCCGCCACTCGGCACGGCCTGGCGCGGCGACGGTAACCGGGCCCGCGGCCTTCAGGTGCTCGCGGTTGTCTACCATGCTGCCGAGAGGACCCAGCATATCCCTGGGGATCTGGCTGGTATCAAAGGACGCCTCGATTCGAATCCGGCCCTCTTCCAGCCCCACCTGGAGCGAGTCCATGTGACCGCGGAACGCCGGATCCAGGCCAGCGCCGATGAGCGAGGCCATCTCCGAGGCGCTGAGGACGACGGAATCGGCCCGCCATGCGTTCAGGGAATCCACCTTGTCCAGGGCGCGGCGAACCCCGCCCTCGGTCGGGCGACCTACGCTTTCCGCCGGAGCCGGCTGCTTACGGAGAATACCGCGCGCGAACTCCACGATGCGATCACGATAGAGCCACCCCGCCACCAGCAGGAGGATCAACCCCAGGCATCCGATCAGTCGAAACAGCGCCCGCATCACAACTCCATGGTGGACCGCGGCGTGTACACGGAGCCCCCGGGTCCCGGGCGGCTCTCGTACAGCACCATGCGATCGGCGAGGAATGGAATGTCTTCCAGGACCGGAAACTTCTCCAGGTCCACCGCGTTCAGCTTCTCCGCGGTCTTCACGCGGCCCAGCGTGACATGGGGGCGGAACGGCCGCCCCTCGAGCGGAAACCCCAGCGCCTCACTGGCCCGTTCGATCCGGTCCTGGAGCAACTCGAGCGCACCGGGAGCATCCACCCCGGCCCAGATGACCTGGACCATCCTACCCGGAGGAAAGTGGCCGAGGCCGGAACAGATGAGCGGGATGGGGCCGCAATTCGTGGCGCTGTCGGTCAGGGCACGGGAAATCAGGGGCAGCCGTTCGTCCGGTACTGACCCGTAAAACTTGAGCGTCAGGTGCAGTCCTTCATTCCCGGTCCATCGGACCGGCCATTCCTGCGCGCGCAACCGGTCCAGGACCTTCCGGAGTTCACCCAACGCGGGTTCCGGCACCGGAATCCCAGCGAACAGCCGCATCAGGAGGACGCCAGCACGGCCAGCATGGATCCCCTGCGATAACCCCGCGGGTCCAGGTCGACCCGGGAGAATCCCAGCGCGATGAGCCGGGCGACCACCCGGTCCCAACAGGCCTGCAGTCGCTCGAACTCCCGGGGCTCGATCTCGATTCGGGCCCGGCTGTCCTCGTGCCGCACTCGCAGGTCACCCTCCAGGCCCAATTCCCGGAGAAATGCCTCGGCCAGCTCGACCTGGCGAAGACGCTCCGGCGTCACGGCAAGGCCATACTGAATCCGGCTGGACAGGCAGGGCGATGCCGGCGCATCCCAGATCGGCAGCCCCATCCCGCGGGCCACCTCTCGCACCTGCGACTTGGACCATCCCAACTCGACGAGGGGAGAACGCACCCGCTGCTCCAGCGCGGCGCCCCGACCGGGGCGGTGTTCACCGAGGTCATCCGCGTTGGTGCCGTCAATGACCGTGTCGAAGCCGCGCTCCCGCGCCACCTGGCCCAGCACCGACCATAATTCGGTCTTGCAGAAGTAACAGCGGTTGGTCGGATTGGCGGCGTAGCGGGGATCGTCCAATTCGTGGGTGTCGACCTCCAGGAGGGGAACCTGGAACTGGGCGGCCAGCATTCGAGCCTGATGATATTGCGCCTCGGGATAGGAAGCGCTCCTGGCTGTCACGGCGAGAAAAGCGTCGGGACCCAGGGTTTCGGCTCCGGCGACCGCGAGCACCGCCGAATCGACCCCGCCGGAGTAGCCCAGCAACACCCGGCCCATGGACCGGAGCGACTGGTGAAGCTGGGTGCGAGCAAGCATGACTGAAACGTAAACTCCCATTACGTTGGGAGCCATTATGAGCAGCGCTTCACTCTCGCGGCCGGTCTTCACTATTCCCGAGCACGAACTGGAGTACCAGGTTTCGCGGTCGGGAGGGCCGGGCGGCCAGCACGTAAATAAGGCGTCGACCCGGGTCGAGGTCTGGTGGGATGTCGCCGCCAGCACCAGCCTGGCAGACGAGCAGAAGGCGCGGCTCCTGTCCAAGCTGGGCACCAGGCTGGATAGTACCGGCCGGCTCCGGGTAGTCTCCGGCGCGAGTCGCAGCCAGTTGCAGAATCGGAAGGAAGTCACGGCACGGCTGGAGCGGCTGGTCAATGCGGCGCTGGTGGTTCCCAAGGCCCGCAAGCGCACCAAACCAACCCGTGCGGCCCGGGAGCGCCGCCTGGCCGACAAGAAGGCCCACGCCGCCAAGAAGGAGCGGCGGAAACGACCCACCCACGATTGAATCCATGAAGACATTGGTCACGCGAACCTATCTCGAAATGCGCCGGCCGGGCGACCTGATCCGGGCGCCGCTCGCCGGCGTGGGGGTGACCCTGGAGCGGGTACACGGATGTCCGGTCGGGTTCCACCGTTTTCTATATCGCGAGGTAGGCCGCAACTATCACTGGCATGATCGCCTGACCTGGACCGATGAGCAGACGCGCGCGTATCTCGACGATCCCCGGATTTCTCTCCACGTCCTCTACTGCACTGGAGCCCCGGCCGGGTACTTCGAATTGCGCCGGGAAGACGACGGGGGAATCGAGATCGCCTACTTCGGGCTGCTGCCGGAATATCTCGGCCGGGGGTTGGGCAGGATGCTGCTTTCGGAGGCAGTGGAAACGGCCTGGAAAGAAGGCGCGGCCCGGGTCTGGCTCCACACCTGCACGCTGGACGATCCCGCCGCGATGCCCAATTACCTCAAGCGCGGCTTCGTGCCGGTGCGCGAGGAACACTACGAACAGGAGCTCTCATGACGACCGCGCTCGTCACCGGCGCCTCGGAGGGAATCGGCAAGGAACTCGCCATCGAGTGCGCCGCCGACGGTAACGATGTCGTGCTGGTCGCAAGGAGTGAAGACAAGTTGCGGGCCATCGCGGCGGAGATCGACGCGAGCTACCGGGTACGCACCCACGTCCTGCCGGCCGACCTGACCGACCGTGATGCCCCGGGGCGGATCGTGGAACGGCTCCAGTCCCAAGCGATCACCGTGGACATCCTCATCAACAATGCCGGGTTCGGCACCCTGGGACCGTTCCTGTCGATCGATCTTCCCAGCACGATCCGGATCATCGAGCTCAACATGATCGCGCTGACGGCCTTTGTGCGGCTACTGGGGCCGGGGATGGTCGAGCGCAAGCGGGGGTTCATTCTCAATGTCGCTTCCACCGCCGCGTTCCAGCCCGGCCCGCTCATGGCCGCGTACTACGCATCCAAGGCGTACGTGCTTCACTTGTCCGAGGCGCTGGCCAACGAGTTGAAAGGCACCGGGGTTTCCGTGACCGCATTGTGCCCGGGCCCGACCCGGACCGGATTTCAGGCGAGGGCAGGAATGGAGAGCGTAAGGATGATGAAGGGTCCGGTCATGGATGCGAAGAGCGTGGCGCGGATCGGGTATCGGGGAATGACACGGGGGAAGCGGATCGTGATTCCTGGATTCCTCAACAAGGTGGTGGCGCAGTCCTATCGCGTTTCGCCACGGTGGCTCACGGCGTCTGTAGTCCGCTGGATCCAGGAGCCGTGATTCGCAGTCTCCGGATGGCCGCGATGCCGAGCGCCGGGCCCAGCGCCAGCATCGCAAAGGCCCAGCGCCATCCGTTGTGCTCGGCAAAGGCCGGTACCAGCTGAATCGTCACCATGGTGAGCAGGAACCCCAGTGACGTTTGCAGGGTTAAGGCGGTGCCCACGGCGTGCGAAGGAGTAACCTCGGTGATCATGGCGCTGAATTGGGCCGAGTCGGCGACGATGAAGAAACCCCAGAAGGTCACGATCAGCACGACAATCCAGAAGCTCATCCCGAATACCAGACCGATACCGAGCGCAGTCGCGCCGCTCAAGGCCATGGCAACCGTCACCGTCTTGCCGTAGCCCCAGCGACCCGCCACCCAGCCTCCCCAGATACACCCGGCCCCTCCAGCCGCAATCGCCAGGAACGCCGCGAGGTTCAGCGCCATTGATGACTGGTGCCCGCCGCTCGCAGTAACGCTCGCGGCCAAAAACACCGGTATCCAGGTCCACATCGCGTATAACTCCCACATATGGCCAAGATATCCGCTGGTCGCCAGCCGGGTCGGACGATGGCGAAGCACGGTAACGGCCAGGGACCAGGAGAAGGGACGTCGGGGGAACGGCCAGGGACCGTCGCGGTAGAACAGCAGCACTAGTGCCGCCGCGATAAGCGCGCCGGTACTGGCGGCAACCAGCACCTGGGCGAAGCCCGCGTCAAACGCCCGTACCAGGTAGGGGAGCGCCTTTCCGACCGTCAACGACGCGATGAGCACCCCGATGGCGAGACCGCGGCGCTCCTGAAACCAGGTGGCCGCCATTTTCATCGCCGGCGGGTAGACGCCGGCCAGGAATAACCCGGTCCCGAAGCGCGCCACCAGTGCCAGGTGATATCCGGGAACCAGCAGAAGGCTGGCATTGACCAGCGCGGCGAACAGGGCGCAGGTCGCAAAGTAGAACCGGGACGGAAACAGGTCGGCCAGGTTCAGGATGGCGGACGTGGCGGTTCCCGCGACGAACCCGACCTGCACCGCCGTGGTGAGCCAGCCCAGCTCCGCCGGCGACAGGCCCCAGCGCAGCTGGAGTTCGGCCGCCACCGCGTTGGGTGCGAACCAGAGCGACATGCCGAGGAACTCGGCGATCGCCAGCAAGGCAAGGATGCGCCACGGGGATTTGCTCATGACCTGGGTGAGCCCTCGACCGCGGCACTCGCCTGGGTCCACTCTTCGTAAGCCGACTCCAGCCGCTGTTTCACCAAATCAAGCTCGCGACCCAGCTCGGCAGCGGCTTGGGCTCCGGTATCCCGGGTATAGAGGTCAGGATCTCCGAGGGCGGCGTTGATCTCCTGCAGCCGGCGTTCGAGTGTCTCGACCTGAACCTCGGCCGCCTCCAGCCGGCGCCGCACCACCCGTTGCTGGTTCTGCTGTTCCTTCCGCCCGTCCTGCCGGTTCCCGGTCCGGCGGCGTTCCTCGACTCTCTGCCGGGCTTCCTCCTCCACCGCTGCGACCCGCGCCGCATGGGCACGCTCGGTACTGACCACTTCCCATTCCGCGAAGCTGCCGTCGAAATCGGTGATCCGGGTGTCATGGAGAATCCAGACCCTGGTTGCCAGGGCTTCGAGCAGCGCGCGATCGTGACTGACCAGCAGGACGGTGCCATCGTATTCGGTGATGGCATCCTCCAGGGCCTCGATGGACTCGACATCGAGGTGATTGGTAGGCTCATCGAAGACCAGCAGGTTGGCCCCGGAGAGCATCAGCATGGCCAGCGCGACCCGGGCCCGCTCGCCGCCGGAGAGCGTGCGGCCGATCCGCTGCACCGAATCACCGGAGAATCCGAAGCGGCCCAGGTGGCCCTGGATCTGTCCCCGGTTCCAATGGGGACGGAGGTCGGCGATGACGTTGTAGAGTGTCTCTTCAGTGGGAACCTGCCCCATGTCCTGGCGATAGTAAGCCGCCCTGACACCGCTGCCCAGACGCGCTTCACCGGCCTCCGGCTCCCGCTCGCCCAGGAGGGTTCGCAGCAAAGTGGACTTCCCCGCTCCGTTGGGACCGATCAGGCCCACCACGTCTCCCCGAAGCAGCCGGGCGGAGAACCCTTTGAGCAGCGTCCTGCCCTCTACCCCGACTTGCAACTTGTCCACCACGAGCGCCTGGTCACCGCTTCGCTCGGTCGTCTCCAGTTTGAGCGACATGACGGCACCGGACTCGGGCGGGGGACTCAGGCGTGACACTCGCTGCAACCGGCGCCGGCGGCCCTTGGCCTGGCTGGTGTTCTGCCCGGCGATGTTGCGGCGAATGAAGTCTTCTTCCGATGCGAGAAAGGACTGCTGTTTCTGATAGGCGCGCTGCTGGGTCAGCCGCCGCTCGTTCCGCTGGAGCAGAAACGCCTCGTAGTCGCCGGTATACGACGCGGTCGTGCCGGCTTCGACATGAAGGACATGATCGGTGACATGCTGGAGAAAGGTGCGATCGTGGCTGATCACCAGCACCGTGATGCTCAATTGGCGGAGGTACTCCTCGAGCCAATCGATGGTCTCAAGGTCGAGGTGGTTGGTGGGTTCGTCCAGCAGCAGCATGTCGGCGGGTGCCACCAGCTGGCAGGCGAGCCCGAGCCGGCCCCGCTCGCCGCCGCTCAGGGTGCTGACAAGCCGGGTCCGCGCAATATCCGGATCGAACCCCAGTCCATGAAGCACGGCATCTACCCGGGGGGTAATCTGGTATCCGCCTTCCCGCTCGAACCGCTCCTGGTCGCGAGAAAACCGGTCCAGCATCGCGGCCGAGGGGTTCTCTCCCAGCGCGTGGGCTTGCTCTCCGAGCGAGCGCTCCAGGGCCAGGAGATCGGCGAAGGGACCGGCCGCGGCCTCCCAGATGGTTCCGGCGGCGCCAAACTCGCGGTGTTGATCGAGTTCGGCGATTCGCAGCCCCGTCTCCCGGATCACCTGGCCACGGGTGGGCTGCAGGACGCCCTGGATCAATCGGAAGATGGTGGTCTTGCCGCTGCCATTGCGGCCGATGATTCCCCAGCGATCGCCCCGCTCGATCCCCACGGTCACATCGTCCAGCAACCGGGTGGCGCCAAATTCGACCGCGACTCCGCTCAGGGCAATCTGGGGCATCTAATGAGCGGCCTCGACCCAGGTCTTCCAGGTTGGCTCAGCTAACCCAATCGTGACATCCTGGCGATGCCGGACCAGCGGGAGCCGAAGCAGGCCGGGCTCGGCCGCCAATTTGGCCAGCCAGGTGTCATCGGACAGTCGGGCGGCCTGAAGCCCAAGGTCGGCGAACCGGGGACTGGTCCGGTCCAGGAGGGCGTCGATTCCAAGTTTCTGGAGAAACCGCCTCAGCTCGCCGGGGGACGCCGCCCGCTCGACCAGGTCGACGAAATGCACCTTGACCCTCCGCTCAGCAAAGAAACGGAGGGCCTTCCGGCTGTCCGCACTTTTCCGGGTTCCGAACACCTGGACTTCCATTACCCCTCGTTTCCGGTTCGCAATGAAAGTAATTGCACCCGGCAGGTTCTCCGGGTGTGCAAGTACCCCATGAGCCTGCATCTCCTGCCCGGTCGCAAACCTGGAGACAACATGTTTCGCACGTCGGTACTGGCCGCGTTACTCGCGGTCGGGGGAACCGTTCCCCTCTTTGGCCAGGGTTGGGTAGACATCGAACGCCGGCCCGGCGTTGTAGCCCCTTTCTCGTCAATCGTTCGCACCAGCTCCCAGGTCCGGGTTACCGTCGAAGGACGGGTGGCCCGGGTCGAGGTCGAAGAACAGTTTCGCAATACCGGCGGTGGCGTGGCCGAAGGTACTTACCTCTACCCCATGCCGGGAGAGGCGGTGTTCACCGACTTCTCGCTGTGGATGGGCGAGCAGGAAGTCCGGGGTGAGATGATGCAGGCCGAGCAGGCGCGGGGGATCTACGAAGAGATCGTCCGCCGTCTTCGGGACCCTGCCCTGCTTACGCTGGAAGGCCATGGCCTCATTCGGGCGAGGGTCTTCCCGATTGCGGCCGGTGATACCCGCAAGATCGTCCTGCGCTACACCCAGATGCTGGACCGTTCCGGAGACGCGCTCAGGCTTCGTTACGCCATCGGCAATAGGAGCCAGCGGGAGACCGGCCGGGGCGACGTTCGAGTCCAGCCGGGTGATGTCTTCTCATTCCGGGTAACCCTGCCCGATGCTTCGACCATGGGTACCCCGTATTCCCCGACTCACCAGATCACCACCAGGGAGACTGGCGGGCACCTGGTAGTCACCCTGGACCCTGATGCTTCCGGGGACGTGGATCTGTTTATCCCGCTACGGCGAGGATTGGTCGGCACCAGCCTGGTGACCCATGCCCCCGGAGGCGAGGATGGTTTCTTCATGCTGCTGCTTTCCCCGCCCACGTCGGAAGAGGGGAACACCGTTCCGCGGGATCTGTCGCTGGTGGTTGATGTCTCGGGTTCGATGTCCGGGGAGAAGATCGAGCAGGCCCGGGCGGCGATCCTGCAGGCGCTGGAAAGCCTGAACTCGGCCGATCGTTTCCGGCTGATCGCCTTTTCGTCCACCGTGCGGAACTTCCGGCAGGGCTTCGTCCCCGCCACTCCGGCCAATATCGCCGCCGCGCGCCGATTCGCCGAGAATCTCAATGCCAACGGTGGAACCAATATCGAAGGGGCGCTGAACGCGGTCCTCGATCAGGCTCCGGCCGAGGAGCGGCTTCCGATCATCATCTTCATGACTGATGGAATTCCCTCGATCGGGGAGCAGGCGCCCGACAAGCTGGCCGAGGCGGCAGCGGCCCACGTGGGTCGCAACCGGATCTTTACGTTCGGCGTGGGGCACGACGTGAATACGTACCTGCTCGACCGCCTGTCACGCGAAGGCCGGGGCAGCGCCGAATATGTCGCACCGGATGCGGACGTCGAAGTCGCGGTCGGCTCCCTGGTGTCCAAGATTCAACACCCGGCCCTGGTCAACCTGCGGATCGTCGAGAGCCCGGTCCGGCTGGTGCAGTCCTACCCCGCGGAGCTGCCAGACCTGTTCTTCGGAGAAGAGTTGGTGGTGTTCGGCCGGTACCGGGGTGAAGGAAAGGGCACCGTCATCATCGAAGGCGAGCGCAACGGCCGCCGGGAGCGATTCACCGCGCGGGCCGAGTTCCCCGAAACGGAAGACGCCAACGACTTCATTCCCAAGCTCTGGGCCTCGCGCCGGATCGGCGAGCTGACCCGGCAAATCCGGATCGAAGGCGCCAGCCAGGACCTGGTAAGCCAGGTACGGGACCTCGGACTCCGGTACGGGATTCTCACAGAGTACACTTCCTACCTGGTGCAGGAACCCGGTATGGCGCAGAACTCCTCGCTGCCCCGGGACCGTGCGCAGCAATTCAACGGACAAGGCGCGCCACCGGCGGCGAGCCCGGAAATGCAGACCGGTACCCGGGCCTTTGAAAGCGCGGACGCCAGTTCCAAGATGGCGGCGGCCGGGACCCTCGCGGACGCGGAGCGGGTCGCAGAGCGCCGGATGGACGAGTTGAGCCGCGGAAGCGGGGCCGAGCCCACCCGCCGGGCCGGGGGCAAGGTGTTCCGCCAGGATGGCGCTCACTGGAAGGATGTACTGGTGAGTGACAGCATGCCGGTCACCGAGGTTGTGGCCTACAGTGACGCCTATTTTGCCCTGGTGCGGGCATTGCCGGAGATATCACAGTACCTGGCGGTGGGCGATGATCTGACCATCGCAGGAAAGCGCGCCAGTATCCACATTGGATCCACGGGAACGCGCACCTGGTCGCAAGGCCAGCTCGAGCGGTTGCTTCGGGCCTACAGGGGACAATGAGTCACGACCTTACCGAGCTGTACCGCGAGTATCATGCGTCACTGGTGCGGATGGTGTACCGCCGCACCGGTGACCATGACCGCGCGGAGGACATTGCCCAGGAGACGTTCGCCCGGGCCCACATGGCGCCGCCCAACAATCCTCGACCCTGGTTGTTCGCGGTGGCGCTGAACCTGGTTCGAGAGGACGGGCGCCGGTCGGTTCGGCAGGGTCGCCGGCTTCAATTGCTGCGAGCCGAGTCTCCCGAGTCAGCCCCGATGCCGGACCATGAGTACGACCGGGAAGAACGGACCGCAGCGGTACGGGCGGCGTTGAGCCAGCTCACCGAGCGGGATCGGGAAGCTTTGCTGCTGAAGGCCGAAGGTTTCAACTATGATGAAATCGCCGCGACTCTGGGACTCGCGAAGGGTGCCATTGGAACGACATTGGCCCGGGCGCGCCGCCGATTGGTGGAAGCATACCGGGCAGGAGAGAAGGGATCGCATGCCGCATCTGGATGAAGGAATCCTGAGCGCCCTGCTCGATGGTGAGCTGTCGGGCGCAGAACAGCAGGAAATTGACGCCCACCTCCGAACCTGCGCTGAATGCCGGGACCGGCTGGCCGAGTTGAAGGGCTTCATGCAGGTGGCCGACCAGTTGGTGACGGCCCTGGACGAGGTTCCGGCCCAGTCCACTCCAAGCCAACCAGCTCGGCGGCGCGACTATCGCGCGCTGGCCTGGGCCGCTTCGATCGTGCTCGCGGTTGGGTTGGGGTTCGCGGGACGGTCCCTGCTCCTGAACGACCGTAGGCCGACAACTTCCGCGGCAAGGGACGAGGTCGGCAACCTGGTAGCCGAACCTCGACCGATGGCGCCGGATTCGCCCGCCTCCACAGATCGCGAGCAGGTCGCAATCGGCTCACCCAGTGCCCAGGCCGAGTCCGAGCGGCGGGTCAACCAGAGTCCTAATCAAACTCCCGCCCTCGAGCGGCGGTCGGGGGTGTCGTCCGCCCCGAGCAGCGAGCTGTCAGTTCGAGGTGGCCGCACCGATGAGTCCGCCACGTCCGTCGACGGCGTCCCGGTGAAGCCGGGTTATCGGGGAACCGGGTTCAGGACGGATTCCGCGGGCCGGATTGCGAGTAACGCGGTCGAGGCGCCGAGCGCGGACTCCTCCAGGGCGGACGGTCCTGGACGACAGGATGTTGCGTCCGGCGCCGGGGTTCCGGCCCCGGCCGACAGGCTCCGTGATTCCATCGCTCCGGAGAGCCAGGTCCAGGGCCAGCTCGGAATTGCCGACAAGGACGCGACCGCCCTCGGAACGCGCGAAAGGGAGAACGCCGCCCAGGCACAAAGCCCCCCGGCCGCCCTGTTTCAGCCTCGGAATGAGGTCAGCACCTACAACCCGCTGAACCTGACGGGAACCCGGGTAATCCCCATGGAGGAGGCGGTCAGGGTCCTGGGGGGATCAATCCGGCTGGTGGATAGCCTGACCCCGGTTCGGATGGAGCTCATGGGTGCAGATTCCACCATCCGGGTGGTTTATCATACGGGAGGGGTGGAGCTCTGGCTGGACCAGCGGCGGGACCGGGGAGGGGCGGTGGCTCGGCGTTCCCTTGCCGCACCCATGGAGCGAAAATCGGTCTATGTCAGTAACCAGTTATCCTGGAATGACTTGCAAGGTTTTTACCTGACATTGACCGGTCCGTTACCCGTTGCCGCCCTGGTACAAATCAAGGCCCGGATCCACTGATCCGGGCTATTTGCCAAACTCCCTGCCTGTAAAGGTTTACGAATCCAAACCCGCGAAACTACTTTACCTCTGCAACAGGGGTTTTATATTGTAGGGGTTGGGCTGGGGGGCAAAGCAGTCCCTGGCGTCTCCGCGTGGGGAGGACTCCTCCCTTCGCACAATCTCACTTCATATGGAGGACGTAATGAAGAAGCTTCTTCAGAGCGCGTTAGTTCTCGGTGTTGTGTCGCTGGCGGGTGCAGGGGCATTGAACGCCCAGAGCCGTGCGAGCTTCCATGTCGGCGGCGGCGTGGTCCTCCCCATGGGAGATTTTGGTGACGCGTTCAAGACCGGCTTCCAGGCCCTGGGTGGAGTGAACTTCGCGCTGGGCAGCCTTCCGTTCGGGATTAGGGTCGACGCGCTCTACGGCCAGAATAAGGCCGATGGTTTTGATGCGACGGCCAAGTTCTTCGGTGGCATGGCCGGCGCCCAGTTTGGCTTCGGCGCCGCGGCTTCCTCCGTGCATCCGTACATCCTCGGCCAGATTGGCGTGGTGAACGGGAAGACGACTTGCACCGGTTGCCCCGACAACAGCAGCAGTGATTTCACGTTCCTCGGCGGGGCCGGCCTTGACATCAGCAAGTTCTTCATCGAGGCCAAGTACATGTCGATCCAGAGCGATCCTTCCAGCGCGAACATGCTGGTCGTCACGGGCGGCATTCGCTTCGGCGGGAACTAAGCACGACGGTAGATCTCAAGTCAGCGGCCGGCATCCTCTGGGTGCCGGCCGTTGTCATTTCCAGGTCCATCACTGGAGGTAGCAATGGCAACGCTTCGCGGCCCCATGGTTGTCGCTCTCGCACTGCTGCTCGGTGCCCGGACCGGTTACGCGCAGGCTGGGTCCGCCGAGTTCCACGTCGGCGGCGGACTGGTCTTGCCGCAGGGCAGCTTTAACGATGGCTTCAAGACCGGTTGGCAGGGCATGGCCGGCTTGGGGTTCTATCTGAAAGGTATTCCGTTCCTGGTCCGAGTCGACGGATTCTACGGCCGGAACAACGGCGATGAATCCCAGGTCGGATCGAACGTAAAAACCAGCCTGCTGGGCGCATTGCTCGGAGGCCAGTATTACCTGGGCCGTACTTCCCCGGTACGACCCTACCTCCTGGGCCAGATCGGGGTAACTCATGCCGAACTCGAGGTCGGCCAACTGGACGAAAGCGAAGACAAATTCACCTTCGCGGGCGGAGCCGGGATCATGTTCGCCGCGGGTTCGCTCCACGTCTTCATCGAGAGCAAGTACCTGTCGGTCCTGACCTCGAACTCCAGCACCAACATGATCCCGATCTTGGTGGGCCTGCAGTTCAGCGGCGTAAAGGACTAGCCCGCCGCATGCTGGGCCAGATGATGGACTTCCAGCTCACCATTCCGGCGATTGTGCGGCGCGCCGAATCGCTGTTCGGTGCCCGGGAAATCGTAAGTCGTCGGGCCGACGGCACGCTGCACCGGTCGAGCTACGCCGAATGCCTGGAGCGTTCCCGCCGGCTGGGAAACGCTCTCCTCCAGCTCGGCCTGACGCCGGGGTCCCGAGTGGCAACGTTGTGCTGGAATCATCACCGCCACCTGGAGGCCTACTTCGGAGTTCCATCCGCCGGCCTCGTCCTCCACCCACTCAACCTTCGACTGCCTGTCGCCGACCTGGCCTACATTCTCCAGCACGCCGGTGACGAAGCATTGCTGGTGGACGAAGACCTGCTCCCGCGCTTGGAGGGATTGCCCGAATCCGCGGCACTCAAGCACGTCGTGGTGTGCCGAGACGCTGTTCCGATAGGCCGGGCGGGAGACACGCTGGATTACGAGGAGCTGATCCGGTCGGTCCCAGCCTCAGACCATCGGGACGACCCGGACGAAGGCTCAGCGGCCGCCATGGGGTACACTTCGGGCACCACCGGGAATCCAAAGGGTGTGGTGTATTCCCACCGCGCCATGGTGCTGCACAGCCTGGCGTGTGCCCTGCCTGACGGGTTCGGGCTGGGAGAGAGCGACGTCGTACTGGCCGCAGTTCCCATGTTTCATGCTAACTCCTGGGGCCTGCCCTTCACCGCGGCCATGGTCGGAGCCGCCCAGGTGCTCCCGCGCAACGCGTTCGACGCGAGGACGTTGCTCGCCCTGCTCACCGGAGAGCGAGTCACTTTCTCCGCGGGAGTACCCACCATCTGGCTGGGGCTGGCGCAACAGATCGAGCAGGCAGCGACGCAACCGGACCTGAGCGCGCTCCGAACCATCGTGGTCGGGGGAGGAGCCTGTCCCCCTTCACTCATCCAGTATTTCGAGGAGAGCCTTGGGCTCACGGTGGTCACTTCGTGGGGAATGACGGAACTCACGCCAGTAGGAACCATTGGACGGAAGCGAACGAGCCGGAAGGAAAGCTACAGCGAGCGCGCCAGGCCGGGTCGCCCATTGCCGCTGGTCGAAGCCCGAGTCTCCAAGGATGGTCGTGTCGCGGACCGGGACGGCCGCACGATGGGGGAATTGCAGGTGCGTGGGCCTTGGGTGGCCGCAGGCTACCACGGGGACTCAATCAACGATGGCATTACCGAAGACGGCTGGTTTCGCACCGGTGACATCGCAACAATCGACCCGGACGGAGTGATAGAGATCCGGGACCGGGCCAAGGACCTCATAAAGTCAGGCGGAGAATGGATCAGCTCAGTCGCTCTGGAAAACGGGCTGTTGGGCCACCCGGCCGTGAGCGAGGCGGCAGTCATCGCGATACCACATCCACGCTGGCAGGAGCGTCCGCTGGCGATCGTGAAGTTGCGCGAAGGGTCGACAGTTGAAGCAGGTGAGCTACTGGAGCATCTGAAGGGTCAGTTCCCCGACTGGTATCTACCCGATCGCATCGTGTTTACCGACGGGATTCCACGCACCGGTACCGGCAAGATTCTGAAGCAGGCGTTGCGTGAAAAGTACGGCTACTGAGACTGTACTGGTGGCGGCGGTGGCGGAGGTTGGGGCGGGCCGAGCATGATGGGCGTCGGCATGTAGGCGGGGAGCGTCGAACGCCCGGGACGACAGGGCCGGGTTACCGCCCGCACGTGGGCTGCTTCATCCTTCGGCTTCAACTGGACATCGCCCCGCTGGAACAGCTCCACGCGGCGCTCGCCGATCGGGGTCACCAGCGTGGTATAGCCGGTCATGACGTAGGCAAGTTTACCGTGGGTTCCTTCGGCTTCCCGGGGCATCGGGAAGGGTACGGTGAGCTTGGTGGAATCCCGGGTCTGCAGGGTAAACGGCTGGCTGAATTCGGCGGGTCCCAGGCTCGCACCGGCAAAATTGAGCGATACCTCGATGGCACGGGCCTCTACCGGATAGTCGTTCCGATTGCACGCGGTCAGCACCATCTCGAGAGTGTCGTCCGGAGTTCCTCCCCCCCGCAGCGTCAGCTCGGAAAACACGAAAGTCGGATCGTCATACAGCCAGCCACCCAGCGGAACACAGGCAGCCAACGCAACCAGGGCCCCGGCAAGGAGGCCCATGACCATGAAAGCGAGTGTGTTCCATCGTGCAGCGTGAAAAATCCGGTTCACCGCCGTGAGGGTTCGATAAGCTATCAGAATCCGGACCGGAATAACAGAGTCAAACTGAATAGTTCCAGGGGTTTCTTGTTTCTTTACGCCGCCGAGCTCCGGGGCCGCATGCGATCGAGGCTGCGGTACTGGATCGCCTCGCTGACATGGGCCGGCTCGATTTGGGTGACGCCCGCCAGGTCCGCCACCGTCCGGGCAATCTTGAGAACCCGGTGGTAAGCCCGGGCCGAGAGCCCCAGACGGGTAATCGCGGTCTTGAGCAGGGCTTCCACGGCCTCAGTCAGGCGGCAGTGAGTCCGCAGGTCCCGTGCCCCCATGTGGGCGTTGGCGTAGACGCCCGGGTTGTTCCGAAATCGCTCCCGTTGCACCAATCGCGCGGTCTCGACCCGGGCCCGGATCGCGGCGCTCGACTCCTCAACGTGGTCGCCGGCCAGGTCCTTGTAGGCCACCGCGGGCACCGCGAGATGGATGTCGATCCGGTCCAGCAGAGGACCCGAGATCCGCGACAGGTAGCGCTCGACCGCGATGGCATCGCAGCGGCACTGGTGCGCTGAATCGCCAAAGTAGCCGCAAGGGCATGGATTCATCGCGGCCGCCAGCATGAACCGCGCGGGGTAAGTCAGGCTCACCACCGCGCGACTCAGCGTGACCACACCGTCTTCCATCGGCTGCCGCATGACTTCCAGCACGTTCTTACGGAACTCCGGCAACTCGTCCAGAAACAGCACCCCGCCGTGGGCCAGGCTCACTTCACCCGGCCGGGGGTTGGAACCGCCACCGATCAGGCCGGCATCGCTGATGGTGTGGTGTGGGGCGCGAAAAGGACGCACCGCGCAGAGTGAGCGTCCGGCCTGTAGAGCGCCAGCCACACTGTGGATCTTGGTCGTCTCCAGGGCCTCTTCCAGGCTCATGCTGGGGAGGATGGTGGGTAGCCGCCGTGCCAGCATGGTCTTCCCTGCACCGGGCGGGCCAATGAGCAGGATATTGTGGGCGCCGGCCGCCGCGACCTCCAGGGCCCGCTTGGCACCGGCCTGGCTCCGGACATCACAGAAGTCCACGACGTCCTGCGCGCGATCGGCCATCAGCGCGGCGAGGTCCACCCGGACCGGCTCGATCTCCCGCTCGCCGGTCAGGTGGCGACAGACATCGACCATGTTCGCGGCGCCGCGCACTTCAAGGCCTTCCACTACCGCGGCCTCGGTGACATTCGCCTCCGGCAGGATGATTCCCTTGCAGCCTGCGGCCTTGGCCGCGACCGCGATGGACAAGGCACCCCGCACTGGTCGCAGGTCTCCCTCGAGGCCCACCTCTCCCAGGATAAAGTGCTCGCCGAGAATGGTGCCGGGAATCTGATCGCTGGCGGCCAGGATGCCGATGGCGATCGGCAGATCGAAAGCGGAGCCGTCCTTCCGGACGTCGGCCGGGGCGAGGTTAACCGTGACCCGCTTGAGCGGGTACCCGAGGCCGGCATTGTTCAGCGCCGCGGCGACCCGTTCCCGGCTTTCCTTCACCGCGCCCTGGGGCAAGCCCACGGTGGAGAATGAGGGCAGGCCGTTGGCGATGTCTACCTCGACGTCCACCGGGTAGGCCTCGATGCCGAGGACGGCGGCGGAGCGGATGCGTGCGAGCATGGGGTACGGTAGCAGAAGACAAAGCCGGCGCCGTCACCCTGAAAACGGGAGACGGCGCCGAAAACTGCGAAAGGTCGGTGTGGCCTAGCGCAGCATGCTGTCGATCACCTGCTGGGCAAGGGGGCTGTCGCTGTCGCCCAGGATCTCCAGCGCTTTCTGGCGCAGCTCGCGGTTAGGATGAGTCCGGGCTGCCTTGATCACCGCGGGAATTCCCAGGTCATCGTCCAGGTCGGCCAGCGTTTCGAGCGCCTTCTGCTCCAACTCCTCAGACGGATCCGACATGGCGATCTGAGCCAGGGTGTTGGCCACCGCCGCCGAACTTTCGACTTCGGCCAATGTTTCAATCGCCTCGCCCCGAACTTCGAGGTCGTCATCGCCCCTGGCGATCCGGGTCAGCTCTTGAATGGCCCAGACGTGATCGTCTGACTGGCCGATGGCCTCGACCGCCTGCCGCCTGATTTCGCTGTCCGGATGTTTGGATGCCACCTCAGCCACGACATTCAGCGCCTCGGGAGTCCCCATGTCCCCCAGGGTCTCGACGGCCTTGTCACTCACCTGTTGATTGCGCTCATTCCTGGCGATGGCGATGATGGCTTCCAGGCTCCGGGGGTCCTCGCCCTGGCTGTCTCCCAGCGTTTCGATCGCTTCGGCCCGCACTTCCGGGTTGGGATGATTCCGGGCGATCTCGATCAACGCGGGGATGGCGATGTCGGCCGGCAGTTCGCCCATGGTTTCCACGGCCTCGGCCTGGACCTCGGCATCCTTGTCCCCGTTCGCGAGACTCTTCAACGCCCGGATCGCCTCCTCGGGCTCCAAGCCCTGGCCCAGAGTCTCGATGGCCTTCTTGCGGATTTCCGCCCGGGGATGTTCCCGGGCGATCCGGGACACCATCTCCAGGGCAACTGGATCCTTGAGTTCACCCAGGGTCTCTACGGCTTCATGCTGGACGTCTTCATTGGCATCCTGAAGCGCGATCCTCTGCAGCACGTCGGCGGTGGTCGCGTCCGGCGCGACCTGGCCCAGGGTTTCCACCGCCTCGGCACGCACCGCGGAGCTGAGGTTGCTGGTCGCCAGTTCCCGGAGCAGTCCTGCCACTTTCGGGGACTCCACGTCGCCCAGGGTTTCGACCGCTTCCCGCTGCACGTTCTCCGATCGCTCGGTTCGGATGATGTCCATCAGAATCCGGATCGCGGCGTCGGGCTCCGCGGCCTCGCCGATGGTCTCCACCGCTTCCTGGCGGATGTCGGAGGACCGATCATCGTGGGCGATCTGGAGGAGATCCGGAAGGCCGGCGGCGCCGGAGAACTCTCCCAGGGTCTCCACGGCTTCCTGCCGGACATCCTGGTTGACGTCTTCCCGCGCGATGCGTCCGGCGGCGGCCAGAGATTTCGGATCGTTTCTTTCGGCAAGACCTTCCACCGCTTCCTGCCGTGCCTCGCGGTCAGGCAGGGTGCGCGCCAGCGCGATCAGCGTATCGGTTGCTTCGTTCAATCTCATTTCACCGACAGACTCCGCGGCCTCCTTGCGGACGTCGCTCACCCGGTCATTGCGGGCGGCGCGGGCGAGGGCACGAAGCGCCTCGGGGTCGGCATGACGGCCAAGCCACTCGGCGGCTTCGGTGCGGGTGTTGGTCGGTTCGTCACCACTGAGCCAGCGGACCAGGGGCGGAATCGCCAACCTGTCGCCATGGACACCGACGGCGGCAACAACGTCTTCCTTGAGCTTCGAAGGCGCGGCCTGATACAATGACAGCGCCAGCGGCACGCTCTCCTCGTCGCTCGCGGAACCGAGCCAGAGCAGCGGACGGTCCTCGAGATCCACCGGTAGCGCCAGGCTGCTGATCTGAACCCGGGCCAGAACCGGGCTTCCGGTGTTGTCGAGAGCGTAGGCGAAGAGGAGGGCAACGTCGTCCGCCTCGCCGCCACCGACCAGCCGGGGGAGCAGAACACCGGGAACCGAGAACCCGTTGAAATTGCCGAAATTGCTGATCCGGCCGCGGAGATCCATGCCTCCAGGACCCAGAATGCCGCGCCGTTCCATGCGACTGATGAACACGGTGCCCTGCAGGGCGGGCATCGGGGCGATGGTGTACCCGATCCAGAAGGCTTTGTAATGATTCGCGGCTCCGAGCTGCCGGGCCCACTCCCAGCGGCGCGCCAGCGGAGCGGACGGATCGGGATGCCGGATGACGGTATCGGGTGAGACCGGCGCCGATTGGGAGGAGAAGACAGGAACCGGAGACCCGGCTTCCTGCTGGCCTTCGATCACCCCGCCCTTGCCGGCGAGGCGAGCGCCGCCTCCGAGCGTGATGACGGCCGCTACTCCCACCACCGCCGCCACCCAGCGCGGGAAGGTCTCGGCGTGGGATAGCCGGGGGGCCACCAATCGGCGAACCCGGCCGAGGAGGTCGCCACCGCTCGCGGCAGGCAGCAGGGCCAGCACCCGTTGCTCTTCCAGCGCCAGCAAGGCGCGAGCGTAGTCCGCCGGATTGCCGGCGACCTGGACCGCGAGATCATCGCAGCAATGTTCCCGGGTGTCTCGCACCTGGCGGGAAATCCACCATGCCGCCGGGTGATAGAACAGCAGCGTTTCGATCACCACCTGCGCGAGGTTGACGAGGTAGTCGTGGCGCCGAATGTGGGCCAGCTCATGGGCCAGGATCGCTTCGAGCTGGGAGACGGTCAGGCCATTCAGTAGCGTGACGGGAATCAGCACGATGGGACGCAGCCAGCCGATCACCGCGGGCACCTGCACCAGGGTGGATTGGAGCAGTTGCACCGGCCGGGAGATGGCGAGCAGGCCAAGAACTCGCTGGAGGGTAGCCGCATGGGCGGGGCCTACGGCCGCGGTACCCTGCGTGCGAAGCCGCTGAACCTGGAGCCAGGTCGCAATCAGGCGGGCGGACAGAATGACGACGCCAATCACCCAGAGCAGGACCATCCAGGGGAAGAGGGGTCGGAGCCGGAGGGTGAGTATAGAGGAATCACCCAGCGATGCGGTATCCGATGCCGTCGCTTCCGGCAGCACGGGCAACTGGTTCTCGGCCTTTCGGTGCTTTTTCCCGGAGGGCGACGGACTGGCGCTGGGACCCTGGTCGGACGCCACGAGGGCGTCCGGGCCGGCGTCGGTGTTGAAAGCCGATTGCGCCCGCACGTGCGGCTGCATCCGTAAGGCGGCGCCGACCGGCACCACGGCAAGGATGAGCAAGGCCGCACAGGACACCCCGTAGCGGAGGGCGGCGCGACGCTCATCAATGACCCGAAGCAGGAGGAAGAGCAGGCCCGCCACAGCCGCGCCCACCCACAACGAATGCACGAGGGACCAGCCCACGATCTCGGTCAGCGTCATCGGGAGTCTCCATTCAATCCGTCGAGCAGCCGTCGAATCTCCCGCAGCTCTTCGGGTGAGGCCGGTTTGGTGGAAAGGGCCTGCATGACCAGGCGCGCCGAGGAGCCACCGAAGGCCCGGTCCATCAGATCTGAAACCATACGGCGCTGAGTGGTTTCTTCCGTCACGACCGGCTGGTAGACGTGGGTCCGCCCGCTTTCCGTGCGGCGGACCAGTTTCTTCTCGGTCATGATCTGGAGGAACTTGAGCACCGTGGTATAGCCCACCGGGTGCTCCAGGGCCGCATGGACCTCGCGGACGGTGGCCGGGCCCAACCGCCAGAGCACGGTGAGGATGCCCAGTTCGGCCGGGGTGGGTTGCGGCGTGGTGGTCTTCGTCATAGGTGGGCTCGGGAGGCTTGGAAAACCCAAGCTATACGAAAGACTTCGTAGTGTCAATACGAAGACCTTCGTAAGAAAGGAGGGTGAGGCGTTAAGGCGAAAGGCGCAGGGCGTGAGGCGGCGCGGTCAACGGTAGATGTTGGGATTCAGAATCTCCATGAACCGCGTTGGCTCGGTAACCGTTTCGAAGCCGACACTCCGGTACACCTCGTGGGCATCCCGGGTGGCGAGCAACCAGCGTCGCAGGCCCTGGAGTCCCGGGGTGTCCACCATGCAGCGGGCCAGCCATTTACCGAGTCCGCGCCCCCGGTGGGGCTCGAGAATGAATACGTCGGCCACATACGCAAAGACAGCGAAGTCAGTCACCAGCCGGCCGAAGCCAACCTGTTCCTGACCATGGTAAACCCCGTAGCAGAGCGAATGGCGAATCGAGCGCTCCACTGTCTCGCGAGGGATTCCCGCCGCCCAGTAGGACCCGGTCAGGAAACCGTGGATCACGTCCAGCCGGAGCCGGGAGGGATCGGTGCTCACGATGTATTCGTCCCGCTGCCATTCATGTGTCATGTCACACCGCGTCAGAAAGAAGCGTCAGGCTGACCCGAGTCCCCTGCCCCACCACGCTGTCCACATCGATCGCGCCGCCCCAACTCTCCACCAGCCGGCGCACTATTGGCAGGCCCAGCCCGGAACCCGTGCTGGTGGTAGAGAAACGCGGCTCGAAGAGGTGGGCCAGCTGTTCCGGTTCCATCCCCGGCCCGTTGTCTTCCACCACGAGCAGCCCGCTGGTCGCTTCCACCATGACCCGCCGAGCGCCGGCATTTCGCGCATTCTCGATCAGGTTGACCAGCACCTCCTTCACCTCGTCCCTCCTGCCCACGGCGTGAGCCGGCCCGGACGACCGCAGCTCCACGCGTGTGCCGTCCTCGCCCAGGCGATAGAGCTGAACCACCTCGGCCGCCGCGGCCGCGATATCGAGCAACTCCAGGGGCGAGGCAGATTCGGCCGGCGCGCCGAAGCGGCTGAATGCACGCGCAATCGTGTCCAGCCGATCGATCTCCGCGAGAATCCGGGTCGAGGTGTTTTCCAGCGTGGTCTCGAACTCGGCGCTCCGATCGCGATACACCCGGCGCAGGTGCTGGATTCCGAGCCGGAGCGGGGTCAGCGGGTTCTTGATCTCATGAGCCACCTGGCGCGCCATCTCGCCCCAGGCCAGCACGCGCTCTGCCCGGGTGACATCCGTGAGATCGTTGAGAGCCAGCACCACCCCGGTCAGATCCAGTTCCAAACGGGTGAGCTGGAAGCCGATGCGCCGCTCCCGCACTTCCAGCTCGCGGGGGATGTCCGGCGGCCCGGTACGGACCGCGAGCCGTATTGCCTGGAGCAGGGGCTCCCACTCAGCCGGCAGCAGGGGTTCAAGCCGGTCTCCCTCGGGGAGCCGGGTTTCCAGGATGTCCTCGGCCCGCCGGTTGGCGATCAGGATCCGCCCATCGGCATCGAGGGCGACAACCCCGGTGGCGACCGTTGCGAGTACCGCGGCGGTCCGCCGGCGTGCGGCTTCCAGCGCAGCCTGACTGCTGCGGACATCCGCGGCCATCCGGCTGAAAGCGCCGAAGACTTCTTCAAACTCCACCGGCGGCGACTCGGTCGGCACGACGGCGGCCTGACCCTGCCCCAGGGCGAGCGCCGAACGACGCAGATCGGCCACCGGACGGGAGAGCGCGCGCGAGGCGCGCTGAGCTCCGATCAGGGCGCCGGCAACGCCGATCAACGTGGCGAGGAGCAGCACCAGGACCAGGTCAGCCTGCTCTTCGCCGAGCGCCGGGTCTACCGCCGGCTGCGGGGTGGCCATGATGCCGATGTCACTGGCCGCTGCGGGACGGACCACTCGATAACCCATGCGCAGGTCGGGGGGCGACAGCGGCGCATCGGCGGTCAACTCCAGCTGAGCATCGGTCGCCATGGACAGAAAAGCATCGGGCGGAAGAAACGGGGGAAGAATTCCCAGGTCCTCGAGGACCGGCGCGCTGGTCCCGACCAGGGCACCGCCGTCGTACCAGCCCAACTCGGCGTTGATGCGGCGGCTCACCTGGGTCAGCGATTCTTCCAATCCTCCCAGCGGATCCTGCTCCATTCCGCCTGACGCGAGCACCGCGTCGCGCAGAGTCTGGGCAATCACCAGGTCCCGGCTCCGGTCGTCCTCGTTGCGCAGCCGGATAAATCCCCACGCGGCGAAACCGATCGCGGGGACCAGGAAGAAGAGACTCAGGGTCAGCGCCAATCGGGCCTGGTAGGACCGGCGAATCCGGCGCCACGACCACCCGCGCCAGCGCGAGCCGGCCATGGCTTCGGCCACGAACCAGAGCAAGGTCAGGAGGCCCAGGTCGAGCAGAACGACCATGGTGCCCCGCACGAATATGGGGAGCGGCCCGCGAAGGTTCACTTCGGCATGCACGTGGCGCATACCATCCGGCAGATTCAACTGGCGATGACCGGTCACTCTCCAGCCGTCCCGCCGCCAGCGGAGCCGATCGGTACTGTCGGCATCGGCGTCGGACCCGGGCAGGGAAAGCGCGAGAGTATACAGCGGCGCATCATCGGATTGCCGGTGCAGCAACCGCCCCAGCCGGTCGGGCACGATGAGCCGGGTGCGGGGACCGATCACCGCGCTCAGGACCACGCCGGGACTCACCCGTTCAAGCAGAAGCGAGTGCATCCCGGGCGTCCGCAACACCTGAAAGGTCTGGCGTTGGAGAGCAGGATCCAGGTTTCGCACCACGGTAGAGATGAGGGCCTGGCTCACGTCCAGAGAGTCGAGGCGAAGCTCCACCAGGGGCGATCCGTCTGTGGTCCAGAGACCGAGCTGGGTCGGGTACTCGTCCTCGCCGAGGGTGGATTCCCGCCAGCGGGCGTAAAGGTCGGCCGAGTTGGTGGGCGGCGGACCCAGCCGCACGTCCTGGCCAAACAACTCCAGCAGGCGAAGCGCGAGGGGATCGGGGACCGCTCCGAGACCACCGACATCTTTGCGCGCGACGTTGAGCCGGCCTTCCAGGACGGCGCCCCAGGTGAGCAACGCGGCCGCACACCCGGCCACCACGGCGATACCGACCACCGCGCCGCGACGATTCGAGGGCCGGGTGACGAGAAACAGCGCCGGAGTCCAGAGGAAGGTGTACCAGGGAGGCCACCCAAGCCGGGGCATCCAGACGAACACCCCGGCCACGGTCGCGGCCACCGCGAGCACGGCACCGGCCCATACGAGCCAGGGGGTTTTCTCCACCGGCCGGTCGCCGCGGAAGAGCGCGGCCGCGACCGTGATCGGCGCGGCGGTGGCAAGGAGGAGAGTCAATTGCCAGCTCAGCCACAGGGAGAGCGGCACCCCGGTACTGGGCGGGGTGATTCCCCGCCCCAGATCGCGCATCACGTAAGGAGCGACGACCAGCAGCAGCGCCCCGGCGATCCACAGGTACCAGCGGGACTCGATCCGCTTGCGCCAGAGCCAGATGCCTCCTAAGGTCACCAGGGCGCCCGCGAGCGACAGAAGGCCGGCCGAGGTGGACAGCGGGCCCAGCAGACTGTGAAAGTAGGTCGCTGAAGAGAAGTAGGTTCCGAGCCCCAGGTATGCGCCGGCGGGCGAGCGAAGGAAGACCCAGAAGAGCACCAGCAGAATCAGGAACCGGTCCACCGGTCGAGGCTCCGTCACCATGGCGAGCAGCAGGGTGACGATCAGGGCCAGCACCACGGTGAAGCCGGCATGCGACAAACGGGCTTCCTTGTAAGCACCCTGTTCGGGGGGCAGCGGCAGCGCCGAGAACAGGTTCAGGGTATCGCCGGTGGTGGTCCCGATGTCGTAGGAAAAGACCTCGACGCCGCGGGGTGCTCCGCCGGGAGGATAGATCTCGAGCTGGACTCCGGTGCGGCGGAGGAATCGTTGGGCCAGGGTTTCCCGCTGGTCGGGCACGGCGGGCGACGCCCAGAGCAGCAGGCTGGCCGCCGCTATTTTTCCTCCGGCAATGTGGCGATGGGTCTCGAGGACGACATAGAACTCGTCGGCCCGGCCCTGGATCGAATCGCCGCGCAGGGTCGGCGGCAGCCGGAACCGGCCGGCCCACACTTCGGGTCTGCCGTCGGCGCGGAGAATGGCGATCCCCATCTCCGGAGCATCGGGGGGGACAGCCTCGGCCAGGGACTCGAAAGCCTCCTCCAAGGGCAGCTGACTGGCACGGGCGGCGGCGGTCGCGGCATCTTCAGTGCGGCGTTGTGCGGCGGTCAACTCGCCGTCCAGCGAGTTCAGGGCACTGGTCACCATGTTTTCGCGCAGCAGAAGCCACCGATGCTCGAGGACCCAGAGCTGACGCTGTTGCCAGGTCGTGGCGAGGGCGAGGACGACCAGCGCAATGGAGACGAGCCGGGCTCCAGTTCGGCCCCGTTGCCAGAGAAACCCGAGGCCGGCGAGCGCGGCCAGGAGCAGGACACCAACCCAGAGGAAAGTGGGATGACGCAGCCACTCAGCCACGGCGATCCCGGCACCGAGCACGACGATTTGCCCCGGGTAAGCTCGGTTCATGAAAAACGTCCCTGGCGGCTCAAGGAAATGACCCCGGCCGAAGTGCGCGACCGCCTGGTGGGGCGGCCGTGGCTGATTGTTCCGGTCGGGACCACCGAGCAGCATGGTCCCCACCTGCCGCTGGGAGTCGATAGCATCATCGTTGAAAGGTTAGCGGACGATTTGTCGGCGCGCTTCGGCATTCCGCGGGCGCCTACCATTGAATATGGTGTCAACACGTCAACCCGGTGGACCTTCACCGGCGGGGCTACGCTGCGGCGCAAGACGCTGCACCGGGTGATGAACGAGCTGGTCGAGTCGTGGGAGACCTGGGCCCGGGTCAAGGAGTTCGTGGTGCTCACAGCCCAGGGCGGCGAAGCGCATCAGGAGGCCCTGAGCACGATCCGGGTCTCCGAAGCGAAGATCCACGTGGTGGACATATTCGCGCTGGATTTCTCCACGATGGCCGATCGTCCAGGGGGCCCCATTCACGGGGGGGAAATTGATACGTCACTTCTATTATACATCGCGCCCGAGCTGGTTCGCATGACCGAGGCCCAGGACTTCGCCTTGACGCCGCGCCAGCTGGCCCGCTATCGCCGGGGCGAAAGCCGCCCGATTGCCACCATTGTCGGCTCCCTTGGGTTCCCCAGCCTTGCGTCGGCCCAGAAAGGTGAGCGCCTGTATAGATTCATCGAGGAGCGTATTGCAGAACGTTGCTTCGGCTTCGTCACCGAAACGGAAGGACGATCGTGATGCGCCATCTGGTCGTAGCATTCGCCCTGACCTTTGCCACCGGGGCCGAGGCCCAGGTCCTGGACCAGGGAACCCTGGTCATCAAGCAGGGTGGCCGGGAAATCGGCCGGGAAGAATTCGTGGTGCGGAGTGGCCGGACCGGGGGCGCCACCGGCACCACGATGGTGACGCGAGGGAGGTTCCCCGCCGTAGCTCCCGCCCTCTCCCAGGAAGCAACGGTAGAACGGAAGGGCGACGGCAGCTTTGCCAACATCCAGATCACCCGGGAGCAGGGCGCACAAGTGGGGCGGTTCATTGCCGAGGTCACGCCTCGCAACGTGCTCCGGATTCACGCCAGCTCCTCGGGCGGATCCGAAGAGGTCCGGGAGTACCCGGGCGTGCCCCGGCTGGTCGGCCTGGCCGACAGCGCGTTCGCGCTCTACTCGGCAGTGGTGCCGCTCGCTACCCCGGGCGGCGAAACCATCACCGCGGTATACCCTGATAATGGACGGCGCGTCACCTTCTCCGCCAGGCGAGTCGACGGCGACGACGGTTCCGAGTCCCGCATCGTGATGTCCGGGGATATCAATGGCACCATCTGGCTGGACGCCAGCAGTCACATCCTGCGTCTGGAGTTCCCCTCAGTAGGCTTGGAAGCTGTGCGACTGCGGCACTAATAGCCGTCCTATCCGCATCCAAGTGCTTGGGCGACAGCATATTACCTGTTGATCGTCGCAGGCTGAAACCTCCGTGAACCGCCTCCCGTATGAGGGGGCAAGCCGCCATCCGCTTCAACCAAGGAAACCGCACATGGTACGCAGTCACGCTTTGGCGCTCATGATGTTAGCGCTCCCGGCCGTGGGGCTGGCCCAGGACTCTTCGCTAACAATGGTGGTGGTGCCTACGGCGAGTCTCAAGTTGGCTGACGCACTGGCCCAGGCCCAGGCGAACAGTCCCCTCTACCGGCAGACGTTGAATGATGCGGGGCCGGCGCGTTGGGGAGTGCGTAATGCCTACGGCCAGTTTCTGCCCTCGGTCAACGTGCAGGGCGGCGTCGGCTATACCGGAAGCGGACAGTCCAACTTCGGCGGCGGGTTCATCCGGCCGACATCTCCCCAGGTGAGCTCGAACTACGGACTGAGCCTCGATTGGCAACTCAATGGTTCCGTGCTGAGCGGACCGGCGACTCAGAAGGCCAACCAGCGGGCAACGGTAGAAGACATCGCCAACGCCCAGGCCACCCTCAAGTTCGATATCACCAGCCAGTACCTCACTTCGCTCCAGGCCTCGGCCCAGGTGGCGGTGAACCGGCAGCAGGTGATCCGGCAGGACGATTTCCTGAAGCTGGCCCGGGCCAAGTATGAGGTCGGGCAGTCCACCTTGATAGACGTGAGACAGGCGGAGGTCCAGAAGGGCCAGGCGGTGGTGGCGCTGTTGCGGTCGATCCAGGCCGATAACGAAGCCAAGCTGGAGCTGTTCCGGCGGATCGGAATTATCCCGCCGGTTTCGGTGACTGCGATAGCGCTCACCGACTCCTTCCCCGTGGTCGAGCCAGATTATGACCTGCCGGCGCTCCTGACACAGGCCGAGGAACAGAATCCGTCGCTCCGGGCGCTGGAAGCACGGGAAGACGCCGCGCGCTGGGGCACCAGGGCGGCCAGGTCAGCCTACCTCCCCACCCTGTCACTGAGCGCCGGATGGAGCGGATTCACCCAGCGCCAGACCGATGAAGCCTTGTTGCTCAACGAGTCGCTGGCCGGTGCCCGCGGCAGCGCGCAGGACTGCTTCTACCAGGATTCGATCAGGGTCGGGCTGGGGTTCCCAGGAGTCGTGGGCACCTGCAACCAGAACGCCGGCCTCACCGCCACCGGCTCCGCTCTCACCCCGGCGACCCGGAACGCGATCCTGTCCTCGAACAACGTGGGCATGTTCGATTTTCAGAGTCAGCCGTTCCGGGTCAACCTGACCCTCTCGGTGCCGATTTTCACCGGGTTCGGCCGGACGCTCCGGGTGTCACAGGCCCGGGCCAACCAGGAAGACCTGAATGAGAGTGTCAGGGCCCGGGGACTCGCGGTGCGGGCCGAGGTGGAGGCGCGGTACCTGAGCCTCAATACGACGTACCAGGCGATCATCGTGCAGGCCGCCAACCGTTCCGCCGCGCTGGACCAGCTGCGCCTGGCCCAGGACCGGTATCGGCTGGGCAGCGGGACTTCGCTGGAGCTTTCGACTGCGCAGAACGACGTGGTGCGGGCCGAAGGCGACTACATCAACGCCGTGTACGACTATCACAAAGCCGTCGCCGCCCTGGAAGCGGCGGTGGGCCGTCCTCTCCGTTAACAAGGGATAGACCAATGTCGCGTCGTATGAAGCTGGGTCTGGCCACGACCATCGTCGTTGTGCTGGTGGGCAGCCTGTTCCTGATGAGCGCCTCCAAGAAAGCGAACCGGGCCACCGAGGTCCGCATCGAGAAGGTGGGGCGCCGGGACCTGGTGGCCACGGTGACCGCGAGCGGCCGGATCGACGCCAAGACGTCGGTGGATATCAGCGCCGACATCACGGGCCGGATCACCCAGATTGCCGTGCACGAGGGCGACCTGGTCAGGAAGGGGCAGTTCCTGCTCCAGATCGACCCGACCATCTACCAGGCGGCAGTCTCGCGGGCCGAAGCGCTGCTGGCCTCGAGCCAGTCGGGACTGGTGCAGAGCAAGGCGACGCTGGACCAGGCGCAGCGGGCGCTGACCCGCGCCCAGGAGATCTCGAAGTCCAACTCCACGCTGATCTCGCCGGAAGCGGTGGAAACGGCGCAGACCTCCTACGATGTGGCGCTGGCCAACTACAACTCTTCCCGCGCCCAGGTGGATCAGGCCCGCGCCGGGTTGCAGGAAGCCCGCGACAACCTGACCAAGACCCACCTCACCGCCCCGATGGCAGGCCGGGTGGTACGGCTGGCCGTGGAAGAAGGCGAAGTCGCGGTGCCGGGCACGTTCTCCCGGGAGACCGGCCTGCTGATGACGATTGCCGACCTCTCGGTAATCCTGGCCAAGGTGAAGGTGGACGAGACCGACGTCATCCGGCTCCAGCTGGGAGACTCGGTGGAGATCACCATCGACGCCTTCCCCGACAGCACCTTCGCGGGCCGAGTGACCAAGATCAGCAACAGCGCGACCCTGACTTCAACGGCGACCGCGTCCGGATCGTCCGATCGTGCGGTGGACTTTGACGTCGAGATCACGCTGGACAACCCGCCGGTGGATATCCGGCCCGACTTGAGCAGCACGGCCAAGATCGTGACCGATACCCGGCGGAACGCCTTGAGCGTCCCGATCATCGCCCTCACGGTGCGGGAAAACCATGCGGTGCCGAACGAGAGCGCCAGCGTGCCACAGGATACGACGGCCAAGACCAAGAAGAACGAGGCCGAAGGCGTGTTCGTGGTCCGCAACGGCATGGCGTTCTTCCAGCCGGTGAAAGTGGGAATTGCCGGCGAAGAGCATTTCGAGGTGCTCTCCGGCCTGACCGGCGGCGAGGAGATCGTGGCCGGAACCTACCAGGCGATCCGCGACCTCAAGGACAGCACCCGGGTGCGGAACTCCAGTGGCGCCGGGCCGGACAGCGCGAAGAAGGGGAACTGACCGTGCATGACATCGTGATTCGGGTCACCAACCTGGGGCGGGAATACGTCATGGAGGGCGAGCGGATCAACGCCCTCCGCGAAGTGTCGCTGGAAATCCGCCGCAACGAGTACGTGGCGATCATGGGCCCTTCGGGATCGGGAAAATCGACCCTGATGAACCTGCTGGGCTGTCTCGATACGCCGTCGTCCGGGGAGTACTGGCTCAATGGCCAGGAGGTCTCCCGGCTGACTGACAATGCGCTGGCCCGGGTCCGGAACAAGGAGATCGGGTTCGTGTTCCAGACCTTCAACCTGCTCGCGCGGGCCAGCGCGCTGCACAACGTAGAGCTGCCGCTGGTCTACGCCGGCGCCAGCGGCACCGAGCGGCGGCGGCGGGCGACCTCGGCCCTCACCCGGGTCGGCCTGGGAGACCGGATGTTGCACCGGCCCAACGAGTTATCGGGCGGCCAGAGGCAACGGGTCGCGATCGCCCGGGCCCTGGTCAACGAGCCGTCTATCCTGCTGGCCGACGAGCCCACCGGAAACCTGGACAGCACAACTTCCGAAGAGATCATGCGGGTGTTCGGCCAGCTGCATGCCCAGGGGCAGACCGTGGTCCTGGTCACCCATGAAGCGTCCATAGCAGCGTATGCCCACCGGGTCGTCGTGATCAAGGACGGCCGGATCGAGAGTGACCTGCCCAACCCCAGCGTAGCGGCGGCCTGAACATGCGCCTCATCGAGGCAGTCCGCATGGCGCTCAACGCCATCCGGGTCCAGAAGCTCAAGAGTTTCTTTTCCCTGATCGGGGTGCTGATCGGGGTGACGTTCCTTATCGCGGTGGTTTCGATCGTCCAGGGGATGAACGTGTACATGCGGGACCGGTTCGCCAACGCGATCATCGGGTTCAACACGTTCAACCTGCGGCGCCAGCCCAACATCATCACCGGGAACGTGACCGACGATATGTGGCGGAACTGGCAGCGCCGCCCCCGGATCTCCTACGCCGACGCGGATTACGTCGAGGAGCACATCACCTTCCCCGCCACCATCGCCCGGTTCTGTGAGGACCGGGTCGAGGTCTGGCATGGAGGGAAGGTGGCCAAGGACATCGACCTGGTCGGCACCGAGCCGACCTATTTCGACATCAAGCGCTACGTGATCCGGCTGGGGCGGGCCTTCACGCCGCAGGAGGTTACCACCGGCAGCACCGTGGTCGTCCTGGGCGATATCGTGGCCGACAAGCTGTTCGAGGGCCAGGACCCGGTGGGCAAGGTCGTCACCATTGGCGGGTTGCCCTACAAGGTGATCGGCGTGGTGGAGAAGCAGGGGACCCTGTTCGGGCTTTCGATGGACAAGTTCGCCATCATGCCTTACAAGGCCCCGGGCCGCCGGCTGATCTGCCCGATCAATATCCTGGACCAGGTGAGTATCCGGCCCAACAACCCGGATTCGATCCACATCGCCATGGCGGAAGTCGAAGGCATCATGCGGATCCGGCGGCAGCTGAAGCCGAAGCAGGAGAGCAATTTCGCGCTGGAGACGGCGGAAGGCGCGCTGGAGGGCTGGGCCAAGATCAGCAAGATCCTGATGACCGCACTGCCGCTGCTGGTGGGGATTTCGCTGGTGGTGGGCGGGATAGTCATCATGAACATCATGCTGATGGCGGTGACCGAGCGGACCCGGGAGATCGGCATCCGCAAGGCGCTGGGCGCCCGGCGGGCGGATATTCTCTCCCAGTTCATCGTGGAGTCCGCCACGCTGTCGACGCTGGGCGCCGCGCTGGGGATCGCGACCGGCATCGGCCTCGCGTTCCTGGTGAAGGCGTTGACGCCGCTCCCGGCTTCGGTCGCAGTCTGGTCGCTGGTAGTGGGAGTAGCCGTGGGACTTGGGGTGGGTATGGTGGCCGGGGTGTATCCGGCCTACCGGGCCAGCAAACTCGATCCTATCACCGCGTTGAGGGCCGAATGAGCAACCGCTTGCTGATGTCGCTCTCCCGGATCGGCGAAGGGGTCGGCATTGCCCTCGATTCGCTCCGGGGCAACAAGGTGCGGGCTGGACTCACCATCCTGGGCGTGGCCATCGGCGTCATGGTGGTGATCGTGATCGGTTCGGCCATCACCGGCATCAACAAGAGCGCCAGCGCGATCATCGAGAACCTGGGCCCCAAGACCTTCTTCGTGATGCGTTACTGGTCGGGCGGGCTCAACATCAGCGACGGCTCCGACGAGCTGTCGCCCTGGAGACGGAACCCGAGCCTGACCCCGCGGGACGCCGAGCTGATCCGCTCGCTTCCGGCCATCAGCGACGTCAACATCGGCGAGTACAGCAGCGGCCCGGTGAGTTACGAGGGTACCAACCTGAGCAGCGTCAACGTCGCCGGGTTCTCGCCCAGCTGGATCCGGGTCAACGGCGGCGAGTTGAAGCAGGGGCGGAACTTCACCGAGATGGAGTATGCCTCCGGCGCCCTGGTGGCGGTGATCAACGACAAGCTGGCCGAGTCGCTGTTCCCCCACCTCGATCCGATCGGCCGGACCATCAAGATCTGGGGCATGCCGTTCCAGGTCATCGGGCTCCACGTCGAGGCTGCCTCGCTCTTCAGCAACGCAAGCTCGCCCCGGCTGGCGATGCCGCACACCACGTTCGAGAAGGTCGCGGACTACTGGAAAGGCTGGATGGACATCGCGGTCATCCCGACCGAGAGCGCCACGATGCCGGAGGCCCAGGACGAGGTCACTACCGCGATGCGGATCGACCGCGGGCTCAAGCCGGACCAGGACAACAATTTCAGCGTGGTGGGTTCGGACAAGTTCCTGGAGTCGTTCCAGTCGTTCACCGCCGGATTCTTCTTCGTGATGCTGGCGCTCTCCAGCGTAGGCCTCATGGTGGGCGGGGTGGGCGTGATCGCGATCATGATGATCTCGGTGACCGAGCGGACCCGGGAGATCGGCGTGCGCAAGGCGCTGGGGGCCACCCGGCGGGAGATCATGTTCCAGTTCCTGGTCGAAGCCGCGACGCTGACCTTGATCGGGTGCGTGGTCGGCATCGTGCTGGGAAGCACTATCGCCTGGGCGATCCGGACGCTGATCCCCACCCTGCCGGCCCAGGTGCCGATGTCGTCGGTCGTGTCGTCGGTGGTGGCGTCGATCCTGACCGGGGTCCTGTTCGGGCTGTACCCGGCGAACAAAGCGTCCAAACTCGACCCGGTCGAAGCGCTAAGGTATGAGTAACGGGTAAGCGGTGAGCAGTAGCAGTAAGCGGGACTGGATTCAGCATGGTGTGAGGGACTTGGTAGCCACCTGAAATCCGGTCCCGCTTACTGCTTACTGCTTACTGCTTACTGCTTACCGCTCACCGCTCACCGTATGTCCGCTTAACGTCCTGGCCCCTGCCCCGTCCACCTCCCACAGACCCACTCAACGGGAGAATTCCAAATGCGTTATCACCACATGGCACTGCTGGGCGTCCTCCTCTTCGGGGCCGTGCCGGCCCTGGCGGCCCAGGCCCCCGGCAAGGCAAGGCCCGGAGCGACCAGGGAATTCCGGGGGAACCGGCATGAATGGCGGCAGGACCGGCGCGACCTCCGATGGGACCGGCGAGACATCCGGCACGACCGGCGGGATTTCCGGGAGGATCGGCGGGAGTTGCGCCGGGATCACAGCCAGCGCGAGCGGCGCCATGACCGGCGCGACTTACGCCAGGATCGCAGGGAACTCCGGGGCGACCACCGCGACATCCGGGGAGACCGCCGGGATCTCCGGCACGATCGCCGAGGCTGGCGCCAGAAGGGGCGGGAGATCCGCTAGAACAACTTAAGCAGTGAGAAGTAAGCGGTAAGCAGTAAGCAGTAAGCGGGACTGGATTCAGCATGGTGCGAGGGACTTGGTACCCACCTGAAATCCGGTCCCGCTTACTGCTTACCGCTTACCGCTTACCGCTTACTGCTTACATTTGGGGATGCCCGTCATCGAAGCATTGCTCCTCTCGCTCCAGGCCATCTGGAGCAGCAAGCTTCGTTCATTTTTTACCCTCCTCGGCATCATCGTTTCGGTCGGGTTCCTGGTCGCCGTAGTGGCGATCATCCAGGGCATGAACGCCTACGTCCGGGAAAACATCACGGCCGCCGTCATCGGCACCAACGCCTTCCAGGTCCGCCGCACTCCGATCTCCGTCGGCCTGCTGACGGACGACGAGGTCAAGCGCATCAACCGGCGGCCCCTCATATCCATGGACGACGCCCGGGTGGTCGCGCGGGCGCTGCCGGACGCCCAGGCCGTTGGCTTCCAGTCGGGCTGGCCCTCGCCGACCAGCGACATCACCTATCGCAACCGCACGGTGGGCGATGTGCTGATGTTCGGGATCACGCCGCCGTTCCAGATCGTCCGCGACTACATCTTCGCGGCGGGGGTACCGCTCACCGACCCGGACGTGAGCGAGCGGCGCTACGTCACCGTCATCGGGTTCGACGTCGCCGAGAAGCTCTTCGGGGAGCCGGCCATGGCGATCGGCAAGAAGGTTCGCATTGCCGGCCGGGAGATGACGGTGAAGGGTGTCATCGCCAAGAAGGGCAAGGTGCTGGGCCAGTCGTTCGACGGTTTCGCTCTCCTGCCCTACTCGACCTTCGAATCGATGTATGGCCGGCGCCAGACGACCGTGGTCTCGATCAAGATGACTGACGCCGAGGAGCTGGGGCCCGCGATGAACCGGGCGGAGGAAGCGATGCGGCTGGCCCACCAGCTGCGTCCGCTGGAAGAGAACGACTTCACCATCGACAAGGCAGACTCGCTGGTGGATTTCTGGAAGAACCTGACCCGGATCCTCTTCACCGTCATCCCTGCCGTGGTCTGCATCGGCATCGTGGTGGGCGGTATCGTCATCATGAACATCATGCTGATGTCGGTCACCGAGCGAACCCGGGAGATCGGGATCCGCAAGTCGCTGGGCGCCACGCGGGCGGACATCCGGCGCCAGTTCCTGATCGAGGCGATTACCCTCTCCTTTCTGGGCGGCACGCTCGGCGTGCTGGGCGGGTGGCTGCTGGCGACCATGGTCTCCAGCCTGACACCGCTACCCGCGCGGGTCACCCTCTGGTCCATCGGCGTGGCCCTGGCCCTGGGAGCCGGGACCGGCGTGGTCTTCGGGGTTTATCCGGCGACCCGCGCGGCGCGCCTGGATCCGATCACCGCACTCCGGGCCGAGTAGTGATCCAGCGTATCGGGGAGGGCGTGACGATCGCGCTGGACTCGATGCGGGGCAACAAGCTTCGCTCGGCGCTTACCATCCTGGGCGTAGTGATCGGCGTCTCCACGGTCATGGCGATGGCCTCCATGGTCCAGGGGATCCGGTCCCAGATCGTCAGTGCGATCGAGGTGGCCGGTCCCACTTCGTTCTACGTGGTCCGCTTTTTCTCTTCCACCCCGCTCAATCCCGACAACCTGCCCTACGAAGTGCGGATCCGGCCGGTGATCCGCCAGGAAGATGCCGATGCCGTCCAGCAGGTGCCGGAGATCCAGTACGCCGGCGTCTGGATCCAGATCTTCCAGCGGGCGGAGTACCAGGGCAACCGGACCCAGCAGCTGGTGGTCTGGGCCGCGGACGATCACTACATGGACATTCAGGGTGGCAGTCTCCTGCATGGGCGGTTCTTTACTCGCTCCGAGCTGAACGGGGAGCAGGTCGCGGTCCTGGAGATCGAAACGGCGCACCGGTTGTTCGGGCAGATCGATCCACTGGGCAAACTCATCCGGGTGGGCGGGGTGGCACTCAAGGTGATCGGGATCTACCAGCGACCGGACAACATCTTCGAGCCGCCGGGCCAGGAGACCGGGGTGATCGTGCCCTACGAGATGGCCCGGCATAACTTCAATTACGACCAGACCAACGGCCTCTTCATCGCGGCCAAGGGGTGGCCCAGCGTCTCGATGGACCGGATCAAGGACCAGGTCATCGCAGCGCTGCGCAAGGAACGGCGGCTCCGACCCGGAGTCCCCAACACGTTCGATATCATTACCCAGGACCAGATCCTCGACGTCCTGGACAGTCTCACGGGGGCATTCTTCGGCGTGATGGTGGCGCTGTCGAGCGTGGCCCTCCTGGTGGGCGGGATCGGGGTGATGGCGATCATGATGGTCTCGGTGACCGACCGGACCCGGGAGATCGGGCTCCGCAAGGCGTTGGGAGCAACCCGGAGGGAGATTCTCTGGCAGTTCCTGGTGGAATCGGCAACGCTGACCCTGATGGGAGGGCTGCTGGGGATCCTGGTGGGGCTGGGGGTTGGTGAGATCCTCAAGCGCGCGATAGGATTGAGTGCGGGGGTGCCGCTCTGGAGCGCCGTGGTGGCGTGCGCGGTGAGCATCGGGATCGGACTGATCTTTGGGTTGTATCCCGCGAATCGGGCGAGCCAGATGGATCCCGTTGAAGCCTTACGGTACGAGTAGGGTGAGAACTAACTGCTTACCACGGATTTACACGGGAACAAACGGATCGACATGGCGTGGTTTCCAGTTTCGAGAGTCAATTACAATTATGTCACTAATGAACTGGTTCACAGGTACTAACGTGGGCGAGGAGCGATCCGTGAGTTTCCGCGAGTTATCTGTGGCAAAGCTTTTTCCAAAGGGACCTCGATGCCGGTAGATATTCTCGCCATAGCGGCACACCGCGACGACGTCGAGCTGACTTGCGCCGGGACGCTGATCAAGGCGGCGACCGCGGGGCACCGCACCGGTATCCTGGACCTGACCCAGGGAGAGACCGCCACCCGGGGGAGCGCGGGGCTCCGCGGGGAGGAGGCGGCGGAGGCGGCGAAGATGATGCTGGTGACCGAGCGGCGGAACGCCGGGCTGCCGGATGCCCATCTCCAGAACAACGAGGAGTCGCGCAAGGCCGTGGTGGAACAGATCCGCCACTTCGCGCCCCGGGTCGTCATCCTGCCCTATGCCGTGGGACGCCACCCGGACCACCGGATCGCGTCCGAGCTGGGCCGGGACGCGTGCTTTCTCGCCGGCCTGGCCCGCTACAAGGCAGACGGAGAGCCGCACCGGCCTTTCAAGATTCTCTACGCGCTCGCCTACCGCGAAGACCCGGTCAAGCCGACGTTCGTGGTGGACATCTCGGCCGAATTCGACCGCAAGCTTTCCGCGATCAAATGCTACGCGAGCCAGTTCGACGGGGCCAAGGCGGCGGGTGAGATCTTTCCGACCGGCCAGGACCTGTACGGGCTGGTCGAGACCCAGAATGCGCACTACGGGTCGCTGATCCGGCGCCGGTATGGGGAGCCGTTTTATACCCATGAGACGGTTCTGGTGGACGACGTGCTGAAGCTGGAGGTGCAGAGCATGTAGCGCCACGCAATCATCCTGGCGCGTGCGGGCGAGCTGGTACCTGGTTCCAGTTCAGCCCCAACTGGAACACGAAAACCACGAAGGAACTGCGGAGTGCACGAAGCATATCAAGAGACTTTACGGTTTCTCTTCGTGATCTCTGGGGTACTTCGTGCGCTTCGTGTTCCAGTTGTGGCCAGGCTCAAATCTACCAAGTGACCCCGCGCATCAAGCCCAACGCAAATCTCCGGAATGGCCACCCTTGAGATCCATCGCTCCGCTCGGGGTGACAACTGTTTCCATTCAAGTTATTGTCAGTCTGCCGGTTAAGACGCTATCTTCCTCCCCATGCCGACCACCCCCGTCTATCTCGACTACGCCGCCACGACTCCGGTGCGACCGGAGGTCCTGGAGGCCATGCTTCCCTACCTGGGGGCTGCGGCGTTCGGCAACCCGTCGAGCGGGCACAAGTTCGGGCGGACGGCGCGGGCCGGGTTGGAGCAGGCCAAGCGGCAGGTGGCGGCGGCGACCGGCGCGGAGCCCAACCAGGTGGTTTTCACTTCGGGCGGCACCGAGGCCGATAACCTCGCCATCATAGGGGCGGCGCTGGCGGCGCGGGAGCGCAAGGAGCCGATGCTGGTCGCCGTCACCGCGACCGAGCACAAGGCGGTGCTCGCGGCCGCGCACGCGGTGAAGCACCTGGGAGGCGAGGAAGCGATTCTCCCGGTGGACCGCAACGGCATGGTGGACCTGGACGCGGTGGACCGGGTCCTCGCGCGGCGGGCGGCGGCGGTTTCGGTCATGTGGGTGAACAACGAGACCGGCGCGGTGCAGCCGGTCGAAGCCATTGCGGCCCGCTGCCAGGCGACCGGCGTGTGTTTCCATACCGACGCCGTCCAGGCCTTCGGCAAGATTCCCTTCTCGGTTCTCGACCTGCCCTGCACCCTCGTCACCATTTCCGGCCACAAGATCGGCGCCCCCAAGGGGATCGGAGCGCTCATCGTGCGAGACCGGAAGGCGATCGAGGCCATCCTCCACGGCGGGGGCCAGCAGTTCGGCATCCGGCCCGGCACCGAGAACGTGGCGGGCGCCGTGGCGCTGGGCCGCGCGGCGGAGCTGGCGGTGGCCGAGCTGGACACTCAGGCCAGGCGCCTGGGAGAACTCCGCGATCAGCTGACCCGGCGGCTCAAGGCGAGCGTCCCCGACATCGTCGTCAATTCGGAAGACACCCGGCGGGCTTCGCACATCCTGAGCATCGCGGTCCCCGGCACCGACAGCGAAGCGCTGCTCATGCACTTCGACCTGGCCGGTATCGCGGTCTCCGGCGGCTCGGCCTGCACCACCGGCGCGATGGAGCCGTCGCACGTGCTGACGGCGATGGGGATGCCGCGGGAGTTGGCGCTGGGCGCGATCCGCTTCAGCCTGGGGCACGAGACGACGCAGGCGGACATCGACCGTGCCGCGGAGGTGTTTCCGGCGGTGGTCGCCAAGGTGAGAAAGCTGGCGGGCGTGCTTGGTCGTTAAGTGACCAGCAAGGCCAACGTTTTCAACACGTAGTCACGTAGGACACGTAGGGCCACGTAGGAACGACAAGGGTTTTTTCTTACCGCCCTACCGCCTTACCGTCTTGATTGGGGAGATTGAATTGGCACCTAAGGTCCTGGTAGCGATGTCAGGCGGCGTGGACAGCTCGGTCGCGGCGGCGATCCTCGTGGAGCAGGGTTACGAGGTGGTCGGCGCCACGATGAAGCTGTTCTGCTACGGCGATGACGTGCCGGACCGGCCCTGCTGTTCGCTCGACTCGATCAATGACGCGCGGGACGTGGCCCACGCCCTCGGCATCCCCCACTACGTGCTGAACCTGGAGGACCGGTTCGGCCGCTTCGTGATCGACGACTTCGTGAATGAGTATCGCGCCGGGCGGACGCCAATCCCCTGCGTGCGCTGCAACTCGTTCACCAAGTTCCGCGACCTGCTGGCGCACGCCGACGCGCTGGACTGCGACTTCATCGCGACCGGCCATTACGCGATCGCGAAGGACGGCGGGCTCTTTCGCGGCGCCGACCGGAACAAGGACCAGAGCTACTTCCTCTGGGGAATCGACCGGGCCGTCGTGGCGCGGATGCTGACGCCGGTGGGCGAGCTCTCCAAGGCTGAGACCCGGGCGATTGCGCGGAAGCTGGGGCTCACGACCGCGGAGAATCCCGAGTCGGTCGAGATCTGCTTTGTGCCGGATGGCGATTACGTGACCGTGCTGGAGCAGCACCTGCCGGCGGACGATCCCGCGCTCACGCCGGGCCCCATCGTGACGCTGGACGGCAGGGTGATCGGGGAGCACCAGGGATATGCGAGGTACACCATCGGACAGCGGCGCGGGTTGCCGGGTGGATCCCCCGCCCCGCTCTTCGTCGTGGCGCTTCGGCCGGAGCGGCGGGAAGTCGTGGTCGGTGGGGCGCAGGATCTCCTGGCTTCCGCCGTTCGGATAGAGCAAGCCAACTGGCTGACTCAGCCGCTCCAGGTGGGCGATACCTGCACGGTGCAGATTCGTTATCGGTCGAAGCCGGTTCCGGCGACATTCCTATCGGTCGGGCACGGAGGCCCGACCTACCTCACCCTGCTCGAGCCGGCCCGTGCCGTGACACCGGGGCAGTCCGCGGTGCTGTACGGGCCCGATGAACGGGTCCTGGGTGGTGGCATCATTGCCGCGAGCGAACGGCCGGCAAGCCGGACGCTGCCGATCATGGCGGAGGTGTGAGAATGCGTCTTCTCGGGTTGCTGCTCCTCGTGCCCACAGTACTGGCCGCGCAGGAGCGGCATCCGGTCACGGTGGACGATCTCCTGGCGCTCAAAGTCGTGGGAGATCCCCAACCCTCGCCGGACGGCACCCGGGTCGCCTACACCGTCTCCGTACCATCACTGCAGGACAACCGCAACATCTCGCGGATCCGGATCATCAACGTCGCCGGCGGCGAACTCCGCGACGTGCCGAGTGCCGCCGGTAGTGACCGCGCTCCCCGGTGGGCGCCGGACGGGAAGTCGCTCGCTTTTGTCTCCACCCGCGAAGGCGGCGCCCAGATCTGGCGCTACTACCCCGACAGCTCGGCGGCCCCGGCCAAGGTCACGGCAGTGGCCTCAGGCATCAATGATTTTCTCTGGTCGCCCAACGGCCGTTCCCTGTTCTTCTGGAGCGACATCCCGTGGCCCGCGGACCAGGAGGTCAACCGGCGCAACGGCGACTATCCCACCGATGCCAGGATCTGGAGCGATCTCTTCTACCGGCACTGGGACGAGTGGCGGGTCGGCACCCGGCAGCACCTGTTTCGCTTTGACCTGAGAGACAGCTCGGCCACCGACCTCACGCCGTTCGACAAGGACGTGCCGACCCTGGCGCTGGGCGGCGCCGACATCGCGTTGTCGTCGCCCGGCACCGAGCTGGCCATGGTGTTCAACCCCGACACCGTCGTCGCCACCAGCACCAACAACGACATCTTCGTCCTCGGACCTGACGGCAGCGGGCGGCAGATCATCACGACCAGCCCGGCCAACGACAACAGTCCCTCGTATTCCTGGGACAGCCGCTACATCGGCTATCTCGCGATGGCGGTTCCCGGATTCGAGGCCGACCGGCAGCAGATCTGGCTCTATGAGCGGGCGACCGGCCGGCGCAGCGCCCTGGCCGCGGACTGGGACCGGAGTGTCGCCGCGATCGCCTGGACCCACGATTCCAAGGCACTGATCGCGGAAGTCGAGGAGCGGGGCGGGCACGCGTTCTACCGGGTGGAAGTCCCCGAGGGCCGGCGGACCCGGCTGGTGAGCGGCGGAGTCAACAGTTCGTTCGTCGTCCCCCGGCGGGCGGAGATGCTGACGTTCCTGCACCAGACCGCGAGCATGCCGGCCGAAGTGTACGTGGCCGGGCTGGATGGCAGCGGCGTGCGGCAGCTGACTCACGAGAACGACGAAGCGGTACGTCACCTTCAGCTGACGCCGCTGGAACCGTTCAGTTTTATTGGCGCGCTGGGCGATTCGGTGCATGGCTACCTGATGAAGCCACCCGGTTTCGACGAGCGGCAGCGCTACCCGGTCGCGTACCTCATTCACGGCGGTCCCCAGGGCGCCTGGCTGGATAACTGGCACGCCCGGTGGAACTACGCCCTCTTCGCGGCGCGCGGGTACGTGGTGGCCGCGGTCAATTTCCACGGGTCCACCGGGTACGGGCAGGAATTCACCAACAGCATCTCCCGGCACTGGGGCGATTACCCCTACGAAGACCTGATGAAGGGGCTCGACTACGTGTCGCGGTTGCCGTATGTCGACAGCACCCGGATGGGCGCAGCGGGCGCCTCCTACGGCGGCTACATGGTCTACTGGATGGCGGGACACACCAACCGGTTCAAGACGCTGGTGGCGCACGACGGCGTATTCAATCCGGTGAGCATGGCCGGCACCACGGAAGAGCTGTGGTTCCCCATCCATGAGTTCGGCGGATCCCAGCTGGCCCAGGCCTCGCGCGCCACGATGGAGAAGTTCTCTCCGGCGAACTACCTCGCAAACTGGACGACGCCGATGCTGGTGGTGCATGGGGAACAGGATTTCCGGGTGACGGTATCGGAGGGACTGCAGGCGTTCACCGCGCTTCGGCTCCGGGGAATTCCGGCCAAGTTCCTGTATTTCCCGGATGAGGGGCACTGGGTGTTGAAGCCACGGAACCGGCGGTTGTGGTGGGGCACGGTGCTCGACTGGTTCGACCAGTACTTGAAGACGGCACAGCCTTAGTCGGCGGTCACGGCGGTCGAGGCGGACGAGGCGGTCAACAACCCCAAGGACCGCCATGACCGGCGCGACCGCCCCGACCGCCTGAGAACGGAGTTCTGATGACGGTAGTAGATGCTATATCAGCGGCGACTGGATTGGACCACGACAAGGCCGAGTCGGCCGCCGGGGCGATCCTGGGCGCCATCCGGATGTCGGCCACTCCGGAACATTTCGCGCCGATCGACAAGGCGATTCCCGATGTACGGGGGCTGATCCTGCGCGCCGGTCCCAGCATGAGCGGGGGCCGAACCGGGGAAATCCTGGCGCTGGTGAGTGAGCTCAAAAGCGACGCCGGGGTCGCGAAGCTTTCGGCGCAGCTGGGCCGGGCGGGGATTTCGCCGGAGCAGGTGGCTCATACCGCCAAGGCGCTGATCGATTTCGTCAAGCAGCAGGAGGGGGAGGCTTCGGTTACGCCGTTGCTCGAGGCCTTGCCGGGATTCCGGGACCTGGCCAAGTGAGACGACGCTAATGCGCTCGCTGTTCATCCGCTGGGTGATCAATGCGCTGGCGCTCTACCTCGCGGTCAGCATCGTCCCGGGAATTCATTTCACCGGTACCGCCGGCCAGCTGCTCATCGTCGCGGCGATCTTCGGCATCGTCAACAGCGCGCTCCGGCCGGTCCTCACGGTGCTCACTTGCCCGCTGGTGGTGCTGACGCTGGGCCTCTTCACTTTCGTCATCAACGCGATGTTGCTGCTGCTCACGGCCTGGCTGTCCCGCCAGTTCAACCTGGGGCTGGAGGTGGACGGCTTCGGCGCGGCGTTTGTGGGCGGCTTGCTGATCGGGATCGTGAGCGTATTGTTGTCGATCTTCGTAGGAGAGAGCAGAGTTCAGGTTCGGCGAATCGACTCCGATCAGTCGTAAGGGTCGATCTCAGATCGACCCCGACGCGACCGCGCCGAAGGCGCGACCAAGAAAACCTCGCCATTGTAGGGGTCGATCTTAGATCGACCCCTACACCGCGATCTTGAAAACCAGGGGCCGCTTCGCGGGATGAACACATGATACCATCGCCAAGGATTCCTCCCATGCGTTTTCTCCGGGCCTTACCCTTTGTCCTGGCCATCCCTTTGGTTGCCGCCCACGCCCAGAACGAGGCCGCCCTGCGCCGGGCCTTCGAGGGGACGTCGGTCACGGTGCGGATCGACATGCCGGGCACCAGTTCGGGCGTGAATGTCTGGCCCGGCCAGGACATGCCGGTGGACTTTCCTGATGTCGCGGAAAAGCTCAAGAAGTACGGCACCGCGCTCCGCATGGGGGACGCGGTGATGATCACCAAGGTCAAAGTGAAGGACGACCTGATCGAATTCCAGCTGGGCGGCGGCGGGTACGGCACCTTCGGCGACGACGCCGGCAACTCGAGCGGCGGGAGCCGGGAAGTAGGCGAGACCAACGCGGAAAAGGCGCTCAGGGATTCGATCGAGCATACCTCGAGCGTCGGCCGCAAGCAGCGCATGCAGCGCGACCTGGACCAGCTGCGCTCCACCAGGGAGCAGCAGAACTCGCGGGCCCGCTCCGACGCGGCGCAGGCCGAGGAGATCCGGGAAGCCAACTTGCGTGGGCGGCGGGTGGAGGGCGGTAGCCGGTTCAACCTGCGCTTCCGGGCCGGGGTACCGCCGGAGGTGCTGACACCGGACGGATTGCGCCAGGCCTTGAGCCGTTACGTGGACTTCGGCGGCGGCGGTACGGTACCACCGGCGAATACCATGGCGTCAACCGGCAGTACCGGCGGCACCTTGCGAAAGGGCCTGACACTGGATGACGTCGAACGGATGTTGGGACCGGCGGTGACCGCGACCGAGTCGGACGCCTGTTCGCTCCACGTGATGACGAGAACCTACCGGAAGGACGGCCAGCGCACGACGGCGAAGTTTGTGTCCGGCGTGCTGGTGGAATACACGATTTCACCTGAGTAGAAAGGGAGGTCACCATGTCACGAATCGGCTACCGGCTCGGCCTGCTTCTCTTCCCATTCGCATTGGGTGTTGCCCCGCTCCAGGCCCAGGGGTCACCCGCCTGGTCCCGCTGTACCATGGACAGCTTGTCCACCTGGAATTGCGCTCAGTACTACAGTGGCACGGTGAGCTACAACGCGGAGCTCAAGGGCCAGGATCTTCACCAGGTCCGGTCAATTGTGGCGACGATTACCGCCGGCCGGGTGACCTGCAAGGTGAAGGAGCCCGACGCCCCGGAATTCGAGGGACCGGGGATGCTGGCGGTGGAGCACGAGTCAAACATGAACGCGGGGAAGTACAAGATCAGCGTCTGGTGCCCGGAGGCGGCTGGCGAGCGACCCACCCGGCGGGACGATCCGATGATCGAGTCCTACGAGCAACAGGCGGCGGACTATGCCACGCTGAATGGCAAGGACGCGCACGAACACCCTGATGCCGATGCCGCCAACGGGCTGACGGGAACCGAGACGATCACCTGGGCGCTGAAGCGGTCGTAGAGGGCGATCTCAGATCGTCCCCTACAGGCCGAGCAGCCGTTCGAGGACCGGGCGTTGAGCGACGCCAACCTGACGCCCGGACTCCTTGCCGTCCTTGAACGCGACGACGGTGGGGAGTCCCCGGATATCGAACCGGGTGGCGAGGGCCGGATCCTTCTCGGTGTCGACCTTGAGCACCAGGACCTGGCCCTTTTTGTCGGCGGCCAATGCGTCGAGGGTGGGCGCCATCATGTGGCAGGGCCCGCACCAGTCGGCATAGAAATCCACCAGCACCGGGACCTCGGCGCTGCCGATAGTCTGATCGAAATCGGCGCCGGTCGCGGGGAGCGGCCGGTCCAGGGGCAGCGGCGTCCCGCAGCCACCGCACTTGGGCCCGTTAGCCAGCCGGTTCAGGTCGACCCGATTCATCCGCCCGCAGGATGAGCAGCGCACAGTGACTTTTCTGGTTGCGGTTGCTGGTGTCATGGTCCCGTCCTCCGGCCTGGATCTGTCATCGCTCTAGATCATCCTAATATAAGAAGGAAACCTGGCGCCTCCGCTGCCGTAGAGGGACCCGGCGGCAGGTTCCCAGGCTCACATCACGAGGATTCACATGCGTACCCCCCGGTCCACGGTCCACGCTCTTGCTGTTTCGCTCGTTCTCGGTGCCCTGGTGACTGGCTCCAGGCTCGCTGCCGCGCAGCAGGCGCCCAACCCTGCCCCTCCGCCAATCCGGCCCAGCACGGCGGATACGTCTCCCTTCAGGCAACTCGAGCTGCCCACGCCCACCGCCTTCCGCTCGGCGTCCGGCATGCCGGGACCGAAGTACTGGCAGCAGAGAGCCGACTACGATATTCGCGCCTCGCTCGACACCGCGACCCACACGATCCGGGGCGAGGAGACGCTGACCTATACCAACAACTCGCCCGATACGCTGCGCTACCTCTGGTTCCAGCTCGACATGAATATCGGCGCACCCGACAGCCGCATGGCTCCGCTGGCCAACCCGGGAGCCCGGCAGGAACCCGGGGTGGTGGCCGGTGCGACGATCGAACGGCTGAACGCCGTGCGGGGCGGTACCGGTGCGGCGACCAGGACGCCGCTCACCTATCGCGTCAACAGCACCATGATGCGGGTCAACCTGGACCGGCCGCTCCCACCCAGCGGCAGCGTCCGCCTCGACATCGCCTGGCACCACCAGGTGCCGCGCCAGGGCCGTACCGGGCGCACCCAGCAGGGTGCGCTCGGCTGGCTCTACCAGGTGGCACAGTGGTATCCGCGCATGGCGGTCTATGACGACGTGCGGGGCTGGAATACCGACCAGTACATCGGCGGCGGCGAGTTCTATCTCGAATACGGCAGCTTCGACGTGGCGATCACGGCGCCGGCCGGATTCACGGTGACCGCCACCGGCACGCTGCAGAACCCGCTTGAGGTCCTGCCGCTCAGGATCCGGCAACGGCTGGCCGCCGCAGCGCGCTCGGATACCATCGTGCGGATCATCCGGCCCGACGAAGTCGGGTCGGCGGCGCTGGTGCCTCCCAGGACCGGTGCCACCCGCACCTGGCGCTGGCACGCCGACAAGGTGCGCGACTTCGCCTGGGCCACGGCACCCAACTACCTGTGGGACGCCTCGAGCTGGGACGGAATCCTGATGCAGGCATTCTACCCGCCCGACAAGATCGATACCTGGAAGAACGGCGCGGACATTACTCGTCACGCCGTGATGTACCACTCGCGGTGGTTCCACTACCCGTATCCCAGCGCGGTGAGCACCCAGGGGCCGGTGGGCGGGATGGAATACCCGATGATGACCTTCGACGATGCGGAGAACGAGAAGGAGCTGTACTACACCATCGCCCACGAGCAGGGGCACGAGTGGTACCCCATGATCGTTGGCTCCCAGGAGCGGCTCTATCCGTGGATGGACGAGGGGTTCAATACGTTCATCGACTGGTTCAGCTTCCGCGACCGCTATCCCGCGGACACCGCGAGGATCCAGTCCCTCGAGTTCGGCGCGATGCGGGCCTGGCAGCAATTCCTGGCCCGGGGCACTCCCGAAACGCCGATTATGGAGCCGCAGGACCGGGCGTCAAACGGGTTGATGAGCGGCTGGAACGCTTACGGCAGGCCGGCGGTCGGTCTGCACTTCCTCCGGGAACAGGTGGTGGATTCGACCGCGTTTGACGCGGCCTTCGCCGAGTACACCCGGCGCTGGGCGTTCCGCCATCCCACCCCGGCCGACTTCTTCCGCTCGATGAACGACGGCCTGGGCGAAGACCTGAGCTGGTTCTGGCGCAGCTGGTTTATCCGCACCGATCACCTCGACCAGGCGATCGACTCGGTGAAGATCGCCGAGGCTGGCGGCCAGGCCCGGGTGCGGGTGTTCCTGTCGAGCCGGCGGGAGATGGTGGCACCGGTGGAGTTGAAGATCACCGCGGCCGACAGCACGAGCCGCCTGGTCAAGTTGCCGGTCGAGACCTGGCTTCGGGGCAACACCACCGTGTGGCAGACGATCACACCCGCGGGCGCCAAGCCGGTCCGGATCGACATCGATCCCCGGGGCGTGTATCCCGATGCGGACCGGACGAACAATAGCTGGACGGCGGCGCCGGGGTCCTGAAGGATGGCAACGCAGTCTGACGTCCGGCGTATTGCCCTCTCGTTGCCTGGGACTGAGGAGGCGCCGAATCACTTCGCCTTCTCGGTTCGCAACAAGGGGAAGCTGAAAGGCTTCGCCTGGGTCTGGATGGAGCGGGTTGCGCCCAAGAAACCCCGGGTGCCGCAGCCGGAGGTCATCGCGGTCATGGTCGCGAGCCTCGACGACAAGGAATTCCTGCTCGGGCTGGACCCGGCCAAGTTCTTCACCGAGCCGCACTACAATGGGTTCCGTGCTGTCCTGGTGCGCCTGCCGGCCGTCACCGCCCGGGAACTGCGACCGATCCTCACGGAGGCGTGGCGCTGCCAGGCCCCGAAGGACCTGGACCTGAAGAAAAAGGGTTCGCGTCGTCGACCAGCTGCCCGCCGCCGAACCTCCTGACATCTCTCCCATGATCATCGAGCGCCTGGTCCCCCCGGTTGCCGAGTCCGATCTCCGCAGCTTGGCCCTGCTCCTGGTGGACGCGGTCGAATCGGGCGGGGCCGTGAGCTTCATGGCGCCCCTCCCGGTCGAGCACGCCCAGGAGTGGTGGCGGAAGACGATGGCCGAAGCGGATCCCCGGGCCGTCTTCCTGGTCGCCAGGGATGCCGAAGGGATCGTCGGCACCGTGCAGTTCCACCCGGCCTGGGCCCCCAACCAGCCGCATCGCGCGGATATCGTCAAATTGCTGGTGCATCGCCGAGTCCGCCGCCAGGGCCTGGCCGCCCGGCTGATGCAAGGGATTGAGGAAGCGGCGCGGCGCGACGGGTTCAACCTCCTGACCCTGGACGCGAAGCGGGGCGGGGCCGCCGAGCAGCTGTATCGGAGCATCGGGTGGATCGCCGCTGGCACCATCCCGAGGTTCGCCCTCGATTCGGATGGAACTCCGCATGATGCGGTTATCTTCTATAAGGATCTGGATGACCCCGCCGCTATTTCAAGACAAGACACAGGAGGATACGATGGGACGTCGCGCTGAGGCACTTGCAGCCCGTATCGAGGAGGGCGCGGCCGGCCTGGCCGCCTTTACCGAGGGACTATCCGACAAGGATTGGCGCACCACGGTCACGGGCAGCGGCCGGGACAGCCGATCGGTCGGCGTCGTCGTGCACCACGTCGCCAGCGTCTACCCGATCGAGATCCAGCTGGCCCAGGCCATTGGCAGCGGCAAGGCCGTTACCGATGTGACGTGGGAGGCCGTCTCCGACATGAACGCCAAGCATGCCCAGGACCAGGCGAATGTCACCAAGGCCGCCGCGCTCGACCTCCTGCGCAAGAACAGTCGCGAAGCGGCCGCCGCGGTTCGCGCCTTCACGGATGAGCAGCTGGACCAGGCGGCGCCCTTCTCTTTGGCATTCGGCGCACCATGCACGGCGCAGTTCGTCCTGGAGGACCACGCCGTCCGCCACAGCTGGCACCACCTGGCCCGGATCCGCTCGGCGTTGGGACGATAGCCTGGAGAGGCTGGAGCCGTTCTGTTGATCGGCATCCGTGAAGCCGGGCCCGGGGATGCCGCGGCCATCGCCGGTCTCTTCGCCGACATCGGTCACCCGGTTTCTCCCCAGGACGTTCCCCCGCGCCTGGAAGCGTTCGCCGCGGGGCCGGGCAAAGTCTTCGTCGCCGAGGATGGGTCCGGGGTCATCGGGGTGGTGACGGTCAACCGGCTGGCGCTGCTCCACCGGGACACGCCCGTGGCATTCCTCAACGCGCTGGTGGTCCGCGCCGACCACCGGGGCCGCGGCGTGGGCCGCGCGTTGGTAGACGCGGTCGAATCCCAGGCCCGAGACTGGGGCTGCGCCACGGTGGAGCTGACCAGTCGGGATGACCGGCATGGAGCCCACCAGTTTTATGCTCGCCTGGGGTTCAGCACCCGGAGTCGCAAGTTCGTGAGAGCTGTCGCCGGTTGACTCTCGCAGGGAGCCGCATGACCAGATCCCTCGCCCGCACGCGCGCACTCTTCATCTTCTTGAGCGCTGGGCCACTCCAGGCACAGCAACCGGCGCCCCCAGTCGATACCAGCTACGCTCCCAGTCTCGGCGGCCCACCTAGCCGTCACCCGCATAAGACCCTTCGCTGGGACATGGACATGAGCATTGGACGGGAAGTCTCGAACCGCAAGGGCGGTTGAGCGCCATGGCTATCAAGCTGCCCAAAGAAACCGCCAGCAAGCTCAAGGCATCGCTGACCCGGTTCTTCGACGAAGAGCTGGAACAACAGATCGGTGAGATCAAAGCCACCCTGGTCCTCGACTACATGCTGGCCGAGATCGGGCCCGTGATCTACAATCAAGCCATCAAGGATGCGGAGAGTTATCTCACCGAGCGGCTGATGGATCTCGAAGGGGTTTGCTACGAGAAAGAGTTTACCTATTGGGCGGACAAGTCGAAGCCCAGGCAAAAGGGGTGAGGTAATGTCCGCCTCCGGAATCCGCCTGGCGTCGACCCTCGCCCGCCGGTACGCCCAGGGCGGGTTCGTCGAGGAGAGGGCCCAAGACCATGGCGAGGCGGGTGAGCTCGGTCCGGGTCCGGCTGGCCGCGCTGGGGAATTGAGATGAAGGAGAGTGCCCGCGTTCTGCTTGCTCTCGGAGCGGGTCTCGCGGGCGGCGCGGCCATTGCTGCCTGGGGTGGTCCCCGGCTGCACAGCGCCGCGGAAGCAATCGCGCCGATCGGTACCGTATGGATCAACGCCATCCGCATGACGATCATCCCGCTGGTGGTGTCGCTGCTCATCACCGGGGTGGCCGGCGCCACCGACCTGCGCGCCATCGGCCGGATCGGCGGGCGAAGCCTGCTCACTTTTCTCCTCCTGCTCCTCGGTACCGCGCTCGTCATCGTGCCGCTCGGCATGTTTGCCTTCCGGCTCCTGCCCGGCCTGGGAACGGCCCGCCCGCCACTTCCCGCCGGCGCCCTCGACGCGGCGGGGCAGATCACATCGGCCGGGCCGGCACCAGGGTTCGGTACCTGGCTCACCTCACTGATTCCGGCCAACCCCTTCGCCGCCGCGGCCGGCGGCGCGATGTTGCAGCTCATCATTTTCGCGCTGATCCTGGCGCTGGCCATCGCCAGCCTCGGAGCCACCTCGCGGGATACGCTGCTCGGGTTCTTTCGAGCCCTCTCGGAGGCGATGCTGGTGATCGTCCGCTGGGTGGTTGCCCTGGCCCCGATCGGAATCTTCGCGCTGGTCTTGCCGCTTGCCGCGCGGGGAGGCGCCGGAGTGGCCGGTGCCGTCGGCTTCTATGTGCTGGTGTATTCACTGGCTTGTATTCTCATCACGCTGCTGCTTTACCCGGCCGTCGCATTGTTCGCGAGGGTTCCCATGGGGCGATTCGCCCGCGCGGTGCTGCCGGCCCAGACGGTGGCCTTCGCATCCTCCTCGTCCATTGCCACTCTTCCAGCCCTGGTCGAGGGCGCCGAGCGGGTGCTGGACCTGCCGGAGCGGGTAAGCGGATTCGTCCTGCCGCTCGCGGTTTCAACTTTCCATGTCGCCACCCCGCCAGCCTGGACCATCGGCGCCCTCTTCGTCGGCTGGTTCTATGGCGTCCCGCTCGGCGTGGGCGCGCTGGCCACGGTGGCGCTCGCATCGGTCTTCCTTGCTTTCGTGGCGCCGGGAGTACCCCGCGGCGGTTTTCTCATGCTGGCACCGCTGTTTGTCGCGATCGGTCTCCCGGTTGAAGGCGTTGGGATACTGATCGCGGTGGACGCCATTCCCGATCTCTTCGCGACGGTGCTCAACTCGACCGGAGACCTGGCTGCGGCAGCGATCGTGGCTCGCCACAAGTAAAGGAGAGGGTCAATGGGAAGAGCCGCCCTGTTCGCTGCGTTCGCACTCATAGCCCTGCCGGCCAACGCACCCAACCCCGGCACGGCCTGGCGGGCGCCCGGGTCGGCCACCCAATGCTGTACCGCGACGATCCGGGTTCATGTACCCGAAGGCACCGGGACGGTGTATCTCGCCGGCAGCTTGCCCCAGGTCGGCAACTGGCGACCCGATGGACTCGCGTTGAGCGGCACCGGCCGCGAACGCACGGTACAGGTCTCCGCGACTCCCGGCACCGCCTTCGAATACAAGTTCACCCTGGGCGACTGGGACCACGAAGCCCAAAACGCCGACGGGTCTACTCCCGGGAACAACCGGCTCCTGCTCGATCGCGACACCACCGTGGTTCACGCGATCAGCCGATTCAAGCAGGGGGCCGTGGACTACCTGGCCGATTGGCAGAACTCGGGCGTGCTGGGGCGCCTGGTCATCTGGAAGGACGTACCCTCTCAATTCCTGGGACCCACCCGGAACGTCGAGGTCTGGCTGCCGCCCGGGTATGACGAGTCCGGATCCACCCGCTACCCGGTGCTCTACATGCACGACGGGCAGAACCTGTTCGACCCCCGCCTGTCATTCACCGGGGTGGACTGGGGAGTGGACGAGTCGGTGGTGCGGCTGGCGCAACGCGGCGTGATCCCGCCGGTCATCATTGTCGGAGCCTGGAGCACCGCGGACCGGTGGAAGGAGTATTCGCCGTGGCACGGCGCCTCGGACTACGCGCGCTTTCTCATCGAAGAGCTGATGCCGCGCATCAACCGGGAATTTCGCACCTTGACCGGCCCGGCCAATACGGCGACCATGGGCTCCTCGATGGGCGGGCTGCTGTCATTCTACCTGGTGACGCATCACCCGGAGGTGTTCGGCGCCTGCGGTTGCGAGTCCACCCATTTCCCGCTGTCGGAAGCCGTGGCGGCCAAGGTCTTCTCCGGCTTCAAGCCGGCAGGAATTCCCGATACGACCCCGTACGTCGTCAAGGATATCGCCGCCGGGCTCCGGGCCCCGGCCGGTGCCCGCTACCGGTTCGACTACGGCTCCCTGGGGCTCGACTCCGCCTACACTCCCACTCACGAGGTGGTGCGTGCCTGGCTCCTCCGGCAGGGAAAGGTCGAAGGCCAGGACTTCGTGATCCGACGCTACGAAGGGGCGACCCATAACGAGGCCTCCTGGCGGGCGCGGATGGATGACGAGTTGACATTCCTGTTCGGAAAGCACCAGGCCACTCCGAGCCTGGCGGTACCCGCCTGGTCGAAGGACGTAACCTGGTACCAGATCTTCGTTGAGCGATTTCGCAACGGCGACCCGGGCAACGACCCGACGCCGCACGACATGATTGGCGTGACCAATGATTCGACGCCCGCCGGCTGGCGGGTGACGCCCTGGACCCACGACTGGTACCAGCAGGAACCGTGGGCCCGGGCGACAGGCAGGGACTTCTACGGCACGGTCCAGTCACGCCGCTACGGTGGCGACCTCCAGGGGGTCATGGACGAGCTGGATTATCTGCAGCGACTGGGAGTGACGGCCCTCTTTCTCAATCCGATCAACGACGCACCCTCCCTCCACAAGTACGACGCGCGGAGCTACCAGCACATCGATCGCAACTTCGGCCCCGACCCCCGCGGCGACGAGGCGATGATGGCGGCCGAAGATCCCGCCAATCCCGCGACCTGGCGCTGGACCGCCGCGGACAGCCTCTTCCTCGCCCTGGTGAAGGAAGTCCACCGCCGCGGCATGCGGATCATCATGGATTATTCCTGGAACCACACCGGGATCGCCTTCTGGGCATGGCGCGACATTCTCAAGAACCAGCGAGCTTCCCGCTTCGCCGACTGGTACCAGATCGAACGCTTCGACGACCCGGCGACACCGGATACCAACGAGTTTTCGTATAAAGGCTGGGCCGGCGTGCCGTGGCTTCCGGAATGGAGGAAGGTCGGACGGCCAGAGGGAAAGACGGCTGGCGCTATTGAAGGCAACCTGGTCCCCCCGGTGAAAGACCTGGTCTTCAGCGTGACCCGGCGCTGGCTGGACCCCAACGGCGATGGCGACCCTTCGGACGGCGTGGACGGGTTCCGGCTCGACGTGGCCGACGTCATCCCCCTGGGATTCTGGCGCGACTATCGCCAATTCGTCCGGAGCATCAACCCGGACGCCTACCTGGTAGGCGAGATCTGGTGGGAGAAATGGCCGGACAAGTTGTACGACCCGGCGCCGTGGCTCCAGGGCGACGTATTCGATGCGGTAATGAACTATCGCTGGTTCACGCCGACCAGGAGCTTCTTCGCTGGAGCGCCGCCCCGGCTCACGGCTTCGCAGTACGTGCAATACCTGGACTCACTGAACCTGGGAATCGGGTTGGAGTCGCAGCGGGCGATGATGAACCTGACGGCGAGTCACGACACTCCGCGCTTCGGTACCTCGATCTACAACCCCGGGCGCTACAAGTATCACAACCGTCCGACCGAGGACTCCACCTACCGCATCAACCGGCCGGATCGGAAGACCCGGCAAATCCAGGCGCTGATCCTGGTGCAGCAGTTTACTTATATCGGTGCGCCGGAGATCTGGAACGGTGACGAGGTCGGCATGTGGGGCGCGGACGATCCGGATGAGCGGAAGCCGATGGTCTGGGGGGACCTGCGCTACGATGACGAGACGGCCGATCCCCTGGGACGGCCGAGACGCCGTGACCACGTGGTGCCGGATACCGGGCTCTTTCGGGTGTACCGGGACCTGATCGCCATGAGGAAGCAGCATCTGCGACTGTTGGTGGACGGCAGCCTGAAATGGCTTCGGACCGACGACGCGAGAGGCGTACTGATCTATGAGCGAGTCCTGGGCGACCAGCGGGCGATCGTCGCGTTCAACAACTCGGACGCGCCGCATGTGATATCGGTGGCGGCGAGTGGGCGGTACCGGGCGGCATTCCCGGCGAGCGGCGTTATTGCGACGAGTGGGACGCTCCGGGCTCTGTTGCCGGCCCGGACGGCCAGGGTGTGGATTCGGGAATAGGCGGGAGTGCGTGCGTCAACATCCTGTCTGATTCAGCCTTCGTTGCGCTTTACCGCCGAGGAACACAGAGCAACTGCGAGGACGCCGAGGACAACATCAGGTATGTCTCTGTGCGCCTTTGAGTTCGCTCGGCGTACTCGGCGGTAAAGCGCATCGAAGCAAACGGCGGCTCGATTTCTCCGCACGCACTACTAGTTCGCACTCGATCTTAAAGCACGCACTCAAGCGCCTTACGACTTCGCAGTGAAGCTGATCTCGATATCGACCTTCCCCATGGTGCCGGTGGAAGAATCGTACGAAACCACTCCGGCGCAGGTGTAGTGGCCGGACAGCTGGCTCGCCGTAATCGTGAGGTCGCCGGTACACAGCTCGCTTCCAGCGGTGGCGGTCGGCTTTCCCTTCCCCACGTGAACACCCACCCCGTCGCCGATGTCTTCCCCATACGTGACCAGAACGTCGCCCGTGGACGAACCGGAGGCGCCGAACTGCAGCCAGGTCATCTCGCCGTCACTAATGCTCGCCGGCTTGTTGATTTCGATCACCTGGTTCATCTGGAACGAACCCTTGACAATCACCGTAACGCTCCCGCTGACGTACGTGCGGGCACTGATGACCGGGACGACACTATCCGGCACCACCTGGGCACCGACAGAAGATGCGGTGACCGTCATGACAATCAGGCTCATGCCGGCTACGACGAGGCTCGAGCAGAATGAAATGGAACGCATGCGCCCTCCTTGCAGAATCGGTTATTGGCTGAGCGGCTCCAGGCCACACGGGTCGTCAATGACAGGTCCCTCCGTTACAGGTGGAATGCGTGGGCAACATCATACCTGATTCAGACTTCGATGCGCTTTACCGCAGAGGAAACCAGAGCGACTGCGAGGATCGCCGAGGACTACCTTACGTACCTCTCTGTGCACCTTTCAGTTTGCTCGGCGTACTCGGAGGTAAAGCGCATCGACGCTTGCGGCGGCTCGATATCAACGCACGCACCCTGAGCAGGCCGACATACCAGGCAACCCCACTAGCACTTTAATTACCTTACCACTTCAATGGCTGCCAAGCGTTCCTCCACCGCCCTCAAGCTGATCGCGGCATTCAAGTTCGTCAAAGCCGCCGCGCTCATCGTCGTGGGCGTAGGGACCCTGGGCCTCCTGAGCCCGGAACGCAACCTCAAGGCGCAGGACTGGCTCAAGGATCTCTTTCTCAATTCAGGGAGCGACCTGGCCAGTTCCGCCGCGGGGCGATTGCTCCACGTTCTGCATCTCTCGGGATCCACTCGACTGTGGGAGATCGCCCTGGGCGCGTTCCTCTTCGCTGCCGTGTTCGTCGTCGAGGGTGTAGGCCTTGCCATGGCGCGGGGCTGGGCCGAGTATCTCACGGTCGCGGTGACTATATCGTTTCGGCCCTTCGAGGTGATTGCGCTGGCAAAGGAATGGACCTGGCTCCGGGCGGGGATCCTGCTCCTGAACCTTATGGTGGTGGGATATCTGAGTGTACGGCTGCGACAGGCCAGAAAGAAGTAGGTTGCAGTGCGTGCCGCACCATTTGACACCCGTCGTCTTCGATGCGCTTTACCGCAGAGGAACCCAGAGCAACTGCGAGGGTGCGGAGGACAACTCAGGTACTGCGCGGTGCGCCTTTCGGTTTGCTCGGCGCCCCTCGGCGGTAAAGCGCATCAAAGCTTGCGGCGGCTCGATATCAACGCACGCACAACTACTGCACTGCACTCAGTAAAACCAAACCAAATCCAGTCGTCACCGTAACCCTTCCTCCCGATACCCTGGCTCGCGCCCCGGAACACGCGTCGGTCAGTTCCATCCCGTCCGGAAACACGCCGACAATCGGAATGGTCTTGGTTCCCGCCCCCTGATCCATCGCCACGACCACCCGGTCGGACAACCCATCTTTCTCCAGCGTGCGGCTGAAAACAAAAGGCGACGCCTGCAGCGTGCGATGGACTCCAGCACCGATGGCCGGATGAGCCCGGCGGAAACGCCCCAGGAGGCGCCAATGATCGAGAACGTCCCGGGTCAGCCCGCCGGCTTCCAGGTCGTTCCAGTTCATCATCGAGCGAAGATTGGCGTCTCCAGATGCCCCCGCGATCTTGAGCGGACGCGCCGTCTCGTCCCCGTAGTAAATCTGGGCCCCTCCCGGCGCCAGGAGCAGGCGGTTCGCGGCGCCGTAGGGATCCTTTCGATCGGGATCATACGGCCCGCCATCGTCGTGAGAGCTCAGGTAGTTGAGAATCGCGACGCCCTTGAGGGCGCCGCCATTGAGCGTCGCCGAATACCGGGTATAGAGGCTATCCAGTGACCTGTGCGCCTCGGCCTTGAACGCGAAATTGATGAGCGCGTCGTAGCCATGAGCGAAGAAATCCACTTTCCGGTCGCCGAAATCGTAGTTGCGTCCCTGCCCCGGTTCCCAGCCGTAAACCTCGCCCACCGTGTAAAAAGGCATGCCGTCGAGCACTTGGGACGGATGGGCCCGCTTCCAGTCCGCGAAAGCCTGCGCCGCCTCCCGCTTCAGCTCCGCGCTCACGGTTTCCCCAAAGTGCTTGGCCGTGTCGATCCGGTAGCCATCGAACCCGAATTCGCGGACCCAGTCGGTGAGCCACTTGATGACGTAGTAACGCGGCGCCCTGGGGTAGCCGGTGCGGGAGAATAAGGCGTCGAGGCTGGCCACCTCCTGGTCTCGGCGGCCTTCATGGGCCCACTTATCGAGCAGCGCCTGGGGCAGTTCCACCGGCGCGTCCCGTTCGGTCAGGATATCTGGAAGCGTCGCCACCAGGTTGCAGTCCACCGTCGTGACGTAACTCCGATAGGTGCAGTTGGGGCCCGAGCGGACCCAATTGGCCGGCCAGGCGGGGTCCTCGGGCGTCACCGGTCCGGTATGATTGATCACGGCGTCCATGAGCACCCGGATGCCGTGCCGGTGAGCGGCGTCCACCATCGCGCGCAGATCCTCCCTGGTCCCCAGCGCCGGGTCCACGGCGGTCCAGTCCCGGGTCCAGTAGCCGTGGAATCCGTAGGTCTTCCCGGTCCCCTCGTTCACGGCTCCGTGAATCTGCTCGACGAACGGGGTAAGCCAGATGGCGTCCACCCCCAGGCTGTCGAAGTATCCCGCCTCGATCTTCTGGCGCACGCCGGCCAGATCGCCGCCCTCGAAGTTGCGGAGCAGGCTTCCATCATGAGCGCGGCCCAGGGCGTGGTCGTTGCCGGGATTCCCATTCTCGAAACGATCCGTGAGCAGGAAATAGATGGTCGCCGCATTCCAGTAGGTCGCCGGATCGGCCGCCTCGGCCGGGCCGATAGTGCGGACCTGGGAAGCGGAGCCGGCGCCTCTCTGGCATGCCGGGCAGAGAACGACGGCACCTAGGCCGATGAGCTTGAGAAGGTTCTTCATGCGGTGCTCCTTTTTGCTTCCTGTTCCAGCAGGTCGCACGCGATCTCGATTCCGTTGACCTGGCGCAATCTTTCCTTCCACGATGCGCCAGCGGTTGCTACGGCAGCGCTTTCCAGCAACCCGCCGAGCGCGGAAGTCACTCGTTCCGCGGTGAACTTTGCGGGCGACAGCCAGCGGGCAACACCGAGCCGGGTGGCGCGAAGGGCATTGTCGGGCTGATCGAACGCCATGGGCATGATCAGCTGTGGTTTGCCCGATGCCAGCCCCTGGGCCAGGGTCCCGATGCCGCCGTGGTGGATGAAGGCCCCGGCGTACGGCAGTACCTCGGAAAATGGAGCGTACTTCCTGACGAGAATAGTCGAGGGAAGGTCAGGCGGAAGTTGCTCCGGATAGCCGGTCAGGAAGAGGCCGCGGCGCCCCAACCGGCCGAGCGCAGCCTGAATCGCCGCGAAAAAGGCGGTAGCGTGCCGGTTGGCTGTGCCGGGTGAGGCAATGATCGGCGGAGTCCCCTGGTCGAGAAAGGCGGCCAGCTCCGGATCAACTGGAGCGCCGCCGGGATCATCCCACAGCGGAAATGAGGCGTGACGGAACGACGCCGGCCAATCCGGCTGCCGGGGACCAAACCAGTCGGGGAACAGGCCGACAACCAGCCTTGGAGAGTTGATCCACTCGCGGAAAACGCGGTGGACCGGCGGAAGCCCGTTCGCGGCCCGCAGCCGGTTGAGCTCAGGCTCTATCAGCGGGTCAATCGCGACCCGGTCAACCAGCACCCAGAAAATGCGCTTGACCCAGAGCGGCAACCACGAAATATCCACCCCAGGAGGGAGGGCCGGGATCTGGTAGCAGGAGCGGATACTGGACGGGGCGAGCTGAATGGTAGCCGCCGGGGCGCCGGTCTTCTCCTCGAAGATCCTGGTATGGAACCCGAGCGGATGCCCCACGACCATGGTCTGTCCAGCTATGTAGTGCGTCGCGAGCGCGGCCAGGGAGGACTCGAGCGCCGGCTTGACCAGCTTGAGCACCGTGGCGATACCACGCCGCGGGTGCCAGAGATCGGGGTCCATGGTGGCGGCATGGTACTGCTCGGCGGTGCCGGTGGGAACGAACACCAGGCCACCCGTCTCTACCACCCCGCGAAACGGCTCCGCGCCGAAGAGGATTACCTCGTGGCCCCGCGCCTGCAGGGCCCGGCCAATCCCGACGAACGGATGCACATCGCCACCGGAGCCAACCGGGGTGAGCAGGAAACGCATGGTGCAGGCCTACGCGGCGGCCGCCACGTCGTCCGCATCATGGACCCAGAGCGTCAGAATGGCGGCCAGCACGAGCGACCCACCGCCCACCAGGAGGGCGTAGATCGCCTGCCCACCGAAAAGATGCCCGACGATGAAGCCCAGGAGCGAGGCGGCGACGATCTGGGGGATTACGATGAAGAAATTGAACACGCCCATGTAATACCCCATCTTCGAGGGCGGCAATGACCCGGTCAGGATCGCATAGGGCATGGACAGGATGCTCGCCCAGGCGATCCCGACCCCGACCATGGAACCCAGGAGGTAGTGATAG
>DASYPP010000094.1:0-14514 GCA_036006525.1 Gemmatimonadales bacterium
GGTCGTCGTCGTGGAGACTGGCGGACGGCCGGTCGTCGTCGGGGGCGACGTGGCGGTATGGTTTGGCGAGCTCGACGAGCCGCACACCGAAGGCCAGCTGCGGGTGCGCGCGCTCGACCCGGAGCTGGTCTGGCTCGCGCACGAGCACGAGCCGTGGCGACCCCGCACCGTCTAAGGCATCACGCCGGCGCTCCTTATGCCGCTCACACCCCGACGGTCCGGCAGCTCGCTACAGTGATCGGTGTCCCACGCCAGCACACGTGTTAGGCAACAGCCGTTCTAGTGGGCCGCCGTATGATCCTCGCGCCGACAGCCAGGATGGCCGCCGGAATCCAAATCCACAAGAACTCGCTCCACAGGACTGCCAGGGCCCTGGCGGTAAAGAACCGTGACAGCCCAATGGGCGACACCTGGACTGGCCGCCAGGGCAGGAAGTAGCGCGTGTTGCTAAACGGGGAGAAGAAGGCCACGCCCAAGCCCCCATCGGTCATGGCATCGAGAAACCCATGGCTGGCTGTGGCCAGGAAAAAGAATGCGAAGAGGGCGGACCGACTGAGCATCGGTACGCCGCGGCGGAACACCACGGTCACCAGGAAGGTGGCCAGGAGCGCCGCGAAGAGGAGGGAATGACTGAACCCTCGGTGACCGAGGGGATCCTCATAATGGATGCCAAGCCGAAAGCCGAGCACGTCGAGATCAGGCAGGACCGAGCACAAGGCTCCCATGACCCAGACTGGCCTGGGCACCCCGGGTCGGTAGAAGCACGCCCCGATCGCCAACGCGGCGACGGCATGGGAGATGGCGGAAGCCACGCGGCGAACCGGCAGTTCGACTTGATCCCTGCGGGTTACCCTAGCGCGCCGCCGCGAGTCTCGTAATTGCCTCCGCCAGGGCCCTGGCTCGCTCCGGGTCCCGGGCGTTCCCCGCATCAGCGTTGACCTCCCGCGCCAGCCGTTCCAGGGCCGTGCGGCGCGCCGCGCCGCGCTGCCGCTCCGCCGCATCGAGCGCCCGCGCAATGGCCCCGGTGCGGGCGGCCGCCAGGCCGTGGCCGCGAACCAGCTGATCGAGGTAGGCCCGTGCCACCGGGAAGGCGGCCGGCCATTCGATATGCGGCTGGCTCTGCGGGTTGTATTGCTCCTGGTGCACCAGCTTCGCCGCGGCGATCTCATTGGCCGAGAGGTCCGCGCTCGGCAGGAGCTCGAGGATGTCGAAGCCGCGGTCCAGCTCCGACGAGTAGATGAGGCCGTTCCACCAGTAGGCACCCCACGAACCACCGATGGCGCGCTGCGCGTGGACCGAGGTATCCGCGGGGGCCGGATCAATCGGTCCCCGGTCGAAGTACGCCAGCTCGCGGGGGTGATCCGGGTCGGTGAAGTCCATCACGCTGACCCCGCCCTGGTACCAGCCCTGCACCATGATATCGCGACCCGGCACCGGGATCAGGCCGCCGTTGTGCGAGACGCAATTCTCCTCCGCCGTCTGCGCGGCCGGGATCTTGAAATAACCGTGCTGGGTATAGGTCCGGCCCGAGTCGATGGTCAGGATCGTGTTGCCGCCCATTTCCAGCATGGAGGTAGCCTGGCACATCGGCCCCGTCCCGCCGCCCCATTCATCGGTAAACACGACCGACTTCCCGTCGTTGCTGAAGACGGCGGTATGCCAGAGCGAGAAATTGGTATCGGATACCGCGGCCAGTCGCACCGGCTTCAAGGGATCGGCGATATCCACCAGCAGGCCGTAGCTACCGCACGCGCCGGCGAGGAGATGCAGGGCGGGATAGGCCGTGACATCGTGACAGTTGCGCGGCCCGGTAGGCGGAGGCGCCGGCTGCCCGGACGGGTTGCTGGGGGGACGCGCGGGACGGCTGGCGGCGCGCGGCGCGGGAGCCAGGCCCGTGAAGATGCGGGCCCCTGTGACCACGGCGGCCTGCTCCGGGTGCGCGAGCGGCACCTTGATCACATCGAGCCGGTAGAGCGAGTTCGTGGTGTCAGCCGGGTCGGTCCCATTGCGGCATCCGGCCAGTTCGCTGTCCGGGCGCGCTTCCTGGGAGCCCGAGACGTAGATGTAGATCACGCTCGAGTCCCGCGGGTCGGGGACGATCGTGTGGGTGTGGGACCCCTTGCAGGTCTGCACATTCGTGATCAGACGGGGCGCGGCCGGGTTCGACACGTCATAGATCCGGACGCCGGCCATGTGGTCCCTGGGATCCTGCACCCCGCCCTTGGCGCAGTCGTTCCGGTTCGCGCGCCCTTCCGCCGAGATGAAGAGCAGGTTCCCGACGACCGACGGGTCGCCCTGCGACGTGATGCAGGCAACCGCGGCCAGCACGCGGGGCGCCTTGGGATCCCGGACGTCCCACACGGTGAAACCGGCGAAGTTACCCTGGTAGACCTCATGGCCGCTGAACGCCAGGTCCGAATTGATGAACGTGAGCCCGCGGGACGTGTCGAACGCCGCCGGCTTGGGCGAAAACGAAACCAGGCGCAGGTTCCGGGCGGCCACCCCGGCATCCAGCCGGCCGACTTTGAGTCCGCTCCGCGGATCCTGGGTGTTCGGGTAGGTCTGGGCTGCCAGCACCGCGGGGGCCGCGGCGAGCAGGGCGACGAGCGCGAGGAGCTTGCGAACTAGGGGCATCGAACGATGACTCCGGTGAAAGGTCGGGAGTTAGTGGTCGGCGAGCTCCGCCAGCATCTGGCGCATCGCCCCGATCTCGGCGGTCTGCACTGTGACGACATCGTTGGCGAAGACGCCGACGTCGACATCCTGCGCGGCGCCCGGGGTCGCGAGGAGGTCCTCCACCATCTGGAGCGCGCCTTCATGGTGCTGGATCATGAGCGTCAGGTAGGCCCGGTCGAACGCCGTCCCGCTGGCGCTCTCGAGACTGTCCAGCTGCGCCTCCGTCAGCATGCCCGGCATGTGCATCGTGCGCCAGGAGGCGGTATCCGGGACGAACTGACGGTTCCGGGCGAGCCACTCCTGCATGATGCGGATCTCGGCCACCTGGGACTGATCGATCTTGGTGGCGAGCCGCTGGACCTCGGCATCGGCGTGATGCCGCGCGGCCATGCGGGACATGTGGATGGCCTGGGCGTGGTGGGCGATCATGCCTTGCATGAATTCGACATCCGGAACGGTATAAAGGGCGCCGGCGGGGATGTCGATGGGATGCTGGGCACCCATGCCTGCCATCGAGTGACTCTGGGCCACGGCGGGCGGACCGAGGAGCGGCATCAGGCCGGCGAGCAGCAGCGCGGCGCCGAAGAAACCGGTCGGCTTCGCCTTCCGGAACGGGTGGCGGTGCGGCACAAGCATGGAAGGAAAGTAGCCGGATACCTGCCCAGGAGTCGAACAGGTTAGCGGGCCTTGCACGTTGAATCCGCCCCCGAACCTCATGGGCCGAGTGTGGTGTCGGCGGCCACCTGACGCTGGTATTCGGCTTGATCGAAATGGCCCAATGATTGGGAGATGAGGCCATCGGCTGCAAAGGTCCATTCCTCGTATCCGCTAATCCGGACCGCCTTGCCGGTGCCACCCGGGCCCGAATTCGTTCCAGTCCATGTCCAATGAAAGACCGCACCGCTGCCAGCCGGGAGCACCGAATCCATCCGGACGACCATATCCGGAAAGGCAGTCATGTACTCCTGGGCCGTGGCACGAATGGCCGCGCGCCCAACCGACGGTGCACCTGCATTGACCTTTAAGGTGCCACCTTCTGAATAGAAGGCCGCGAAACTGTCTGGGTCCTGACTGCTCCAGGCTGCGGCGTAGCGCATTGCGAAGTCATCTAATCGAGTAGAAGTCATGGAGGTTGCCTTCGGTGTGCATGCGGCGATGCAGAGGCTCGCCCAAGAGACAAACGTCGCTCTCCTCCGGACTTGAGATTGTCGGCGGGGACTGACCATCAGGCGGCACGCCTGTGCGATAGGATGCATCGTGTCGGCAGTCAGCTGCGTTTCAATCCATCGCGCCAGGCAATTACCTCGAGTTCACCGCGGACGGCTTCCTCGACCGTAATGACGGGGCGTGCCTCGAACACAAAAGCAGGAAGCATCGAGCAAAACTTGTGAATGGTCACCGGGTCGTCGCACTCAACCAGCATATGCCCACCCCACTCGCCGACTCGTATCACGAAGAAGTCGATCTTGAAATTGGCGGGCGCCTTCCATTGACCGAATACCTCAAGGATTCGCTTCTGGGCATTCTCATACTCGATTGGCGAACCCTGCGGGCGTTCGAACCAGCTGAGCACGTACTTCATTGCCATCCTCCTGGTTGGGTTTGTCCTCGCTCACAATAGGGAAGCTATCACAACTGGCAACTCGGCGAGGTTGACCGCTCCAAGCGCGGGTCAGGCCATGTTCAGCGCGGGCTCTGCGGAGACAGGTAACGTCAGATCTCTATTTCACCCTCGAGGTAGAACACGCAGGTCCCTTCCAGGTCGACCCGGTCGCCAACCATCCGGCAAACCGCAGCAGAATTGCCGGCAAACCGGCGCGTGGCAAAGGGATCGACCTGGAATATCTTCGTCCGCATCGACGCTGTCCCTGGGTCCTATTTCGGGAACGGGGCGCTGTCAAAGTAGATCGCCAACGCAACGATGTTACCGTTGCGAACTCTGAACAGCTCGGCGACATCGCTCTGGAACGTCGTCCCACTGGGTGCCTGGAGCTGGTAGCGCGTCAAGGCACAAGCCTGTTCACCCTCGACGATCAGGTCTCTCACGGCTATCGACTGTATCATCGAGAAGAAACGCCTGGTCGACTCGAGGTACGTTGCCTTTCCTGCCACTTCTTTGGGTGGACTGGTGAAGCTGGTGAACTTCAGGTCGTCAGCCAGGAATGATTCCCATCTGCCCCGCTGTTGGAGTTCGGCGAAATAGCCCTGAATGATCTCCCGTGTGCCCATACGCGCGAGTCTCCTGCTGAGGTGGTTCGGCGGGAGCCCGGTGCTCCCCGTGACGATGCGACACCGGGGCGCAGCGAAGGGGGAAGTCCCATACGGCAACGGCCCGGTCAAAGTATAGGACGACCGGCGCAAGATGTTGCCCACGACGAGCCGCCTCAGTGGACCGGGTCCGCGTTCGCCCGCAGGACGACCGGCGGTTCGCTGACTGCGAGCGCCGCCCGGATCGCCCCGGCGACATCGAAGGGCCCGTGGGGCAGCAGCACCACCCGGAAAGTCACTGGGCCGGGCTGCTCCGCCTTGAAGTTGGTGTGCCAGTAGTTGTTCATCGCATACGCGACCAGCTCGGTGCCGGGCAGCGAGTGGCACAGCCAGTCCTCCTGCCCATCGGGCTGGCGCCACGCCTCGGCCGTCAACCCATTCAGCTCCCAGAGCGGCAGATCCGGCGTCAACAGGCTGATACCGAACTCGCCATTGCTCGCATCGAGCCAGCGCTGGACCGGATAGACGTTCCGGTTGGCGCCCTCGGCCTGGTCGGAATCGGGACGGACCACCGCGAGCCCCTGTTCCATTCGGACGGTGCCTGCCGGGACCGCGAGTGGAAAGGCGATGTGGACCGCTTCCTTGTCCCGCCCCGGGGCCTTGTCGAGCAGGGTCAGGAGGCGTATGGCGTCGTCATCGGCGTACAACGTCACCTCGCGGACCAGGCGTCGGGCGCCCGGCGCAGCGCTGGTGATGCGGAGGGTTGCGACCAGGGGACCGCCCTCAACGACCTCGATACGAGAGGCCGCCGCGTCCTGGGCGCCGGCAGTGTCCAGGCCCGAGACATAGCGATACCGATTCCAGCCGCCGCGCGACCGGTCCACCAGCTCACGCCCCCGCCAACGCACGCTTGCGATCGCGCCGCTCGTCGGATCCACGTGGACCACGACCCGCGCATTCCAGAGGGAGTCATCCGCAGATTGCACAGATTCATCCGCAGATTGCGCAGATTCTACAGATTGCGCGGATACGGGGCCGGTATCGATCGTGATTCGGGTTGCGTTGAGTGGCCGGAGATCGAGCTGGACGGCAAGCGCTCCATTCTTCAGCCGCTGCGAGGGGAGGATCCGTCCGGCGACATCGCGCACCCGATCACCCCCTCGGCTCAAAGAATCAGGGATGATGACAACACCGCGCTCTCGGGTCTCGTGGGTGTTCCAGATATCGAGGCTGCGACCGGCGGCGGGTGATCGGGCGGCGAGCGCGAGCAGCGCCCGGCTGGCCGAATCGGCGTCGAGGGCCTGGCGCTGCTTCTCGCGCCATTGGGCGATGGTCTCCGGCGAGTCCGGCTCGCGGATGCTCTCGTCGGCACCCCAGGTGTGTTCGTCCCAGAGCAGGACGAAGCGCCACGCGGCCTCGAGTGCGCCCTGGTCGAGCGGACGTTTGCGGAGCGCCGCGAGCGTCGCGGCCTGCGCCAGCCGGGCGGCGCTGGCGCGGGTCATGATCTGTTCCCGGAGCGTGCTGACCGCGCCATCCTCCCAATAGCCGGTGAGATCGCCCCGGATCCGGGGCAGGTCTTTGCCGTGCCGCTGCTCCATCGCCGCAAACATCGCCGGCAACGTCCCGATGACGAGTCGGGGACTCACGTAGCGCTGGTTCCATTGCCGCACCACGTCGGCCAGCTGGGCGTCGGGCACGCCGTTGTCGCCGCCGATCGCCACCCGCACCTGCACGATGTCCCACGGGTAGCGGCGGGACACCAGATCCTCGAGGTACTCGCTCATCACTCCGGCGTCCTCCAGGGTGAGGCGCCCCCGGGGCCAGCCACCAATCCAGGAATACCCCCGCCCGGCGAACATCACCAGCAGGCTGTCCCGTCCCTCGGGACCTATCCACCAGAACGGCCGGTCGCCCCAGGCCCGGAGTGTGTGACCGATCCGGTCACCGTCGTGGGTGGGGCCGGGGATGTAGTTCGGCCCGCTCGAGAGGTAGCGAATCCCATGGCTCGCCAGGGCGGGCACCAGCCCCCAGGTAAAGCCGGGCACGTCGCTGGTCATCGCCATCGTCACGGGGACTCGATAGTCATGACGCAACCGCTCGGCGAAGTCGAGCAGGTGTTCGAGCTCCTGGCTGCCGGAGAGTCCGGTCATCAGGTTGGCGTAGAGCGCGCTCAGGGCTACGTCTCCCCGGCGCACCGCGGCCAGGAGCCGAGCGGTGTCGGCGGCGGGCCGCCGCTCGAGGTAGTCCTGGAGCGGCCAGAGGCCTTCCACGTTCCAGGCGAAGCGCGCGGCCGCCGGGTTGCCGCGGGAGCGCTCGATGTAGGCCAGGGCGCTATCAATGCCGCGCTGGTGTTTCTCGCGGACGATCGCCGGCACATCGGTGTAGCCGATATCCAGGTGGGCGTGGTTGATGAGCCAGATCTCGCGGGGCACGACGGGTGCCAGCGGCAGCGAGTCGAAGGTGGCAGTGCCGGTGACGCCTTGCACCGTGAGAGCCATGGTCATGGGGGTGGCCACCGCCGGCACCGTCACCCGGAAGGTGGTCGCGCCGACCCCGAGGCGCTGGGTCGTGGGCGGCAACCCGCCAGCGGTGACGGTGACAGTCATCGTGTCGAAGGGCGACCAGGCGTCGAGCCGGATGGTCTGCAGGCGCGAGGTGCCCTCGCGCGCGAGCAATTGCTCGCCGTGTGCGGCGATTGCCGGCTGCATGGAGACCGTATAGAGGATGAACCAGCTCATCCGCCCGACGCTCTCGCCCTGGACCTGGAGCGTCACCGGCGTCCCCGCCGGCGCGATCGGAGCCGGCACATCGAGGGTGACGACCCCGTGTACGTCGCCGAACTTGTCGGTAAGGAGGCGTCGGAAGCGCAGGGTGATGCCGTCGACGCCCGCGACGCTCCAGGTGTCGGCAGCCGTCGCCGGTTGGGGCAGCGCGAAGCGGTGGCCACCATTGACCGTCACCCAGAAGCGGACCGGTGCCTGCCCCGAGTCTGCCACATCCAAGGCGGCGAGGAAGGCGAGGTGACGCATGCCGTCCGCGGCGTTGACGACCGGTGCGGTCTGCCATACGGCAGCGTTGGTGCTGTCCAGCGAGCGAACCAGCAGGGAGGCGTGGGCGGTCGGGTGCGCGGAGTGGTAGCCAAACCGCTCGCCCCGGAGGGTGGCGGCGTAGCCGTCCGTCACGCCTGGCGGCAGGGCGCCGAGCGGGCGGAGCAGAGTATCAGCGGCGAGGAGGAGCGCTGCCGGGTTCATGGGGTCGGACTGTCCTCGAGCGGCGTCTCTCGCGGGCCGCCCTAGATGGTCACCCCTGTCGCGATGAGGCCACTCGCTTTCATGGGAAGCGGCCTGCGCGCGACCAGTACCACAGGGCACAAGACCCGGAAGTTCCCAGCGGCGAAATCGGCGACCACATGCGCATCGTCGAGATCATACTTCACCACCAGCGACACCAAGAGCACCGCAATCTCGTCGCTCTCCACCACGATGCCCGGCGCCGTCAGGAAACGGGTGAGCGCGAAGGTCCGCTCGTTGGTGGACCCGCCAAAAAACGGCGGTCCATCGCTGATCGCTCCCACGGCCGTCACGTTCTGCGAGTCCGATACCTGCGTGGCGGTCAGGACATCGAGCTTGGCGTCGACGGTCACCACGCCGCCATTGAAGAAGCCGGAGCCTACCCCCATCCTCAGGTGGCCACTCGCATTGAGCAGGGTGTCGAAGTCGAACAGAAATGGGGTCGCCGCCGCGTTGTGGAACCCGAAAATGAACGAAATGGTGTCCACGTCGCTCGACTTGCGGTCCACCAGGAGTCTTACGAAGCTCTTGCCCGATTCGATGTGGGTCTCCTTGAGAATGCCGGGATCGGACGCCAGGATGTTGATCGGTTGGGCCAGGAAGAAGGAGGAGTTGGTCGGAGGCGCGCCGGCCGAGGTCGCCATCATGTTGGCGCCCCATGCGGTCGCCGACTTCTGCGTCCGCTTGATGGGACCCGCCCAACGCCTGGCGGCACCGGCGGCCGCCCGGGGAGCCATGCGGTCCCACTCGGAGCGTTGTTGCTTCTGGAGCCTCTGGGCCTTCTTGACGTCAAACCCCGTGGAACGAAGCCAATCCGTCGCCAGCTTCTCCGCCGCCCGTGCGTTCGGGAGCGGTGGGCGCGCGGCTTTGGGGGTCTCCTGCTGCTTCCAGAAGGCGCGCACCATTCGTCCAAGCTCAGCCTTCGTCAGCTTTGCCATTTTGCATGTCCTCCTTTGGTAAATTCACAACAGGTGGCTATACAACCGCGGAATGAGCGCGTGTCAGGCGCCGATTCGCCCGGAGGTCCGCTGAGCATCGCGAATCTGGGTATATACCTGCCGGGCATTTTCAATCATGTCAAAGCTTGGTGGCAGAAACCGCCCCATCCCTGGCCATCCGGCGCCGGCAAAGAACGTGTAACGGGGATCGCCGGCACCAAAGGAAATGGTCCCGCTCCGATCCCCTCGCTCCTTGAGAGAGAGGTCGGCCAGCCCCTTGAGGGACAGACTCTTCACTCCTCCCGGGGTTCGAATGATGGCACGTTGGTCGGTAAGGCCGTAATACGTGCGGCTCCGTTGATAGCTATCATAGAAGAACCGTCCGACGGTGATATAGACGGCGACCAGGATGAACGGGATGCCCCACAGGGCAAAGAAGGTGGGGCCCCCCTGTCGCAAGACGCCCACCTCCCAGTAGACGGCAAATCCACCCCACATCACGCTGAAAGGAATCATCAGGGCGTCCGCCGTCCTCAATCGGAGTCCCTGACGTGGCCGGCCGGTCCACAGCAGGCGCTCGCCAGACCCGAGCTCGCGTTGAAGTTGCTGTTGCGATTCAAAGTCCATTGGGATTCCTGGTATCGGCGCCTAACGGTTGGCGCTTGAGCGGCGACCGAAGGAAGTACTTTAGTGCATTCGCGCTGATCATGGCCCCCGTCCAGCGAGTAGCCCGGCGCGAATGGCCATTCCAAGCAGGCCGGTTCAATGTGTTCCCCGCCCGTCACAATCACACCGTTCACCTATCGCCGTCGGGACTCACCGCTCGAGCGGAACTGATTCAGGGGCAGCTTGTCGCTGCATGCGGCGGCCGCGCAGGTCAGCGGCCTACGTGTCTCCTCAAGAACGCCACGACGTCATCATACGCACGCGCGACCTCCGGATCCTTGAGGCCGATCGGTTCGGCGGCATCCGACGTCCAACCCGTGGGGAAGACGTCGAACAGATGATCGTAGCCGTGCATGCGAATGAGGCGATGCGGCACTCCGGCCTTCTGTAAGGCCTCCGCCATTCGCACGGACTCCTCGAATGGAACATCGGTGTCCCTGTCGCCGTGGAGAAGAAGCGTCGGCGGGTATTCCCTGGTGAGGTGGCGGATGGGCGAGTAATGCTCGAGCTTCTCCAGGTCCTTCTCGGGATCAAGCGCGGCGACTTCCCACGACCAGAGGCCGTGTTGCCGGATGTAGTTGTAGTAGAGGACTCGCGGGAAGAGCGGGCTTTCCGACAATATCTTCCCACCGACTGCCCCGTAGGCTGTCTCTCTCGGGACGGAATCCAATTTGAGGTAGTTGGTATCGGGTCGGACCGTCCATGCTCCCGTGAGGTCGCCATACCCGTAAAAGGAAACCAGCGCCGTCGGTCGCGGCGTTACGGAAAAGCCCGCCATGAGTGCGAGGTAGCCGCCGGCCGAGTTGCCAACCAGCGCAATTTTATCCGGGTCGATCCAGAAGAGCCGGGGGCCATTCTCCCGCACCCAATGATAGGCATCCGCCAGGTCTTCGAGAATGTCGGGGAGCTTCGTTTCCGGCGCGAGGCGATAGTCGATTGATATCAGGGCGAACCCTGCCTGCAGGTAGCGTTCCAGCTGATCCGGTCTCACCGAGCCTCGATTCCCGAAGATCAGTGCGCCGCCATGGATCCAGACGATGGCAGGCCGAACGTCCTTGCCTGGCAGTCGATAGACATCGGCCTTGATGTCACACTCGCCTACCCTCTTGTAGACGTATGTCGTCTTGGAGTACGCTGCCTCTGAGTCAGCGGCAACCGGGGGTGCACTCGGGTGAGCTTCCCGCCCAAGGGTCAAGGCAGCCCACACAAACACGCCCGGCAGAGACATCATCGCCTTAAGGGGGTAGCGCATAACAGTGTCCTCGCACGGCCTTTTGTGGTCCGCCTGACGGTTGGCGGTTGAGCGGCGACCGAAGGAAGTACTTTAACGCCTAATACGATCAGGGGACTCACGATCACCATCTGGTCTTGAGGTGCGAGTATTGGAGCCTAACGACCCGCGCTTCTGCTGTACACGTTGGTCAGACCGCTACTTCGTGGGCAGTGCAGCCTCGGTGCTGAATGCATCCCGTGCCACGCGCCACTTGCCGTCTGCATCGTGGTGATAGATCACCAGCCCCCACCCCGTATCGATGATGTCCGCACCACCGGCCCTCGGGGTATCCGTGGACTTGTAGCTGTAGCGCTCGAACGCCCAGTCGCCCGACACTACAAATTCCTGCGAGGTCTTGTCCCAATGGGTCGTGAACGCCTGGAGATATCCCTCAGCCCAGGCGCGGACGGCGGCCTTGCCGACGATCGGCGGGGAATGCGCCGCGAGGAATACGACGTCCTCAGTGAACATCCCGGCCAGCGAGTCCAGGTTGTTGGAGTTGATAGCCGTCGTGTACGCGTCGTGCGCGAGATGGGCGGTCGAGTCGGCCGCGGCAGCACCGACAGCGGGTTTGGCGCCGGATGGTCCGCATGCGCCGAGGACAATGATTGCAAGGCACCCTAGAATGGTACGCACATGTTGCTCCGGATGACCGTGAAAATACAGGTGAGCCGACCACTCCCCCGGTCGCGGGCTCAAGATCTCGCGCCGGACTCTACCGGTCTGCCGTCAACCAGTGTCTCCCCAGGCTGGATCTGGTCTACTCGCCAAAAAAGCCAACCGTCCGGGGTTCGTATCCATGACTCGCGCTGAACCACGGAAGTCCGTACCTCATGCACCGTGCCGTCGTTCAGCCGTTGCTGCCGCACTGTGCGCTGAAGGACGATGGCATGGGCCGTATCTCCCGCCAATGATAGCGCGGTAATCGTCTCGGTAAGGGAGTCGAACCGCACGATGCGATCGATGAAGGCCCGAGTGCGATCGTACATCTGTTCGCGAGTGGAAACGTTGCCGTCTGGCGTTATCGTATGGAAGGCAGGGTGCCGGAGACGCATGACGCGATCTGGGTCACGCGCCATGAATCCTGCTTCGTTTTCCAGGTAGCGGGCCGCCAGCTCGCGACAGACGACGGCGATCGAATCAGCGGCTCCTCCACGGCCCGACGAGAGCTGGGCGCAACCGGGAATCGCTGCGGCGACAACGAGAGCAACCGTAAGAAGAGATGGAACAGCGCGGTGCATATCCTTCATCCCTGACTGGGTTTCGTGCTCGTGATAAGCCTGAGGCGGCCGGTGGTTGACGCTTGAGGTCGATTCTCATCTGCGCCGGCGCGGTTGCGCTCCAGGCGCTGCCTGGACGGCGGCCCTGATAGCTGTCATTCCGGCAACGGGAATTCGTCAATCAACCGCGCAGGCTCCTTTAGCACGGCCTTGCCGGTCGGGCTGACCTCTAGCCCGAAACCTAGTGTTCTTTTCCCAGCGCGTCGCAGGATCCGGAACATCTCCCAGGGGGCCTATCGCCCAACTCCCTATCGCAGTCCCCTGGTAATCAATGAGGCTTTTTGATTTACTTCAAAGTCGACCGAAGAAACGTTTGTTACGAACGGCCGGCTGACAATTGCTTTGACAAGGTCAGAATGCATAAAGTCATCCATTGCAGACTTGCTTTCCCACAAATAGAAGCCTCCAAAAGTATTCTTCGCTTCGTCTGCCAACCAGATTTTGGAAATAAGGCCTGGTACTTTCGCTAACACTGGTGCATCGGGTTCTACCATTTGCTTAAGGTAGTCGGCTTGCGAGATATCCTTTAATTGATAGGTGATTAATTGTGCTTGCATAATTCCCTCGTTCATGATTGTTAATATCAATACTCTTTAACCTACTAATTCCTACTCACCCCGTTGAATTCCTTCGGATGTGGCCCCGGTTCGGGTGTCAGGTGGTGCCCCGCCGATACACGTCCACACACCACGCCAGCGTGCCGGAACGACTTACCCGGTGAAACCCATTCGCCAGGAGGATGCGCTCCATGGCGCCGGGCGAGTGCACCATCGTCCGAAATGGATTCCGCGTCACAGCCCGCCAGAGGTTTTCCCAGGCCACGACTAACCGCACGTACCAGCGGCCGCGGGGATACGAGTAGGCGAAAAGACGGTCGCTACGTTTGAGGGCCTGCTCCAGCAGCGGGCGGTACGCCGGGTAGCAGCAGACCACGCGATCCATCACCACGGTATCGGCAGCCGGCACCGCCGCGGCAGTGGCCAGGAAATCGCCCTCCAGTATCGTCATGCGGCTGGCTAATCCACGCACCTGGGCTTCGCAGCGGGCCACGGCGACAAATGCCGACGAGGCGTCCACGGTGAAGGCGGTCGAGAAGCCCGCCGCGAGAAGTTCAAAGGTCGCGGCACCAATGCCGGCGCCGATATCCAGTAGCGACTCGCCGGCGCCAGCGCGGACAATACCATCTCGAAGCAGGCGCGTCGTAGGATTCGGCCCCTTCGTCCGGTATTGCTTCATGTCGCTTTCGGCCCGGGCAGCGTCAAACTGAGTGGCAATGGCGCCGCATGCGCCGGTACAGCTGTGGCTCATCCCTGGCCTTTGGAGAGGGGCACCACCTGACTCCTGAGTTCAGCAGCAACACAACGCAAGACCGCCTGCGCGAGACGCCCGCTGCCTGCTGCCCCAGGCGTGACGCCGTGTCCTCGGCTAGAGCGAGAGCACATAGCGTGCATCCGGGCCGAGTCGTTCGCGCGTCTCTGATCGCATGCGGCCAGAGAAGTCCGTCGCGGCGCGCCCCGTTCGCGGGATGAACGCACCCTGAAGAGAGCGGCGCGATCCGTCCGACCTGTTGGCGGTGTGCCCATGCCAGGTCGACCCGTTGAATACTATGAGCGAACCGGCTGGGCCGGTCGCGAGAAGCTGACCATCGTAGTCGGCCCGGCGGTCCGGCATGACCGCTTCCGGTGTGTGTGCCCAGTGATGCGAGCCCGGCACGAAACGCGTGGCGCCGTTATCGGGGCGGAATTCGTCAATCATCAGAATGAAGCCGACCAGCGGCCAATCGGGCGACGCACGATCTACATCGACATGAAGCTCCTGCGCGGGAGTGCGCGGACGCAGGGTGCGCGCATGCAATGAGCTGAGCTTGAAACCTCCACCAATGGTGCGGCAACACGCTTCGAGCAGAGGCGGAAAGACGTAGAGAGCATCGAATGCACTGCCCCGGTTGACAAAATCGTTGACCCGGGTTGTTGTGCTGCCAGCGTGCACATCGTCGTCGCTCGCCGACGCGAGCAGGGCGTCGTATGCACGGGCCAGGCGCCCTATTTCGGCGGACTCCACCGGGCCGGGTAGTACCACGAAGCCGCGCTCGTGCAGCTCGCCGGCCGCGACCGATGAAAGCTCAGTACCCGCTGCGAGTGCGTCGTACAAGTCGTCCATAGTTGGTATCCTGGGGCCGGCTA
>DASYPP010000095.1:0-12649 GCA_036006525.1 Gemmatimonadales bacterium
TCTCCGGCGCCTCAGGATCGAGCGCGCGGCCCGGGAGCTGGCGGACACCGATGTTCCATTGGCCGCGGTGAGCACCAAGTCGGGTTTCTTCGATCAGAGCCATTTCTCCCGGGTGTTCAAGCAGCAGACCGGGCTCACGCCAGCCCAGTTCCGCGCGGCCTCCCGCCCCCGGCGCGTTCACTGAGTTGAGTTGGTCGGCGAGATTGTCTCGGAAGGGTTCCTCACGAAAGCCGCGAAAGACCGCCGAAAACCACGAAGCTCGTCATGGTGAGCTGAATCATTACCTGAAGCCGAGCGGATCCTCTGTGGTTTTCGCGCGATTTCGTGGTTTTCGTGAGGAACGCCATCCGCGCCGATCTTAACGTGCACTTCCCGTACAAATCCGCCACTGGCGTCCTAGAGCCGCTCCCCCGTCTCCCATAGAATTTCCTGGATGAAAGCCGCAATCTCCCTGCACGCTGGTCTACTGGCGTGCGGTCTAATCATCGCATGGTGCACCGGGGCGGGATGTGCCCAGCAGAGTGCCGATGGCTCGAACGCTACTCCGGCACCGCGCGATGGGCAGCACGATTTCGATTTTGAGATCGGGACCTGGAAGACTCACCTCTCCCGGCTGCAGCATCCCCTCTCCGGGTCCACCACCTGGGTGGAGTACGAGGGCACCTCCGTGGTCCGGAAGGTCTGGGATGGACGCGCCAACCTGGTGGAGCTTGAGGTGGATGGACCGGGAGGTCATGTCGAGGGCTTGTCGCTCAGGCTCTACAATCCCCAGTCGCACCAGTGGAGCCTCAACTTCGCCAACGCCAGGAGCGGTACCCTGAGCGTGCCCACGGTCGGCGAGTTCAAGGACGGGCGGGGAGAGTTCTACGACTGGGAAGATTTCAATGGCCGGATGATCCTGGTGCGGAATGTCTGGAAGGACATCACACCGAACTCGGGCCGGTTTGAGCAATCGTTCTCGGATGACGGGGGCAAGACCTGGGAGCTCAACTGGATCGCGATCGATACCAGGACGGGTGACATCCCGGAGCAGTCGGCCGACGACCGGTCCCGCGATTTCGACTTCGAGATCGGCTCCTGGAGGGTGCACAACTCCCGGCTGCTGAATCCGCTGACCGGCTCGACCAGCTGGATCGAGTTCGAGGGGACGGCGGTCGCCCGCAAGGTGTGGAATGGCCGCGCCGACCTGGTGGAGCTGGAATCGGATCCGCCGTCCGGGCACAACGAAGCCCTGATCCTCCGGTTGTACAATCCCGAAACTCACCAGTGGAGTGTCACCTTTGCGAGCAGCCGGGGAGGGACGCTCACTCCACCCGCGATTGGCCAGTTCAGGGACGGGCGCGCCGAGTTCTACGATCTCGAACCATTGGACGATGGGCGGATCGTCCTGGCCCGGGCCGTCCTGTCGGATATTTCACCGACGTCGTACCGCCTGGAACAGGCTTTCTCCGCCGACGGCGGCAAGACCTGGGAGAAGAATTGGGTCTCGGTGCATACCCGGGTGGGGAACTGAGCGGCAGCGGTGAGCTAGATCGCCTCGGAGGACTTCCTCACGTCAGCAATGGAGTAATTACTTGAAGCCAAGCGGATCCTTCGTGGCTTTCGCGGGATTTCGTGGTTTTCGTGAGGAATGCCATCAGCGCATACTTTCCCGGCAGTTGCCCTCATGACCCGCATCCCGAACCGCACCTGTAAGTCAGATTGTCTCGGAAGAGTTCCTCACGAAAGCCGCGAAAGACAGCCGAAAACCACGAAGTTCGTCGTGGCGATATTTGTTGACCTTTTCTTTATTGTGTGTGAGTAGCCAGCAATGGAATGTTTACCTGAAGCCAATCGAATCTTCCGTGGTTTTCGCGCGATTTCGTGGTTTTCGTGAGGAAAGCCATCCACTCAGATCTTGGGGAACTCCACATGCACCTGGTACGCACGATTCTCATCGCTACGCTCTTCATGACTCCGGTAACGCTCGTGGCCCAGGGCAACCCGGTCTCCGACGCCGTCCGCGAGTCGGCCGGCGACAACGGCAAGAACCTGCTCGCGGCGGCCGCGGCGATGCCGGCGGAGAAGTATGGTTACAAACCGACCCCGGCCCAGATGACGTTCGGCCAGTTGATCGTCCACATCCAGGGCGACAATCGCATCACCTGCGCGGCCATCGGGGGCAATCCACCCGCCGCCGAACCCGCGCTGAGCGCGGCCGATGTCAAGGACAAGCTGGTGGCCGCGCTTGAGCGGTCGCTCGATTTCTGCGCCGCTGCCCTCGCGACCACCTCCGACTCCCAGCTCGGTGCCATTGTCCCCTACTACGGCCACAACGCGCCTCGCGCGTCCGCCATGATCGGACTGGTCACCGACTGGGCCAATCACTATGGCCAGCAGGCGATGTATCTCCGGCTGAACGGGATTCTGCCGCCGACGGCGCGTTAGCGAGGGAAGCGGTGGAAGCGGGGGAAGCGGGGGAAGCGAGGGATGACAGCCTCCCCTGACCGCCTATCGCCCCCTAAGGGGCGACCGCCATCTGCTGCCTCGACACGCGAGCCTGGCTCAACTGCTCCTCGGCTCGCGCGACCAGTTCTTCCCGGCCGGCCTGGGGATCGCCGGCCCTGAAGGTCATCAGCAGCCTTACCGTGTTCATCACCTCATTGATATGGCGGAAAGCCTCCTGGTGCTGCACGTCCCGATTGGCCCCGGAAGGCGCCGCTCCCAGCCACAGCGAGTCCAGCGCCAGTTCGCGCAGCGCGCTACCAACCAGGCGCTGGTGGGACTCGCTGGCGTAGTCCTCGGCCAGATCGGTCCGGGCCTGCCCGAGCAGTACGCCGAGGGAGGTCAGGACCTGGTCCATGGCCTTCCGCTCATTGACGGTGGCGGGCCGGACCGTGGAGGGCGGAAGCGCAGGAGCTTCCATGGAGTTCAAGGTCGAACTATCGGGAGTTCGGGCTGGATTTTCGCCGCAGGCCACGTAAAGTGCAACGACGAGAATGGCCGAAAAGGGGCGAAGCGGGGATCTGGGCTTTGTCATGCGACCGGATAAGGCAAGGCACGTACCGAGGCGGACGAGGCGGACTAGGCGGACTAGGCGGTGCAATGGTATGCACTGGTCGAGCAGTCGCTTGACCAGCCTCGGTTGGAGTGGTTGGGGACGCTCGGGGTTCAACCCTAACCCCCTGTCCCCCTTCCCATACCTCACCCCCTTTACACCTCTCCTCACCCCCTTACCCCTCTCCACCTCACCCCCTTACCCCTCTCCATGAATGGAGAGGGTAGCCGCTGGAGAGGGTAGCCGCTGGAGAGGGTAGCCGCTGGAGAGGGGAGCCGCATGGGAAGGGGGAACTCTCCGGAAGATTTCCTCACGAAAGCCACGAAAAACAGCCGAAAACCACGAAGCTCGTGTAGGGCCCTATTCACAGTTTCTATATTGTTTATTGTGCCTTTGAAACCAAGCTGAGCCTTCGTGGTTTTCGTGGGATTTGTGGCTTTCGTGAGGAATGCTATCCACGCCGATCTTGACTCCCTGGTTGCCCTATGCGATCACTCCTCCTCTCTTCACTTCTCCTCGCCGCGCCGGGCCTGCTGTCGTCCCAGGCGACCACGCCGACGACCCCGCTCGACTGGTCGTCCGAAGACTCGGCCCGGATCGCCTTTCTCACGACCCATGGCCACGGCCATCCGGCCGGTCGCATCGTCGTCTGGGCGCCCGATGATTCGCTCGACGCGGCGTGGCTGGCCGCCTTTGTGGATTCCCTCGGCCGAGGTGTGGCCGCCCTGGATTCTCTCATCGGGAGTCCCTATCCCTGGCAGCGCATCGGCACTCGGCCGCTCCAGTTTTACTTGAGTCCCGGCCGGTTCGTCTCCCATGCCAGCGGCAACGCCTCGATTTTCATCTCGCTCAACCGGGTGCGGAGCGGGAGTGCCCCATACCTGCACGAGGCCGCCCACGAGCTGCTGGCACCGCCGGTGCCGTTCTCGCCGGACGAGTATGGCGACAGCCTGGCTGTCGCGCGGGCCGAGGAGAAATACCCGCTGTGGTTGAACGAAGGGTTCGCGGACTACGTAGCGCAGAGCGTGTCGGCAGCCACCGGGTTCAAGGAAGGCGACGTCTTCGAGATTGGCGGCCTGGCCGTGGTGGACAGTGTCTGTGCCGCTCGGCTGACAACCAGCCCCCGGCGGAAGGAGATCCTGTCCAAGGTGGGCGACCAGGGCTTTCTCGACGCGCTCTTTACCACCGAACGAACGGATGTTGCCCCGATCTACTACGCGTGCAGCCAGTCGTTCACCAAGTACGTGGTGGACCGGATAGGCGTGCGCCGGGTGGTGGCGCTATTCCCCCAGGTTCCGTCAGGCGCCTGGCTGGCCGACCTCCAGGCGGCGGCCGGGAAGTCGCTCGACCAACTGCGGTTGGAGTGGTTGGGGAAGCTCGGGGTTCAACCCTAACCCCCTCTCCCCCTTCCCATACCTCACCCCCTTACCCCTCTCCATGAATGGAGAGGGGAGCCGCTGGAGAGGGGAGCCGCATGGGAAGGGGGAACTCTCCGATGGACCGAACAACGAGGAGAAAGGGTGAACCGGAAGGTGGGAGTGCTGGTGGTCGTGCTGCTTGCGACCGGCGTCGTGATCTACCGCTCCGGTCACCACCTCTTGAGCGGGGTGTTCTTCGCGGCCGGTTGCGTTGCGGTTGGATTTCTTCTGCCACCGGGCGGTCCGGATACTTCCAGTACCCATGGAGCGTCGGATTCGACGTAGGCCGCCTTCCTCGCCTCCCACGCTACGGATTCACCGTCATCGTGTAATCCACGCTCCAATTCCCGGCCGATAATCGGAGGATGGTGATCCCCGTGCCGACCGCGGTGATGAAGCCGTGATTGGTCGTGGTGAGGACGCCGGTATTGAGGCTCTGCCAGGTGACGGTCACCGTGGGCAGCGGCTGAAACAGGGAATCCTGCGCCATGGCCGAGGCGGTGACCGTATCCCCCACGCTGAGCGTGGTCGGTCCCGTCAGCGCGATATGGGCGACGCGATCAGCGGGGGAGGGGTTATGGTGACTTGGGTCGGAACCCCCACCGCTGCTACAGGCGAGGATGACCAGCGCGGCCAGGGCATGGGGCCAGGCGAAGCGTCGCATCGAGGGATTCCGGGTCGGAGACGGGGATATCTTACGGTCCGGACAGGGGGAAGGGAAGTCGCTACCTCACCAGGTCGCCGATATGCCGATCCCCAGGCCAACAAAGGTGACCAGGAGGGTAAGGAGGAAGACGGTGGCGCCAACCCGCGTCTTCTGCACCGCGACACTGGCCACGTCTGCCAGCGGCAACGCCACGGGATGGCGGCCCGCTCGGCCGCGCAGTGAATCCCCTTCCACGACCGGTTTGTAAATGAGGAGCCGTGACCCGTCCTGCCGGGTGACCCGCACGGCGGCAGGGTGATCCTGGGCGATCAGGATAGCGGGCTCTACCGTGGAGGTGTGCCAGCCCACGCATCCACTCAGCGCAGCCAGCAGGCACAGTATCTGGGGGAACCGATTGCGGAGTCTCATACCTGCTCCTGTAGCGGGCGATGGAACTCTACCCGGGAGGACTCCGGAAGCAACTGGCTCGTTGGGATGAACTGAGTGCTAGCTCGAAAGGACGAGCGGTGAAGCGGAGGAAGTCGAGTTCGTTCAGCTTCCCATACATACCGCAGGGGACTCCATGACAAAGGCGATTGGACGTGCACTCGTCTATGTCGCTTTCTTCGCCCTCCTCCTGTTTGTCCCTGCCGGGACGGCTGACTGGTGGAGGGCATGGGTGCTACTGGGCATCCTGTTGGTGGCACGGATTGCGAGCACGATCGCTGTGCAGCTTGCGAACCCTGGCCTTCTTCGGGAAAGAAGCGGTGTGCCGCTGCACGCGGGTCAGCCGCTGGTCGACAAGGTGCTCGTCGTTGGCGTCATGGCCGGCTTCGCCGCGCTGCCGGCCGTTGCGGGCCTGGACAGGTTTCGCTGGCATGTCCTGCCCACGCCGGCGCCGGTGGTCTCCGGCCTTGGCCTTGTGCTCTTTACGGCAGGCTGGTGGATCGTCGCGCTTACCCTCCGGACCAATGCCTTCGCCGTCACCGTCGTTCGACACCAGAAAGAGCGGCATCATGCCCTGGTGGACACCGGGGTCTATCGCATCGTCCGTCATCCCATGTACGCTGGAATGGTGCTGGTAATGGCCGGGTTGGGTTTGTGGCTGGGATCGTATCTCGCCGCGCTCGTCGCTCTGCTGCCCGTGAGTATACTGGTCGTGCGGATCGGCTTCGAAGAGCGTTTCCTGCTGGGCACCTTGCCGGGTTATGCCGAATACACCAGCCGAGTCAGGGCTCGACTGATTCCCGGCGTCTGGTAGCTTGGACTCGAGAGCCGCTCTACCGCCCCACCCCCACCACCCCCAAATTGCAGGCTCCTCCCACCCCAGGCCCCATGGCGGCCGACTTCGATCGCCTGAAAGAAGCACTCGCTTCCCGCTACGAGCTCATTCGCGAGCTCGGCAGCGGCGGCATGGCCACGGTCTACCTTGCCCAGGACCTCCGGCACCATCGCAAGGTGGCGGTGAAGGTGCTGCGGCCGGTGCTCGCGGCCAGCCTGGGCAGCGACCGGTTCTTCCGGGAGATCCACGTCGCGGCGCAGCTGCAGCATCCTCACATCCTGCCCCTGCTCGATTCCGGCGAAGCGCTCGTAGAGCGTTCTGAACGAAGCGAAGGACCTCACTCCTTCCTCTACTACGTCATGCCGTTCGTGGATGGGGAGTCGCTGCGCGAGCGGCTCCAGCGAGGCGAGCTGCCGGTGGAGGACGCACTCCGGATCCTGACCGAGGTCGCCGATGCGCTGGCCTATGCCCACGGGCAGGGCGTGGTCCACCGGGACATCAAGCCGGACAACATTCTGCTCTCCGGCCGCCACGCGCTGGTGATGGATTTCGGGGTCGCCAAGGCGGTGAGCGAGGCGGGCCAGGGGCAGAACCTCACCGAGACCGGGATGTCGGTGGGGACGCCGGCCTACATGGCGCCGGAACAGGCACTGGCGGATCCCAACCTCGATCACCGGGTGGACATCTACGCCCTCGGCATCACGGGCTATGAGATGCTGGCTGGCCCGCCGTTCCAGGGCACGACTCCCCAGGAAATCCTGGCCGCGCAGATCACCCAGGCACCCCCGGCATTGAGCACTCGGCGCGCCGCCGTCCCCGCCGCCTTGGAATCCATCATCATCAGGTGCCTGGAGAAGCTCCCGGCCGACCGGTGGCAGAGCGCGTCCGACCTGTTCCAGCGTCTCCTGGCGATTCCTGCGCTGGTCTCAGGGTCCACTCCGGTCACGTCCGTGCGGCCCCGGGCCTGGCGCTGGGTCTTCCTGCTCGGCGTCGCGGCTGGCATCGGGATCCTCACGCTGGTCGCGTCCCGGTTGTCCCGGCCCCGCGCGCCCGATCTCGAGCTGGGCCGCCGCACGCCGATCACCCTGTCGGCGGGACTCGAGATCTATCCCTCCATCTCGCCCGATGGCGACCTGGTGGCGTATACCGGCGGTCCCGACTCTCGACTCTATGTCCGCCAGGTCGAGGGGGGCAACGTGATCGAGGTCGCGCATGGTCTCTCCGGAACCCAGATCTATCCCTTCTGGTCGCCCGATGGGAAGCAGCTGACGTTTACCTCGGTCCGGGGCATCGAAACGGTACCGTCACTGGGCGGAGCTCCTCGCCTGCTGGCGCCGGTGAAGCCCGGGCAGCTCCTGTTCGGCGGCTCCTGGTCACCCGATGGCAAGGAAATCGGGTTCGTGACCGACGACACTCTCTTCGCGGTTTCGGCGGAGGGAGGGAAGCTGCGCGCCATCACCACAGCACCCCAGCTGCATTCCTGCGCCTGGGCGGCCGATGGAGTCCGGATCGCGTGCGTCATGGGCAACAGCCCGTCGGTCACGCCGGGGTCGCTGGGAAACGTCGCCCAGAGCTCGATCGTGATCGTCCCGGCATCCGGTGGCGCGCCGAAGCGCGTCACCGAAGACAGCTCCGGAAACCTGAGCCCGGTCTGGCGGCCGGACGGGACCTTGCTCTTCCTTTCCAACCGGGATGGGGGACGGGATGTGTACGCCGTGCGGTTGAAGTCGGACGGGAGCGCGGCCTCTCCCCCGCGCCGGCTCACCACCGGACTCAACGCCATCTCGATGTCGCTCACGGCCAATGGCAGCCGGTTGGTCTATGCGGGATTCTCCGAAAAGTCGAACATCTGGACCCTGCCCATTCCCTCAAGAGGGGTGACGACCTGGTCAGCGGCAATGGCTGTCACGACCGGGAACCAGGTCATCGACATGTTCGACATTTCCCCCGACGGCCACTCGATTGCTTTCGCCTCGGATCGGGGGGGCCGCTACCAGGTCTACCGGATGCCGCTCGACGGCAGCGCCGAGCCCGACCTGGTGACCCACGGTATCCTCGAGGCCTACTGGCCCCGGTGGTCGCCGGACGGGAAGGAGATCTCCTTTCATTCATTCCGAAATGGCCACCGCCAGTTGTACGTGGTGCCCAGCACCGGGGGAACGCCTTCGCCGGTCGCCGTGACGGACCAGGACGATCGCAACCGGACCTGGACTCCTGACGGCCGGGCCGTCATCGTCGGGACCGATTTGTACACGCCCGGGGAGCAGTGCCGCATCATTCGACGCGCGGCGGCAGGCGCCTGGGAACCTCCGGCGCTCTGGATCAAGGCGGCCTGCATCTTTGTCGTTTTCTCGCCCGACGGCGGGCTGGCGGCGGAACTCGCACCCGATGGCGTATGGCTCGTGACGCCGACCGGTGCACCGGTTCGCAAGCTGGCGGAAGGGCGGAGCCTCACCGGGATTCTGCGGAACCCGGCCTGGTCCGGCGACGGCAAGACTCTTTACTTCGTCGATAGCGACTCGGTGGGGATCACCATCCAGGGTATTCCGGTTGCCGGCGGGCCGCCCCATCTCGTCATGCGCTTCGACGACCCCACTCGGCCCTGGCATCGCTACGGCTTCGCGACCTTTCAGGATCGGTTCTATTTCACCGTGGGTGAGCTGGAGAGCGATGTGTGGATGGCGGAGCTGAAATAGCGGGGAAGCGGGGGATCTCAAGCCGAAATCGCACAGGAATCCACGCGATCCGTTGGCTCGAGCGCGCTCCACCACCAGATTGCTTCGGCAGCCTGCGGCTGCCTCGCAATGACATCTTGCCGGTAGCAGGCCTCGGCCGCCAAAGGCGGCCGAGTTGGTGCCCACCCCGTCTGTCATTGCGAGGGAGCGAAGCGACCGAAGCAATCTGAAGCAGGTGGCACATCGGGACCGTCGTAACTACCCGCCTCTCGCAGCCCCGCTTCCCTCGCTTCCCTCCCTATCGGGAGATCCTATGCTGCGCACCGCCCTCGTCCTGCTGGTCCTCGGGCTCGCCGTTCCCGCTTCCCCGGCGTTCGCCCAGCTCATGGCGAGCGAGCGGGGGAGCGTGTCGCAGACGATCGACGGAACCACGACGACGGTAAACTATTCCCGTCCCATGGCCCGGGGCCGCACCGGCCTCTTCGGGAGCCGAGTGCGTTGGGGAGAGATCTGGACCCCGGGGGCCAACCATGCCACCAAGCTCACGGTGACCGAGGACGTCAGCATCGAGGGCCAGGCGGTGCCGCGGGGATCCTATTCGGTCTGGATCGTGGTCGAGCGGGGACCGTGGGTGATGGTGCTGGATCGCGATACCACGCTCTATCACGACCAGTCGCCGAAGGAGCGGCCGGGACAGATCCGCTTCGCGGTGACCCGGGAGACCCGTCCCTTCATGGAAGGCCTGACCTGGTGGTTCCCCCGGGTGAGCGGGAACAGCGCGATCCTCGCGATGCAGTGGGACACGGTGTATGTACCGCTCCACCTCAAGGTGCCGTCGTCCTACGCCACCGCGGTGACTCCCGCTGTCGCCCGACGGCTCACCGGGGTGTACCGGGTTCACTTCGAGCCGGACCCGGTCTCGGCGGACACTACGCTCCGAACGCCGGTCGACCCGATCACGCCCGACCTGAGGTTTACCATCCGGCAGGAGGGAACCGAGCTTCGGGGTGTGATGGACCCACCGCTGTACCAGTCGGAGGAGGGGTACCGGGACTGGATCCTGATTCCGATCCGGGGCGGGGCGGAGTACTTCAACCTCGGCCGGCTGGTGAATGGCGAGTTGGCCGAGGTGTTTACCTATTTTGCGCTGCAGTTTGATTCGGCCGGCGATCGCGCCGCGACGTTCGAGGCCAGGGAGACCGACGACAGGTTGATGGGGAGGGGAAGGCGTGAACCCTAACCCCCTGTCCCCCTTCCCATGGAATGGGAAGGGGGGACCGCTGCTTCCATCGCATGGGAAGGGGGACAGTGGGTTGGGATTTCGCCGCTAGGACTGCCCGCTGACCGTCACCGATTCAGCTGCCGGCACGACCCAGGGACAGTGGATGTAGTCCACAATGCTGGCGACCTCCTGGCCGGTTACGTTGATCCGGATGACGGAGTAGGGTGTCCAGGTGTCGCCGTCGCCTCGGAGAACGATCACTACCGACTCACCGTCCACCTCACCCAGCGCCAGTTTCCAGGGCCAGGGCCAGCGCGCATAATTCCAGAAATACTGCGCGTCCGCCAGTTTCCCGGCAAACCGTTCAGCTACGTTGAGCCGGGCGTCGGCCCTGGTCAATTCCCGCACTCCATCCCAATCGCGGCGGTTGAAGCGATCGATGTAGAGCTGGATGACGCGTTGTAACTCGGGGCTCGTTGGTCGAACGGTATTCGCCGGAGGCGACGCGACGGCCAGCTTGCTCCGGGCGCGGTTGAGCGCGGCCTTCACACCGCCGACCGTGGAATCGACCAGCTCGGCGACTTCTTCGAGGGAATACCCCAGCACATCCTTGAGCAGCACGCTGGCGCGCTCCTTGGGCGGCAGCGTCAGCACCAGGTGTTCGACCGCTTGTCCGGTCGCTACGGCCGGCTCGGCGGACCCCGGCGATTCCGGCAGCTCGGCGGCGGCCTCGGCTGCGTCCCGCACGCCGCGGCGCCGCAAAAAATCGATGCACCGATTGTGGGCGATCCGAAACAGCCACGGCTTGAGGGGACGGCTCTCATCGTACTGGTCCAGCTTCCGATAGGCTTCGAACAGGGTCTCCTGCACCACGTCCTCGCCGTCCATCACCGATCCCGTCATCCGGGCGCAGTAGCGATGCAGGCTCGGCCGCAGCGTCGCGATGGTCTCCAGGAAGGCCAGGTAGCGCGCGTCGACCGGGCCTTCGGGCAGCTCCAGGTACGGATTGTTCTCCATGTGGTTCCTTGCCATGTTCATCAGGACATGGATCATTTCGAGTACTCCAGCACCAGCCTTAGTGCTTTATGATGAATCGGTCAGATTCTGCACCAAACTACCCCGGTCTGTTAGTCTCGGCTCGGAAGGGTTCCTCACGAAAGCCACCAAAAACAGCCCAAAGCCACGAAACTCATCCCAAAGATTTCTGCTAACCTTGAATCCAACCTGATGCTTCGTGGATTTCGTGGGGTTTCGTGGTTTTCGTGAGGAATCCATTCAATCATATCTCAAAGCTAGGCCGTGAGCAGCTCGACACCCGTATCGCCCCGGATCCCAAAGGCCGTCTCGCTCTCGTACCTGGGGTCCGTGAGCAGGGTGACGACATGCTCTCCGTACTCCCGCGGGCTCAGCGGTTTGCCGAATCCGGCCAGGAACGCCTCGGTGCTCACGCCCTGGCGGCCGGCGTAGGCCTCGGCCGCGGCGCGTCCCAGCTGGGTCGCGCCGACGATCTGCCGGACCAGGAGCGCCTGAAACCGGATGCCGAGGTTGAGACTGCTGGCCACGCCGTTGGCGTAGCCGGCCATCATCCAGATCATGCGTTTGGCCCCGGCATACCCACCGGAGAGCGGCGAGCCCTGGATCGCGGCCCCGCTGGATGAGACCAGCACCCGGGTGCCCGGCTCCAAAGGAAGCCGGAGGGCGGCCTGGATCCAGTGGAAGGCCGACTTGACGTCGGTATTCCAGTTCTCGCTGAATGATTCCCAGGTCTGCAGATGCAAAGGCGCCATCGTCGGAGTCGCCCCGGCATTGAGCACCAGCACCGAGGGACTCAGCTCCCGAAGGGTGGAAGCGGCGAGCCTGGGATCAGTCGCATCGCCGGCAATGATCGAAACCCCGAGCCGGCCTTTGAGCTGGGTGAGCCGCTCGGCATCCCGGGCGATGACGGTGACCTTGGCGTGCCGCGCCACCAGTGCTTCGACGACGCCGAGGCCAAGGCCTCGGCTGCCGCCGGTGATAAGCACGCGTTGCTGTTCGAGGTTCGACATGGCTGAGCCTCAAGCCGCGGTCTGCTGCACCATCGCAGCAAACTCGAGTTCCAGTGCCTTACCCGCGCCGTTGCGCCAGCCCTCGGCCACGGCCTGGGACACGGGATCGGGGAAGATATCCTGCTCCCCTCTCTGGAGACCGTCGAAGATTCCCTGCGCCGCCGACTGGGTCGAAGCCTTCGGGATATCCAGGTCGCGATTCATGTCCGTGTCGATGGGGCCCAGGAAGACGGCGTGGACGGAGACGCCCTGGCCCGCCAGGACCGCCCGCAATGACTGCGTCATACTAAAGGCGGCGGCCTTCGAAATCGAATAGGCCGGGAT
>DASYPP010000096.1:0-18623 GCA_036006525.1 Gemmatimonadales bacterium
TGACTCAGCTCTACCAGTTCGAGGAGGACGAGCGCCGCGGCGATCGCACCCTGGCGCTCAAGCTGGGAATGCGGCTCAGCTTGAACGTCGCCATCGGCGCCATGCTCGTTGCCTTTGGGCTGTTCGGGTGGGGCGGTGTCAGAGCAGGGTGGGGAACCGATGGGGAAAGCATTCTACGCTGGCTGGTACTGGGTGGCGCCTTCCTTGCCTGGGGTGCCGTGCTGCTCCCCTGGCGCCGGAGCTTCCGGGAGATGACCCCGGAGCAGCACCAGCGGGGGATGTATCGCGGGCTGGCGGCCTGGGCCTTGACCGATATAGTCGTTCTTCTGGCTTTTGCTACCAATTGATGATTGAAGGTTGATGATTGAAGATTGAAAAGCCGAGGCAGTTCAACCATCGATCCTCAATCCTCAATCTTCAATTGTGCGAGTGTACTCACCTAACTATATTGGGATCAATAGGTTGGTTGGCCAACCCTCTCGCCCTCGCGCTATGACCAGCTCCGTTTCCGCTCGCGATACCGTGGATCTCGGCCCCATTCCATTTCTGGCGCGGCGCGCGGTCATCCTCGGGTTCATCCAGGCCCTCATCGTCGTTCTCTTTGCGGTCGTCACCCGGCTCCTGGACGGGCCGGTCGAGAAGATCCTCGAGGCGGTGCTGCTGGTGATCGGACTGGCCGCGACCATTCTCCTGCCCGGCAGCTGGACCCGGCCCCGCACCATCGAGGGCATTGCCGGCGCCGCGGGAATCGGCCTCGGCGCGACGGTCATCTTCCTGCTGCTCGACGTCTCGCTGCTGCAACCGTTCGGCGCGTACACGTTCCGCTGGCGGGCGATCGGCGGCGGCAGCAACTGGTGGTACCACCCGGTCTGGTGGATGGTCGGCACCTACCTGGCCTGGATGGGCGCCTTCATCATGGCGAACCAGGCGGCCCGGCGCCGGGAGCCGTCCATCGGCGGCTTGATCGCGCTGGTGCTCATGGGCGTGGTGATCTTCGGCGTGCTGGCTGTACTGATCCATGTTCCTGGCGCGGCCTGGTCGGTTCCCACCTTCGGCATCGCGGTGCTGCCGGCACTGGCGCTGGCCGCGATCATTACCGGGCTTGGGGCCCGCCGACCGTGAGCCAATGAAGGTCCTCAAGCTCCTGTTCCGGATACTGGGCTGGCTGCTCACGCCGCTTGTGGCGTGGGCAGCTTCGTTTATTGGCGCGTCAATCGGGGCCGTGATCGCCCGGGGCCTGTCGTCGCCGAGGACCGGGCTCGTCGTCACCGCCGGCTGTGGCGCGATCGCCGGCCTCGGCACCCTCGCCGTGGTCATCCACTACCTGCGCAGGTCTCCCCGGCTACGCCAGGCGCTGCACGTGACCGAGGACGCGATCCCCGACACCCGCGAGTTCATGGCCCCGTCGCCCCCGCAGGAAGGTGGGCAGTGAATCCAGGGCGTCTTGCCCTGCTCACCATCGCTCTCGTTGCTTGCGGCGATGCTGGACGACACCCGCCCGCTGGGGCCGACTCCAACGGAAGCGTCACCGCCGTCGCGCCGGACTCGCTGGTCATGATCCTCGCCGACAGTACCGAGGTCTGGTGGGTGGCGGGACGGGCGGATACCGCGAGCACCGGGGAAGTCTGCACCGAGCGGCTCCTCGAACTGAGACGAAGGGACCGTCGTCTTCCGGTCCCTCTCCTTTACACCACGATGGCTCCCACCGTGATCGACGATACGACCCTGCGAGCAGCGCTCTCCCGCCACTGTGCAGTGCAGGCCTGGTACCGGGTGGACATCCGGACCGGTCTGCCCCAGCCGGAGCGCGCATCGTGAGATACCCGCTACTGCTGGTCGGGCTCCTCCTGGCCGCGCCGCATCCGGCGCCGGCCCAGAGCATCACGTTCGACATGGGCCGGCTGCTCTCCGACCCGGACTGGAGTACCTATCGGCTGGGCTTCGCCCGCTCTCTCACCGGACCGATCGGTTACACCTTGTACGGGCTCCACGCCGGAGAGATGAGTCAGGGACAGGGAAGCCTGTGGGGGCCGGGCGCGGAGTTGACACTGTTCCGGGGCGGGCATCCCGGGCTCTACCTGGCGGCGGGACTCACCGGAGGCGTGGCGAGTGGTGACGGGGATCGCTTCTGGGGTTCCTGGACCGCGGGAGTGGGTTATGAGCTTCCCCGGCTGGGGCCGCTCTCGGTCGGCGCGGAGGGCCGCTGGCGCGACCTGCGTTACATGGGCACGAGGAGTGGAGTGGAGATCGCCGCGCGTATCGGGCTCGACTTTTCTACCGCTTCGGACCGGGTACCGGCGCCGGCCGCGGCACCAGCGGAGGGGTCACCTCCGCCACCGACGGGCGCTGCACTCCGCACCGGCGTGGAGCGGTCCGCAGTGCCCGCCGACCGGGTGGAGCTGGTGGTCGAGGTACTGGAGACGGCGACGCAGGCCATGGGAACGCCTTACAAGTGGGGCGGTACCGGCGCGGCGGATGGCGGGTTCGATTGTTCGGGACTGATTCAATACGCCTACGCCGAGCACGGCGTCGCGTTACCGCGGCGCAGCGTGGACCAGGCTCAGTCGGGAACCAGGGTGGACAAGCAGCTGGACGCGCTCCTGCCGGGGGATATCCTGACTTTTTCCAACAACGGCGGCAGGGTGACCCACGTGGGCCTGTACCTCGGCGACGGACGCTTCATCCACAGCGCCAGTGACGGGGTGCAGATCAGCCTGCTGTCCCCGGACGACGTGTACGGCCGCTGGTGGTGGCGCAGGTGGGTGGGTGCGCGACGGGTCGCCTAATGGTAATCGGCGGTAATAGACGGTAAGGAACGGTGAGAGACGGTAAAGGGGCAGGTGTGAAAAGGCTGTCATTCCGAGCGGTAGCGAGGAATCTTGCTCGTTTTGAGAAGATCCCTCGTTTCACTCGGGATGACAGCCTCTGATTATCTACCGCCCTCTACCGTCTTCTACCGTCTAGTTGTGATGCATCCCTTCCATATTATCCATGTTCTCCGTCTTGTGCCCCCGTACCCGGAGTGACGCCAGGTCCTTCTGGTACGTCTCGTCGCTGGGATCGATCTGGGGCCACTTCCTGATATCGTCGGGCGCAAAGAGTCCCACCATGTGGGCCATGGCACCGTTGTGGATGGTGGCACCGGTCGGGTTGTCGTAGTCGCTGATCACCCGGTAGCGCCGCCCGGCCCGGAGCCGAAGACCCTCGCCGCTCACTCCAAACAGCTTCCGGTCGATCTTGGTGACGTGGCCCTCGGCATCGCGGGTGGAGTTCACCGTGGTCAGCACCCGGCCGCTCTCCACGTCCTCCAGCCGCACCCGGACGCCGTAGTCGTGCAGGTGTCCGCCCACCGCCAGCAGCCTGCCACCCACCGGCAGGGTGAACTCAAACGACTTGGTGGACTTGCCCGACGGCACGTCGAACGTGTTGGTCCCGCCCACGGTCAGGTTCACGTCCATGTAAATCGGCAGCACATCGAGCGGGCGGGGATTCTGGTTCCGGGGCATCCACTCGAGGGTGAGCCGCAGGGTGACCCCGTCCAGGTCCTTCCCGGTGTCGTTGTGCCAGGCCACGTAGAGGCCCAGGTCGCTGTTGGCTTTCATCGGCACGCCGATGGTGCGCGGGATCGTGGCGTCGTCGGTCTCGGTACCGGCTCCCATCAGCCGCTCCGCCGCGGAATAGATCAGCTGGCGGCGCGAGAAGTTCACCATGATCATGTGGTGCATGATATGGCGGGGCAGGGGCTGCCCGTCCCGGTCCAGCACCTCGATCTTGAACCCGCGGAACCATCCCTCCACCGGCCACTGGAAGCGGCTCACCGGGGTGTCGTGACTCATGCCGAGGTCCATCATGGCGTGGTCCGTCATCGGCGGCATGTTCGGCAGGTTGTACGGGCCGGTGGTGATGACCAGCTCATGATGGCTCGAATCCACCCGTACCCGGGTTGCGGGATCAATCCCGGCAGGGGCGGCGCTCAGGTTCGCGGTAAATAGCGCGGCAATCACGGGTACCAGCATGAACGACGGCTCCTGTGAGGGGTCGGGTCGGACAGGCGGGTGCTATATTCCCGCCTCAAATGTTCCTGGAGATGGAGTGAAATCTTCGGAAATGGGTCCCGAAGTCAAGCGCCACTTTCCGATCGCGGGCCTTCTTCTCGCGATGGCCCTGGTTGCTGCTCCGGATGCTACGCTTGCCGGGCAGAGCCGGTTCTTTCCCGATGTGCCCTCCTTCGACCTGCCCCTCGCCGCCCCCCGGGCGGCGTCCTTCGCCGGACGGGTCATCTGGTTGTCCCGGGGCGAGAGCCGGTTCGGGGCCGAACAGGAGGGAGACGTCTCCGTGGGCGAGAGCTTTCCCACCCTCGCGCTCAAGCGAGGGCCCCGGCCGGTCACCCTGGATTTCGGGGTCCAGGTTTTCGGCCGGTTCAGCCTCGACGACAGCAAGACCGCGATGATCAGTAGCGACTGGACGACGGGGTTCACCCTGCACACGACCCGGGAGCGCTGGGAGCTCGCCCTCCAGTTCTCCCATGAGAGCAGCCACCTCGGCGACGAATACGCCAATACCTTCCAGGCCAGCCGGCTCGACTGGACCCGGGAGATTCTCTCGGGATGGGTGGGGTACCGGGCCGGCGGCTGGCGGTTCATGATGGGAGGGAGCCGGGCGATGATCGACCAGTTGAAGCTGTCGCCCTGGCTGGCGGCGATGGGTGTCGACTACCGCGCCGGCGGGATCACCGTGCTGGGCCAGCGGATGGTTCCGGTGGCCGGCGTGTTCTTCGACGGCATGTCGGCCACCGATTGGCGCATCAACAGCAATGCCAAGATCGGATTGGCCATCGCCGGGGCCAACCAGGGACGAGAATTCCGGCTTTCGCTGATCCGGCACGATGGCCTCTCCACCCAGCGGCAATTCTTCCGCAAGGAAAGCCGCTATTTCGGGCTGGAGATCGAGTTCCAGTCGTGAGGTATTGACAGCCCCCTGGGCCGGCTGCACTATCGGCGCAGGAGCCTCCCATACAAATCTCATCGATCTTCAGAACCCGCCCCAGCGGTGACCCGGTGAAACTGGTCCGGATCGCCGGCATGCTGCTGTGCAGTGTCCTCCTGACGACCTGTTCCGGCGACACGCCGGGTGGCCCTTCCTCCGGGCCGGTCATGGGGACGGTGACCGCGGCCCCGGTCTTTCCGGGCGGCGGGTTCTTCGGCGCCAACCTTCCCATCGATCATATCCATGCCGTGGTGGTCCGGCTTCCCAGCACCGCGATCATCGATACCGCCGCCCCATTCGACCCCAACCTGGACCGACTCCGGCTCACGCTTCCGGTCCTGTTGAAAGCCGCCGCTGAATCGCTCGACGTGACCCTGGAGTTGTTGAGCGGCACCCAGGTCCTGTTCAGCGGCACCCATCGACTGGAGGCCCACGCCGGCCCGCCGTCATCCACGCCGCCGCCGCCGCTTCCCCTGGTGTATGTCGGTCCCGGCTCCCAGGTCGCGGCTCTCTTCCTGGCTCCGGGAGATTCCTCGCTCACCCAGGGTGACAGTCTCCCGATGCGGATCACCGGGGAGGACGCCAACCAGCTCCCGGTCTCCGCGTTCTATGTCTCCTGGAGCTCGGCGGACACCAATATCGCAAAAGTGAATGGCGCCGGCGTGGTCCATGGCCTGGCCAACGGGCTGGCGTACATCCGGGCCCGCACTCCGGCGACGGTGACTTTTCCCCAGGGCGTGGTCGAAAGCACCTCGGTATTCGTGCAATCGGCCGCCGGAGGAGGGGTGGAGACCTGGACCGGTGCCGTGTCCAGTGACTGGAATACCGGGGGGAACTGGAATCCCGCTGTGGTGCCCAGCGGAACCGATAGCGTGATCGTCCCGGCCGCGACCAACCACCCGACCCTGCTGGCGTCGGTCGTGGTCGGCGCCGTCCATGTCGCCGGGGGCATCCTGGAGCTGAATGGGCAAGTGATGGTCGTGGCCCGCACCTTTGCGACCTCGGGCAACGGTATCCTGCTCATGACCAACCCGGCCGACGCCCTGTCCGTCCAGGGCGACGCGATTTTTAATGGGGGCAACGAGCTGGGCTCGATGTCGGCCGGGCTCCTGGTAGTCAACGGCGACTTGAACCAGCAGAACTCGACCAGCAACGACAGCTTCCATCCGAGCGGGACTCAGATCACCGAGTTGACCGGCAGCACTCCGGCGGTCTTCTTCGCCAGCCCGGGAATTGTGCCGGGATCCTCGCATTTCCAGGACTTGATCTGGACTCCGCCCGGCGCCGGAGTTCTCACCCTGGGGTCCGACGCGTTTGCTCACGGCACCTTCAGTGTTCCCAGCTCGGCGACGGTGACCGGTGGCCGAGTGCTGAGCGCAGGTGATGTCCTCTCGCTGGGCACGCTGACATTCGACAATGTCCGGCTCATCGTGGATCAGGCTGCCGGCGGGCCGCTGACACTCGGCAACCTGACTTTCCAGAACCAGTCGCCGACCGCGGTCCAGCTCCAGATCAATCATCCGGGAACCGGCTCGCCGTTCACGCTGAACAACCTCACCTTCAGCACCACGCCGACCACCGGCTTCTACCTCGGTGCGACCGATCTCAATCCGTCTGACGGTCAGCCGCTCACCCTGGACTTCCAGAACCCGGTGCCCGCGAACCCCGGCGCATTCGTGCAGACCACCGGCGGCGCGGTGGTGAACTGGCCGCTGCCGGCGCCCGGGCAAACCCGGATCTGGACCGGCAGCGCCGATACCGATTGGTCCAATGGCGGCAACTGGAGTCCGGCCGGAGCGCCGAGCGCGACGGATACCGTCATCGTTGGTGCGGCGGGCAACCTGCCGTTACTCAGCACCAGTGTCACCGTAGCGACGCTGACAGTGACCGGCACGGGCGGCAACGTGACGCTCAACGGTCACACACTCGATATCGCCGGCGATCTGGTGGTGACGTCCAATGCGGTGTTGACCATGACCAACGCTGCGGACCAGGTGACGGTGGGCGGCAACGCGACCTTCCAGGGCGGGGACGAGACCGGGTTATTGAGTGCGGGCACGCTCACCGTGAAGGGCAACTTTGCTCAGCACAACGGCAACGCCAATGCCTTTGCCGCGAGCGGCACCGCGGTCGTGCTCGACGGCGGCAGCCAGCAGACGGTAATCTTCGACTTCCCGGGCGCCGGCAACAGCCGGTTCCAGAACCTGACGGTGACCAATGCGGCCGGAATCAAGCTCAATACCAATGTCGTGATCGGCGGGACCTTTATTGTGAACGGCACTACGCCGGTGACCGATAATGGCGGCCAGACCTTGACCGTGCTGGGCCTCCTGACCGCTTCCAACAACTCGAGTCTCACCCTGGCCGGATTCTCCACTCCGACCGCGCCGGTGATTGGCGGGACTTACAACGTCACGACGACCACGTACACCGGGAACCTCACCATCCCCTCCCTCGCCTACGGGAACCTGGTGGTGAGTGGCGTGGGGACCGTCTCGGCCAATTTCGGGGCGCTGGGCAATATTACGGTAAGCGGTAGCGGCGGCGACCTGGTCGTGAACGGGCACACGGTCTCGACGGTCGGGAACTTCACGGTGACCAATGGTGCCCTGCTCACCATGACCAACCCGGCCGACCAGCTCCAGGTCTTCGGCGCGGCCACCTTCCAGGGCGGCGACGAGACTGGCCACCTGACGGCCGGGACCATCATCCTCAATGGCGACTTCGCCCAGCACAATGGGAGTGCCAACGCGTTCGCGGCCAGCGGGACCCTGGTCGTGATGAACGGGACCAGCCAGCAGGGCGTGGTCTTCGACTTCCCAGGGAGCGGCAACAGCCGGTTCCAGAACCTCACGGTGAACAACCCGGCGGGGATCCAGTTCAATACCAACGCGGTCGTCAACGGCAACCTCACCGCGAACGGTCCCACGCCGATCACTCACGGCGGTGCGTTCACGCTGACCGTGGCGGGAGCGCTCAGCACTGTGGCGGGCAGCAGCGTCACCCTGAACGGCTTCACCACGGCCACCGCGCCGGTGATCATCGGGACGTACAGTGTCGGGACCACGACCTATACCGGGACTGGGATGAGTTTCCCGGTGCTGTCCTATACCAACATGGTGCTGACCGGTGACGGATCGCCGGCGGGGAACCTGACGCTGACGGGCAGTCTCACCGTCTCGAACACCGGGGCGAACTTCACCGTGGGGGGCCGGACTCTCGCCCTTGGTGGCGACCTGGTGGTGACCAGCAACGGCGTGGTCACCATGACCAACGCCGCCGACCAGGTGACGGTCACCGGGAACGCGACGTTCCAGGGCGGAGACGAGACCGGCTTATTGAGTGCCGGGACGCTCACGGTGAAGGGGAACTTTGCGCAGCACAACGGCAATGCCAACGCCTTTGCCGCCAGCGGGACGCTCGTGGTACTCAACGGGACCACCCAGCAGAGCGTGACCTTCGACTTCCCGGGGGCGGGCACCAGCCGGTTCCAGAACCTCACGGTGAACAACCCGGCCGGGATCAAGCTCACCACCACCGGGTTCGTGAACGGCAGCGTTGCGATCAACGGGGCCACCCCGCTCACCGATAACGGCGGGCAGACCCTGACCGTGGCGGGTCAGCTGACCAGCGCCGCCGCCAGCAGCGTCACGCTGAACGGCCTCACCACGGCCACCGCGCCGGTGATCGGGGGCAGCTACAACGTGGGCACGACGACCTACACGGGGACCGGGATGAGTTTCCCGGTGCTGCCCTATACCAACATGGTGCTGACCGGTGACGGATCGCCGGCGGGGAACCTGACGCTGACGGGCAGTCTCACCGTCACGAACACCGGGGCGAACTTCACCGTGGGGGGCCGGACCCTCGCCCTTGGTGGCGACCTGGTGGTGACCAGCAACGGCCTGGTCACCATGACCAACGCCGCCGACCAGGTGACGGTCACCGGGAACGCGACGTTCCAGGGTGGGGACGAAACCAATTCCCTCACCGCGGGCACCCTGACGGTCAAGGGCAACTTCGCTCAACACAACGGGAATGCCAACGCCTTCGCCGCGAGCGGCACCGCGGTGGTGCTGAACGGGACCAGCCAGCAGGCGGTGCAGTTTGATTTCCCGGGCAGCGGCAACAGCCGATTCCAGAATCTGACGATCAACAACCCGGCCGGGGTCAAGCTTACCTCGAACGGATTCGTGAACGGCAGCATGACGGTCACCGGAGCCACCCCACTCAGCGATAACGGCGGGCAGACCCTGACCGTGGCGGGCCCGCTGAGCACGGCGGCCGGCAGCAGCGTGACATTAACCAACTTCACGACCGCCTCTGCGCCGGTGATCGGCGGCAGTTACAGTGTCGGGACCACGACCTATACCGGCACCGGAATGGGCTTCCCGGTGCTGCCCTACACCAATGTGGTCGTGATCGGCGACGGATCGCCCGCCGGCAACCTTACGCTGACCGGGACGCTCACGGTCACCAATACCGGCGCCAACTTCAGCGTGGGAGGCCGGACCCTCACCCTTGGTGGCGACCTGATGGTGACCGCCAACGCGCTCTTCACTATGACCAGTGGTGCCGACCAGGTGACGGTAACGGGCAACGCCACCTTCCAGGGCGGGGACGAGACCGGGTTGCTGAGTGCGGGCACTCTGACCATCAAGGGGAACTTTGCCCAGCACAACGGGAATGCCAACGCCTTTGCGGCCAGCGGGACCCACAAAGTGGTCCTTAACGGCGTCTCACCGCAGACGGTGACCTTCGACTTCCCGGGCGTCGGCACCAGTCACTTCCAGAGCCTGGACGTCACCTCCAACACCGGCGGCATTACCATCACGACCGCGGTGTTCGTCAACCTCCAGCTGATCTCCGGCGTCGGACCCGGCGCTCCGCCCAAGATCAGCGGCGGCGGCAACGTCCTGACGACCGTGTCGGGCGCCGTTGCCCGGTTGGTGCTCGATCACACTCAGCTGGTCGTGAACGAGCAGGGTAGCGGCCATGCCCAGCAATTCGACAACATGACCTTCCAGAATTTCCCGACCACCGCCACCGGGGAGATCCTGTTCAACGTCACTGCCGTGGGCGGCGCAGCGGCGGCGCGAACCATTACCGTAAACACCACGACGGTACAGACCTCGCTCGGTACCGGTGGTCTCTATGTTAAAGCCGTCTCCAGCAACGGGTTCGGCTTGAACGTCGTCATGAGCGGGTCGAACGACGCCACCGGCGGCCCCTCCCGCAGCAACCCGCCGTTTGGCCAGACCGTGGCCGGAGCCACGATCATCTGGCAGTAGCTCAAGCCAGCTTGCAACACCCTGTAGCGCATCTCCTCTATTGACAGGCCCCTTCTCGACCTGCATATCTCCTCAACTTACTTCAATGGATTAATGATCCGGCACGGTGGGTCCCTTCGTGGAGCCTTCTCGCCGGCGGCAATGCTACGAGCCGTCGGCGCTGTGCTATTGACGCTTGGTGTGGTCACTTGCCGGGACCAGCCTGGCGGGCCGAGCCCGATGCTGGGAAGTGTCTCGGTCAACCCGGTCTTTCCGTCCGGTGGCCAGTTTGTTGGCGGAAACCTGCCGATTGACCACGTGCATGCCGTTGTGGTGCGTCCTTCCGATCCTACCCCGCCGCTCAAGGACGTCGTCGTTCCGTTCAATCTCAATGCCGACCAGCTCCAGCTGAAACTGCAGTCCCTCCAGCTGGAGAGCGCCGCCGAATCGCTGGACGTCACCATCGAGCTGCTGAGCGGGAGTACGGTCCTGTTCAGCGGGACCCAGCGGGTCGAGGCCACGAGCGGCCCCACGCCGACGCCCGCGCCGCCGCTTCCGCTGACGTTCGTCGGCCCCGGTTCACAGCTGACCGCGCTGTTCCTCGCGCCGCTGGACTCCACGCTGACCCGGGGCGACAACCTGCCTATGCGGGTGAGCGCTGAAGACGCCAACCAGCTGCCGGTCACCTCGTTTTACGTATCGTGGAGCAGCAGCGACACCAACATCGCCCGGGTCAACGGCGACGGCGTGGTGACAGGCAAGGTGCCGCGCGGCACGATCTACGTCCGGGCGCGGACGCCGGCGACCGTCCAGGTCCCGGCGGGCGTCGTGGAGAGCACCACCGTCACCCTGGTGCCCGTGCCCGCCGCGCTGCAGAAGGTGAGTGGCGATCTCCAGGGCGCGGCGCCGGGCCAGCCGCTGCCCCAGCCGCTGGTGGTGCGGGTGGTCGCGAGCGACCAGTTGGGGGTTTCGGGAGTGACCGTAACCTTCACCCCGCCCGCCGGTGGCAGCGTCTTACCCACCTCCGCGGTGACCGATGTGAATGGCCTGGCCCAGACCACGGCCACCATGCCGCCCACCGGCAGCACCCAGGTCAGCTTCACGGCCCAGGTCACCGGGCTCTCGTCGGTCAGCTTCGGGGCCAACTTCCAGGCGCCCCCGTCCCATACCTGGACCGGCAGCATCGATGCCGACTGGGAAAACCCCAGCAACTGGAGCATCGGCACCGTGCCGACCGGCACCGATGACGTGCTGATCCCGGCGGGCACCCCGAACGATCCGATTATCAGCACCTCCGTCGCAGTCCACGACCTGATCATCCAGTCCGGCGCGACGCTCACCACGAATGACATCCAGGTGACGGTGAACGGCAGCCTGGACGCCAGCGGCAACCTGGTCGGCTGCTGCAAGGATGACATCCAACTGACCGGCGTGGGCACCCTGCGGGGCAATTTCGATCAGGTGTTCATCGATGTGTCGGCCGGGGCGGTGGTGACGCTGAATGGGACTGTCGTCGCGACCAACAGCGATGTCCAGGTGCTCGGTGGCCTGATCCTCGGCGGCCATACCCTGGACATCGGCACCGGCAACTTCAGCACCGCCAACGGCACCGGCCTGCTCACGATGATCAATGCCGCGGATTTGTTGGTCGCCGGTCCGACGACGTTCGCTGGCGGTGACGAGACCGGTAAGCTCACCGCCGGCCTGGTCAACGTCAGCGGCAGCTTCGACCAGTTCGGTACGCCGCTCAGCTTCGCGGCCAGCGGGAACCACACGGTCCAGTCGACGGGCTCAGGCATCCAGACGATCACCTTCGCGGACCCGGCGACCTCCCACTTCCAGAACATCGTGGTCGGCAACACCGCGGGTGGCAGCACCCTGGGCAGCGATTTCACCATTGCCGGCGTTGCCGGGTTCGCCAACGGAACCATTCCACGGATCATCCACGGCGCCGGGCACACCCTGACCATGCTGAATCTGCGCATGGACCTGCTGACCCTGGACGACCTGCTGGTGGTGGGCGGGCCGGCCATCACCCAGTTCGACCGCGTCACCTTCAGCAACACCTCGGCCACGGCAACCGCGCTTACCATCGTGCATCCGGGTGCCGCGACGCCGTTCACCTTCAACGACCTGATTTTCCAGGTGACGCCCAGCAGCGGCCTGTACATGAGCGTCACTGACAACGCCGCGGATGCCAACGTCCTGACGATCAACCTGGTCAACCCGACGCCGGCCACTCCGGGCGGCTTCCTGCAGACCGCGGGCGGCGCCGTGGTGAACTGGCCGGCGGTGGGGGGTGGTTCGGCCACCTGGACCGGCACCGTAAACAGTGACTGGTTCGTGGCGGGCAACTGGAGCACCAACCAGGTACCAACCAGCGGCGACGACGTGGTGATTCCCGTGACCGCCGTGCAACCGGTCCTTTCGGCAGCTGCCTCAGTTCGAGACCTCTCGGTCAACGGCACCGCGGTCCTGGATCTCGGTACCTTCGACCTTACGGCGACGGGGAACGTCAGCGCGTCCGGTAGCATTGTGGGCGGCCGGGTCATTCTGGTCACCGACGGCGCCCAGGTGAACGGCAACTTCGCTTCCCTGCTCGTCCAGCTGGGTACCCGGTTCGAGTCGGCGTCCGTCTCCGGGCCTCTCTTCGTGGGCATCCTGCTCGAGGTAGCCCGTGGCCAGTTCCACGTTGGTGCTCAGACCGTCACCACGGCCCAGTTCGTTACCAGCAACGAAGGCATGTTGGGGATGACCAATGCGGCCGGTGTCCTCGATGTCGGCGGCGATGCGACTTTCGCGGGAGAGGATCCGACCGGTATCCTGACCGCGGGTGTCATCAAGGTAGGCGGCGACTTCACCCAGGTTGCGGTGGTTACGCAGGGCAGTTTCGTCGCCACCGGCAGCAACAAAGTGCAACTGGTGGGCAACGCCGCACAGCAGGTGAGCTTCACCTCTCCGGGGACGACCCAGTCCCGGTTCCAGGACCTGGAAATTCTCAATGCCAGCGGCAGCATCACCTTTGCGACCGATGCCGCGGTCAACGGCCAGCTCATCGCCCAGCTCGGTGCCGCCACCCTGGCCAGCACTGCGCGAACTCTGCAGATCGCGGGGACCAACCTCTCCAACGTGACATTCAATAATCTCACGCCCGAAATCCTCGGTGGCACGGTAACCCAATTCGACAACGTCACCTTCAGCGGATTCCCGTCGACCGCGGTGGCCCTCCGGGTAACCCGGGCCAATGGGACGTTCTCCTTCGACAATCTCAGCTTCACCACGGTTCCGACCACCGGGTTCTATCTGAGCGCGACCGATATCGATGGTGCCGCATCCGGCACGCTCACCATCAACATGGTGAACCCGACGCCGGCGACCCCGGGGACATTCGTTCAGACCAATGGTGGCGCGGTGGTGACCTGGCCGTTCGGCGGCGCGGGCATCACCTGGACCGGCGCCACCAATACCGACTGGGATACGGGCAGCAACTGGACCGGCGGCGTCGTCCCCGGCTTCGCCGACAACGCCATTATTCCCTCGGGGCCGACCAACCAGCCGACCATCACCTCCGCGGCTGACGGGGTGAATGACCTGACGGTTCAGCCCGGCGCGACGATCACCATCGGGACCTCGGCGGGCCTCGCGGTGAATGGCAACGTGGACGCCTCGGGGACCATCACGTCCTCCACCGGGGTGCTGGTGCTCACCGGAACCGGCAAGACGGTCAAGGGGAACCTTCCCAACCTCACGATACCGGGGACCTACAGCCTGGCCGGCAATGTCACGATCGGGCTGGGGAATGTCTTGACGGTTGCCGGCAACCCCGGGAGCCTGGCGCTCAACGGCCATACCCTGACTTCACCCGACTTCACCACATCCGCGTCGGGGACCCTGGTGATGACCAGCGCCACCGATTCGCTCATCATCAGCGGGTTCGCCTTCTTCGATGGCGGCAGTGAGAGCGGCAGCCTGACCGCCGGCGTCATCGTGAGCCAGGGCGACTTTCTCCAGGGCAGCAGCACCAGCCCATTCAGCTTTGCGGCCAGCCCGGGTCACAAAGTGGCGTTCGTCGGCCCGGTACAGCAGAACGTCACGTTCCTGGCTCCCGGCATTGGCAGCCAGTTCGGCACCCTCGAGGTGAGTGGGGCGGGCGGCGTCTTCCTGGGGAGCAATGTGCAGGTGTCTGCGGGCGGAATCACCATAACCCAGGGCTCGCTCGATGCCGGCGGCAACACACTCACGGACCTGGGAACCCTGGTCACCAGCGGGTCCGGCGTCCTGGTCATGCAGTCAGCGAACGATTCGGTGCTGGTAAGCGGTGCTGGGATCTTCGGCGGCGGGAGTACGGCCGGCGTGATGACCGATGGGGTGCTCAAGATCGGCGGCAGCTTCGCCCAGACAGCCGGAACCAGCAGCACCAGCTTCGCGGCCAGTGGGAATCACAAGACTCTGCTGGGAGCCGGAGGCGTGCGGGTGGTGAACTTCGCCTCCCCGGGCTCCGGTGCTGGTGGATCTCACTTTGCCAACCTCGATGTCACCACCGGTAGCGGCGGTCTCACCCTCCTGAACAACATCGTGGCGGATGGTGCTCTCATTTCCGCCCCGACCGGTACCGCGCCCACCATCACCGGCGGCGGCAAGACGGTGACCGCCATATCGCTCGCCGTGACTCGTGCCTCGGGGACCAGCCTGGTCCTGGATAACGCGCCGCTCATCGTCAACGAACAGGGAACCATTCGCACCCAGCAGTTCGACCGCGCGCTCTTCCAGGGGTTCGCCGCTTCGGCCACGCTGATGGACATGACGATGGTTGGAACCGCGCTGACGCCGAGGGCCGTCGGCTTCCAGGCGCCGTTCGTGCAGACGTCGGTCACCAACCTCTATGCCAAGCTGGTGAGCAGCAATGGACTAGGGATTACGGTCACCATCAGCGGCTCCAATGATCCGACCGGGGGTCCGTCCAAGAGTAATCCACCCTTCGGCACCACGGTGAACGGTGCCCGGATCGTCTGGCAATAATCGGTGTGATCTTCCGCACGGCGAGATCCTCTTGTCACTGACATTTCTTGACTGTGTCAAACAGGAGTGTGAGCATGACGGCCAGGAAGAAATCGACCCGCTACGGCAAGGCGGCGTCGAAGCGGGTGGAGAGCGCGATGCGGCGCAGAAAGAAGGGCACCCTGCGGTCCGGCCCGGGCGGGAAGGGAGGCAGGGTGAAGAGCCGGAAACAGGCGATCGCCATCGGACTCTCGGAGGCGAGAAAGAAGGGAGCCAAGGTGCCGGCGCGGCGGTCCGCCCGGAGCCGGTAGGAGTGAGAGATTGAAGGGATTGAGGGGATTGAGGTTGCGGAAATTCGCCCCCCGTCCTACAATCCCTTCAATGCCTTCAACCCCCCCAATCCCTTCAATCCCATGACCAAGTCGGACGACAAGAAGCTCCAGGCCCTCGCGAAGAAGAATGCGGCCAAGATTGCGAAGCCCTCCAAGGACAACACCTCCAATCCCGCCTACGACTCCACCCTGCGCATCAAACGGGACGAAGAGGGCGAGTCAAAGACTCTCTTCAAAGAGATGAAAAAGCGGGAGTTCTAGGCTCGCTGGCAGTCGCCCCTCCGTAGTGCTTGACAGCCCTGCATAACGCTTTATCTTCCGCCCCATCTGGCACTCCTAACAGCCGAGTGCCAGTACAATAACTCTTTATCTTATAATAACTTACGTCCAGTTGGAGGAAGCATGTCCACTGCTACCAAGGCAAAGCCCAAACTCAAGATCCACCCCCTTGAGGATCGGGTTGTCATCCTGCCGTCAGACGAGGCGGAAACCATGCGGGGCGGTTTGTACATCCCGGACACCGCGAAGGAAAAGCCTACCGTCGGTGAGGTGATCGCGGTCGGACCGGGCCGGGTGGAAAAGGGCGAGCGGGTGAAGATCGAGCTCGCGGTTGGCGACAAGGTCATTTACGGCAAGTACAGCGGCACCCCGTACACCGTCGATGGCGAGGAAGTGATCATCATCAAGGCCTCAGATATCCTCGCAAAAATGTCGTAATTGCGTTGGCGTATAGCGTATAGCAACTGGGGCCGATACGAACCATTTGCCATAAGCCATAAGCCATAAGCCTTTGCGAGACACTTAAGGAGACGCACACAATGGCTGCAAAAGAACTGCTTTTTAACACCGACGCTCGCGCCCGGCTCAAGAAGGGCATCGACCATCTGGCCGAGGCGGTCAAGGTCACGCTGGGCCCCAAGGGCCGCAATGTCGTCATCGACAAGAAGTTCGGCTCCCCGACCGTGACCAAGGACGGCGTCACGGTGGCGAAGGAAATCGAGTTGTCGGACCCGGTCGAGAACATGGGCGCCCAGATGGTGAAGGAAGTGGCGACCAAGACCTCGGACCTGGCCGGCGACGGCACCACCACGGCAACCGTGCTGGCCCAGGCGATCTTCCGTGAAGGCCTCAAGAACGTCACCGCCGGGGCCAACCCGATGGAATTGAAGCGCGGCATCGACAAGGCGGTCGAGGCGATCGTCGAGGAGCTCAAGCGGATCTCCATGCCGACCGCCGGCAAGAAGGAGATCGCCCAGGTCGGGACCATCTCCGCCAACAACGACCCGGAGATCGGCAAGCTGATCGCCGAGGCGATGGAAAAGGTCGGCAAGGATGGCGTGATCACGGTCGAAGAGGCCAAGGGCCTGGAGACCACGCTGGAGACGGTCGACGGCATGCAGTTCGACCGGGGCTATCTCTCGCCCTACTTCGTGACCGATCCGGAGAAGATGGAGGCGGTGCTGGAAGACCCCTACATCCTGATCCACGACAAGAAGATTGGCTCGATGAAGGAGCTGCTCCCGGTCCTGGAGAAGGTGGCCCAGACCGGCAAGCCGTTGCTCATCATCGCCGAAGACGTCGAGGGTGAGGCGCTGGCGACCCTGGTGGTCAACAAGCTGCGCGGGACGCTCAAGGTCGCGGCCGTGAAGGCCCCGGGCTTCGGCGACCGGCGGAAAGAGATGTTGATCGACATCTCCAAGCTGACCGGTGGCAAGGTGATCACCGAGGAGCTGGGCTTCAAGCTGGAGAACGCGACCCTGCAGGACCTCGGCCGCGCCAAGCGGATCGTGGTGGACAAGGACAACACCACCGTGGTTGACGGCAAGGGCAAGAACGAGGACATCCAGGGCCGGATCAGCGAGATCAAGGTCGCGGTCGAGAAGAGCACCAGCGACTACGACAAGGAGAAGCTGCAGGAGCGGTTGGCCAAGCTCTCCGGCGGCGTGGCGATCATCAACGTGGGTGCCGCGACCGAGACCGAAATGAAGGAGAAGAAGTCCCGGGTCGAGGACGCGCTCCATGCTACCCGTGCCGCGGTCGAGGAAGGCATCGTGCCGGGCGGCGGTGTGGCCCTGCTCCGCGCCCAGGTGGCGCTGGACCGGGTGAAGGGCACCGACGACGAGAAGATCGGCGTCGAGATCGTGCGCAAGGCGGTCGAAGAGCCGATCCGGATGATCGTGCAGAACGCGGGCGCCGAGGGCTCCATCATCGTGGCCAAGATCCGGGAGTCGAAGGACAAGAACTTCGGCTACAATGCCGCCACCGACACCTACGAAGACCTGGTGAAGAGCGGCGTCATCGATCCGACCAAGGTGACTCGCACGGCGCTGCAGAACGCCGCGTCGATCGCCGGCCTCCTCCTCACCACGGAGTGCGTGGTGGTGGAGAAGAAGGAAGACAAGCCAGCTCCGTCCGGTCCTCCGGGCGGCGGCATGGGCGGGATGTACTAGAACGGCTGAATTTACGGGGTCGCGCGGTTGCGACCCCGTAAATTCATTGCCGTTCTTGTATCCCGAGCGTAGCGAGGGATCTTGCAGGAGGGTATCAAGAGTGATTAGGGCGGGTCTTCGGACCCGCCCTCTTCATTACCCTCACCCCCAACCCCATTTCCATGAATGGAGGGGGGCTTCAGTCCAAATCGTTCTCATTGGCTCGTCGTTGATGTAGATATCATGGAACTCGGAGAGCCGTCCATGAGACTGCCGTTACTTGTCATCCTCTTCGTTGGACTCACAGGGCGCGACGCCACGGCGCTCGACGGCCCCGTGTGCTCCAAAATGGCAATACCGGGTTTGAAGGTGAGGGGACAGCCGTACTTCCTGGGCAGGGCAACTCCCGACACAGTTGCGGCAGGCCCGGGAACCGTTACACCAGGCGAAGGTGAGGGGCACTTTGGCCCTTCGGGTTCGGGTTCCATCTATGGTCAGGTTATCACCGTCACCAGGCCGGGGAATGTTTCACGGATCCTGAAATCGGGAACTCGAGTTGTGGTTGTTCCTTGGGATTACGATGCCGCCTGCCAACCGATACCGTGGGG
>DASYPP010000097.1:0-7096 GCA_036006525.1 Gemmatimonadales bacterium
CTCTGTGATACCTCTGCGTTCTCTGCGCCTCTGCGTTGGATGTGGCAAGGCTCAACTCGCTGTACTCCCTCAATTTTCCGTCGAATGACCGCCCGCGCCGGCGGAGAACATCAACGCCGAACCGCCGAGTTTCGCTGAGCACGCGCTGAGAACAGCAACTGACTTCAACGCAAAGGCGCTAAGACGCCAAGAGAACAAACAATTGTTTTCTCTGTGATACCTCTGCGTTCTCTGCGCCTCTGCGTTGGATGTGGCAAGGCTCAACTCGCTGTACTCCCTCAATTTTCCGCTCGAATGACCGCCCGCGCCGGCGGAGTACATCCAACGCCGAGCCGCCGAGGTTTCGCCGAGAACAGCAACTGACTTCAACTCAAAGGCGCAAAGGCGCCAAGAGAACAACCAATAAGCCCAACCTCGGCACGTAGCTCAATTCTCTACTCGAAAAACCACCCGCGCCGGCAGGCTTCCCACTCGCACTGCCCCGCCCTGCTCCGGCTGTACCGACTGGTCGTTGAGCTGCACTCCCCGCTGCAACAGCTCCGCCGGCATCTGGAGCACCACGCCGCCTGAGGGCAACGGCCCGGTGCCGTCCACCTGCACGACGACATTGTCTCCCTCGCGCCGGACCGAAAGATCAATGCTGCCGCCTTCGACTCGGAGTCCTTCCAGCCTGACTCCACTGGTGTCCCGCATCCACTCGAGCGGTATTCCCGCCGCCAGCACCAGGGTGCTGTCTCCGTCCCTCAGGTAGGCGAACATATCCAGCAGCGAGCGCGCGAAATCGGACCCAACCCAGGTGTGCGGCAGGTCGCCCAGGAACCGCGGTGCCGTGCTGTCCCGCCAGACCACCTCAGGCCACTGGTTCCACTCCCGGGGTCGCTGGCCGGCCAGGAGGTACTGCAGCAGCTGATAGGCCTTCTCCCGCCAACCAAGCCGCACCAGGGTGCTCACGTTCCGGAGTTCGTACGGCGTGTACGCCTGCCACCCGGTGGAGTCGCGGCGGGCCATGACCTCGCGGAAATATCGATCGAACGTGGCCTCCACCAGGTGCCGGGGGAGCTGGTCGAGCATGGCTCCGGGGCTGATGCCGATACTGGTTGACGTGGGGTCGTAGTCGGCGAGATCGGCGGAGCCGGGGATGTAATTGATTCCAGCCTGCGCAATCGTGGTGCGGAGCGAGCCGAGCAGGTCGTGGCGGAACTCCTCGCTGATCGCCCGATACCTTCCGCTGTCCGCTTCCCCCAGTACCTCGGACAGGTCCGCGGCGTCGGTGAAGCCTCGGGCGGTGAAGAAGTCGTCCCAATAGGAGTGGACCGGCTTGGCCGAGTAGCCCTCGTGGCTGATCGAGGGCGGCATGAGCCCGTAGAAGCGCAGGCTGTCCACCTGGCGGAGCGCGTCGGTGCGGAGCGAGCGGCGGAGCGAGTCCATGAACGCCACCGCGCGCTGCACGTGGGGCCAGAGCCTTCGCAGCGTCGAAAGGTCGCCGGTCGAGCGATAGTACTCGGCCACCAGGTAGATCAGCTCGCCGTGGCTGTCGTGTTCCGGCACCGGGTCGGAACCCCGGGCATCCACACAACAGGGAACCTTGCCTGACTCGTACTGGTACGGTGCGTACCAGTCCATGAACTCGCGGGCCGGTTCGGGATGGCCCAGCCGGAGCAGGGCGGCACTGATCATGGCGCCGTCGCGGATCCAGGAGCGGCGGTAGGACCGGGCACCCGGCTGCAAGGCGGGGCCGTCCCGATTGATCATCATGTAGGCGACAGTGCTGCGCAAAGCATTCGCGATCCCCCGCGAGGAATCCGGGAGCGCGAGCTTCACCCGGTTCACCAGCCCGCGCCAGGTTTCCGCCGTTTGGGCCAGGACCGGGTTCGCGGTTTCGGCAGTGATCGCGGGCTGGTCCCCGGACCAGGGCACGAGGAGGAATACGTCGCGCGACTGGCCGGCCGCGAGATCCAGTTCATAGACCAGGACGCCCGACGCGTGGCCGAACCGGTCCAGCACGCGCTTGGGCAGGGGAACCCGGCCGGCCGACAGGAATTCGGTGACGTCGCCGCCGTCGTAACTCGCCGCCCCGAACCGGGAAGCCAGCTGGAGCGGCAGCACCAGCCGGTCATTGACCCGCACCCGGGAGGAGTCCCCGGTGATGCTGTCGATCCGCGCGACCCCGCCGGGGACGCCGAGGAATTGCCAGGAGGGATTGACCTGGAACGGACGGATCGCGAGGGCCAGGGTGACTTCGCCGGCCGTGGCGCCGCGATTGGTGACCCGGTAGCGCACCAGCGCGCTCGCATGGCCCGGCGCTCCGATCGCGGCCGCGGTCACCCGCAATACGGTCTGCCGTCCGGTCCATTCCACCGAGGGGATCGGGAGGTATCCCTCTTCGAGCGAAGGGGTCGGCCTGGTGTCGGCCCAGGTCCAGAACTTTCCGTCTTCCAGCAGGAACGGCTCGATGGAGAACTCTCCGGCAAACGGTTCGAACGCCCCGTCCTGACTCAGCAATGCGCGGTTGCCGTCGCCACTCACTCCGACCATGGTCCAGTAGGACTGCTCGTCGAGCAGGTAGCGGGGGAAGCGACCCCGCGGGGCGTCCGCCGCGACGTGGTGGAAGAAAGCGTTCAGGGAGGTTCCCCACTCGAGCGGCTGGACGGCAATGGAGCGGATGCCGTATCCCTGACCATTGCCGGCACTCCTGGTGAAACGCAGCCGCAGGTAGCGCGATTCCGACTCGGGGAGATAGAGGTTGTCCACTTCGCCGTTGCCGCCCTGGGTCGAGTAGACCGGAGTCCAGCGGAGACCGTCGTCAGACAGCTCGACCTGGTACTGGGTGGAATAGCGGCGCGGTTCCCAAAAGATGGTGAGCCCGCCGAACTCCCGCGGCTTCACGAAGTCGAGCGCGAGCCAGGCTTCTGTGGCGGAGGAAGCGCGCCAGGCCGTGCCGGTATCCGGATCAATCGCGTTGGAGGCGGGATATCCGGCGAGACTGCGGGAGGCGGATGCGACCGGCGTCAGGTCGTAGGGCCGCTCCGGCTCCCGCGGCTCCAGCCGCAAGTCGTCGAGCCAGACGGTGCCCTTGCCGCCGCTGCCGGCGGTGATCGCGAACTCCAGCGCCGCGGCGTGCTTCAATTCGCCACCACCGATCGGTCCCCAGGCGAACTCGATCTGCCGCTTGCGGATCGTCACCTTCCGCCAGCCACCCTGGAAGGTGAACCCGCGCTGGTTCCGCCACCAGACGTTGTCGCCCGTGGCATCGATCAGCTTGAACTCGAGGTTGTTGACCGGGGCGTTGCCGCGGATCCAGAAACTGAGGACGTAGTTGTCGGGGAAATCGATCGGCAGCGCGCGATGGATCACGGCGTAACCGCCGTGTCCCTGGAAGTCGAAATCGAGCCGCAGCGCCTTGCCGGTGTGTCCGCTGTCGGCGCGCTGCAGGAGACTCACGCCGTCCGACGGCGCGGTGGTCCAGTCCGCCGGATTGTCGAAGGTATCCAGCACCCGGACGGCGCCGGGCGCCTGCGCGAACAGGTGGGTAGTCACAAGGCAAGTCAGAATCCAAGCGGATCTGCTTACCGCCTTACCGCCATACCGCCTTACCGCCTTCATCCCTTCACGCTCCCCTGCATGATCCCCGCGACGTAGTAGCGCTGCAGCACCAGGAATACCCCCACCACCGGCAACACCGTCACCACCGACCCCGCCATCATGAGCTCGGTATCCTGCACATGCTCGCCCGAGAGATTGGCGATGGCCACGGGCAGGGTCCACTTCGACTCGTCGCTCAGCACGATCAGGGGCCAGAGGAAGTCGTTCCAGGTATTGAGGAAGGTCCAGATCGCGAGGGTCGCCAGGATCGGGGTGATCGCCGGCACCACGATGGAACGGTAGATCCGGAACTCGTCGGCGCCGTCGATCCGCGCCGCATCGAGCAGGTCGTCCGGAATGCTCAGGGCGTATTGCCGTACCAGGAAGATGCCGAAGATGCTCGCCATCCCCGGCACGATGACACCCCAGTAGGTATTGATGAAGCCCATCTCGCGAAGCAGCAGGAAGAGCGGCAGCATCGCGACCTGCACCGGTACCACCAGCCCGGTGAGCAGGATCCGGAACGCCCGGTCCCGCCCCTTGAACCGGAGCTTGGCAAAGGCATACCCGGCCAGCGAGTTGATGAGCAGGGAAAGCCCGGTGACCGTGACCGCGACGATCGTGCTGTTCAACAGGTAGCGGCCCAGGTTGAGCCGGGTGAACAGGGTGCGATAATGCTCCAGGGTGAGCGCGGTGGGGAAGAAGTGGGGCGGCGTAGAATTCGCCATGCCGGTCGGCATGAAGGAGGCCGACACCATCCAGACCATCGGGAGAATCGCGAAGACCGCCCCGGCGACCAGGGTCCCGTACAACAAGGCGCGGCCCAGCGAAGGCTTCGTCATATCTTCACCCGCTGCAGCCGGGTCTGGACCAGGGTGCCGACCATGATGATGAGGAACAGCGCAAACGCGTAGGACGCGGCGACCCCCATCCGCCACCAGCGGAAACCTTCCTCGTACATCAGCAGCACCACGGTCTCGGTCGCCTTGAGCGGCCCGCCCGCGGTCATGACATAGGGCTCGGTGAACACCTGGAAATAGCCGATCATGGTGATCACCGCGACGAACAGCATGGTGGGACCCAGCATCGGGAGGGTCACGTGGCGGAACCGGCGGATCGCACCGGCGCCATCCAGCCGGGCCGCCTCGTACAGGTCCTCCGGAATGCTCTGCAACCCGGCGATCAGGATCAGCATGTTGTAGCCGAAGTTCTTCCAGGTCGCCATGAGGATGATGGCAGGCATGGCCCAGTGAGGATCGCCCAGCCAGTTGATCGGGTGAATACCGAACCAGCCCAGCGCGTGATTGAGCAGGCCGTACTGGGGGTGGTACAGGTAGCGCCACACGATGGCGACCGCGACGAGGGTCGTCACGAACGGGGTGAAGTAGATGGTGCGGAACAGGCCGCGCATCCGGACCAGGGGCGCGTTCACCAGCAGCGCGGCCCCCAGCGACATCGCCACGGTGAGCGGGCCGGCCACCAGGGCAAAGTAGAAGGTGTTCTTGAGCGCCAGCCAGAAGACCGGGTTGTGGACCAGCGCGCTGTAGTTGGCGAGCCCGACGAAGCGGGCGTTGCCGATGTCGCCGATGGCGTAGAGGTCGAAATCGGTGAAGGAGAGCAGGAGCGCGGCGAGCACGGGCAGCACGAAAAACACGCCGATCAGGAGCAATGCGGGTGACACGAACCACCACCCCGCGCGGTTCTGCCGGCCTTCGACCTGGCTCTGCACCGCCGCGTCCGCCATCACCTGGCTCCCAGGGTGTCCCGCGCAAGTATCCAGCGCCGCTTCTCCAGCAGCGCGTTCACGCTCCGGTCCAGCCGGCTCAGCACCACGTCATTGGGCACCCCGCCCCGGATCGCCTGCTCGGAATAGTCCAGCACCATGGTGGCGATCTGCTCCCACTCCGGGACCGGGGGCGTGGGCTCCACCCGCTGCAGCTGGTCCCAGAAGGTGCGGCGATTGGGATCCGCCGCGAGCAGTGAATCGCTCCAGGCATCCATCCGAGCCGGCAGGTCGCCGGTGAGCCCATAGAATTTCCGCTGTTGTTCCGGGCGGCTGAGGAACTCGACCAGCGCCCAGGCTTCCTTCTTGTGCTTGCTGGAGCGGAAGATCGCCAGGCTGGAGCCGCCGGCCAGCGAAACACCGGACGCCGCTCCGTCAGGCCCCGGCACCGGTGCGGTCGCCCAGGAGGTCTGCATGGAGTCCGGCAGCCGGCGGGCGAACTCCCCCAGGTTCCAGGGGCCAGTGATCCACATGGAGAAGTAACCCCGTTCGAACTCCTGGTACGCATTAGCCACGTCGTTCAGCCCCTTCACCGGCGCCAGCGAGTCCCGATAAATCGAGGTATAGAAATCAAACGCCCGGCGGAACGCCGGATCGGAGAACGCGCCGTAGCTGAAATGGTCCTTGAGCAAAGGCGAGCCGGACTGGAGACCGAAGATCGCCGGCTGGTTCCACTCGTTGGTCGGCAGGTAGATCGCATAGCGATCGGGACCCACCAGCTTCTTGACCGCCCGCATCGCGAGGATCCAATCAGCCCACGTGGTGGGGAAGGTCGGGTATCCCGCCCGGGCCAGGATGTCCTTGCGGTAGAACACCAGCCGGGTGTCCACGTACCAGGGAATCCCGTACGTCGAATCGTCGATGACGTTGGTGCGCCAGATCCCGGGGAAATAGCGGGTGGAATCCAGTGCGGCCGACTGGCGGAGCAGCGAATCGAGCGGCTCCAGCGCATGCACCGCCACAAATTCGGGGATCCAGGTATTGCCCATCTGCACCACGTCGGGCGAGGCGTTGCCGACGAAGGCGGTAAGCAGCTTTTCATGGGCCGCGGACCAGGGGATCTGCTGGACCCGCACCCGGATGTTGGGATGCTCCCGCTCGAAGTCCTTGAGCATGTCGGTCACGACCTCGCCCTCGCGACCGAGCCCCCAGAAGCGATAGGTGACAACGCCATCGTCGGATGTCCGGCCACATGCGGAAGCCAGCATCAACAGCAACAGCAATCGCGAAAACACGAAAGAGCGAAAGCGCGAAGAGGATTCGACATCCACTTTGCTGTTCCAAGTATTAATGGAAAGATGCCTGTTCATGCTTCGCGCTTTCGCAGTTTTTCGCGTTTTCGTGTTAGAAAACGCAAATCACAGAAGAACTTGATGGAGACAAGTGAACCTAAGGCGCCTGATCCAGCCACCCGCCACTGAACCCTGCCCGTCTCAACCCCTGGATGATGTACGGCGACTTTCGCATGTACCGCCACACCAGCCCCGTCCGGTAATTCTCCAGCATGGCGATGATGGGCCCCTGGTCGATGCCGAGGTAGTCGTTGTCGAACCAGCCGACGCCGGGGACCACGTGGCCCTGGGGGACCGGGGAGCTGGCGGTGAACGTGGGATTGAACGCGTCGACGAAACCGTACTGGCCGAATAGCGGATCACCGTACCGCTCCCGCATCGCGACCAGCGCGGGAATCACGATCTCGGGCGCGAACACGATGGAACCTGCGGCGGCGGT
>DASYPP010000098.1:0-16666 GCA_036006525.1 Gemmatimonadales bacterium
ATTCTCGGCCTGCCGGTGCGGGTCGTCACTGGCAGTTCCGGTGGAGTCATCAGCCTGATCATTTACGGTATTGCGTTCCTCCAGGCCTGGAAACTCACCGCCGGAGCACCGCTCACGTCGAGCGGCCCGTTCAAAGTAGGATCAGGGCCAGTCCCGGTATGAACACCTTCGTCCGCGATCAGCCCGATCGCTGCAGGAACTGCGGGACCGAGCTGCCGCCTCACCTGTTGCGCTGCCCCGGTTGCCAGGCCCTGGTGAACGCGGCGCAACTTCAGCGGCTGGCCCAGGAGGCGAGCGCGGCCGACACCGCCGGCGACGTGCCCCGCGCCGTGGAACGGTGGCAGACCGCCCTGTCGCTCCTGCCCGGAGATGCCCCCCAGGCAGCGACGATCAGGAATCGGCTGGAGGACCTGGACCGAAGGCTGCGCACCAGCCCGGCGCTACCTGCCCAGGGCGAAAAACCCAAGCACGGTTCGCGAGGCTGGTTGGGCGGGATCGGCGCGGCGATCCTGCTGGCGTTGGGCAAGATCAAGTTCCTTCTGCTGGGCCTGACGAAGCTGTCGACCCTGTTTTCCATGATCGCGTTCTTTGGGGTGTACTGGAGCATCTGGGGCTGGAAATTTGCCCTCGGCTTCGTCCTCACCATTTACATCCACGAGATGGGGCACGTGTTCGCCCTCCGGCACTATGGGATTCACGCCAGCGCCCCGATGTTCATTCCCGGGGTCGGCGCCTTTGTTCGCCTGCACTCCTATCCGCCGACCCCGGCCCAGGATGCGCGCGTCGGATTGGCGGGACCACTCTGGGGTACCGGAGCGGCCATTATCTGCTGGCTGGCGTTCCAGGTCACCCACGAGAGTTACTGGGGGGCGCTGGCCCACGTGACCGCGGTCATCAACCTCTTCAACCTGATTCCGGTATGGCAGCTCGACGGAGCTCGCGGTATTCGACCCCTGAACCAGTGGCAACGGATAGGGCTGCTGGCCGCCGTCGTGGGAGCTTACTTCGTGTTTCGCGAAGGGGTGCTGCTTCCGGTTGGTGTCCTCCTTGCCTATCACAGTTTCCGCAAGACCGACGAGCAGGGAGATTGGGCCGCCTTTCAGCTTTTCGCCGCACTGCTCCTGGTCCTGGCGCTGCTGTCGAGCGTTCGGGTTCCCGGGCTCACGATCTGAGCAATGACTGACTCCAGGAAGGCCGTGGTGCTCCTGAGTGGCGGTCTCGACTCCGCCACCACGATGGCGATTGCGCGGGAGCAGGGGTTCGCAGTCTACGCCCTGAGCTTCGCCTACGGGCAGCGCCACGCGATCGAAGTGGATGCCGCCCGCCAGGTGGCCTACGCGCTGGGCGCGGCGCGGCATGTTGTCGCTACCATCGATCTCCGGGCCTTTGGTGGATCGGCGCTCACAACGGACATCCCGGTTCCCAAGGACCGGAACCCCGCGGAGCTGGGCGGCGACATCCCCATTACCTATGTGCCGGCCCGAAACACCATCTTCCTCGCCTACGCGCTGGGCTGGGCCGAGGTACTCGGCGCCCGGGACATTTTCATCGGGGTGAACGCCCTGGACTACAGCGGCTATCCCGACTGCCGCCGCGAGTTCATCGCCGCATTCGAGCAGGCCGCCAACCTGGGAACCCGGGCGGGCGTGGAGGGCCGGGGATTCCGGATCCACACGCCACTCATCCAGCTCAGCAAACAGGAGATTATCGCCCGGGGCCTGGCGCTGGGTGTGGACTACGGCCTCACGGTGAGCTGCTACGATCCGTCGCCGACCGGCGTGCCCTGCGGGCGGTGTGACGCGTGCCTGCTCCGGGCGAAAGGCTTTGCATCCCTTGGGATTCAAGATCCAGCTCAAAGGACTAAGGACTAAGGACTGAGGACTTTGCGTTTCGAGATGTCGGTGGTCCGGGCAGAACCCTGAATCTCCGAGTCCTTAGTCCTTAGTCCTTAGTCCTAGTATGTTTTGGTATGTACGCCGTCAAAGAAATCTTCTATACGTTGCAGGGCGAAGGCGCCCAGGCCGGCCGGGCCGCGGTGTTCTGCCGCTTTGCGGGCTGCAACCTGTGGACCGGGCGCGAAGCCGACCGGCAGGAGGCGGTGTGCCAGTTTTGCGATACCGAGTTCGTGGGAACCGATGGACCCGGAGGCGGAAAGTTTCCGGACGCGGAGTCATTGGCCCGGGCGGTCGCGGCGCAATGGCAGCCATCGCGCGATCGCCGCTTCGTGGTGTGTACCGGGGGCGAGCCGCTGCTGCAGCTCGACCGGGCCTTAATCGATGCTTTGCACCAGGAAGGATTCGAGATCGCGGTGGAAACCAACGGCACCCAGGCGGCTCCGCCGGGCCTGGACTGGACCTGTGTCAGCCCCAAGGCGGGCGCCCCGCTGGTGCTGGAGCGGGGTGACGAGCTCAAACTGGTCTATCCCCAGGAGGGCGCCGAACCGGAACGGTATCGCCAGCTCGACTTCCGGCATTTCTTCCTGCAGCCAATGGACGGCCCCGAGCTCGAGCGGAACACCCGTCTCGCGGTGGAGTACTGCCTGGGGCATCCCGATTGGCGGCTGAGCCTTCAGACCCACAAGATTCTTGGGATCCCATAAAAACAGGACTAAGGACTGAGGACTAAGGACTCTGGGTTTCGAGGTAACAGCAGACCGGGCAGATCGGTGAGTCTCTTAGTCTTTAGTCCTTAGTCCTTAGTCCTTAGCCCTTAATCCTTAGTCCCCAGTCCTTATCTTTGGACTCAAACCTCACTGGGTGCCATGGCAGGTTACAGCGATCCCGTCAACCATGCCCTCGCCTTCGCGGCCAAGTACTACCTGCCGCGCGGCCGCGAGGGGACCGGGTTGTCGTACCTGACCCACCCGTCCCACAACGCCATCATCCTGGTGCGCTACGGGTGCGACGAGCATACCCTCATCGCCGGCATTCTCCACCCCGTCCTCCTGGAAGCCCGGCCGGAGTTACAGCACACGCTCCGGCACAAGGTGGCCGACAAGTTCGGGTCGGCGGTGATCACCGTCCTTTCCGATTGCTGCGAGCCGCGGCACGACAGCCGGGGCCACCTGCGGCCGTGGAACGTCTACAAGCTGGAGTACCTGGGCCAGCTCCAGCGCGCCGGCTCCCGCGCGCTCGATGTCTGCGCGGCGAGCGAAATCCACCAGTGCGGCTCGCTGATCGCCGACGTGCGCCGGCTGGGCGGCGAGTACCTGCCTTCCATCTCACTCGCCTCGGGCGAGCAGATCATGTGGTGGTACCGGCTGCTGATCGAGAACCTCGAGAACCGCCAGGACTGGAGCAACCGCCGGATGCTTCCCGAGCTGCGTCTCCTGGCCGCCGAGCTGGGCAGGCAGCTGAAGGATGGCGACTAACCGCCCTGCCGTCCTCGCGGCCGCGACCGCATCGGCCGCAATGATCGCGTTCCAGGTGGCCGGCAAGGCCACCCGGGACGCGCTTTTCCTTTCCAGCTTCCCGGTGACCCGGCTTCCGCTGATGGTGATTGCCTCGGCGGTCATCTCCCTCCTCGTGGTCCTCTGGGCGGTGCGCCGGATGAGCCGGTATGGGCCGTGGCGTTTCATTCCCGCGATGTTCGCCACCAGCGTGGTACTGCTGCTGCTGGAATGGGCGCTGTTCTCCCGGGCCCGCGAGGCCGCGGCGGTGCTGGTGTACCTCCATTTCACCGTGCTGGGCGCGCTCCTGATCTCGGGGTTCTGGTCCATGGTGAACGAGCGGTTCGATCCCCGTACCGCGAAGCGCCAGATAGGCCGGATCGGGGCTGCGGGCACCGTGGGCGGGCTGGTCGGTGGCCTCCTGGCGGAACGGACGGCCGCGATGTTCAGCGTGGACTACATGCTCCCTTTGCTGGCGGGGCTTCACCTGGTCGCCTTCTTCGGCGTGCGCGCGCTGCGCAAGACCCGCCCGGTCCGCGCCGCCGATCACGTCCGGCCGCCGGCAGCTACCACGATCCTCGACGGACTCCGCATGGTGGGCGGCAATTCCTACCTCCGGAACCTCACGATCCTGGTGATCCTCTGCACCGTGTCGGAGGGGTTGCTCGACTTCGTATTCAAGAGCCGGGCGACCGCGGTGTACGGCAACGGAGACCATCTGCTCCGGGTCTTCGCGGCGTTCTATACCGGCGTGGCCCTGCTCACTTTCCTGGTCCAGAGCGCGATCGGCCGGGTGGCCCTGGAGCGGATGGGGTTGTCCGGTGCGGTGGGGTCCCTCCCCGGCGCGGTCGGGGTGACGGGGATCGGTGCGCTCCTGGTCCCCGGGTTCTGGAGCGCGGCCCTGTCGCGGGGCACCGAAGCGGTGCTGCACAACTCGCTGTTTCGCTCCGGATACGAGATCCTCTTCACTCCGCTCCCCCGGCACGAGAAACGCGCCACCAAGACCATGATCGACGTCGGCGCCGTGCGGATCGGCGATATCGTCGGCGCCGCGCTGGTCCAGCTGGCCATCATGCTGCTCGCCCGGGGCGCGGTGGCGGTGCTCCTGGGCACCGCCGTGGCGCTGGCGGCCGTGTCCCTGCTCATCACCCGGATGCTGCAGGACGGCTATCGCCAGACCCTGGAGAAAAGCCTGGTGGCCCACGGCGTGGACGAGGACTTCGCTCTCGCCTCGCCTACCATGGAGTTTCCGACCGTTTTCGAGACTCTGAGTACTATCGACCTGGGCCACATGGCGGGCGTGAAGACTCCGGGCATGGACCCGCCGCCGGCAATCGATTCGGGCGGCCTGGCGCCCATCCCGCCGGCCGAACCGGGCGACCCGACCATGGCGCGGATCATGGAGCTGCGTTCCGGAGACCGGAGCCGGGTCCGGGCCGCGCTCGAAGCTGGCATCCTGGTCCCCGCTCTGGTGCCCAACGTCATTCCACTGCTGGCCTGGGATGAGGTCGCGCGCAGTGCGGCCGACGCGCTCCGCGGCATCGCCCCGGCCATCGTGGGCCAGTTGCTCGATGCCATGCTGGACCCGGAGCAGGAGTTCAACGTGCGGCGCCGGATTCCCGGCATCCTCATCTCGGCGCCGTCGGACCGAACTGTCGACGGGCTGCTGCAGGGTCTCCAGGACAAGCGCTTCGAAGTGCGCTACCGGGCCGGCCGGGCCCTGGTGGAGTTACAACAGCGTCATGAACTGCTGGTCCCCGCCGACCGGGTAGTGGCCGCGGTGGAGCGGGAGGTGACGGTGGACCGCAGCATCTGGGAGAGCCAGCGGTTGCTGGGCGGGCTGGAGGACGCCAGCGAGGCGCCCCTGATGGACGAGTTTCTGCAGAAGCGGGCCGGGCGCAGCATGGAGCACGTCTTCACCATGCTGTCGCTGGTGCTGCCGCCGGCGCCGCTCAAGATCGCTTACCGGGGACTCTATACCGATGACGAGCAGCTCCGGGGGACGGCGCTGGAATACCTGGAGAACGCGCTGCCCGACACCATCCGCCGCCGGCTCTGGCCGTTTCTCGAGGACCGGCGCACTGGCGGGGGGACCGGGCGGGCCCGAGAGGAGATCATCGCCGACCTGCTGGCGTCCAATCAGTCGATCGCCCTGAACCTGGAGGAGCTGCGGAAAAAGGTGAGGGCGGAGCAGAGCGGGTCGTGAACGAAAGAACGAAAGCCACGAAGAACAACTAGTTGCAAGGCTTGCCTGGGCCCAGGCTCAAAGGACAGGCCGAAGCCGCCGCAAATCCTGATATCGTGTCGCGTGGCGACAGAACGGCCGTGGGCCGGCTATCACCCTTTCCTCTTTGGAATCAGGTTGACCCGGTCGCACTGGTCCGCCGCTGGAACTCCCGTCCTACCTGCCACGCCAGCACCAGCCAGATCACTACCAGCACCAGGTTGAATCGCGCGAACCCCTGCGGCCTGAGCGCCAGCCAGGTGGTCCCCGCAAAGACGGTCGCCGCCTGCAGCACGTCGCCCGCCCGTACGAAGAACCCATCGATCGCCTGCTTGGCCTTGTACTTCTGGTCCCGGGTGGTCGGCAGGAAAAGCATGTGACGCAAGGTGTTCTGCAACGAGTAGTCGGTGGCATTTTCCGCCGTCTTGGCCCAGCGCACTGCCGCCAGAACCGGATAGAAGGCAAGGAACCCGTACCCGCCGAGGGCGATCACCGGCAGGATGAGCACGGCGTACTGCACCCCGAGGTACTTCACGATTCGCGACACCAGGAACAACTGTATGACCAGCGCCGCCAGGTTCACGATCCCGGTATAGCTCGCATAGAACTCGCCGATGAAGACCTTTTCGTCGGGGGAACCCAGGGCGATGCCGGCCGCATGCGCCGCGTCGGTCACCGTCCGGCTCACGATGTACTCGCCCAGGCTGTTCACCCAGTTCAGCACCAGCACCATGCAGGCGATGAGCAGCAGATAGCGGTGCCTGAACACCAGCGCAAAGGCTCCCTCCTTCTGCACCGGCTGGTTACCCGCGGCCCGCATCTCGGCCGTGGTCGCGATCCGCATTTCCGCCGTCGTGGCGGCTGGCATCTCCGCCGTGGTATCGGGCGGGGGCAGGTGGCCTTCCCTCCGTTTCCGCTCCCGGGCGTCCACCAGGTTCGTGAGTACCAGGCTCACGATCAGGATGACCGCGGCGACCAGCATGAGCTGGTATACCCCGATCGGCTTGATCAGCCAGCCCGCGATGAAGCTCCCCGCGACCGCTCCGGCCGAAGCCCCGAACCCGATGATCGGGAACAGCCGCTTCCCTTCGTCCGTGGTATAGACGTCGTTGGCGAAGGCCCAGAATTGCGCGATGATCATCAAGCTGAAGACGCCGACCCAGAGATAGAACGGAATTCCCAGCGGCACGTTGAGCCGGGCCAGCAGGTAGAACAGCGGGAGACAGAGTGCGAAACCCAGTGTCACCCAGCTGATGAGCTTCTTGCGGGGGACCCGGCTCGCCAGGGTGCCGTACAGCGGCACCAGCACCAGCAGAAGCAACGCCTGCCCGGCCGCGGAATAGCTCTTTACTTCCGCACCCCCGCCGGCCAGGATGAGCGGCTCCCGCACCACCTTGAGCAAGAGATAGGAGGTGAGGATCAGGAACACGTTGATCATGAGCAGCAGGGCGGAAAGGCCCTCGCCGTCGCGGACATCGGCAAACAGCCGGAGAAAGCGGTCGAGCGGGGTCGAGATCGTCTGGGCGGGCATGGGTCGGGCTAACATAACACCTTTCAGACTGGTCCCGCACGGGCTATGATACGGTTTCCGTTCCACCCCTGCGAGAACCTATGCCTCGACCTCCCGTGACTCATCCCGGCCGCCTGTTGTGCGGGGCCTTCGTCGCGGCTTCCCTGGCGCTGGTCCCCGGATCCCTTGCCGCCCAGTCCGATACATCACGGTGGGTGCTGATCGCGCCCAATCCGCATTACGATGCCGGCGGGATTCACCGCATGCTGTTCGGTGCCGACTATCGCGATCTCTGGACGGTACCGACCAAGGTCCAGGTCCTCGACCTGGGCACCTATGCCGGCGGCCTTACCCCGGTGAAGGTCGGCGGCGGACAGCAGACCAAGTCGCTGCGTCTCTCTTCTGCCGATGGCCGCGAATTCAATTTCCGCTCGGTGGACAAGGACCCCTCGGCCATACTGCCCGAGGACCTGAAGGGCACCATCGCCGACGACATCCTCCAGGACCAGATCAGCTCCGCCCTGCCCGCGGGCCCGCTGATCGTAGACCCGTTGCTCACCGCCGCCGGCGTCATCCACGCATCCCCGGAAATGTTCGTCATGCCGGACGACCCCCGGCTCGGCGAGTTTCGCACGGTCTTCGCCGGCATGCTGGGCATGCTGGAAGAGAATCCCAAGGAGGGCCTCCCGCTCCAGATCCACGGTCTCGAGCACGCCAGCAAGATCATCGAGATGGACAAACTGCTCGACCGGCTGGAAGCGGACGGCCGCGAGCACATCGATACCCTGGCGTTCCTGCGCGCCCGGCTCATGGACGTCTTCGTGGGAGACTGGGATCGCCACCGCGGTCAGTGGAAGTGGGCCCGGCTGGGGCCGGATGACCCGTCCACCCCGTGGGTGCCGGTGCCGGAAGACCGGGACCAGGCCTTCATTCGCTACGACGGCATGCTGCTGTCCATCGCGCGCTACAGCTATCCCCAGTTGGTCAGCTTCCAGCACAAATACTCCCGCACCCGGGGCGCGACGTATAATGGCCGCGAGCTGGACCGGCGGCTCCTGGAATCGCTGGACCGCCCGCTCTGGGATTCGGTCGCCAGCGACCTGCAGCGCCAGATTTCCGACCAGGTGATCGACTCCGCCGTACGCCGGCTCCCCATCCAGGAGTTCCGGCTGGAAGGCGACCGGATAGCCGAATGGCTGCGGCTCCGCCGGGATGACTTCAGGGAAATGGCGGAGAAATACTACCGCTACCTCGCCGAGCAGGCCGAGTTGCATGGGACCGACGGGGCGGATCGGGTCACGATTACCCGCGAGGGGACCCGGGGCGAGGTGACCGTGCTGATGGAAGCGCCGGGAGACAGCGTCCTGGTGCGCCAGGCCCAGCGCACCTTCCGCCCGTCGGATACGCGCGAAGTGAGAATCTTCCTCCATGGCGGAGACGACAGCGTCCTGGTGGATGGCGCCGGCACGGGAAAGATCAGGATCCGGATCATTGGAGGAGAGGGGCGGGACGTGGTGCAGGACAACTCCCGGGCCGGTAACGTCAAGGTGTACGACACCGGCGATCACACGACGATCGCGTCGCACAACGGCATCGGCCTCAATCGCAAGCGCTACACCCAGCCCGACACCAGCACCAAGGTTCCCCCCATCGACTGGGGCGGCTACACCAACCCGCTGGTCTGGGCATCGGGCGGCCCCGATGTCGGGGCCTTCATCGGGGCCGGCCTCGTCTTTCGTCGCTTCGGGTTCCGCAAGGACCCTTATGCCTCGCAGCAAATCCTGCGGGCCGGCTACGCGACGGGAGCGCGGACCTACCGGGCCGAGTATCGCGGCGTGTGGCACCAGGAGAACTCAAGGGCGCAGACCAACCTGCTGGTGCGCGCCTCCGGCATCGAGATGCTCCGCTTCCATGGCTTCGGCAACGAAAGCTCCAATGCCGGCGGCGACGCGTTCTACAAGGCGGAATCGAATCAATACCTGGTCGAGCCGTCGCTGACCGAGCACCTCGGCCGCCACGTGGCGATCACCCTCGGGCCCCGGGTCCAGTTCAGTAACCAGGAGAGCAATAGCGGCCGCTTCATCGCGACCCTGCCCAACCTCTACGGCGCCGGCGAGTTCGGCGAAGTGGGGGCGCGGGGAAGCATCACCATCGACGCCCGGGACGTGCCGGCCGCCCCGCGGCGCGGAGTACTGATCAACGTCGAAGGCACGGTCTATCCGGGGATCTGGGACGTCGAGACCACCTTCGGCAAGATCGCCGGCCAGGCGTCCACCTACCTGAGCGCCAGCGTCCTGACCCTGGCACTTCGCGCCGGCGGCGAAAAAGTGTTGGGCCGCTTCCCCTGGTTTGAATCGGCATTCCTCGGCGGCCACAACACGGTGCGGGGCTGGCATGAGCAGCGCTTCGCGGGCGATGCCTCGGCTTACGGCAACGCCGAGCTTCGGGTCCACCTCGCCAGGATGATGATCGTAGTGCCGACCGATGTCGGGGTGTTCGGACTCGCCGATGCCGGCCGGGTTTTTCTCGAGGGGGAGGACTCCAACGAACTGCATACCGGGTTCGGCGGGGGAATCTCGCTCGGTTTCCTGAGCCGGGCCAACACGGTAAGCCTGGCGGTGGCGAAGAGCGATGAGAAGACGGGGTTCTACTTCCGGGCGGGCTTCCTGTTCTGAGTGGTAGGACGGGCCTCTGTGCCCGTCCCGAAAACACAAATCCCGGTCAGGGGTATACACCTGGACCGGGACTGCTAGGCTTTTCAGTTTTCATCACCCAGGTGAAAGGCCTAACTCCTGGGGCCCCGAAGGGCTATGTCCTGCTAGTTGTTGTGAATGAAGGTAGTCGGGGGAGGGTCGAAACACAAGGCCCAGCTAAGACTATGTATCGCCTAAACCTAGATCGCCCACTATATTCGCTTAGATGGACCTTTCCCCGGCCCAGTACCGCCTCGCCACCCTCCCGAGCGCCTTCGCGGCTGCCTGTCGGGACTCCCGGTCAGACGCTGAGTTGTTCGAGCGTTGCCGGGATGCCCTGGTTCGCCGTTTCCACAGTGACCTGATCTGGATGGTGATCAACTCCCAGTCTGGAGCGGTGACCAGCGTCGGGAGTGCCGAAGGGCGGCAGAAGGCTGTCGAGGTCGCCCGGATAGCCAGCGGGGAGACCGAGGTCGTGGTCTGGGCCGATCCCGAGGTCGCGGCGGAAATGCGCGGCGTGGCGATGTCCCTCGCGCTCGGCCTGTCGATCGTCCTCGAATTGCGCGCGGTCCTGCTCGAGCGCCAGCTCGCCCTGGACGACGCCACCTTCCAGCTTCGCGCCCTCCGCCAGGTCACCCGGCTGCTCTCCTCGGTGCATTCGACCGAAGAGACCGAGCAACTGGTGATGGACTTCATCGCCGAAGTGTTCTTCGCCTGGTGGGCCTGTCTCTACCGCCTGGAGAACGGGCTGTACGTCCCCAAGACCTTTCGCGCCCTCAACGATGACGGCAAGCCGGAGCCGATCGACCAGGTCCGGCTGGACGCCGCTTTTCCGATCGGCAGCGGACCGGTCCGCACCGAAGAGGTCAGCCTGGCCTCGGTGGTGGATCCCCGGACCAAGGTGCTGATCTCGCTCGAGGCCGGCACCGAGCGGCTGGCGATCCTCTCCCTCGGCTCCCGGATTTCCGGCAAGGGCTACGGGGTCGCGGAATTCGAGCTGGCCGGCACTCTGTCCTTTGCCGCCGCCATCGCGCTCAAGAACGCGCTCCTGGTCGAGCAACTGCACAGCGCCGCCACCACGGACGGCCTCACCGGGCTCTACAACCGGCGCGCGGTCGAGCAGCGGCTGGAGGCGGAGATCTCCCGGGCCAACCGCCATTCCCTGACCACGACGGTCGTCCTCATCGACCTCGACTACTTCAAGCAGGTCAACGACACCATGGGACACGCGGCCGGGGACCGGCTGCTGGTGCTGATGGCGGAGATCCTGCGCCAGCAGTGCCGCACCCTGGACGCGGTGGGCCGGCTGGGTGGCGACGAGTTCCTGGTGATCCTCCCGATGACCACGCCGGACGAAGCGATGGTGTTCGTGTCCCGGGTGCTGCACGACATCAAGCTCCTGGAAGGCAGCCATCCGGAATTCGGCCGCCAGTCGGTAAGCCTGGGGATCGCCGCGGCACCCCGCCACGGCAACGCCGTGGGCAGCCTGCTGGCGGCGGCCGACGTCGCCTTGTACCGGGCCAAGAACAGCGGGCGCAACGCGGTCGAGATTGCGCGGGAGCGGTAAGATGGTGGAACAGGACTTCGTGATCCTGGGCGACGCGATCTGGATCGATTTCGTCAACACCTCGGGCGGCACCGGCCCGGTACTGGACCGGCTCCGCAGCATGGAGTCCTGGAAGCGCTGGATCGACCTCGAAAAGCTCCCGGCCGATGCCGGTACCATGGAGCTGAGCGAGATCCTGGAGCTTCGCGACCGGCTCACCGCCCTGGCCCAGAGCCTGGCCCGGGAGCGGCAGGCGCCGTCCACCAGCATTCACGCCATCAACGGGGTACTGGCCCACGGCACCGGGTACCACCAGTTGACCCGGGTGCGCGGCAGCTGGCGCTCGGTGTTCACTCCGTCGCGGCCGGCCAGCCCGATCGACGCCATCGCCGCCTCCGCCGCCGCCACCCTGGCCGACCCCGGCGCGATCGTCCGCCAGTGCTCCGGTGTCGCCTGTACCTTGTATTTCATCGACATCACCGCGAACCATTCCCGGCGCTGGTGCAGCAGCGCGACCTGTGGGAAACAAGCTCGGGTCGAACGGCGCCGCACGGCTCGATGACCGCGCCCGAGTCCTCCTCCGCTACACCCTCACCCCTTACCTATTACCAGCGCACCGACGCCATCCTGGGGCACCGGTTCCGACTGGAAAAGATCGTCGCCGTGTCCCGCGAGCGGGTGCTGTTCTGCGCCTGGGACCAGGTGCTCAAACGCCGGGTCAGCCTGCGGGTCAACTTCTACGGTGACGAAGTCATCCGCGCCTGGTTCCTGCGCGAGGCCGAATCGCTGGCCCACCTCGATCATCCCGCGATCCGCCACGTGTACGACGCCGGCGTCATGGGCGACCTCGCCTATCGCTGCGGCAACTGGATCGACGGGGAGAGCCTGCACGAGGCCGTGCAGCGCGGGCCCCGGCCGCTCCCGACGGTCCACACGCTCGCCCGCGACGTGCTGAGCGCGCTGGAACACGCCCATGCCCACGGGCTGATCGTGCGCCGGATCGTGCCCGCCTCGGTGCTGCTCAACGCCAGCGGGCGCGGCACCGTCACCGACCTGCGCTTCTGCAGCTGGACGCTGCCGGTCATCCCTCCCGGTGAACTGCCGACCGGCCAGGCCTACATGGCCCCCGAGGTCCGCAACGGTGAACCCGGCGAGCCTGCCAGTGACATCTACACCGCCGGCGCGATTCTCTATTTCGCGGTCACCGCCCAGGAGCCGCCGCTCGACACCTCGAATATCCGTTCCCCGATCGAGTTGCGCCCCAACACCCCCGGCGCGCTGGTGCGAATCATCATGCGCGCCCTGCTGCCCGATCCGGCCCGGCGCCACCTGACCGCCGCCGAGATGCTGGAAGATTTTGCCAGTGAGGCGGGAACCTTCGAGAATCTCGCCGTGGCCGTGGCGCCCAGCACCGGGCCCGACGTACTCGATAGCGCGCGCTGGGAAAAGCGGCTTCGCCGGGCACTGGGCGACGACTACGAGTTGCTGGGCATGATGGGATCCGGTGGCTTCGGCCGGGTGTACCGGGTGCGAGACCTGCACCTCGAGCGCGAGGTGGCGCTCAAGGTGCTGCATCCTTTGCTGACCGCGGACCCCTCCGTGGTAGAGCGGTTTCGCCGGGAAGCCCAGCTCGCCGCGCGCATCAACCACCCCAACATCGTCAACATCTACGACATCGGCGGCCGCTCCGGGCTGATCTGGTATACCATGGAGCTGGTGCCGGGACCCAGCCTGGGCAAGCTGGTGGCCGACCAGGGGGCACTGCCGCTGGACCAGGTGCTTCGACTGCTCCGCGAAGCGCTGTCCGCCCTCGCCCAGGCCCATGGCCAGGGGCTGGTGCACCGCGATATCAAACCGGAGAACATGCTCACTGAGCCGGATGGGGCGCTTCGGATCACCGATTTCGGCCTTGCCCTGGCACTCCGGGGACATGGCAAGTTCGGTGGGGCGACCAGCCAGAGCGGCACCCCCCAGTTCGCCAGCCCCGAACAGTTGCTGGGTGAACGGGTGGACCAGCGCTCCGACATTTACAGCCTCGCCGCAGTCGCGTATTTCGCCCTGCTGGGCGAGCCGCCGTTCCCCGGCCTCACCCCGGAACAGGTGCTGGCCCACCAGACCACCAATCAGTACCCTGATCTCCGCAGCCGCCGGGACGACGTCAGCGCCGACCTTCAGGGGGTCCTCGAGCGAGCCCTGCAAAGCGTGGTCGATCAGCGATACCCTTCCGCCATCGAGTTCCTCCAGGCCCTTAACCGGGCCACTGGCAGAGGTTTACGGCACCGGAGCGGGGAGTGGGCGAAGGCAGCCATTAAATGGCTCAAGCTTGAAGGGAAATAGCCGACCCGGGCCTTCCGGTACTTGACGAAAGCCCGGTCGGATGCAGATTAGTGGCCGGCTTCACGGCCGATTCCACATTCCAGCGCGATCGTAGCGACCCCCCCGGATCACTCACGGTTGCCATCGTATTCACAGCTCATGGAGCGAGAGGGGCTCGCTTTCATGCACGTCGGGTAGGCCATCGGTCGGACCCCGACAATTCATCAACACGGAGTGGCACGGTATGGCACGCACGATTGGTACGGTGAAGTGGTTCAACGACGCCAAGGGCTTTGGCTTCATCACCCCGGAGAACGGCAGCAAGGACTGCTTCGTCCATCACACTGCCATCAAGATGGACGGCTTCCGCAGTCTCGCCGAGGGCGATCGGGTCGAGTTCGACATCGTCGAAGGCCAGAAGGGTCCGGCCGCGGAGAACGTGACCAAGGCGAAGTAGGGGTCGATCTCAGATCGACCCTACGGGAAACGCCAACGGGCCGCTCGCACGAGCGGCCCGTTTGGTTTTAGTTGGCATATGGCTGATGGCCTATGGCAGATCCGATACCGTCGACGAACCGCTATACGCGATAAGGGGTCGATCTAAGATCGACCCTTACACAATTATTTATGGCGGTATATCACCCTGCCACGGGTCAGGTCATAGGGCGACAGGACCACGCTCACCCGGTCCCCTTCCAGCACCCGGATCTTGTGCTTGCTCATCTTGCCGGCGGCGTAGGCCAGGATAGAGTGCCCGTTCTCGAGCAACACCCGGTAGTTACGGTCGGGCAGGACCTCGGTGACTACTCCTTCCATCTCGATGCCTTCTTCTTTCGCCATCCAGTATCTCCAATCCGGTTGAACATAGGGGCGGGCCTGAGACCCGCCCCTAATCTAGCCCGCCTTGCTCACGCCCGCATCTTTAGCCTGGCCCGATAGCTCCGCGGCATCGATGTGCTCTTCCACCAGCCCCACCAGCTCGGCCATCGGGCCGGGATCGAAGATGAGCTGCGCCCCGGCGGCGCCATAGATCTGGGGCAGCGGCACCGTGGCGCCCAGCGCCAGCGCGGCGCGATAGGCGTCGAGGCTGGCCCGCTCATCCTTCAGGCTGTTGCGCCAGACCTGGAGCGCGCCCAGCTGGGCGATGCCGTACTCGATGTAGTAGAAGGGATAGAGAAAGATGTGCAGCTGGCGATACCAGCGGCCCACCCGTTCCGGCTCCAGCCCCGACCAGTCCAGCCCCCGCTCGAAGCGCGACCGGATGTCGAGCCAGGCCCGGTCCCGGGCCAGCGCGTCCCCGCCCTCGCCGCTGGTGTAGATCCAGGTCTGGAAGGCATCCACCGACGCGATGTGGATGAGGCTCACCAGGATGTCTTCCAGGTGCTCCACCCGGGCCCGGGCCATCTCCTCGGGCGAGAAGAATCCGCCGTCGTCCCGCCCCATATAGCGGGCCGCCAGCAACTCCATCGACATCGACGCCAGCTCCGCCGCTTCCATTCCCGGATGCCGCTGCCAGATGAAGCGCAGCGGGTGCGCGGCAAAGGCATGGAACGCGTGGCCGGCTTCGTGGCACAGGGTCATCACGTCGTCGAAGGTGCCCGCTGCGTTCATGAAGATGAACGGCCTCCCCGACTCGTGCAGCGTCTCGCAATACCCGCCCGGCGCCTTGCCTTTCCGGGTGCCGAGATCGAGCAGCTTTTCGTTCATCATGATTTCAAACTGCCGGCCCAGCACGGGGTCCAGCCGCTGCATGACTCGCTGAGTCGCCGTTTCCAGGTCGCGCACGTCCCGGAATGGCTGGAGGGCAGCCTTCCCGCGGGGATCGACCTGGGTATCCCAGGGACGCAGGGTGGGGAGCTGGAGCCGCTCCCGGCGTTTCTTCCGCAGCCGCTCGACGGCCGGCGAGACCACCTCTTCCACCGCCTGGTGGAACCGGTCGACATCTTCCGGCGTGTAGTCGAAGCGGAACTTGGCACGGAATGCGTAGTCGCGATAGTTGGTGAACCCGGCGTTCTCCGCCGTCCGCTGCCGCAGGTGATACATCCGGGAGAACAGCGACGCGAGCTCCTGATGCTGGTCCCGGAACGGCTGGGCCATCAGCCGAAACGCCCGCTCCCGCACCAGGCGGTCCCGGCTTCTCAAGTGCGGCTGGAGCTGGGGCAGGGTGACTTCCCTGCCCTCCCACTGGACCATCATGCCGCCGGTGATTTTCTGGTAGCGAGCACCCAGCTCTTCCAGCTGGGCCGAGAGTGGCACGTTCTCTTCGCGAAAGATCTCGATCTGGGTGCGGAATCGTTCGACCATCGAGGCGAGGTCGGCCCGGGTGTAGCCCAGCTCCAGCAGCCGCTTCGCCAGCCCTACGCTCTCCTCATCGGCCCGGGGCAGCACCTCGGTGGAGAACCGGAGATGGTCGGCCTCCCGCTTGGGGTCCTCCGTCTCAACGGTGTAGGCGATCATCGCCCGCGCCGCGGCCTCGCTCAGCAGTTCCTCCAGCCGCGACCAGTCGGCCAGCCACGCTTCGACCGTGTCCAGGCTGATGGGACGCGCGGCGAGTTCGCCGTAGAACGGCGCGATGTCCGCCCAGGAGGCCTGGGCGAATGCCGCAGCGGACGCTGGAAGAACGAACGGCTTTACCATCCCTGGCGTGGAACTCGGGGTTGGAGGGTCAGGGAATATAAGAGATTGAAGGGATTATGGGATTGAAGGGATTGAAGGGATTGAAGGGATTGAGGGGATTGAGGAGATTGAGGAGATTGAGGAGATTGAGATGATCAGGTGGTAACGTTTTCAATCCCTTCAATCCCCTCAAGCCCTTCAATCCCTTCAATCCTTGACCGGCACTGGCGTTGGCTGCGCCGGCGAATGCTCGATCCGGAAAGCGAGGACGCTGACCAGCGCCACTACGGCGGCGCCCAGGAAGAACGGCGACCGGTGGCCCCAGGCCTGGAACGCGGCGGTGGCGCCGAGCGGGGCTACCACGCGGGAGATC
>DASYPP010000099.1:0-25556 GCA_036006525.1 Gemmatimonadales bacterium
CGGCATTCTGGCCGCGATTGCCATCCCGAAGTTTGCGAACACGAAGCAGAAGGCGATCGTCGCTTCCATGAAGACGGACCTGAAGAACCTGGTCACCGCTCAGGAAGCCTATTTCTCGGATAACAACGCCTATGCCCCGGCGGCCGGTGCAGTCCAGGCCGCTGGCGTGGTGGCCTTCCAGCCAACCACCGGTAACGTCCTGGTGCTCTCGAACGCCACGGCGAACGGGTTCACTGGCGTGATGACCAACCCGGCCGTGACCGCGGTGCCCAGCACCTGCGGCGTGTACGTTGGCCCGGTCGGTAACGCTCCGAACGCAGCCGTAGTCCAAGAGGGTGCTCCGGCCTGCTGGTAAGCTGGGGTTGGCTGTGGGACGGGCCTCCGGGCCAGTCCCGAGAAGGCGGCGGGGGTTCCCCGCCGCCTTTTTCTTGTCCCGGCCCCAGATTTGCCAAACATTGCAGCGACTGCGAGATCGTCGACAGGCCTGAAATGGCTTACTCGCGTAGTTGCAACAACTTAGCAGGGCAAGCACACTGACTAGAACTCAACATTTGACAGTGTAGCCAGCCCAGATCGTGACTTTATGCACCTGCTAACCCTCACCAACGACGCCTCACTTCGGGACCAGCTGCGCTCCACGCTGGGGGAGGCCTCCTGCGCGTTCCACCCGGCCGGAACCCAGCCCGACGCCCTCGGCCAGGATCTGGCCCGGGAGCCCGATGCCCTGCTGCTCGACCTCGCCGGCGACGGCAAGGCGACGGCCGAGTTCGTGGCCCGTATGCGCAAACAATACGAAAAGGTGCCGCTCCTGATTCTCTGCGCCGATGAGCATCGAGATCCCGGCCTGTCAGCGATCAAGCAGGGCGCGGCCGACTATCTCTGCCGCCCGCTCGCGATGGATGAGCTGGCGGCTAAGCTCCGCCGGGTGCAGGAAGTCGGGCACCTGCGAAAGGAAGTCTCCGGCCTGCGCAATGCCCTGGAGCGACAGACCGCCCGCGCCATCCTGGTGGCCGAGAGCGAGCCGATGGTACGGCTCAGGGAAGCGCTGACGGTACTGGCTGCCGAATCTCAGCCCATCCTCCTGATCGGCGAGCGGGGGAGCGGCAAGAAAACGCTGGCCGAGTTTGTCCACCGCATGCACGGACAGCGGAAATCTTCGACGGTGGTGATTCCGGTCCGCGACCTGGGAACGCCCCTGCTAGAGTCTTCGCTGTGGCGGGAAGCCCGCGAAGCCGGCACTGTCGCACTCGAGCACGTCGAGTCCCTCAGCGAGGCGCAGCAACAGGCGCTCGCCCGGATGCTCGGCGGGCCGTCCCGGGATTCCGCGCCGCGGGTCATCGCCCTGTCCGAAGCCCGGCTCGACCAGCCCTCGGAGCGGAAGAGTTTTTCCTCCGAGCTCTTCGCCTGCTTCGGCCCGGCCGTATTTGTCATTCCTCCCCTTCGCGAACGGGCTGCCGACGTTCCTGCTCTGCTTGCCCACTTCGCGCAGCGTACCGCGCAGCGGCTGGGCCGGCCGGTCAGCATTTCTCCCCGGGCCCTGGCGATGCTGGCAGTGTATCCCTGGCCCGGCAACGTCCATGAAGTGGAGACGGCGCTGGAGCGCGCCGCGCAGCTCGGAGGAAACGGCCGCCTGGAGTATGCCGATTTCGGTCTCGTTCCCGGCGTCTCCGGCCCGGGCGACAATGGACGCGGTGCCCTCGAGCTCAAGCCCCAGGTCGAAGCGTTTGAACGCCAGGTCCTGCTCCAGGCGCTGAGCGCCGCCAAGGGGAACCGGCAGGCCGCCGCCCGGCTCCTCGGCATCAGCCTTCGCACCCTGTTCTATAAGATCAAGCGATATGATGTCGACTAGGCGGTTCTTGTTCCGAGCGTAGCGAGGAATCTTGCTCGCTCAGCGAGATTCCCCGCCCCGCTCGGGATGACAGCCCGATTCGCTCAGAACGACAGACTTTCGCTCGGTTTCCGCGCGGGAACCCAGCATAACAAGGCACCGTCAACTCAGGCTCAAATCCAGATCTGAGGCTCGCTTAAGCGGTACCTGCCGGCTTCTACCGCCCATTACCGCCCTCTACCGCCTTTTTCTCACACCTGCGCGCGCTCGTTTTTCTCACACCTTGGAATCACCCCAGAATACCTTCGCCCCAACCCATTTTTGGGAGCGAAGATGCCTTCCACCCGCGGCACCACTCTCGTCGAACTGATCGTTGCACTCACCATGCTGATGATCGGCGTGCTGGGGCTCATCGGAACCACCGTGGTCGTAAACACCTATCTCACCCAGGGCCGCTGGGGAAGCTTTACCGCGGCCGAGTCAAGCCGGCGGCTGGAGATGCTGCGGGAGACGGCGAGCAACCAGGGCTGCGCGGGGTTGAGTGGCGGCATGGCGGCCTACCCCGGCAACGTCACCCAGCATTGGACTGTCACCGCATCATCACTGAGCGCGGACCTCATGGTCGTGATGAGCGGTCCGAAGGCGCGCCCGGAAACCCTGGCCACGACAATCTCGTGTCCCTGAGCCGGCGCGGGGTCACGCTGATCGAAATGATCGTCACCATCGCCCTGCTGGCCCTGGTGAGCGGGATCGCGCTGCGCCTGCTGTTGCGCCAGCATTGGACCGGTGAAGCCCAGAGCGAGCGCGCGGCTCTCCAGGGGAACCTGCGGGCCGCGGTTCTGTATCTGGAGAGCGAGATCCGAGAGCTGGGCGGCTCACCCGGCGATCCCGACATCATCGCCTTCGCCCCGGAATCGCTGACCTATCGGTCGATGCGAAGTGCCGGCACCAGCTGCGTCATGAGCCCCTCGGCGCTCACCGTGAGCATCGCCGACCTGTACGGGTACCGGGCGCCCCAGGCCGGGCGAGACAGCCTGCTGGTCTTCATGGAAGGCTCCCCGGCGATTTCCTCGGACGATCGCTGGCTCCACCTTCCCCTCATCTCAGTTTCGGGTGGCAGCTGCGGCGGCCGGCCGGCGCTGGTTCTGGGAACGGCGATCGATACCGCGGCTACCCCGCTCAGCTGGTTCCCTCCCCTGGCCCCGTTCCGGAGCTTCGAGATCATGCAGGCGCGGCTCTACTCCAGCGGGGGAGACTATTGGCTGGGCGCTCGCTCGGTGTCCGCGGCCGAGATCATTCAGCCGCTCGCCGGGCCGTTTCTGCTGCATGGGCTCGCGATGCAGTGTCTCGATTCCCTCGGGGCACCGGCTGGAAGCGCCGGCGGGATCCGGTCAGTGGACATCATGCTGCGCGGGGTAAGCGCCGCGCCCATTCGTACCGGGGCCGGCATGGGCCTCCCCCAGCGCCGGTCCGACAGCCTTTCGACCCATGTCCTATTAAGGAATTGGTAAATGACAATCCCACATTCGAGTTCGGGTTTTGCCCTTCCGCTCGTAATTGCTGTACTTGCCTTGGGAGGGATGCTGGTGACGGCGAGCTTTCTCCTGGGCCGACTGGAATCTCAGTCGGGTGAGAATGGCCTTCGCTCGGCCCGGGCCTTCGAGATGGCGGAAACAGGACTGGCTTCGACCCTGGCGCACTGGGACCCGCTGTTCGACACCCTTCCGATTGGTGGCAGCTCATCGATGCAGTCCGCCGGTGTCGCGACAGCCTCGTGGCACTCCACAATTCAGCGGCTCGACGACGAGCTTTTCTCCCTTCGTGCCGAGGGGGTCATCACTATCCCCGGAGCAGGCTGGCAGGCGAAGCGGCAGCTTGGGCTGCTGCTACGTTGGGCGGCGTCGGTTCCCAGCGGCGCCGCCGTGACGGTGGTGGATTCCGTGACCTGGAACGGTACTGGTTCCGTGAGTGGTTACTCAGTGACTCCTTCAGGGTGGCCAGCCTGCCCGGCCGACTCAGTGCCCGGGTTCCGGGTCGCGCTGCAGACTGTCTTAGGGCTGGGTGGTTGTCCAGGCTCATCCTGCCTAAGCGGTGCCCCGCCGATCCTGGTCGACACCGCCTTCAATGGCAGCGTCTCCACCGCCTTGGTGCCGCTGGCCTATGGAACCCTGGCCGCCGGGGCGACACGCACTCCGATTGGCGCGATCTCCGGTCTGGGGCCGACGGTGAGTGGGCAGCCACCGGTCTGCGACTGGAGCGACCCGATGAACTGGGGGGAGCCGAACCATGGCGCCCCAAGCCCCTGCGCATCGCTGATCCCGGTGATCCACGCCTCGGGAGGCCTGAGGGTGAGCGGGGGCCGGGGCCAGGGAATCCTGCTGGTGGATGGCGACCTGATCCTCGAGGGTGGCTTCGAGTTCTCCGGACTGGTGATTGTGCAGGGGCAACTGGCAGGCGGTGTCGGGAGCGCTCACATCACCGGCGCGGTGATCGCCCGGTCCCTCGTGATTGGCCCTGCCCAGCGTATTGATGTCGAGTATTCGGCCTGTGTCTTGCGCAAGGTCCTGCGCGGCCCTTCCCAGGTGAGTCCCCTTCTGTACCGCAGCTGGGCCCAGCTCTACTGAAGGCGGGTCGACGATCCGCCCAGAAGTAAATCGGCCTCTTGCAATCCGCTGCTAATCCTGCACCGTGCCGACCGCATATCCCTCCAGGGCGTACACCCGGGATGTTTCCGGCGGGGTGTCTAAGCTGGCTGGCGACGGGAAAATGGTCGCAAAGTCATGCAGTCTGCCGGGGGAATTGCGAGGTGCGCGACAAGAGCATGATAAACAAGGCATTGTAGCTGTTGTGAGCACGCACTCGCTTAGTTCGGCATAGAGTGCGCATAAGGAGCGAGCCAAGATAGACTTCTGAAGTAAGTTCATGTGAAATCCGTAAGTGGTGAAAGAATAACGGGTTGTTCTGGCTCACCTCATAAGGGTTCGAGCTTGACAAAAAAACAGGCGAGTAGTACCGTAGCCTCCCCACTCCTTCTCTAAACGCGGTAAACGTATGGCACTCTTCGGTCGAAAGCGCACCACGGTAGGTCTGGACATCGGAAGCGGACTCATCAAGCTCGTGGCGATTTCGCACGGGTCCGGCGAGCCGGTGCTGACCAAGGTGGCGTTCACCACGGTGGTGGACGACGCGATCGTGGAAGGTGAAGTGATGGACACCGGGATCGTGGCTGACGCGATCCGCGGTCTCATGGCGTCGGCCGGCATCAAGACCAAGAACGTCGTGATCGCCGTGGGCGGCCGTGACGTGATTATCAAGAAGATCGCGATGGAACGGGTGAAGGAAGCGGAGGCCCGGCAGTTGATTCGCTGGGAGGCCGAGCAGCACGTCCCCTTCGATATGGAGAACGTGGAACTCGATTTCCAGATCCTGGATCCCGAGGGCGATGGGCTGCAGATGAGCGTCCTCCTGGTCGCGGCCAAGCGCGAGCTGGTCGAGAACAAGATGGCCCTGCTCACCCAGGCCGGCCTCACGCCCCAGATCATCGACGTCGATGCCTTTGCCCTGCACAACGCTTTTGAACTGAATCACCCCGACGCCATGCACGGGGTTGTTGGCCTGGTGAACCTCGGCCACGAGACCACCAACATCAACATCCTTGAAGACGGCATCCCGGTCCTGACCCGCGACCTGCCGGTGGGGACCCGCCGTTTCCGGGAAGACATGCAGCGGGAACGGGGGCTTACGGCCGAAGAAGCCGACAAGCTGCTCCAGGGGTTCGAGCGCAGTGAAGTGCTGGAACCCTTCCTGGAGACCAGGGGCGAAGAGCTGGCCGTCGGCATCGAGCGCGCGACGGCATTTCTCCAGTCGGCCAGCCGTTCGGCCGGCGGAATCTCCCGGCTCTACACCACCGGTGGCGGCTCCCGGATTCCGGGGCTCAACAAGGTGCTCGCCGACCGGCTGCGGCTTCCGGTGCAGCAGGCCAACCCGATGGAACGACTCCAGGTGGCTGAGGAAGTTCTCAGCACTCTCAACGCGGATGAAGTGGGACCGTTGCTGATGTTGCCGATCGGTCTGGCTCTCCGCTCCGCCGCCTGAACCAGCGCCAGAGGCCTAGCGTCGCATGATAAAGATCAACCTACTCCCAGGCGTCAAGCGGAAGCGCAGTGGCTCCGCGAAGGACGCGCTGCTCGGGCAGATGAAGGATATGGGTGCCCGGGTGAAGGACCCGATGCTGATCGTCGCCGTCGTGGCCTGGGTCCTGGCCGCCGGCTGGCTGGCATACGGGTTCCTTTCCAACACCAAGAAAATGCGGGACCTCGAGCCCCGGCTGGAGCAGGCGAAAGATGAACATCGCCGCTACCGGAACCTCATGACGGAGAAGCGGCGGACCGAATCGATCCGGGACTCGCTGCTGGCCCAGATCGGGATTATTCGCACGGTGGACGGCGATCGCTACACCTGGCCCCACGTGCTGGACGAGGTGACCAAGGCGCTGCCGGCCTATACCTGGCTGGTAACCCTGAACTCGATCACCCCGGCTGCCTCCGCTGATTCGGCCGACACTACGGCACCGGCGCTGCAGTTCCAGATCGAGGGTCGCACCGTGGACATCCAGGCCTATACCCGCTTCCTCCGGCAACTGGAGGCCTCGCCCTGGATCACCGACGTGACTCCGCTCCAGGCTTCGACCGTCGTCGAGAACCAGCGGGCGGTGACCGCCTTCTCAATCCGCGCCACGTTTGCCCGGGCGGACTCGGCCTATATCCGGACCGTACCCATGTCCCAGTCGGTGAGATAGCGTATGGCCTTCCTCGGCATGCAGAATCCAGCTCCGGCCTTTGCCGTCATCCTGGCGGGCGCCGCGGCATACATCGGTTATGACGGGCTGAGCATCGTCGGCCTGCACGGCATCAGGGAAGGGAAAGAGCGGGCGAAAGCGGTGCAGGATTCGATCACCACGCTCACCGCGGAAACCGATAGCGCCCGGGCCCAGCTGGCGCAGGGTACCATGGAAGACCTTCGCCGCCGGCTCAACAACTACCGGATCAGCCTCGAGCTGATGCGGCGGCTGGTGCCGGAGCGGAACGAAGTTCCCAACCTGCTCGACGCGATAACGACCCGGGCCCGGATCCGCGGCGTCAACCTCTCGCAGGTTTCGCCGATGCCGCTCATCTCGGGTCCGGCGCCCTTTGACACCCAGTCCTACCAGCTCTCGGTGCTGGGTCACTACGACCAGATCGGCGAATTTCTCGCCGACATCGCCAGCCTGGAACGGATTATCGTGCCGGTGGATCTCAAGATCGCCCAGGCGCCGGCCCAGTCGGCCAAGGCGCTGGGAGACAGCACCGGGGCGATGCTCGAGGCCAAGTTCCTGATCCGCACCTATGTGAAGACGAGCAACCCGGAGGCGGCCAGTGGCACGTAACTATCTGGCGGCATTCCTGCTGATCGGCGTCGCCCTGGGCGGTTGCAAAAAGGGCAAGGCCGCGGATGAGCAGGCGGTGGATCTCGCCGCCATCCGCGCCAGGCGGGACAGCATCGCGAAAGCCCGGGCGCGGGAGGATTCGATCGCGCTGGCCCGCTTCACGGTCTGCGTCGACTCGGCCACCACCGCCCTCAAGAAGACCTCGGCGGGACGCCGTTCGCTCGCCACCCGGCGGCCGGCCGGCACCATGGCCCCGGAGCTTCTCGCGGCCTGCGGCACCGATCCGAGCCAGCGGGTAACTGGAACCGATGTCGCCGTGGTCGATACCACGAAGAAACCGGCGACTCCGACTCCGACCCCGCCGGCCACCGACACGACGAAGAAAGCGACGCCGCCCGCGACCCCGCCGGCCACGGCACCGGCCGGGATGACACCGCAACAGCGGCAGGTGGCACACGCGGACTCGATTCGCAGGGCCCGGGAGCAGGCCCACGCCGATTCGCTTCGCGCGGCGGCCGAAAAGGCCCATGCCGATTCGCTGACCCGCATGGTGGTTGACTCGGTGCGCAACGACTCGCTCCGCACTCTCCGGGAGACTGAAGTACTGCGGGAGAGCTTCAGCTACGGCGGCGGCAACCGGGATCCATTCTCCTCGCTCATTGATCTGCCGACCGAGGGGCCCGAGTTCATCGATCTGCAACTGGTCGCGGTGTACCAGGACCTGCGTTATGGCGGGAACAGCATCGCGGTCGTGCGGGACAGGAAAGGCAACAAGCGGTACAGCGTGAGAGTAGGGGACCGGATCGGTCGAATGAAAGTCGCTCAGATCCGGCAGCGGGATGTGGTGTTCACGATTGAAGATCTGGGCTTTGAGCGCCAGGAGACCCTGTCGCTGCGCAAGCGCGAGGAGCAGAACCCATGAGGACCCGATCCTTCCTTGTCGCCAGCCTGATGCTGCTGGCCCCGTTCCGGCCGGACCGTGCCGGGAGCCCCAGCGGTGAGGTGACCAGCGTAAGCGTGGTCCCATCGCCCGGACGCGCCGACGTCGTGGTCAATATCCGCGGCGCCGTGGATGTCGAGGACTTCGTCCTCCGCGAACCCGCCCGGCTGGTGCTCGACGTCAAGAACGCCCGCCTGCAAAGCGGCGGCAGCCAGTACGACGGCGTCAACCGCGCCGGCATCCTGAACGTGCGGATGGGGCAGTACCAGCCCTCCGTCGTCCGGATTGTGATCGAGCTGGCCGAGCTCAAGGACTATACGGTGGACCAGGGCGGTGACGCCATCCGCGTGTCGTTCGGGGCCGAGCGCTCCTTCCTGACCTGGTCCTCGACCAGCCCGGCGGACATGAATTCCGACTACACCCCGGTTCGCGCTGTGGCGCGGCCCGAGGTGATTCCCCCGGTGGAAAGCTCTTCGGCACCGGCTCAACCGTCGACCCTGTCGTACAACGGTACCGGCGGGACGATGATCGGCGGCGCCAATGCTGCCCAGGAGCCCCGCATCACGGTCACCTGGGACAATGCCGATATCGCCGACGTGATCGCGGGTTTCGCCGCGCTCTCCGGCCGCACCATCGTGCTCGGCAAGGACATCACCGGGAAAGTCTCGGCTGAAATCAAGAACCAGCCCTGGCCCCAGGCCTTCGCGGCGATCCTGATTTCCCAGGGTCTCTCGGCGACCGAGATGCCGGGCGGTATCATCCGGGTGGATTCGCCCAAGGCACTCGCCGCGCTCGACTCGGTCGAGCCGGTGGACACCAGGGTCGTTCGGGTGAACTATGCCCGCGCCAACTCCCTGGCCAAGAGCATCGAGGGCATTCTGACCAAGGGCCGCGGCAGCGTGGTCCCCGACACCGCCACCAATTCGCTGATCATCACCGACGTCCGCTCCCGGATCGACGCTATCGAGCAATTCGCTCACGGGCTGGACGTGCGCACCCCGCAGGTCTCTATCCAGGCCAAGATCATCTTCGTGGACCGGACCGACCTGCAGCAGCTGGGTATCAAGTACGACCTGGGTGACGGTACGGCGTTCTTCAACAAGATCTTCCAGCGCGTGGATCCCAGTTCGGGCGACGCGTTCGACCCGAACACGGTCGTGCTGAACGGCAATAGCGTGGCAGCCATCGCCAACTCGGACGCCATCATCTCCGGATCCGCGATCGACGTCATCTTCCGCACCTCGCTGGGTGGCTTCAGTTTCTCCACCTTTATCAGCGCGCTGCAGCGGGTGGACCTGGCCGACGTGCAGGCCGAGCCGACCATCTCGACCCTGGACAACAACAAGGCTGAAATCCTGGTCGGTGAGGAAACTCCGATCCGGGTGATCGACGCCAGCGCCCAGGGTGGCCAGAGCGGCGCCCCGCGCGCGACGGTCAACTTCAAGGAAACCGGCATCCGGCTGGGCGTGACGCCGCATGTCACCAACAACCGCCAGATCCTCATGGAGCTCGCGGTCGAGCGGTCCTCGGTCACGGCGCTGGCCGTTGCCGACCTGGGCTTCACCTTCAGCAAGCAGACGGCGAACAACCACCTGCTGGTGAACGACGGAGAAACGGCGGTCATCGGCGGGCTCACCGTGACTGAAGTCACCCGGTCCAAGACCGGCATTCCGCTGCTGGTGGACCTCCCCGTCATCGGCAAGCTCTTCGGCTTCAGTAATGACTCGGAGCGCCGCCGCGATCTCATCATCCTGGTGACGCCGCATATAGTAGACGACGCCGCCACCGACTGACCTTGGCGCGCAGGTCCGTTATAATGATGAGCCCGGCCCTGTGTCGGGCTCATCGCTTTCCTGAAACCGCGTGACGGGTGAAGGGTGAAGGTATGCTGAGATTTACCACCGCAGGCGAATCGCACGGCAGGGCCCTGGTCGTCATCGTCGAGGGCCTTCCCGCCGGGCTGCCGGTCGCGGCGGACCAGGTGAACCACCAGCTGGGCCGGCGGATGCAGGGGTACGGTCGTGGAGCCCGGATGAAGATCGAGCAGGACTGCATCGAGTGGCTATCCGGGGTGCGAGCCGGGGAGACCCTGGGCTCGCCGGTGGCCATGCTGATCGCGAACCGGGACTGGGCTAACTGGCAGGATGTCATGGCCCCGGAGGGGGCGCCCGGTGATGCCCGGCGCCGCAAGGTGACCCGTCCCCGGCCCGGGCACGCCGACCTGGTCGGAGTACTCAAGTACGACCGGGACGATGCCCGCGATATCCTGGAGCGGGCCAGCGCCAGGGAAACCGCCGCCCGGGTCGCAGCCGGCGCGGTAGCCCGCCGCCTGCTCGACGAATTCGGCATCGAGATCGGGAGCCATGTCGTCTCGCTCGGCGGGATTCCCAGCGAACCTCCGCGGGACCTGCCGGAGCCGCTCAACGCCGCCGCCGACGCCTCCCCGGTCCGGGTCCTCAACCGCGACACCGAAGCCGCCATTATCGCCCGAATCGATCAGGCCAAGCAGGACGGCGATACCCTGGGCGGTGAAGTGGAGATTATCGCGCGGAATCTTCCCGCCGGCCTCGGCAGTCATGTCAGCTGGGACCAGAAACTCGATGGCAGGCTGGCCGGTATGCTGATGTCGCTTCCCGCAGTGAAGGGCGTGGAGATCGGGCTGGGAATCGCCGCCGCCCGGCGGCCCGGGTCCCAGGTCCACGATCCCATCGTTTCCAGCGGCGCCGACCGCGGCGGCGGATTCAGCCGCCAGGGCAACAATGCAGGCGGACTCGAGGGTGGAATGACTACCGGGGAACCCCTGGTTGTTCGTATTGCGATGAAGCCGATCTCGACCCTGATGACTCCACTCCAGACCGTGGATCTCACCTCGGGCGATGCGGCCCAGGCCCAGAGCGAGCGCTCCGATGTGACCGCGGTGCCCGCGCTTGGCGTGATCGGCGAGGCCGTCGTGGCCCTGGTCCTGGGCGAGGCCATGAGGGAGAAGTTCGGCGGCGATTCCCTGGGTGAAATGCGGCGGAATTTTGATGGATACCTGGCAGCGTTGAAGGAACGCCGGGGCAGGCTCGCATGAGGCGGCACATCCTGCTGGTGGGACTTCCGGGATGCGGCAAGACGACGGTCGGCCGCCTGGTGGCCGAGCGGCTGGGCACCGGGTTGGTCGACAGCGACCTCATCATCGTACGCAAGATGCAGATGCCGATTGCTCGCATCTTCGGGGTACACGGCGAGGCCCGGTTCCGGGAGCTGGAGCGAGAGACCATGGCCCACGCCCTGGAAGGGCCACCCTCGGTCCTGGCACCCGGTGGCGGGTGGGCGGTGCAGCCGGGACAGATGGAGCAGGCCAAGACCAACAGCTACGTGGTCTACCTCAAGACGATGGCGATGACGGCCAGCAAGCGGTCGACGATCGAAAGCACCCGCCCGATGCTGGTCGGCGAAGACCCGGCCGGACTCATGCGTGACTTGCTGAAGGAACGGGAAGCGACGTATATGCTGGCCGACGCCGAGGTCAAGAACGACACCAAGACGCCCGAAGCCGCCGCTGACGAGATCGTTGCCCTCGCGAAACAATACGCTGGTTGGTAGTCCGGTCGGGTTTGGTGCGCGGGGTCAGGTCGTACCGGATTTTAGCTTGGCCCAAACTGGAACACGAAGCGCACGAAACAATCCGGAGATCACGAAGAACAATCCTTCAATGGTTCTTTGTACTCTTCGAGCACTCCGTAGTGCATTCGTGTTCTTCGTGTTCCAGTTGTGCTTGAATTGAAACCGCAATGACCAACGCTACGGTTTCTAAGTCGTTGCAGGTGCGCATGTTGGAGTTTGGAGTCTTGCGGATGTTCCGATCCGCGGGTTTTTTGTACCACGGAAGTTTGCGAGTCGTTTGAACCTGGATCGTATTCTGGAGCCCATGGCACCAACCAAGTCGAAGGTCGCGAAGCCGCGTCCCGGTACCAAGAGAAAGTCCGCGCCGGTCCTGGTCGCGGACGAAGCCGCTCCCAAGCCGGCCCGCCGAGCAGTGCGGGCCCGGAAGAACGGGGACGGGCCGGTTGCGTCCGGCAAGAACTCCCTGGTGATCGTCGAGTCGCCGACCAAGGCCAAGACCATCGGGAAGTACCTGGGCCGCGGCTTCGACGTGAAGGCCACGGTGGGCCATGTGCGCGACCTCCCCACCCGGGAGCTGGGGGTGGACGTCGACAAGAACTTCGAGCCCAAGTACGTCACTATTAAAGGAAAGACCAAGACCCTCGCGGACATCAAGAAAGCCGCCAAGGGGGCCAGCCAGATCTTCCTGGCGACCGACCCGGACCGGGAAGGGGAGGCCATCGCCTGGCACGTGGCCGGACAGCTGGATACCAAGGCCCCGATCCACCGGGTGCTGTTCGAGGAAATCACCAAGACCGGGGTCGAGCGGGCCATGGCCCATCCCCAGAAGATCGACGACCGGAAGGTGGACGCGCAGCAGGCCCGGCGGATCCTCGACCGCCTGGTGGGGTACAAGGCGAGCCCGATTCTCTGGAAGAGCATCCGGACCGGCCTGTCGGCCGGGCGGGTCCAGACCGTCGCGCTCCGGCTCATCGTCGAGCGGGAACGGGAGATCCGCGCCTTCACTGCGGTGGAGTACTGGTCGATCGAGGCCATGTGCGCGAAGAACGGCCAGGAATTCGAAGCCGGCCTCCACAAGATCGACGGCCACAAGCCGCAGCTGCACAACCAGGCCGAGGCCGACCAGGTGGTGAAGGACCTGAAGAAGATGCCGTTCGTCGTCTCCAAGGTCGAAAAGAAGCAGCGTAAGAAACGACCGGGAGCGCCGTTTACTACCAGCACGATCCAGCAGGAGGCGGCCAAGAAGCTGGGCTTCTCGTCTCGCCGCACCATGCGCACCGCGCAGGATCTCTACGAAGGCATCGATGTCGGGGAAGAGGGGCCGGTGGGTCTCATCACCTACATGCGAACCGACTCGGTGCGGGTATCTCCCGAGGCTATCGCGGCGGTACGGGACCTGATCGGAACCCAGTACGGGAAGGACTATCTCCCCGAAGCTCCCAACACCTACACCTCGAAGGCGGCGCGGGTGCAGGATGCCCACGAGGCCATCCGTCCCAGCGACGTGCGGCGGCGTCCGGACCAGCTGGAGAAATACCTGGAGCCGGACCAGTTCCGCCTCTACCAGCTGATATGGCAGCGTTTCGTCGCCAGCCAGATGACGCCCGCGGTGTACGACATGACCATCGTGGACTTCGACCTGGGCCGCTACCTGGTCCGGGCCAGCGGGTCGGTCATGATCTTCAACGGCTACCACGTGCTCTACACCGAGGGGCGGGAGGCCGAGGAAGGCCGCTCGGTGGACGACCTGTCCCCGATTCCGCCGCTCGCGGTGGGCGACCAGGTCGAGGTCCGCTCGATCACGCCGAACCAGCATTTCACCGAGCCGCCGCCCCGTTTTTCGGAAGCGAGCCTGGTGAAGGAGCTGGAACGGCTGGGCATCGGCCGGCCGTCAACCTACAGCGCGATCATCTCGACGCTTACTGCCCGGGAGTATGTCAGGAACGAGCAGCGGCGGTTTTTCCCGACCGAGTTGGGAGAGACGGTCGAAAAGGTGATGATCAGCAAGTTCCCCGAGATCTTCAACGTCGAGTTCACCTCGCTGATGGAGAACGAGCTGGACCGGATCGAGGGGGCCGAGCTGGACTGGCACCAGGTGCTCCACAACTTCTACGGCCCGTTCCTCAAGGCCCTGGAAGCCGTGGACATCAACGCTCTGGTGATGGAAGCCCACGGGCTCCAGGACCTGGCCAAGGAAAAGTGCCCCAAGTGCGGCTCGGCGATCGAATTGAAGAGCGGGCGCTTCGGGCCCTACCTGGCCTGCGTCAACTACAAGAAGACCTGCGATTACGCCCAGTCACTCAAGAAGCAGAAGACGCCGGACAAGCCGAGCGATGAGAAGTGCCACCTCTGCGGCTCGCCGATGATCATCAAGACCGGGCGTTTCGGCGAATTCCTGGCCTGCACCACCTATCCCAAGTGCAAGGGCACTCGCTCGATCTCCCTGGGGATCAAGTGCCCCAAGTGCATGGAAGGGGACCTGGCCGAACGGCGCACCAAGCGGGGCAAGTCATTCTGGGGTTGCCTGCGCTACCCCGCGTGCGACTTCTCCACCTGGAACAAGCCGGTACCCGAGACCTGTCCCGCCTGCGGCTGGGTCGGCCGGGAGAAGCGGGTCAGCAAGGCCGACGGTGAATCGCGGGTCTGTATGAAGTGCGGTCACAAGGAAGTCATGGTTGACGCGGAGGAGGCGGCGCTGACGTGAACGTCACCGTCGTCGGCGGAGGGCTGGCCGGGTCGGAAGCGGCCTGGGCCCTCGCCGAACGAGGCATCAGCGTTACCCTGCGCGAGATGCGGCCGGTGGTCCGGACCCCGGCGCACCAGACCGAACGGCTGGCCGAGATCGTCTGCAGCAACTCCTTCAAATCGACCGAGCTCAGCAACGCACACGGCCTCCTGAAAGCCGAGTTGCGAGCGTTGGGCAGCCTGCTGCTACGCTGCGCCGACCAGGCCCGGGTGCCGGCCGGGTCCGCCCTCGCGGTGGATCGCGACGTGTTCTCCACCGAAGCCGACCGGCTGATCCATTCCCATCCCAACATCCAGGTGGTGCGCGGCGAGGTCACCGAGATCCCATCGCCCGCGGTCGTCGCCACCGGGCCGCTGACCTCGGAGACGCTGGCCCGGGCGCTGGCCGGCCGCCTCGGTGTGGAGGGGCTGGCGTTCTACGATGCCATCGCGCCTATCGTCTCCCACGAATCGCTGGATGCCGGCCAGTTGTACGCGCTGTCGCGCTACGGCAAGGGCGAAGGCGACGACTACCTGAACGCCCCGCTCAATCACGATGAGTACGAGGCGTTCATCGACGCACTGATCGCCGGAGACCAGTTCAGCGGGCACGACTTCGACAGCGTGCCGTATTTCGAAGGCTGCCTCCCGGTAGAGGAAATGGCGCGCCGGGGGCGGGAGACGCTCCGCTTCGGGCCGATGAAGCCGGTGGGATTGCCCGACCCGCGCACCGGCCGGGAGCCCTGGGCGGTGGTGCAGCTCCGGCGGGAGGACCGTGCCGGTCAAATGTGGAACCTGGTCGGCTTTCAGACCCGGCTCAGGATTCCGGAGCAGAAGCGGGTGTTCGCGACGATTCCGGGCCTGGCCAACGCCGAGTTCCTGCGCTACGGAAGCATTCACCGCAATTCCTATGTGAACAGCCCCGCCGTGCTGGGCACCGGTCTCACCCTCAAGGACGACGAACGGGTCTTCATCGCGGGGCAGATCACCGGGGTCGAAGGCTATACCGAGTCGCTGGGCACCGGTATCATGGCCGGCATCAACCTGGCGCGGGTGCTCTCGGGCGAGCCGCCGGCGATTCCTCCCGCGACGACGATGCTGGGCGGGTTGTATCGCTACCTGCGAGACGCGGACCCCAGGCACTTCCAGCCGATGAACGCGAACTTCGGGCTGCTGGAGCCTTTGCCGCCCGGCGCGAAGATTCGTAAGGATGCAAAGAAACAGGCGCTGGTGGATCGGGCCCAGCGAGAGTTTGGTGAGTGGATGGATCAGGTCGGGTTGGTCGGGCTTGGTACTGCGCGTTGAACATGGCAACAGCTCCTCGCGGCGACCGCGGTGGTCCGCGGTGACCGCGGCAACAGCAACAGACTGATGGGTGTCATTCCGAGCGCAGCGAGGAATCTCAAGGTTCGTCTCGGTTTGTCGCTTGAGCTCCCTCGCGGACGTTCGGGATGAAACCATAATCGGTTTTCACCGCGGCCCGCCGCGCTTCACCGCGTTCGCCGCGAGGAGCTTTTGCAGAATTGGACTTTGAATGAATCAGGTCGCGGAATACCTGGAGCACCTGGAAAAAGAGCGGCAGGTCTCGCCCAATACGGTGAAGGCCTACCGGCGGGATCTCGACTGCTTTGTCGAGTTCTGCGGCCGGCACTACGAGGGCGACTGGGGCTGGGAGCGGATCGATCGCCAGGGCCTGCGGGCTTTTCTCGGCGAGCTGCAGCGCAAAGGTTTGACCAAGCGCTCGGCGGCGCGTGCGCTGTCGGCGCTGCGCAGCTTCTACCGCTATCTTCAGGTCCACCACGGGATGGAAGCGAACCCGGCCAAGAGCACCAGGATTCCCAAGCTGGATCGCCGGTTGCCGACCTGGATGGAGAAGGGCCAGACCGAGGCGCTGTTCGCGGTGGCCGAGTCGGCGGCGCAGTCGGGTCAGTTCGGGCCGCTCCGGGATTTCGCGATCCTTGAACTGTTCTACTCCAGCGGCCTCCGGCTCTCGGAGTTGGCGGGGCTGGACATCGGCGATCTCGACCTGCTGTCTGACCAGGTCAAGGTCCGGGGCAAGGGAAGGAAGGAACGGATCATTCCGGTAGGTTCCCGCGCGGTGGGCGTGTTGCGCCGCTACATCGAGCGCCGCGGCCAGATCCGGAGTCTCAAGCCGGCGGACCGCCGTGCGGTGTTCATCAACCAGCGGGGTGGCCGGCTCACCGGGCGGAGCATCCAGCGCTCGATGCACCGGCTGTTCGACCTGGTAGGCGGCGAGCGACTCCGGGTGCACTCCCTGCGTCACACCTTTGCGACGCACATGCTCGACGCGGGGGCGGATTTGAGAGCAGTGCAGGAATTGCTGGGGCACGCGAGCCTGAGCACGACACAGATCTACACGCACACGAGTGTAGAACGGCTGAAGAAAGTCTATCAACAAGCGCACCCGCGGGCTTAGCACAAGCACCTCGCGGCGACCGCGGTGAAGCGCGGCGGACGCGGTGAACAGCAACAATATTGGATGAAGGCATAGAATCAGTTTTTCCGCGGTCACCGCGGTACACCGCGGCCTCCGCGAGGAGCAGGTGCCGAACCTGAGGGAACATGAGAATCAGACACACCACAATCGTCGCAGTGAGAAAAGACGGCAAAGTGGCCCTGGGCGGGGACGGCCAGGTGAGCTTCGGCGAGACCGTGATGAAGGCTCGCGCCAACAAGGTGCGGGCGCTGAAGTCGGGCAAGGTGCTGGCGGGGTTTGCCGGAGCGGTGGCCGACGCCATCACCCTGTTCGAGAAGTTCGAGGAGAAGCTGGATCGCTATCCCGGCAACCTGCCGCGGGCCGCGGTGGAGCTGGCCAAGGACTGGCGCAGCGACCGGCTGCTGCGCCGGCTGGAAGCGTTGCTGGTGGTCGCGGACGTGGAGCACAGCTTTCTGCTCTCCGGCTCCGGCGAGCTGATCGAGCCGGATGACGGCATCCTGGCGATCGGCTCGGGCGGCAACTTCGCGCTGGCCGCCGCCCGGGCGATGTATACCGACCCCAAGCTGAGTGCCAGAGACATTGTTCAACGGTCCATGGAGATTGCCGCCGATATCTGTGTCTACACCAATAAGAACATTACTATCGTCGAACCGGTGTAGTCGGGCTTCCATAGTGATGCTACTCAATTGAATCCTCTGAGCCTCTGCGGCTCTAAGTTGAAAACGGCAGATTCACTCAGGAACCCGTACGGTTCCAGCAGCTGAAGGAAACCAGTATGAACGATCCACTTCCTCTGCACGCGCATCAACCGGCTCCCGAAGTCACCGAACCGCCGACTCCCTGGCTGGAGGAGATGCCGCCCCGCCAGATCGTGGCGGAGCTGGATCGCTACATCGTCGGGCAGGATGCGGCCAAGCGCGCCGTTGCCATCGCGATTCGGAACCGCTGGCGCCGGGCCCAGACGCCGGAAGACATCCGGGACGAGATCACCCCCCACACCATCATCCTGATCGGCCCCACCGGCGTCGGCAAGACCGAAGTCGCCCGCCGGCTCGCCCGGCTGGCCGGCGCGCCGTTCGTCAAGGTCGAGGCCTCCAAGTTCACCGAAGTGGGCTACGTCGGGCGGGACGCCGAATCCATGGTGCGGGACCTGGTGGACGCGGCGATCAACATGGTGCGCACCGAGCGGGAGGACGAGGTCTATCCCCAGGCCGAGGCGCGGGCCGAGGAACGGCTGCTGGATCTTCTGCTGCCGCCGCTCACCGAGGTGCCCCAGCCGGAGGTGACGCCGGGGAAGGAGCCGGCGCCGACCCTGTTCGTGGTGTCGTCCAGCGGAGAGGCGAAGCAGGAAACTCCGCCCGGCCGGGCCGAGAGCCAGCAGCGTTCCCGGGAGAAGCTTCGCAAGCTCCTGGCCGACGGCAAGCTGGACGATCGCGACGTGGAAATCGAAGTCGCGCCGCAGAGCTTCCCCATGCTGGAGTTCATGCAGCCGCCCCAGGGCATGGAGGGCACCGACATCAACTTCAGCGAGGTGCTGCAGGACATGATGCCGCGGCGCAAGAAGCGGCGGAACGTGAAGCTGCCGGAGGCTCGGCGGATCCTGGTGGATGAGGAGCTCAAGAAGCTGGTGGACATGGACGACGTGGTGAACGAGTCGCTGGACCGGGTAGAGAACCACGGCATCATCTTCATCGACGAGATCGACAAGATCGCCGGCGACCGCGCCCAGGGCAGCGGGCCCGACGTATCACGCGAGGGTGTCCAGCGTGACCTGCTCCCGGTGGTGGAAGGCTCCACCGTGCAAACCCGCTACGGCTACGTCCGGACCGATCACATCCTCTTCATCGCGGCCGGCGCGTTCCACGTCTCCAAGCCCTCGGACCTGATCCCCGAGCTGCAGGGCCGCTTCCCGATCCGGGTGGAGCTGACGCCGCTGACCGAGCAGGACTTCATCCGGATCATGACCGAGCCGGAGAACGCGCTCACCAAGCAGTACCAGGCGCTGGTCGCGGCGGAAGGCGTCGAGCTGGAATTCACCACCGACTGCATCGCCGAGGTCGCCCGGCTCGCTTTCATGGCGAACGACCGGATGGAAAACATCGGCGCCCGCCGGCTCCACACGGTGATGTCCACCCTGATGGAAGACCTGCTGTTCGAGCTGCCGGACTACCCCAGCAAGCGGGTGGTGTTCGATGCGGCGGAGGTCAAGAAGCGACTGAGCAAGATTGTCAATGACGACGATTTGAGGCGGTACATCCTGTAAGGAACGAGGCGTTTGACGAAACCCATCGGGGCATGCAATTTGATGCATTCCCCCGTACGCCTCAACTAATAGGATGGTTTATGCCCGCTCGCGCCTTTGTGCGTGGTCGTTTGCCGTTTCTCGTGCTCCTGGTCCTCCTCACCACCTGCGTCTCGGATCAGCCGTCCGCTCCGCCCCCACCCAGGGCCGTAACCTCGCCCCGTGCTTACGCATCCACCAATCTCCTGCTGGATCCAGGCTTCGAAGCCGGTGGCTCGGGATGGCAGGGCGTGGATTCCCTTGGCCGAGGGCTGGATAACGCCCAGGTTCACAGCGGAGCGGCCTCCCAGAGAATCAGCGCGACGTCACTCGGCTCGCGCGTGGTGTACCAGGATGTGAGCGTCACTGCGGGAAGTACCTATGACGCTTCGGGTTGGGTGGCCTCGGATGGACTGTCCGCTGGTGAAGCGGCTCTCGATATCCTCTGGCTCGACGCCTCTGGTTTCGGCGACAGCGTTCCTGCCCAGGACGTTTTGGGTACGGAGCCGGTTGGGACGGTCAACGGAACCAATGACTGGACTGCTCTCTCCGGTTCCTTCACCAGCCCGGCGGGAACTGTTGTGGCGCGGGTCCAACTTCGTGTGGCTCCGGAGCCCACCGACCTCGGTACCGGCTGGTTCGATGACCTGGCCTTTGCGGAGCAGCCGCCACTGGTGGAGATCACCTTCCCGGCGGAGGGCTCCAACATCAGCGGCGTGATGGAAGTGACGGCCAATGTCTCCGACCCCGCTTTGATCGCGGGCGTCCAGTTCAAGATGAACGGAGCCAATCTTGGCCTCGAGGTCACGGCGCCGCCGTACCAGGTCGCGCTCAATGCCTACACCCTGCCGGAAGGGCCGGTCACCTTTGCCGCCGTCGCCCGGGACACTATAGGCAACCTTATCCCCTCGGCGGTAGTGAACGCGACCGTGGCCAATCCGGTGCCGCGGGACGTGCTGGTGATCATGAGCGACGACCAGCGCTACGACAGTTACCAGTATTTGCCGCTCACCTCGGCGTTGCTGGGGCCCGAATCCATCACGTTCAGCAACGCCTTCGTCAGCACGCCGCTCTGCTGTCCCAGCCGGGCGTCGATTCTCACCGGGCTCTACTCGCACAATACCGGAGTCTACAATAACAACCTGCCTAATGGCGGTGCCACCAAGTTCAATGCCACCTCGACGGTCGCCACCTGGTTGCACTCGGCCGGCTACCGGACTGGGATGATCGGCAAGTACCTCAATGACTACGCCAAGATTTCGCCTTCCATTCCGCCGGGCTGGGACGACTTCCAGGTATTCCGGGATTTCCTGAACGGAGATAACGGCTACACTAAGTACACGCTCGCTGAGAACGGCGTCATTCACACCTACTCCGGCATGCAGGATTACTCGACCAACCTGCTCGCGAACCGGGCGGTCTCGTTCATCAACAGCACGCCGGCTCGCCAGCCCATGATGCTCTTTTTTACCGAATACGCCCCGCACGACAGGGCGATTCCCTATTCCGCCGATGTCGGCTCCTTTGCCTCCATGCCATTGTGGCGTCCGCCGGCGTACAACGAGACGGACGTGAGCGACAAGGCCAATTTCGTCAAGAATCTTCCCTTGATCGGCTCGGCGCGCCGGGCGACCAGCGACTCGTTCCACCAGCGCATCGCCGAGTCGCTTCGGGCGGCAGATCGCGGCATGGCGTCGGTCATTACCGCCCTGCAGCAGTCCGGCCGGTGGGCCAATACCCTGGTCATCTTCCTTTCCGACAACGGCCTCTCGTGGGGCGAGCACCGGTTGCTCGACGTCAAGGCGTGCCCCTACGAGGAGTGCATCCACGTTCCGTTCCTGCTCCGGGTGCCGGGTCTTCCTCCCCGGCAGGATGCCAGCCTGGTGTCCAACATCGACATCGCCCCCACCATCGCCGAGTGGGCGGGGGTGGTGCCTCCGGGAAAGGTGAACGGGAGGAGCCTCCTGCCCCTGGCCAACAATCCGGGGACGTCCTGGCGCACCGAAATCCTGTTCGAGCAGCTGGGGTTCACGGCGGCTCAGAACTTCCGTGGAGTGCGGACGTCGCAGTACGTCTACATCAACTTTCTGAACAACCAGAACGAGTTTTATGACCTCTCGACCGATCCTTTCCAGCTGACCAACGTGGTGAAGAAGTCGCAGTACGCGTCGGTAGTGGCTTCGTTACGGCAGATTCTGCTGATACTCAAGGCCAGCTGACGGAGTTTCAAGAAGCTCCTGGCGGCATCCCTCGCTAACGCCCGGGATGACAGCTACGTTCATAGTGATTCCGCCAGGAGCTGTGTTGTGTCATCTCTGAGCACCGCCGATCTCCTGGGCCGCCTGGTCGGGTTCGATTCGGTCAGCCGCAACAGCAACCTGCCGATCGCGGATTTCATCGCTGACTATCTGGACCGGCCCGGCGTGCGAATCGATCGGGTCTTCAGCGCCGACCACTCCAAGACCAACCTGGTCATTGTCGCCGGCCCGGCAGGGAGCGAAGCTCGCCGAGACGGGCTCGTCCTTTCCGGCCACATGGACGTGGTCCCGGCCGACGAGGCGGAGTGGGAATCAGACCCGTTCCAGATGGCCCGCCGCGATGACCGCTGCTTCGGCCGCGGCGTGGCCGACATGAAAGGGTTCCTCGCGCTCGCGATGAATCGCATGGCGGCGGTGGCCCCCGCCCGACTTCGCCACCCGTTGGCCCTCGTTTTCACCTATGATGAAGAAGTCGGCACCATGGGCGCCCGGCGTTTCGCCGAGTCGGGGTCCCGTCCCGAGACGCTGCCTCGGCGGACCGTCATCGGAGAGCCGACCACGCTCAAGGTGGCCCGGATGCACAAGGGTCACATCAAGCTCCGATTTACCTTTCGCGGCCGGGCGGCGCACAGCGGTTATCCTCACCTGGGTCACAACGCGATCGAGCCGGCCGGCCGGGCGATCGTGGCGTTGGCGGAGTTGCGGGCCGAGCTGGAGCGGGAGCGTCCGGAGCTGGGACACTTCTTCGAGCCGGTGCCATTTGTCACCCTGAACGTGGCCCAGGTGGCCGGCGGAGCTGCGGTCAACGTCATTCCCGAACGCTGTGTGCTGGACGTCGGCCTCCGGTTGCTGCCCGGCATGGCGCGGGAGCCCGTGCTGGACCGGATCCGACGGCGGGTCGAATCGGCGCTCGAGGCCGAGCCGTTTGAGTTCGAGATGGTGAACGAGAGCCCGCCGATGCTGGTGGATGGAACGGCGGACATATTCAAGGCGTGCTGCGCCGAAGTTGACCAGTCGGGCGAGCACACCATCGCGTACACGACGGACGGCGGCTGGTTTCAGCATGCCGGGCTGGAGTGCGTGGTGTTCGGGCCGGGGTCGATCGAGCTGGCACACCGGCCGAACGAAAGCATCGGTTTGGAGGAGTTGGAGCAGGGCGGGGCGATCGTGGACCGGCTGGTCACCAGGTTCTGTCAGTAGAGTTTGTCCTCATCCGATGTCTATGTTCGGTTAAGCCCTGCAAAAGCTCCTCGCGGCGGCCGCGGTGAAGCGCGGCGACCGCGGTGCGCGCGCTGCCCGGACGTCAATTGGACAATGGTGCTGTCGATCCCGAGCGTTAGCGAGGGATCTCAAGCTTCAAGCGCAAACGAGCTTTGAGATTCCTCGCTGCGCTCGGAATGACAGTATGTTTGAAGCTGTTCACCGCGGCCGCCGCGCGTACACCGCGTCCTCCGCGAGGCGCTTTTGCATCTCGGGACCCGCGATGTCTGGATCGGTGATGCACTGGCAAATACCATGACTACTGTCTTCGAAGCCGACCTGACCTGGACCGGCAGTGCATTCGAACCGGGCATCCAGCTCGAGCTCGACGCCGGCAAGATCACCCGCATCGGCCGGCTCGGCCTCACGCCCACCACCCGGCTCGCCGGCCAGGCCATGCTGCCCGGTATGGTCAATGTCCATTCCCATGCGTTTCAGCGCGGACTCCGGGGCAAGGGCGACCGGTTCCCCGCCGGGATGGGCAACTTCTGGAGCTGGCGCGAGGCGATGTACCGGCTGGTGGAAGAGCTGGACCCGGAACCGTTCAAGCGGATTTCGCTGCGGGCCTTCCGCGAGATGCTGGCCGCCGGCGTCACCACGGTGGGCGAGTTCCACTACTTCCATCACACCCGGGGTACCACCGACTACGGGTTCGACCGGTTGATCCTGGAGGCCGCCGCCGAGGCAGGGATCCGGATCAAGCTGCTGCTGGCATATTATCGCACCGGTGGCGTCGGTCAGCCGCTGGCGGGTGGTCAGCTTCGCTTCGCCACCGCGAGTCCCAGCGAATACTGGAACCAGATGGACCGGATCGCCCCGAAACTGGATCCCGCCTCCCAGTCACTCGGCGCCGTCGCCCACAGCATTCGGGCGGCCACTCCGGATGAGATCGCCGAGCTGCACGCCGAGTCGGTCGTGCGGGGACAGGTCTTCCATATTCACATCGAGGAACAGCGGAAGGAAGTCGAAGACTGCATCGCGGCCTATGGCATTCCGCCGATGGCGGTGCTGACCCGGGCGGCGAAGGATTGCTCCAATATCACCGCGATCCATTGCACCCACACTGAGGTGGAGGACATGGACGCCTATCTCGCCGCGGGCGGCCGGGTGTGTCTCTGCCCGCTCACCGAGGGCAACCTGGGCGACGGCATTCCCCAACTTCGGAACGTGCACTGGGCCGACAACCGGCTCTGCGTGGGCAGTGATTCCAATCTCCGGATCGCGATGTTCGAGGACCTGCGCTGGATGGAATACGAGCAGCGCCTGGCGGACCAGACCCGCGGCGCCCTTCGCCCGGAAGACGGTTTCCTCGCCCGGCGTTTGTTCGAGGCCGCGACGATCGGAGGCGCCGCCGCGCTCGATCTGCCGGTCGGCACCCTGGCGGAAGGGAAGGAAGCCGATTTCTTCACGGTAGACCTCGCGGCGCCGCTCCTGGCCGGGTGCGACGCGAGTGGTTTGCTGGACGGACTCCTTTTCGGGGCCGATCAATCAGTGGTGAAAAACACCTGGGTGGGTGGAAGGAAAGTGTAGCGTCGCATCGGCAAAAGCTCCTCGCGGAGGCCGCGGTGGAGCGCGGTGACCGCGGTGTGCTCCTTGCCCAGTCTGTCATCGCGAGCAGCCCTCTGAATGACACCTTCGCTTGCTAACATGTCGGGATGACTGCAAACTTATTTAAGTTCAAAGCAGTTCACCGCGGCAACCGCGTGTACACCGCGTCCACCGCGAGGAGTTTTTGCAAAGCCTGAAGACTACACCAAGGCAGCCGCCGGATGGCTTTCCTCAAGAGCAACGAATCAAAGCTCGTAGCGGGCTGGACAACCGACGCAGGAGCGGTTGTTCCGGATGATACGTATAAGCGCATTCAGTTTCTCACCAAGGATTACTTGACTCGAATCAGTACCCATCCGGATGGGTGGAGTGTTCTGTATCGGGACCCCGGCGATGGTCGCTATTGGGAGCACACGTATCCCGATGGCGACAGACACGGAGGGGGAGCTCCTGCCCTGATAAACCTGGCGCCAAAAGAGGCACACGACAGGTTCCGGTTTTAGTAAACTTTCCTCTAGCGCCTATAGATGCACGGGTTTGTCCAGGTAGGCGGAAGAACGGTGTAATCATGCGCATCAACTTCGCCGGACCGGTTGCCGTTGCCTGCTTGCTCGCCTGCAGCAACTCCACCGAGCTGAACCAATTGCCCAAGCCGTTCACCCATGCCACCGCGATGGGGGACTGTGCTCCCTGGGATGGCGCGGCGGTCTCCATTCTCCTGACTACCGGGCCGGTCGATTCGGCGGCGCAACCGTCCCCGCCGTTTCTCCGGCTCGCCATCTGGAAATCCCGGGCAAGCCTGGGAAGCGGCGTTTTCGCCTGGCCTTCAGACGAGCAGGTCGGCGCCGCGTCGTATTGCGTGACCGGAGAATCGTGCGAGGCGGCCGACACGGGTCGAGTCCAATTCCGGGATACCGGCAGCGACAGCATGGTGGTTGGTGAGTTCCAGTTGAGTTTCAAGAACCAGGGTCCGGTTGCCGGCGGGTTCCGAGCGGTCTGGCTGGAGCATAGAGTCCTCTGCGGGTAGCCCGGCCTCGGCACCAGCAAAGCTCCTCGCGGCGGCCGCGGTGGAGCGCGGTGACCGCGGTGCGCTCCCTGCCCATTCCAGCTTCTTTGTTCAACTGTTATTACTTAGTTCAGTTCCGGACTTCTTCTTGCTTGATCTGACATCAAGAAGGGGCCGCCGCGGCCGCCGCGTGTACACCGCGGCCCCCGCGAGGAGCTT
>DASYPP010000100.1:0-3159 GCA_036006525.1 Gemmatimonadales bacterium
CCGGGCGACGGCGTGGTGACCGGTTACGGCCGGATCGACGGCCGGCTGGTCTACGTCTTTTCCCAGGACTTCACCGTCTTCGGCGGCTCCCTCTCCGAGACTTTCGCCGAAAAGATCTGCAAGATCATGGACCTCGCCATGAAATCCGGCGCCCCCTTGATCGGGCTCAATGATTCCGGCGGGGCCCGGATCCAGGAAGGCGTGGTCTCGCTGGGCGGTTACGCCGACATCTTCCTCCGGAACACCCTGGCCTCCGGTGTCATTCCCCAGATCTCCGCCATCCTCGGTCCCTGCGCCGGTGGAGCGGTGTACAGCCCCGCGATCACCGACTTCGTATTCATGGTTCGCGGGGTGAGCTACATGTTCGTCACCGGGCCCAACGTGGTGAAGACGGTGACCCACGAGGAAGTGAGCTTCGAGCAGCTGGGCGGGGCGGACGTGCACGGCGGCGTCAGCGGGGTCGCCCACTTCGTGCACGATACCGAGCCCCAGGCCATCGCGGCCATCCGCGAGCTCTTCGGGTTCATTCCCAGCAACAACCTCGACGCGCCCCCCCGGGGCCGCACCCAGGACCCGGTGGACCGGCGCGATGAATCGCTGCTGGACGTGATTCCCGCCTCGCCGTCCACGCCGTACGACATGCTCGACGTCATCCGGCCCGTGGTGGACGAGGGGCTCTTCGTCGAAGTGCATCGGGACTATGCCGGCAACATCCTGACCGGCTTCGCCCGGCTGGGCGGGCAGTCGGTCGGCGTGATCGCGAACCAGCCCGCGGTGCTGGCCGGCGTCCTGGATATCAATTCCTCCACCAAGGCCGCCCGCTTTATCCGCTTTTGTGACGCCTTCAACATTCCGTTGGTCACCTTCGTGGATGTGCCGGGATTTCTCCCCGGGGTGACCCAGGAGCACGGTGGCATCATCCGGCACGGCGCCAAGCTGCTGTTCGCCTACTGCGAGGCCACCGTACCCAAGCTCACCGTGATCACCCGGAAGGCGTACGGTGGCGCGTACGACGTGATGAGCTCGAAGCACATTCGGGGCGACATCAACCTCGCGTGGCCCACGGCCGAGATCGCGGTGATGGGGCCCAAGGGCGCGGTGGAGATCCTGTTCAAGAAAGAAATCGAGCAGGCGGACGACAAGGAGGCGGCGACCGCCCGGTTGATCGAGGAATACACCACCAAGTTCGCTCACCCCTACCTGGCGGCGGAGCGGGGATTCGTGGACGACGTGATCGACCCCCGGGACACCAGGCCCCGCCTGATCGATGGCCTCCGTGCCCTGGCCACCAAGCGGGACAAGAATCCGCCCAAGAAACACGGCTGTATGCCCCTCTGAACACAGGACTAAGTGCTAAGGACTAAGGACTTAGAGATTCGGGATTGGATGCCAACCGGCTGGACTTTTGAAACTCGCAGTCCTTAGTCCTTAGTCCTCACTCCTTTGGCAGTACCTGGAGGTGCTTCCTGAGTGGCTTCTGGACGTCCCCCTAGCCATAATGCGGCCGGCATTACATGTTTGAATCTTCCCTACATCGCCGCTTCATGACCCTGCGTTTCCGCTCAGCGAACCTCCTTCTCGCCCTGGTTGGTGCCGTTTCGCTGGCGCCGGTTCCGGTCGTTCTCGCTCAAGGCTCCATGGATCCCTCCGTGGCACCCCGGGCAGTCATGCTGGAGCGGCAGGGAGACCGCACCGTGGCCACCCAGATGCTGGGCCGTTACCTGGCGACCGCGCCCGATGACGGAGTGGCGTGGCTCCACCTGGGCCGGTTCTACCTGGCCGATGCGCGGGATTGGCACCTCCGCGGGCACGTCGGCGACCCACCCGGCATCATCTATCTCGATTTCTCGGCGACGGCGCTGGACCAGTCTCTCCGGCTCCTGGTCGATTCGGCCATCGTCTTCCGCTGGATGGTCGAGATGGACCGGGCCCGGATGTTCGTGGAAAGTTTTGGCTGGGACGCGGCGCGGGAACGGCGGCCCCGGGAGCCGGCACCGCCCATGCCCCCTTACATCCTGGAGTTGGGCGACAACCTGCTATCGTCCTGTCCCCAGAACGGGGTCCTGCTCACCGGCTCCGACCTGGAAACGCTCGCGGTATGGTATGCCTCGCTGGAGACCAGCCGCCGCAGCGACGTCCTCCCGCTCGATCCCCGGATCTACACTACCGACTCGCTCTACCGCGCCCAGATCGCCACCTCCCTGGAGGTCGATCCGGCGCTGCCGGTGCGCCAGGCGCTGGGCGCCGTGGCTGCCCGCCGGCCGGTGTGCCTGACCCCCATGGCCGATACCGCCGCGGTCCCCTTCACCAACCTCGTGCCGGTCCGCCTGGTCCGGGTCCACGCCGCCTCCACCGGTCCCACGACTGACGTGCTGTCGGTGACGGATCTGATCCGGACCGAACGGGTCGGGGGCACCGTCTGGACCATGGATGTCCGGCGCATCTACGCCGCCGCCGCGCACTTCAACGCGGTCCTCTGTGGCGGCCTGCTCTCGCCCCTGGGCGACCGGCCGCTGGGAGCGTGCGGGCACTAGGCGGTAAGGCGGTAGGGCGGTAAGGCGGTAGGTAACAGCCTAGGAATTCCTCACTTTCTCGTAGAGTCCCCAGAGTAGCTTCCCTGCCAGGTTCCTCTCAGCATCGATATCGGCCCATTCTTCTTCCGACAAGTACGCCGGGTCTCTCGCCAACAGAATGCAATAGGCGAGTTCTGACAGCGAACCCAGCGAGATATCCAGGAAACGCCTGAGTTCTCGACTCCCGCGCTTTGCTGACCCTTCGGCGATGTTAACGGGAACCGAGAAAGCTGATCTTCTGGTCTGGGAAGTGAGGCCGTACAGCTCAGATTTTGGCCATTTCTGCGTTGCCAGGTAGATTCTCCGCACCAAACGGTGACTGACCTGCCACGCCTGCAATCGTTCATAGGGCATCATGGGGAATCAATCTGCAACTCATCCATCAACTCAGCTTCAAATCGGGACCATTGAAGCGTTTACCGTGATCCCCAGACCTCGGCTGGTCATACTTACCGCCTTACCGCCTTACCGCCTTACCGCCCTATGAAGCGCGTCCTGGTCGCAAACCGAGGCGAAATCGCCTTGCGAATCATTCGCGCCTGCCATGAAGAGGGCCTCGAAGCCGTGGCGGTCTACTCGGTCGCTG
>DASYPP010000101.1:0-2358 GCA_036006525.1 Gemmatimonadales bacterium
ATCGTCTTCGATGCGGGATTCTTCACCGGCGACTTCAGCAGCGACCCACCAACGTTGATCGAGCACGGCCTTAAGCGGTACGAAGAGGCGATCTGCGGGGCTCTTGCTCAGCCGTAGCCGCGCTTCTCATCATGAGGTATCGCCTGTGGGCAGAGGCGGTTCGGGGCCTGGGCACTGGCCAGGTAACAGTGAGCGAAAGGGATACCGCTCACCGGCCATGCCGCCCCGCGGGCGCCAGCCGTGGCTGTCCGTCCCGCCGGCCGGTCGGCTTGTGAAGGGACGCCTCAACGCGGGGCTCATGATAATCGAAGGCAAACGGCGGGAGGCTGAACTCGGGGTTAGCGCTTCGACCGCTGCTCGTCTCCCAAACGGCTCGCTTCGAAAGTGGAGTATCAACCGTTGTCTCGTGGTCACGACCGCTCATAAGGCCAGAAGCATGCGAGGAAACCGATCGAACTGAGCGATGAAAGAAGTCAGCGAAATCGTGACTCGTTCGCTGGGAGACGGGCGCAAGTCAGGTGGGGAGCAGGTCACAAATCGAGCCGACTGATCACATAATGCCAACCGTCCAGGCTTCGCCGGGCCACCGAGATTGCGGCATCGGAGATGATCAAGGCGAGCGGACCGGATTGCATCACCAGCTGTGGTGCGGCGACGTAGCTGCCGCCATCCCGAAGCTGTTCGATGATCACATTGGCTATCGCGGGGCGCCCGCGTACCTGGTTTGTCCCTCGGGCCAGCAAGACGGCGTCCACGTCGAACAGGTTGGGTAGGAACGATGTGTCATTGAGCAGGCAGGCGTCCTCCAGCATTCCTTCGAGTTCCTCGGGAGATGCGGCGCCAGCAGGCATGGCCGACCTAGAAGAGGAGAGCGATGGCTTGGTTGGTTGGGCTCATTGCTGGCTCCCTTCCTGGCGCGGTTGTCCTCCGAGGGTCGACAGACCTCACGAGTATGCGTTGAGCTTGTAGCGGTCGATAATTTCTGGAAGCCAGTCTGGTTCACCGAACTGGACACCGTAGATCTCGGCGAGTGCGACTACCTGAGTTAGGTCGGGGGGCGCGCCTGCGCGGACAATCTCTGACACTTCGCAGAAGAAGTTTTCGAGTCCAGCAGGGCTGATGATCTCGATCATTCGTGCTGGGACCGAACCTGCGTTCCACATGGCGTGCATTTCGCCGCGAGGTTTGGTGATGTAGCCGCCGGGACCGAGGACCACTTCCCGGCTACCGGATCGAAAGCCGATTTCTCCTTCGGTGACGATGGAGTACTCATCTTCTCGAGTGTGTAGGTGCGGCTCCACGAGGGCCCCGACGCGAAATGGGTGCTCAACCACTGAAACCATCCCGTTCGTGTCGCGTCCCCACAGCTTGAAAGCAACACCGATCCCGCCAAGATCGCCAGTGACCTCTCGCTCGCCTGGCTGGATGATTGTCAGTGGTGGCGGGTTCCCCTGATCGTGGTTGGTCTGGGTCATCCCTGACTCCCTTCCTAGCGGTTGTCCTCCGACAGTAGGACTGCCGCGGAACCGGGGACATAGCAGAAATCTGGCATTTTCGTGCCGCCCGGAAAGCCGTACGCTGTCGGGCATGGATCGCCACCGGCGATTCGCGCGTGCGGAGGACAAGATCGCCCGGCTGTCCAAACAGGGATTGGACATGGTGGCTTTTTGGCGCGCCTCCAGCCCTGTGCTGGCTGATGCGGTGCCCCAAGCTGTGGCTCCGTGCTGCTACACCATTGACCCAGCTTCGGGACTGGTGACGAGTCACTTCAATGAGGAAATGCTGGAGTTACCTCCCGATTGGCTCGTCCAGGAGTACGTGGAGGACGACGTCCTTCAGCTCACAGATGTGGCGCGCTCGCCGCGCGGGGTATCGACGTTGTACGAGGCTACCGGCGGCGATCCAAGCTCAAGCCCCCGCTGGCATGCCCTCATGGCCGACGGCGGTGATCAGGAAATGGTCGCTGCGCTGCGTACCCGCGCCGGCGAAGTCTGGGGCGGCCTGGGCATGTTCCGGGAGCCCGACCGCCCCTTGTTCGACGCGGGTGAGCAGGCCTTTTTAGTAGCGATCAGCCCGCTCATGGCCGATGCCGTGCGCCGAGCCCTGCTCATCGGAGAGTCGGCTGATCCCGACGGTCCGGAGGCGCCCGGGATGATCGTGCTCGGCCCAGACTGGCACCCGGAGTCACTCTCGCCCGGTGTCGAGGAGTGGCTGCGCGACCTGCCGGACGGAAGCTGGGCGGCCTCGCGACTGCCTACCGCTGTGCTCGCCGTGGCGGCACGTGCAGCGCGTTCGGCCACGGGAACAGACGACCCGGCCGAGGTCGCGGTCGCTCGGGTGCTGACCCGGTCGGGCCGC